>DASTMO010000041.1:0-20437 GCA_035714115.1 Alphaproteobacteria bacterium
GATCACGCGCGGCCTGCATGAAATCGTGCGCCTCGGCAGCGCGCTCGCCGCCGCCGCCGCGCGCGCCGGCCGCCGCGTCACCCTATGGGCGCGCGAGCCCGAGGTGGTCGCCGACATCAACGAGCGCCACGAGAACCGCAAGTTTTTGCCGGGCGTGCAATTGCCGAGCGCCGTGAGCGCGACCGACGATCCGGCCCGCGCCTGCGATGCCGAAGCGGTGCTGCTCGTCGCGCCGGCGCAATTCATGCGCACGATCGCCGGCAATCTTTCCGCCCACTGGCAAGACGGCGTGCCGGCGGTGATCTGCGCCAAGGGCATCGAGCAGGGCAGCGGCGCGCTGATGAGCGAAGCGGTCGGCGAAGCGCTGCCGCAGGCGCCGCTCGCCGTGCTGTCCGGCCCGACCTTCGCCGGCGAAGCGGCGCGCGGGCTTCCTGTCGCCGTCACGCTGGCCTGCGGCGATGCCGTGCTCGGCGCGCGCTTGGTCACGGCGCTCGGCTCGACGCGCCTGCGCCCCTATTTGTCCGACGATCTGATCGGTGCGCAGGTCGGCGGCGCGGTGAAGAACGTGCTGGCGATCGCCAGCGGCATCGTCAGCGGGCGCGGCCTCGGCGAGAATGCGCGCGCCGCCCTGATCACGCGCGGCCTGCATGAAATCGTGCGCCTCGGCAGCGCGCTCGGCGGCCGCATGGAAACCCTGATGGGCTTGTCGGGCGCGGGCGATCTGATGCTCACCTGCATGAGCGCGAAATCGCGCAATTACTCGGTTGGCTTCGCGCTCGGCGAAGGCCAGACGCTGGAAGAGGCGCTCGGTGGCAAAAGCTCCGTGGCCGAAGGCGTGTTCTCCGCCCCGGCCGTCGCCGCTCTGGCGCGGCGCTGCGGCGTCGACATGCCGATCTGCTTCGCGGTGGACGCGGTGCTGCACAGCGGCGCCGGCATCGACGCCGCCATCGACGCGCTGCTGGCGCGTCCCTTTACCGCGGAATATTCGGGGAAATAGGCGTCGCCGCCGGGCCGACCGCGATAGGCGCGGCGGAGGGCATGACGGACGGCGCGGCCACAGCGCTGGCCTCGATCGATTTCGCCGACATCGAGGACGCCGACATCGGCGCATGGGCGATCGGCGGGGCATTCATCGCCGAGGCGGGCAGCGGCGCCGGAGTCTTGATCGCCATCAGCGGCACGGCCGGGCTTGCCAGGGCAATTTGCTTGGCGAGCAGATGCGCCGTGCAGCCGTAGCTGAGATCGTTCATATGCAGGCCGTCGTTCGAGATCATGGCGGGCATCGTCATGTTCTCTCGGGCGATCCAGTTCTGCATGATCTCGAAGCGGCGGAACACGCCGACATTCTTCTCGCGCGCGGCAGCGCGCACCGCTTCGACGCGCAGCAGATGATCGGCGCGCTCGTTGAAGCGCGGGGCATATTGCGGCGACATGATGATGACGTCGGCGCCCGCCGTCTCCAGCGTGTCGATGCCTTCGAGAATCAGCTCGCTCATCGAATGGATGGTGTCGCCGGCCAGGCTGTCGTTGGTGCCGACCTGCCAGATGACGAGATCCGGCTTCTCGGCGACGACGTCGCGCTCGAAGCGCGCCATCATCTGCGCCGTGCGGTCGCCGCCGACACCACGATTGACGACGGTGATCTGCGCGCGCGGCCAGAGCTCGGACAGCTCGACGGCGAGGCGCGACGGATAATTGTGGCTCGGGCTGGACGCGCCGTGGCCCTGCGTCGAGGAAGAGCCGACGGCGACGATCTTGATCGGCAGATCGTTGCGCAGCTTGAAGGCGACATGCTGCAGCGGCTGGCTTTGCGTCACCAGCGAATCGGGAACGGCGCAACGCGAACCGTCGAACCGCGCCGCCTTCTTGTGCGGCTCGGCCTTCTGCGCTTTCGCGGGCGCGACGGCTGCCACGGGCTGATCCGCCGCGGCGGCGGCGAACGACAGGCCGAGCGAGAGGGTGGCTGCGAGGGCGGCGAGACGGGTGATCGAGAGACGCGACACGGGCGGCAAGAACCTTATGTGAGACGCGAAACTGCGGTTGTTCACTGCGGTTGTTCTATGCCCGATGTGCGGTCGCGTCAGCGGCGAACGGCTTTCTCGATCATATCGCCCAACTGCAAGGCGATGCACTCATGCAACTTGACGGCACGGCTGGCACGTTCGGCACGCGGCATATTGTCGAAATCAAGCCGGCCTTCGGCGGCCCAATGCCGCATCATCTCGAGCCGGTCGAACAAGATGGCGTCCGATTGCGCGGCCGCCGCCTTCATCATTTCGACATAAGGCGCATAATTTACCAGCAATTCTATACGCCGCGAATATTGCATATTTACGAAAATCACATCGATTCCCTCTTTATCAAGCATTTCAATGCCTTGTGAGAGGGCGCGGCCGAAATCCTCGACTTGGACGTTGCCGGCGGCATCGACAGTTCCCGTCTGCCAGATCACCAGGCTGGGAGTGAAGCTGACGACATCGTCCTCGAGCCGGCCGATCATCTGGCGCGCCGTCTGGCCGCCGACGCTCTTGTTGATGACCTCGGCGGGAATGCCGAAGCGCTCCTGCAGATCGGTTTGCAGCTTGAACGGATAGGCTTCGCCGCGCGAGGCGCTGCCGGTGCCGGCGGTGGACGACGTGCCGAAAGCGACGATGCGCAGCGGCTTGCCGGCGCGATAGGCCTCGCGCGTATGTTTGAGGAAGCCGCCAGCGGCGAGATTTTCCGGCACGGCGCAGAAGCTGCGCAAATCCCTCGGCGCTTCGTCGGCGGCGAAGGCCGCGCCGAACGGCGTCAACGCAACCAGGGCGATCAGCGCGCCCTTGAGCAAACCCCGTCTCATTCGGCTGACCCTCCCCCCAGAGCTGTCGGCGTCATCTTCACATCCCCCGTTTTCACCTCGGCCGGTTTGCGCGGCAGCCGCTCCTGCGCGCGATACCAAGCGAGCAGCGCGGCGGCGACGACCATCAGCGCAAGGCCGGCGGCGTTGATGAGCAGCTGATAGGCGATCGACGCGCCGAACTCGACCAGCACGATCAGGCCGGCGAAGGACAGGAACACGCCAAGACAGAAGACATGGAGCGAGTTCTGGCCGCACAGGATCAGCGGGCGCATGGCGCGCCAACGCAGCATGGCGCTGTCGGCGCGCAGGAAATAGGTGGTGATATATGCGAGCGCCAGCAGGTTGACGAAGCGCCAGCCCGAGAGGTTGGTCTTGTCGGTCGGGAAGATCAGCGCTTCGAGCTTGGTCGGCAAAAGCTCGATCCAGCCGTGCTCCCAGAAGAACTGCATGGTGAAGCCGAACAGCGCATAGGCGACGGCGAGCGCCAGCAGCCACGGGCTGCGCGGCACCGGAAAGCGCGTGCCTTGCGCGGAGGATCGGCGCATCGACGCGCCGAGAATGGCGCCGATGACGAACAGCAGCTGCCAGGCGAGCGGATTGAAAAACCACTCCGCGTCTTCCGGATAGGCCGGCAGGTTGATGTGATAGTAGCGCGCCGTGAAATAGATGCCGCAGGACAAGGCGAGCGTGAGCAGGCGGCTTTTGGTGATGAGCCAGAGCGCGAACGGGAAGAACGCCAGCAGGACGATATAGAGCGGCAGGATGTCCATGTAGACCGGCTTGAACTTCAGCAGCAGCGCCTCAAGGATCGCGATATGCGGCTCGTTGAGGAAGCTCGCGATGTTCATTTCCTCGACATACATCGGGTTGTCGAATTTCATCGAGCTCCAGGCGACCTCCGCCGTGAAGATCACGAAGAGAAACAGATGCGCGACATAGAGCTGCCAGACGCGGCGCCAGACGCGCAAGCCGGAGAACAGGAAGCCCTCGCGCTGCACGGCGGCCATGTAGACGAGGCCGGCGGCATAGCCCGAGATGAAGATGAACAGCTCGGACGCGTCGCTGAGGCCGATGTTGCGGATCGTGTAATCGGCGATGCGGTTGCCCGGAATGTGATCGATGAAGATGCAGAGCAGCGCCAGGCCGCGGAAGAAATCCAGACGCAGGTCGCGCTGCCCCGGCGCGAGCGGCACAGGCTGGAGCGCGGGCGGCTTGCCGCGCGCCGGAGCGGCGCTGGCGGCAGGCGGTTCGGCGCGGGTGTCGGGCATCGTCATCGGCAGCGCCGCTGTGGGGGAAATTGCGGTGGCGACTCTGCACCTCGCCCTGCATGTTGGCAAGCCGGCCTCGTGAACCGTTGGCAAGCCAGCCTCGTGAACCGTTGGCAAGCCAACGCGGGGTCAGTTACATTGGCGCGCCTCAAACAAGGGATGACCCATGCTTTTCATGATCCAGTGCGTCGACAAGCCCAACAGCCTCGACCTGCGCCTCGAAACCCGCCCCAAGCACATCGAATATATCCATGACCACGAGGAACGCGTGTTCGTCGCCGGCCCGACGCTGGCCGAGGACGGCGTGGCGATGACCGGCACCGTGATCATCCTCGAAGCGCCCGACCGCGCGGCCGCGCAAGCCTTCACCGACGGCGACCCCTATTACAAGGCCGGCCTGTTCGCCAGCCGCACGATCACACCCTGGAAGCTCATCACCTTCTATCCCGCCGCCGCGGGCAAGTGAGCGCCATGGCCTATTGGTTGTTCAAGTCCGAACCTGAAGCCTACTCCTGGGACAAGCTGGTGAAGGACAAGCGCACCGGCTGGACCGGCGTGCGCAACTATCAGGCCAACAACAACATGAAGGCCATGAAGGTCGGCGACCTCGGCTTCTTCTATCACTCGGTGAGCGAGAAGAGCGTGGTCGGCGTCGCCGAAGTCTCCAAGGCGCATCATCCCGATCCGACGGACGAGACCGCGCGCTTCGGCATGGTCGAGATCAAAGCGCTCAAAGCCTTCCCCAAGCCGGTGACGCTCGATCAGATCAAGGCCGATCCGCGATTGCAGGAATTGGCGCTGATCCGCCAGTCGCGCCTTTCGGTCATGCCGATCGATGCGGCCTCCTGGAAGATCATCTGCGGCCTCGGCGGCTACAAGGGCTGACGGGAAGATGGTCGATCATCCGAGCACGCATACGCCGGTCGGCCTGTCTCTCGAAGGCCAGCAGGACAGCGGCGAGATTCCCGAGCTGATCGTCGAGCCCGGCGGCCTGTTATGCCGGCTCGACGAGATGGCCGATCCGGGCAGCCGCGCCTTCGTCATGCGGCGCAACGGCGAGGACGAAGAGATCTTCGTCATCCGCGAAGGCGACGAAGCCTTCGGCTACGTCAACATCTGCCCGCACCGTTTCGTGCCGCTCAACTGGAAGCCGCACGTCTTCCTCAATCATGACAAGACGCGCATTCTCTGCGTCGTCCATGCCGCCACATTCGACATGCGCGACGGCAGCTGCCTCGGCGGCCCCTGCCCCGGCCAAGGGCTGGAGACCGTCGCGCTCGACGTGAAAGACGGCGCGATCTATCTCGCGAAATAGTCTTAACGGCAGCAACGCATCGCGTTCGCAATCACATCGGTAGGCATGGTGCAGCGCAATAGCGCCGACCGCTTGTCTCTCTCTTGGCTTGTGCCAATATTCCCTTGAAGAGCCGGGGCATTCGGGCCGCCGGCCGCAGGGAGCCTGCCATGTCCGAGTCCCATGTGTTTCCGGTGCCGCCGGCGATCGCCAAGTCCGCTTGGATCGATGCCGAGGCCTACGAAAAAATGTACGCCGAATCGATCAAGAGCCCGGACAAGTTCTGGGGCGACCACGGCAAGCGGCTCGACTGGATCAAGCCCTACACGAAGGTGAAGAACACCAGCTTCACCGGCGATGTCAGCATCAAATGGTATGAAGACGGCACGCTCAACGCCTCGGCCAACTGCCTCGACCGCCATCTGAAGGCGCGCGGCGACCAAACCGCCATCATCTGGGAAGGCGACGATCCGAAAGAGGATGCGCGCATCACCTACAAGGAGCTGTACCGCCAGGTCTGCAAGCTCGCCAATGTGATGAAGTCGCAGGGCGTCAAGAAAGGCGACCGCGTCACCATCTACATGCCGATGATTCCGGAAGCGGCCTACGCCATGCTCGCCTGCGCGCGCATCGGCGCAGTGCATTCGGTGGTGTTCGGCGGCTTCTCGCCCGACAGCCTCGCCGGACGCATTCAGGACTGCGATTCGCGCTATGTCATCACCGCCGACGAAGGCGTGCGCGGCGGCAAGAAGATTCCGCTCAAAGCCAACACCGACGAAGCGCTGACCAAATGCCCCGGCGTGAAGACCGTGCTGGTGGTCAAGCGCACCGGCGGGCAGACGGGCTGGGTGGCTGGGCGCGACGTCTGGTATCACGAGGCGATGGAGAAAGCGTCGGAGGATTGCCCGCCGACCGAGATGAACGCCGAAGACCCGCTGTTCATCCTCTACACCTCCGGCTCGACCGGCCAGCCCAAGGGCGTGCTGCACACCACCGGCGGCTACATGGTCTTCGCCGCCATGACGCATCAATACGTCTTCGACTATCACGACGGCGACGTCTACTGGTGCACCGCCGACGTCGGCTGGGTGACGGGCCACAGCTATATCCTTTACGGCCCGCTGGCGAACGGCGCGGTCACGCTGATGTTCGAAGGCGTGCCGAACTATCCCGACAGCTCGCGCTTCTGGCAGGTCATCGACAAGCACAAGGTCAACAGCTTCTACACCGCCCCGACCGCGATCCGCGCGCTGATGCGCGAAGGCGACGCGCCGGTGAAGAAGACCAGCCGCGCGAGCCTGCGCCTGCTCGGCAGCGTCGGCGAGCCGATCAATCCGGAAGCCTGGCTGTGGTATCACCGCGTCGTCGGCGACGAGCGCTGTCCGATCGTCGACACTTGGTGGCAGACCGAGACCGGCGGCCATCTGATCACGCCGCTGCCCGGCGCGACACCGCTCAAGCCCGGCTCGGCGACGCGGCCCTTCTTCGGCGTGAGGCCGGAGATCGTCGACGGCGAAGGCCATCCGCTCGACGGCGCGACCGAGGGCAATCTCTGCATCCTCGATAGCTGGCCCGGCCAGATGCGCACGGTTTATGGCGACCACAAACGCTTCGTCGAAACCTACTTCAGCACCTTCCCCGGCAAGTATTTCACCGGCGACGGCTGCCGACGCGACGAAGACGGCTATTACTGGATCACCGGCCGCGTCGACGACGTGCTCAACGTGTCCGGTCACCGTCTCGGCACAGCCGAAATCGAAAGCGCGCTGGTCGCCCACCCCAAGGTCGCCGAGGCCGCCGTCGTCGGCTTCCCGCATGACATCAAGGGCCAAGGCATCTACGCCTATGTGACGCTCAAGGTCGGCATCTCCGGCGACGACGCTCTGCGCAAGGAGCTTGTCATGTGGGTGCGCAAGGAGATCAGCGCCATCGCCACGCCCGACATGATCCAATGGGCGCCCGGCCTGCCCAAGACGCGGTCGGGCAAGATCATGCGCCGCATCCTGCGCAAGATCGCCGCCAACGAATATGACAACCTGGGCGACGTCTCGACGCTGGCCGACCCGTCGGTGGTCAAGGATCTGATCGCCAACCGCAGCGCCGACTGAACCTTCCTGAGAGCCAGCCTGCTTTGCTGGACGAACCGGCGGCGCGGCCCTAAAGTCGCGCCGCCGCCGTTTCGCCGGGCCTTTGGCGAACGAGCCTTTTGACGAACGGCCCTCTTGCCAACGGATCTCTCATGTCGCCCGAACTGCTGATCATCCTCCTGTCGACCTTCCTGCCCGCCGGCGCGGTCGGCATGGTGCTCTACAAGGGTGGCAAGACGCGCGGCTATGCCGTCTTCGGCTCGTTGGTGACCTACGCGATCTCGCTGGGTCTGCTGCTGCTGCTGTTCAAGCTGTGGAGCCTGTGGCCCAACATGCCCTTCCAGGCTTTCGTGCTGATCATGCCGCTCGCCGTGGCCGGCTTCTTCGTCTGGCAGCTGAAAGACCGCGGCCCCAACCGCTGAGCCGACAGCTGCTCCTGGGCCGGCTTCATCGCCTGTGACATTCCTAGGACCACGGACCTAGCGCCGCGTTCCCGCGTTGACGAATCAAATCAACGACGCGAGGAGGAGTTCATGCGCGGCATTCTGCTCTGGGCCATCGGCATCCCGATTCCGGTCATCATTCTCCTCTACCTATTTCACGTGATCTGAACGGGACGCCTTCGCTGCGGAACCCTTTGTTCCAGCAAGGCCTCCCTGGTTCCGCCGGAACATGCGCCCTGCCCTCGCGTTTACTCATAACGCAGGGCAGCCTGTCCTGCGCCGTAATGCATTCTCAGGAGAGCGACATGTCCGACCAGAAGAATCAGAACCAGCAGAAGCCCCAGCAGCCGGGCCAGCAGCAGCAGAAGCCGCAGCAGCAGGATCAGCAGAATCAGCAGAACCGCCAGCCGGGCCAGCAGCAGGACAAGCAGAACCAGCAGGGCAATCAGGATCGTCAGCCGGGCCAGCAGGGCCAGCGCTAACGAATGCCCTGCGGCATGTGGCGGTGACGGTGCGAAGGAATCGAGCCGCCGACTGCCGCCAAGATCATAAACCTCCGGTTTGATCCTCAACCGTCAGCTTGCAGCTGGCGGTTTTCTTTTGCCTGCGGCGGTCTTTTGCCGGAATGGCTTTGATTTGCGTCAAGGCGCCGGCCCGCAGGCCGGCTAATCTGGCGCAATGAAGACGATCGCCCCACTGTTCGCCGCTTTCCTGCTCGCCGCGCTTTCAAGCGCGGCGCCGGCCTTTGCTGAAACAGCCGCAGCCGATGGCGAGGCCGCCTTCGCGGCGCGCTGCGGCCGTTGCCATCAGGTCAGCCGCTTGCAGGGCTATCTGGCGCGGCGCGGCGACGATGCGGCGCGGACGCGCGATCTCGAAGCGTTTCTCGCACGCCATCACGCGCCCGATCAGAGCGAGCGCCAGGCGATCATCGCTTGGCTGCTGAGCCAGCGGGCGCCCTCGCCTTAGCGATTGGGCTTAGCGCAGGGCGAAGAGCAATATCTCCAGCGCGAAGATAATGCCGAGGCACCAGAGCAGCCGTTGCACGCGCACTTTGCCCATCGCTTCGCTCACTCGTACCGCAAGGTTTCATCGAGAATGCGCGCCGGCGGCACGCCGCGCGCGAGCAGCGCCCGTTCGACGGCTTCGCGCATTTCGCGCGGGCCGCAGACGAAGTAAAGCCAGTTCTCGGGATTGGGCCAATCGATCCAGGCGCTCACCGTCGCCTCATCGAGCACGCCGACCCCGCCATGCCAATCGATCGGCGGATCGCGCAGCACTTGGCGCGCGGCAAAATCGCGCGCCGCCGCCCATTGCTCCATTTCCTCGGCATGCACGATCTGCCCGGCATGGCGATTGCCGCAAAGCAGACGCAGCGGACGCGTCTCTCCGCGCGCATGAGCATCGCGCAACAGGCTCATCATCGGCGCGACGCCGACGCCGCCGGCGATGAAGGCGATGCCGGCGACTTTATCCTTGCCGCCCGCCGCCTCCTCGCCGTCGCGCAAGGTGAAGCGGCCGAACGGGCCGTCGACATAGGCGCGGGTATGCTCTTGGATCGAGCCGATCAAATTGGTGAAATCGCCCGCTTCCTTGATCAGGAATTTCAGCTTGGCGCCTTCGCTTGGGCAGGACGCGATCGAGAAGGGATGATCGGCCATGACGAATGGCGGCGCGGCGAGCGTGACATAGGCGAACTGTCCGGCTTCATAGACCAGCGGCTCGGCGACGCGCGCTTTGGCGCCGGCGGCGAACATGCCGACCGGCTTCATGCGCGCCGGCCACAGCGTCACGCTCCACAGCTTGTCGCCGACGCGCGTGACGTTCGAGACGTAGAACGGATTTTGCGCCAGCTGCCACGGCCTCGCGACATAGAGATAGACGAGCGTGGCGAGCGCCAGCACGCCCAGGACGATCCAGAACTGCGCCAGCATCAGGTCTTCGCTGTAGCTGCCGATGGTGATGGTGTGATGCAGCCCGGCGCAGACGACCGCCGCCGCGCCGAGACCATGACTCATGCGCCAAGCTTCGTAGCGGATCGGCAGCCAGTCGCGTAGCAGCGCCAAGGCCATCACCACGATCAGCAGCGCCCAGGCGGTCAAGCCGCTGGTGAAGGCGGGATTGGCGAGCATCGAGACCAGCGTGTCGACCGCAGCAGCGAAACCGTCCTGACGCAGACTGTGAATGACATAGAGGAAGGGATGGACGATGAGCGCGACGGTGATGACGCGTGCGGCGAGCTGATGGAACATCATCAGCCGGTCGACGCCGAAGCGGCCCGATACCCAGCGGATGCGCCCGGAAATGACGAACTGCACGCAGAGCAGAGCGAAGGCGACCATCGCCAGGCCGTTGGCCAGCGCGCGCCAAAAGCCGACGACCGGCGCGTTCTCATGCCAGGCGAGCAGCAGCGGCAGCGAGCCGATCGCCAAATACATGACGATCAGCAGCGCGGCCGGCACGCCGCGCGGCGGGGGCATAGCCGGTCTGGCACCAATCGGCTTGCTCGAGGTCTCGCTCATTCTGTCAGATCCTGCAGATTAGAAATCGACGCAGCGTCCGTTGCTTTCCCAGTCGCCGAAGCGCGTCGGCTCCGGACCCTTGGGGCCGCCGATCTCGGGCTTGCGCGACGGGGCGGCCGGAGCGGGCGCATCGGGAGCGACCGGCTTGACCGGCGCGGCGACGTTCGGCGGCGGCTTTTGGGGCGCGGCGGCCGAATTGAGGGCGCCTGCGGGCTTCTTCGCCGGGATGACGTGCTGGACGTGTTTCGGATCGCTCATGCGGCACCTGTGGCGGCTTGAAGTGGCGGCGGCGCACTCTATGTAATTGAGCGGCGGCGCGCCATCCGGCAAAAGCCCTAAACCCCGCTAAAGCTTGGGGAATAAGGCAAGAATAGGGCACCGACAACGCCGTTGCCAACGGTTAGACTGGGCCACCCGTTAGACTGGGCCAACGGTTAGACTGGGCCAACGGTTAGACTGGGCGCACAAACTGGTACCCCATCGCCCTTACCCCTGAAGGACCATGAGCACCACCCGCACCTTCCTCCTGATCGCCGGCCTCACCGCCCTCTTCATGGCCATCGGCTACATGATCGGCGGCCCGACGGGCATGATGATCGCCCTCGCCGTCGCCGCCGCGATGAACCTCTTCGCCTATTGGAATTCCGACAAGATGGTCTTGTCGATGTACGGCGCCAAGCAGGTCGACCGCGCCAGCGCGCCGGCGCTCTACGGCATCGTCGAACAGCTTGCCGAACGCGCGCAGCTGCCGATGCCGAAGGTCTACATCATCGAGAACGACCAGCCGAACGCCTTCGCCACCGGGCGCAATCCCGAGAACGCCGCCGTCGCCGCGACCACCGGCCTCTTGCGCAATCTCAGCCATGAGGAAGTGGCCGGCGTGATGGCGCACGAGCTGGCCCATGTGAAGAACCGCGACACGCTGATCCAGACCATCACCGCCACCATCGCAGGCGCCATCGGCATGCTCGCCAACTTCGCCTTCTTCTTCGGCGGCAGCCGCGACAGCGACGGCAACCGCAACGGCAATCCGATCGTGATGCTGCTGATCATGATCCTGGCGCCGATGGCCGCCATGCTGGTCCAGTTCGCCATCTCGCGCACGCGCGAGTATGAAGCGGATCGCGTCGGCGCGGAGATCTCGGGCCGTCCGCTGTGGCTTGCCTCGGCGCTCGAAAATCTGCACAACAGCTCGCGCGCCATCGACAATCCGGACGCCGAGCGCAATCCCGCCACCGCGCATATGTTCATCATCAATCCGCTGCACGCCCATGCGGTGGACGGCCTGTTCTCGACCCATCCGGCAACCGAGAACCGCGTCCGCAAGCTGCGCGAGATGGCGGGCGTCGCCGCCCCGGCCCCGCGCCCCAGCTTCTGGCGCAAATCGGCTTAAACTGGCTCTTGCCGCTCCGATGTTGCAGCGCAACAATAGCGCCAGCAACATCGGAGAGAGCCCCATGTCCGCTTCCAAAAGCGCCGATCAAAAGCCTGTCGCGATCCGCGCCCTTGATGCCGCCCCGCGCACCAAGCCATCGAACTATCCCGAGCCGTTCTTCTCGCGCATGGGCAAGCGCACCAAGCGTCCGCTCGGCGACCTGTTCGGCCTGAGCAATTTCGGCGTCAACATCACCCATATCCATCCCGGCGGCGAATCGGCCCTGCGCCACGCCCATACGAAGCAAGACGAATTCATCTATATCGTCGCGGGCCATCCGACGCTGATCACCGATGCCGGCGAGACGGCGCTGGTCCCCGGCATGTGCGCCGGCTTCAAGGCCGGCACCGGCGATGCCCATCATCTCGTCAACCGCACGACCGAGGACGTGATCTATCTTGAGATCGGCGACCGCTCGGCCGGCGATGCCGGCAGCTACCCGGACGACGATCTCGTCGCCGAGTTCAAAGGCCCGGGCCAATGGGCCTTTTTGCACAAAGACGGCACACTCTATTAGCTGTCGTGACTCCGGCGCGCCGCTCCTGTAAACCGGCGCCATGAGCAAAACCCCCGCCGGTCTGGCCGCGCGCGCCGTCGCCGCTGACGCGCTCGCCGCCGTCCTCGACCATCGCCGGCCCCTGGAAGACGCCCTGGCCAATACCGCCGGCTTCGCCGCGCTGGAATCGCGCGACCGCGCCTTCGCGCGCCTGCTGCTGGCCACCACCTTGCGCCGTCTCGGCCAGATCGACGCGCTGATCAAACATTGCCTGGAGCGGCCGCTGCCGCGCGCGGCGCGCATGGCGCAGCACATCCTGCGTCTCGGCACGGCGCAGCTCATGTTCCTCGGCACCCCGGCCCATGCCGCGGTGAGCGCCGCCGTCGATCACGCCGAAGCCGCCAAGCTCACCGCGCACAAGAAGCTGATCAACGCCGTGCTGCGCCGCATCGCCCGCGAAGGCGAAGCCCTGCGCGACGCACAAGACGAAGCACGGATCAACACGCCGACCTGGCTGTGGGACTCCTGGCTCGGCGCTTACGGCGAGGAGACCGCGCGCGCCATCGCCGCCGCGCATCTGATCGAGCCGCCGCTCGACATCAGCCTGATGCCGGGCGAATCGCCGAAGGATTGGGCCGAGAAACTCGAGGCGACCGTGCTGCCGAGCGGCAGTCTGCGCCGCCCCGCCAATTTGAGCGGCGCGATCGCCGAATTGCCCGGCTACGACGAGGGCCGCTGGTGGGTGCAGGACGCGGCCGCAGCGATGCCCGCGAAATTGCTGCTGAACGCGCTGGGCAAGGTCAAAGCGCCGCGCATCGCCGATCTCTGCGCCGCGCCGGGCGGCAAGACCATGCAGCTTGCCGCGACGCTCAATAAAGTGCCGGGAACACAGCTGTTCGCCGTCGATATCGGCGCCGGACGCCTCGCGCGCCTGCGCGAGAATCTCGCCCGCCTGAAACTGACCGCCGAAGTCGTGCAGGGCGATGCCGGCGAATGGAAACCGCCCGGATTGCTCGACGGCATCCTGCTCGACGCCCCCTGCAGCGCCACCGGCACGATCCGCCGCCATCCGGACATCCTGCGCGCGAAACGGCCCGAGGACGTCGCCAAGATCGGTCCGGCGCAGGACCGCCTGCTTGGCCACGCCCTCTCGCTCCTCAAGCCCGGCGGCGTGCTGGTCTATGCCGTCTGCTCGCTCGAGCCGGACGAAGGTCCGCGGCGCATCGCCGATCTATTGCGCGCCGAGCCGTCGCTCGAACGCCTGCCCGTCACTCCCGAAGAGGTCGGCGGCCTCGATGCCTTGATCACGAAAAGGGGCGATCTGCGGACTTTGCCGAGCCAGACGGCCGCGCCGCATAGCCCGGCGCTCGGCGGCTTCGACGGCTTCTACGCCGCGCGCCTGCGCAAGACCGTTTAATCCTTTTCAAACCGCCGCTCGCCTTGCGATTCAGGGCGTTAGCTGGTACCTAACAGGCGTGCAGCAGCCCGTCAAAATCGCGCCCTCGATCCTGTCCGCCGACTTCGCCAAATTGGGCGAGGAAGTGCGCGCGGTCGACGCGGCGGGCGCCGATTACATCCATGTCGACGTGATGGACGGGCATTTCGTGCCCAACCTCACCATCGGTCCCTCAGTGGTCAAGGCGCTGCGTCCGCACAGCAAGAAACCGTTCGACGTGCATCTGATGATCTCGCCGATCGATTTCTTCGTGCCGCAGTTCGCCGAGGCCGGCGCCGATATCATCACCGTGCATCCGGAAGCCGGCGCGCATCTGCATCGCACGGTCCAGCTGATCAAGTCGCTCGGCAAGAAGGCCGGCGTGGCGCTCAATCCGGCGACGCCGATCGAAGCGGTCGACTACATCCTGCCCGATCTCGATCTCGTCCTGGTGATGAGCGTGAACCCCGGCTTCGGCGGGCAATCCTTCATCGGCTCGCAGATCGAGAAGATCCGCCAGCTGCGCCAGCGCATCGACAAGCTCGGCAAGGCGATCGACCTCGAAGTCGACGGCGGCGTCACCGCCGACAACGCGGCCGAGATCGTCAAGGCCGGCGCCGACGTGCTGGTCGCCGGCACCGCGACCTTCCAGGGCGGGCCGAGCGCCTACGCCGAAAACATCCGCCGCGTTCGCGGCGGACGCTGACCGGCGGGCCGCGATGGCTGCCGACAACGCGACAACCTCCAGCAAGAACGCAGCCGACAAGAGCGGCGAGAGCAACCGGCTCGCGCTGCTGTCCGCTGAATTGCAGCGGCCGCTCGGCCAGCAAGCCCGCCGTTTCTTCGGCCGCGTCGAGACGCTCGTCTTCGCCGCGCCAGGCTATGCGGCCACGCTGTTCGGCCGCGTGCCGGCGAGCCTGCGCCTGTTGCCGCCCGATCCCTGGCCGGGCGACGCCGATCATGGCCGCGCCATACTCGACGGCAAGTTCACCTTCTTCGGCCGCGCCGTGCCGGTTTTTTCGCCGGACAGCTCCGATACGCATGTCGTCTGGTCGCCGTCCGGCACCGACGCCGAATGGCGCGAGCAGCTGCACGGCTTTTCCTGGCTGAAGGATCTGCGCGTGGTCGGCGGCGAAGCGCCGCGCCAGCGCGCGCGCCAATTGGTCGCCAGCTGGATCGCCCAGGAAGGCCGCCGCTGGAACCGCCTGTCCTGGCGCGCCGACATCCTCTCCACGCGCATCTGCGCCTGGCTGTCGGCCGCCGACATGCTGGAGAGCGACGATCCCGTCTTCGCCCAACGCCTGCGCGACAGCTTGGCCCGCCAGACTCGCCAGCTCGCCCGCGCGCTGCCCGGCGAACTCGTCGGCGCGCGGCTGATCGCCGCCGCCAAAGGCTTGATCTATGCCGGCGCCTGTCTGGCGCAGGGCGCGGCGCAGCAGGATCGTTTGCTCGCGCGCGCCGGCGCGCTGATCTCGCGCGAAATGGCGCGCGCGGTGCTCGGCGACGGCGGCAACAGCGAACGCAGCCCGCGCCTGCAGCTCGCCATGCTGCGCGACCTGATCGACATGCGCGCCGTGCTGCTCGCCGCCAAGCTGGAAGTGCCCGATGCGGTGCAGATCGGCATCGACCGCATGGCGCCGATGCTGCGCTTCTTCCGCCATGGCGACGGCGCGCTCTCGCTGTTCAACGACAGCGTCGAAAGCGAAGCCTGGCTGATCGATCTCGCGCTGGCGCAGGCCGACGCCAAGGGCAAGCCGCTCGCTTCGGCGCCGCACAGCGGCTTCGAACGCGCCACCGCCAACCGCACCTTGCTGCTCATGGATGTCGGCGCGCCGCCGCCGCCGGGCTATGAAGCTCACGCCTTCGCCGGCACGCTGGCCTTCGAGATGAGCGTCGGCAAGGAGCGCCTGATCGTCAACGGCGGCGCGGCGGCCAATCCGCAGCGCGCCTGGCGCATGGCCATGGCATCCTCCGCCGCACATTCGACCGGCACGCTCGGCGACATGAACATCGCCGAAATTTTCGATCTGCCGGGCAGCGATGCCCGCCCGCCGGCGAGATTGATCGGCCGCCGCCCCGAGCGCGTCGCCTGCAGGCGCGACGAGGCCGACGGCGCGATCTGGATCGAAGGCCATCACGACGGCTATCTCAAGCCTTACGGCTTGGTGCATCGCCGCCGCCTCTATCTCTCGCCGGGCGGCGACGATCTGCGCGGCGAAGACAGCTTCCTGCCCGCCGAAGCTTTGAAACATGCCGACGGCCCGACTCACGACAACGCGCCGTTCAGCGCCGCGAGCGTGAAGCGTGCCGCGGTCGGCCTGCCCTTCTCGCTGCGGTTCCATCTGCATCCTGCCGTGCGCACCTCGCTGGTGCAGGACGGCTCGGCCATTCTGCTGCGTCTGCCCGGCAGCGGCTGGCGCTTCCGCGCCGCCGGCGCATCGACGCTGACGCTCGAAGAGAGCGTCTATATGGGCGCGCGGGGCGAGCCGCGCCGCAACGAGCAGATCGTCGTCTCCGGCCATCTCGCGCCGGAAGGCATGACGGTCAAATGGGCCTTGCGCCGGGTCAGCGACAAGTGAGCGGCAGCCCCTCTTTAAAATGCGCAATCGCGCTAGAGAGGAACGGCTGGATTTTCGCCGTCGCCGCTGGGATCGCTCCCGTTCTTTCGGTCTTTGCGCCGCTCGGGATGATGCCGCTCGTCGGCGCTCTGGCGGCATTGTTGCTGGCGGACGACATGATTCGTTCGCGCGGCATGCCGCAGGATCTGATTGCGACATGGCACGCCTCCGCGAACCTGCGTCGTTTCACGCTGCTGTGCGCGCTCTTGTGGGCATGGATGCTGGCATCCGTCGCTTGGGCCGTCATGCCGCGCCAATCTTTGCAAGCCTGCCTTCAGATCGCCGGACTCATCCTGACCGCGCATGTGATGTTGGCGGCCGCGTTGCGATTCGAGCAAGCCCAGCGCGAGCGAATTCTTGCCGCTCTGCTCATCGGCCTTGTCGTCGCTTTCGGACTCTATGCCGTAGAGCGCCTCGGTGACGCGCCGATCGGACATCTCCTTCACAGCTATACTTATGACGGCAATGAGTCGGTTTTCTCGCCCTATAACCGTGGCCTGACGATCGCTCTGCTTCTGTCTTTCGCCGCCGCCGCCTGCCTCTCGCGTCGAGAGACGCCGGCCAGCGCGCGTAAACTACAGGCGCTCCTCGTTGTAGGGGCCGCGAGCGTCGCCATCTACTTCTATTACGGCAGCTCGTTGCAGATCGCGTTGATTGCCGCTCTCGCGGCGGCGCTCCTGACGCTGGCCCTGCCGAAGCTTGGGTTTTGGATCATCGGCATCGCTGCCGCGATCTACATCGGCGTCGTGCCGCTGATTCCGCAGCAAGTGACCGCCAAGGTCGATCTCGTCGAATTGAGCGCCAAGACGGGCAACGTCTCGATCTCGCATCGGCTGGCGATCTGGTCCTTCGCCGCCGAACGCATCTTCGACAAGCCGCTGATCGGCTGGGGCATGAATTCGGCCCGCGCCATCCCCGGCGGCAAAGACACCGTGGTGCTCAGCTACGAGAACGGCGCCGTCAGCAGTGTCGGCGAACAACTCCCGCTGCACACCCATAATGCCGCCCTGCAATGGTGGCTCGAGCTGGGCGCTCTCGGGGCGATCCTGATGGCGGGGATGTGGCTGCTGTGCTTCAGCCGAATGGCCCGGTGCGGGACGCGCGGCGCGCGCGCGGCGGGGATCGGCGCGGCAATCGGCGCTTTCACCGTCGCCAACCTTAGCTATGGCGCATGGCAATCCTGGTGGCTGGCAACCCTGACGCTCGTTGCCGCGTTGCTGGTGCTGGCTTTGCGCGAAGACGACGCGTCTCGCCCATGAACGATCTGGCTTATCTCCCCTTGTTCTTGCTTTGCGCGGTCGCTTCCTGGGGCGGCACTTGGCTTGCCATACGTCTTTTGACAAAGCGCGCGATTCTCGACCGCCCCAACGAGCGCTCCAGCCACACCATTCCGACGCCGCGCGGCGGCGGCCTCGCCGTCACGGCCGTGCTGGTCGCCGGTGCGGCGGTTTGCATCACGTTGTGGCCGCAGACGCGCAACGAAGTGTGGGTCGTCATCGCCGGATTGATCGCCTTGGCCCTGCTGTCATGGATCGACGATCTCAAGAACCTGTCGGCGGCCGTGCGCCTGATCGTTCATGCCGTCGTGGTCGCCGCCGCGCTGTGGATGCTGCCGGGCGAGGCGCTGGTATTTCAAGGCTGGCTGCCGCCGCTCGCCGACCGCATTCTCGCCGGGCTGCTGTGGATCTGGTTCATCAACCTGTTCAACTTCATGGACGGCATCGACGGCATTTCCGGCATCGAGACGATCGCGATCGGCGCCGGCCTGTTCGGGCTGTCGCTGATGCTGCCCGCGCTCATGCCGGAAGGACGCTTCGGCCTGATCGCCGCCGGCGCGGCCATCGGCTTCCTGCTGTGGAACTGGCATCCCGCGCGCATTTTTCTCGGCGATGTCGGCAGCGTGCCGCTCGGCTTCTTCCTCGGCTGGCTGCTGCTCGAAACCGCCGCTGCCGGACATTGGGCCGCAGCGCTGATCCTGCCGCTCTATTATCTTGCCGACGCCACCATCACCCTGATCAAACGCGCCATGCGCCGCGAAAAGGTCTGGCAAGCCCACCGCGAGCATTTCTATCAGCAGCCGATCCAGCGCGGCGTGGCGCATGACCGTGTCGCCCTGCGCATCGCCCTCGCCAACGCGGCGCTGATCGGGCTCGCGCTCTTGTCCACCGTCGCCATGGCATGGCTCTGTCTGCTGTTCGCCCTGCTGGTCGTCGCCCGCCTGCTGCTGTGGATGTCGCAAGCCGAGAGGCGCGCGTGACGCGCATGCTCGTCACCGGCGCCAACGGCTTCGTCGGCGGCGCGCTGACCGAGGAACTGATCGCGCGCGGCTTCGACGTCACCGCCGCGACGCGCCGCCCCGCCAACATCGCCAAAGCGCGCCCAGTTGTTATCGGCGAGATCGGCCCGGCGACCGATTGGCGCGACGCGCTCGACGGCGTGCAAACCGTGCTGCATCTGGCTGGCGTCGCCCATAGCGGCATCGCCGACGATGCCGCCGTCGCGGCGCGCTATGAAGCGGTGAACGTGCAGGGCAGCATCGCCCTGGCGCGTCAGGCCGCGGCGGCCGGCGTGAAGCGCTT
Organism: Alphaproteobacteria bacterium; assembly: GCA_035714115.1. Taxonomy (GTDB): domain Bacteria; phylum Pseudomonadota; class Alphaproteobacteria; order SMXQ01; family SMXQ01; genus CAMAVH01. The sequence goes on from DASTMO010000041.1 coordinate 19,014, forward strand.
GGTCTTCATGAGCAGCATCAAGGTGAACGGCGAGCAGGCTGCGCCGGACGCGCCCTACCGCGAAAGCGACGCGCCCGCGCCGCAAGACATCTATGGCCGCAGCAAGCGCGACGCCGAAGCCGCGCTTCGCGCCATCGGCCGGGAGACCGGCCTTGAAATCGTCGTGCTGCGCAGCCCGCTGGTGCACGGCCCCGGCGCGCGCGGCAATCTCGCCAACCTGCTGGCACTCTGCGACAGCCCCTGGCCTTTGCCGTTCGGCGCGTTGACCGGCAATCGCCGCAGCCTGGTGGCGCGGGCCAACTTGATCGACGCCCTCGCGCTCGCGGCCAGCCATCCGGCGGCGGCAGGCGAGATTTTCCTGCTGCGTGATGGCGACGACCTCTCGACAGCCGCGCTGGTGCGGACATTGCGGCGCGCGCTCGGCCGCCCGGAGCGGCTTTTGCCGGTCCCCGCCGCCCTGCTTGTCGGCGCGGCCAGACTGGTCGGCAAGGGCGCTTTGGCCGACCGCTTGACCGGCTCGCTGTGCGTCGACGACGGCAAATTGCGCCGACTGCTGGGCTGGCGCCCGGTGGTTTCGGCCGAGGCCGGGCTGGCGCAAATGGCGGCGGCGTTCCGCCGTGCCTGAGCCTGCGAAAAAGGGCGGTTCCGCGCGCGTTTGGCGCGTTGCAGAACCCCTCGTTGTGGACCAATATGCGCCCGATTTCGCCCCCGGGATTTCCGCTGCGGACCCCTGTTCTTGACCCTGCCCAGCTCACACGATCGTCGCGCCTCGGCGCTCTCCGAACGGATGACGATCATCCGCCGCTCCGCCGTCATCCTGCTGCATGACGGCGTCATGGCCGCCGCCGCCTTCCTGTTGGCGCTGGCGCTGCGCCTTGGCGGCAACCCCTACGACTATTCGCCGGATCTCGTCATTTCCGGCACGGCGCTGTTCACGCTGGTCTCGCTCGCCGTCTTCGTCGCTATGCGGCTCTATCTCGCCGTCTGGCGCTACGCCTCGATCGGCGAGGTGTTCCAGATCGCGCGCGCCGCCGGCCTCGCCGTGCTGCTCTACGTGCTGTGCCTGTTCTTCATCACGCGCCTCGAAGCCATGCCGCGCTCGGCGCTGCCGATCGCCTGGATCCTGCTGGTGGCGCTGATGGGCGGCTCGCGCCTCGCCTATCGCGTTTATAAAGATCGCGGCGTGCGCGGCCTGTTCACGCCGCCGGCGGTGAAGCGCGGCCTGATCCCCGTCATGCTGGTCGGCGCGTCCGACGGCGCCGAGCTGTTCATCCGCGCCATGATCGGCGGCCTGCGCACGCCCTATCGCATCGTCGGCCTGATCGACGACAAGGGCACGCGCGTCGGCCGGCGCATCCACGGACTCACCGTGCTCGGCAGCGCCGAGGATCTCGCCATCGTCTACGAACGCCTGCGCGCCGCCG
>DASTMO010000042.1:0-21389 GCA_035714115.1 Alphaproteobacteria bacterium
CATGCCGCCGCCGGCGATCAGGCGGAGCAGCGCCAGCGTGTGCAGATCGGGCGCGAGCGGCGCGGCCAGGGTGGCGAGGCCGCCGATCAGAATGCCGATGAAGGCGGTGCGGGTGCGGCCGATGCGTTCGGACAGAAGTCCCCAGGGCAATTGCATCAGGCCGTAAGCGAGATAATAGGTCGTCGCGGCGATGGTGGTGGCGGCGAGCGAGGTGCCGAAATGGCGCGCGATGTCGCCGAGTGCCGGCGTGATCATGAAATGCTCGAAGGCCGCAGCGAAAGAGGCGGCCTGCACGCGGCGGCTGAGCGCGCGTTCGTTCAACATGAGCGGATCCTAAAGCGCGAGAGTATCGCGGGAGAAATCAGGTCACCGCCGAGTGCGCGGCGCGACGAGAAACGATCCGCTCAACATAGGAGAGCCGCAGCTAAAAACAAAGGCCGCGCCGATGATTTTACCGGCGCGGCCTGATCGTTCTATCCGGCGCTCTTACTTGAAATCGTCGCTCGTGAGCAGCGTGACCAGATTGAGGCCGCGGTCCTTGAAGGAGGCCTGCGCGCCTTCCAGGCGGTCGACGACGGTGAGCACGACGGGAACCGTGCCGCCCTGCGCCTTGACGATGTCGATGGTCTTGAAGGCCGAGCCGCCGGTGGTGGTGACGTCTTCGAGCACGGCGACCTTCGCGCCCTTGTCGAAATAGCCGTCGATCAGCGTCTGCGCGCCGTGGTCCTTCGGGCCTTCTTTGCGCACGTAGAAGAAGCTCAGCTTCTTGCCGCGCTGATGGCTGCGCATGCAGAGCGCCGAGACCATCGGCACCGCGCCCATGGCGACGCCGCCGACATGCGTGATGTCATGTTTCTCCAGCTCGTCGAGCAGCAGATCGGCCATCAGGTTGCAACCCTCAGGGTGCAGCGTCGTCTTCTTCATGTCGAAGTAGAAGCCGCTCTCCTTGCCCGAGGCGAGCTTGAAATTGCGGCCGCTGAGCAGCGACTGTTCCTTGATGATGTCGCGCAGGCGGGCGAGGCGCGGGTCGGCGATGGCCATGCTGGGAGCTTCCGAAAATGCGAAAAAGATGGCCTTAAGCTAAAGCAGGCGCGCCGCCCAGGCCAGCGCCAAAGCCCGCAAAATCAGGGTTTTTCCACCATTATTTTTTGCCTGAGGAGCGGGCGCGGATCAGCGCCATGGCGACCAGGATCAGCGCTAGCGCGCCGAGTTCGCGTGGCGATACCAGCTCGCCGAGCCAGGCGGTGCCGACGACGATGCCGAGGCCGGGGATCATGTAGTTGATCAGCGCGGCGAAGGTCGGCCCGGCGGAGAGCAGCAGGCGCAAATAGATCCACACGCCGAACGCCGTGGAGCCGACAGCGAGCCAGACGACCCAGCCGACGGCACCCCAGCTCGGGCTCAGCGTCCAGGGCTGCTCGACGATCAGCGTCACCGGCAGCATGACGATGGCGCAGGCGACCATGTTGCCGGCGGCGAGCAGCCCGACCGGCATGCCCTTGGTCAGCACACGGCCGTAGACGGCGTTGGCGGCATAGCTGAAGGCGCCGCCGACCACGGCGAGTTGGCCGATCAGCGCGCCGAGCGTTGCCGCATTTCCCAATCCGCGCAGCGCCTCCGGACCCATCAGCACGAGCAGGCCGGCGAAGCCGATGGCGACGCCGAGAAAATGGCGCGCGCTGAGATGCGTTTCGACCTTGAAGGCGCGCGCCAGCAGCACGGTGAATATCGGCATGGTGCCGATGAGAATCGCCGCCAGACTGCTGTCGATGCGCTCTTGGCCGAAGCCGACGAGCGTAAAGGGAATGCCGTTGCCCAAGAGGCCGAGCAGAAAGAACTGCCCCCAGATGCGCCGGTCGGCCTTGAACAGATCGCTGATTTTCAGGCCCATGGTCGGCAAGGCGGCGACGAGCAGTAGCGCGGCGACGACGATGCGCCCCGTCGCGATGGTCATCGGCGGAATTTCTTCGACCGTCACTTTGATGATGGCGAAGGCGGAGCCCCACAAGGCGGTGAGCACCAAGAGGGTGAGGATGTCGGCAAGACGGCGTGACGGCATGAGCGGGCGACGCGTCCTTCAGAAAACAGGACGGCGCAGCTTGGCGAGCGCCTCGCGTAGCGCTTCGGCGAATTCGACGCGCTCGTCGGGTGACAGGCAAGCTGCGACGATGCGGCGCTTGCCGTGCGAGGCGAGCAGCACATGGCCGCCGTCTTCGGCCGGGGCGTCGAACTCGACGCGCAGCCAATATGGCTGGTAGGTCTCGCGGCGCGCGCGGCCGCGCCAATCGACTCGCAGCACAGAGAGCGCGCTTTCGGTCAGCCGCACGGCTTCATAGGCGCGCCCCGAGCGGTAATTGAGGCGAAAGGCGATATAGACCGCCAGCACGTCGAGGCCGAAGAAGCCGAACACCGGCCAGGCGCCGATGGAAATGAAGGCGACGCCGGCAGCGAAGCTGAGCGCGCCGAGCACCAGCATGAGGATGAAGAAGCCGCGCGCGCTCAAGCTGCGGTGGGGTCGCAGCACGGCGTCGAACAATGCTTTTTCCGTGGTCGTTTCATGGTTCGCGGGGGCGGTCATGAGGTCAGGCATAATGCTTCCCTCTGGATGAGTCGAGGGGGTGCGGATTACAGTGCCGCCTCACCCGTTCCGCCAGCCGCAAGCCGACATCATGCCCCGCCAGCCGCGCGCCAAAATCCCGACCGCTGTGAAAAAAAGCCCCGCTTCGCCTGCCAAGGCGAAAGCCAAGCGTGCCGCCGTGCCCCCGCCCACCGACAGGGCGCCATCAGACAAACCTGTCAAAAAGCGCAAGAAGCGCATGCCGCCGGGCAAGGGCGCGACCAAACTGTCGGCGCGGCTGACCGCCGACGAAGTCGACGCGTTCTTCGCGGCGCTGTCGCAGGCCAATCCGGAGCCGAAGGGCGAGCTCAACTACGTCAACGCCTATACCTTGCTGGTCGCCGTGGTGCTGTCGGCTCAGGCGACAGACGCGGGCGTCAATCGCGCGACGAAGGATCTTTTCGCCACCGTGGACACGCCGCAAAAGATGGTCGCGCTCGGCCTCGACGGTTTGATCAAGCATGTGCGCACCATCGGCCTGTTCAACACCAAGGCCAAGAACGTCATCGCGCTCAGCGAGATGCTCATCGCCAAGCATGGCGGTGAAGTGCCGCGCGATCGCGAAGCGCTGGAGGAATTGCCCGGCGTCGGGCGCAAGACGGCGAACGTGGTGCTCAACATCGCCTTCGGCGAGCCGACCATGGCGGTCGACACGCATGTCTTCCGCATCGCCAACCGCACCGGTCTGGCGCAGGGCAAGACGCCGCTTGAGGTCGAACTTGGGTTGCTGAAAGTGATTCCGCCGCGATGGGCGCTGCACGCGCACCATTGGCTGATCCTGCACGGGCGCTACGTCTGCCTGGCGCGCAAGCCGAACTGCCCGGCCTGCGCCGTCAAAGAGATTTGCAAATTCCCGGCGAAGACGACTGTCTTTTAAAGGCAGTCTTTTGAGACGGAGAGCGCTCAGCTCTTCCAGCGCAGCACGCGCTCGGTCACCGGATTGATGAAGGGCCGGTTTTCTTCCTGGCTGCGCTGGCATTCCAGCTTGAGCTGATAATACCATTTGGCCTGGCGGTCGGCGTCGTCGATCAGCATCAAGCTCGGCTTATGCTTCAAGCCTTCCTGTTGCATCATCACCACCTTGCGGTCCTGCTCGAGAAAGGCGCGCGCGAATTTCTTCGCGATGGGCTTGAGCAGCGTCAGCCAGGGCAAGGTCCAATAGATCAGATGCGAGACGCGCGTCTCGCTCTCGCTGACCGGCGTGACGGCGGTGAGATTCACCAGCGTATGTTTGCCGGCCTGGATATGCTCGATGCGCACGCCGGGCAGGCGGAAGGAGATTTCCGTCTCCGGCGCGCCGCCGAGAATGGCGTAGGCGCGCGAGTTCTTCGACGGCTTGTGGCGCAGCATGGTGAAGCCGAGTTCGCTCGGCCCGAAGCGCTTGGCCTTTTCATGCGCCGACGTGCTTGGCCGCCACCACCAGCTCTTGTGCACGAAAGGCCCGTGCGCCGGATCCATCAGGCCGACCACGGCATGATCGACATGGCAGGGGAACATCAGCTCGTCGCTGATATGCAGCTGCTCTGCCGTCACGCCGGGCAGCGACGGCGGCGCGGGCAGATCGGCATCAACGAGCGCGGCGCGCGGCTTGTCGCTCATATAGACCCAGACCGCGCCCTGCACTTCGCGGCAGGGATAGCTGCGCACGCGGATGCGGTTCAGCGCCGCCTCGTCCTGGCCGTCGACCAGCGAGGGGATTTTCGTGCAGCGGCCATCGGGCGCGAAGCGCCAGCCGTGATAGCAGCATTCCACCTCGCGCCCGTCGAAGCTGCCGTAGCTGAGCGGAATGCCGCGATGCGGGCAGATGTCGTGAATGGCGAAGACCTTGCCGCCTTCATCGCGCCCGAGCAGCAGCGGCTCGCCGAGCATGACGCGCGCGACCATCTGGCCCTTGGCCAGATCGCGGCCGGGCAAGGCGAAATACCAAAGATTGCGCAGAAAGCCGGCTTGCGCCGCGGCGGGCGGCGTGAAGGCGCGGGTTTCGGAAACGGCGGTATCGGTCATGGGCGGCAGTTTAGCACGAAGCGCGGCCTCATGAACGAAGTCGGCATGCGCCGGATCATGAACGAAGTCGGCGCGCGCCGACCAGTGTTGCGAGGCATTCGCTCGGGCCGGAGGTGACGGCGCTCGCGCCGGTCTGACGCGCCCGCGCCTCGACATATTGCACGCGCTTCTCGCTGTTCGCCGCTGCGCCGGACGGATAGAGGAAAAGATGCAGCACGCAGGTCTCGCCGCGGTACTGCCACATCTGCCCCGTCGCTTCGTTGCGCATCAGGGTCGGCTTGCCGAGCAGCGCGGTCAGCTGCGCGCTGTTCATGCCGCGCAACTCGTCGAGCTTCGGCGGTTCCGGCGGCGGCTCGGCCGGCGGTTGCGCGGCGGGCGGCAGGGCGGCTTGGCGCAGCGGCGCCGGTTCGGGCCTGCTCGCTTGCGGCGCAGGCTGCGCGGCTGCGGCGGAGGTTTCCGCTTTGGGCTCCGCTGTTGGCAGTGGCGGCGCGGCGGAGGCCGCGCCGGATTCGTCAGGCCACGGATCGCCCGGCTTCCAGTTGGGATATTTGTCGTACCAGCTCATATGCGCGTCGCCCGCCGGTCTCGGCGGCGGCAAGCTGCAGCCGGCCAGCAGCAGGGCGAAAGCGATGGAAGCGAGGGCGATGCGCGTCACGGCAAATCCTGATGATCGGGCGGTTAGGCGCGCGTCGGTTCGTCGTCTGCGACAGGCGTGGCGACAGGCGCGACTTCGGCGGCCGGGCCGGCCGGCAGCACCGGCTGCAGACGGCTCACTTCGCCGTCGATCTGGCCGCCCGGCTCGATCTCGATATGGCCGTAGCTGATGCGGCCCTTGAGCCGGCCCGAAGCGCGGATGCGCAGGCGGCGGCGTACGATCATCTCGCCGTCGAAGCTGCCGGCGATGTCGGCGTCCTCGACGTGGATGGCGCCTTTGAAGCTGGCGCCGCGCGCCACCTCGATCTCGCGGCAATCGCCGACCGCGGCGTCGAGCTGGCCTTCGACCAGCAGCCGCTCGCAGGGGCCGATCTTGGCGCCGGCGATGGCGATGTCGCGCGCGACGATCAGCGTCTTGTGGTCTTGCGCCAAAGCGGTGCCGCGCAGCGGGTCGGGCCTTCGCGCCGCGACGCCGGGAATCTCACTCTCGCGCCCGGCGACCGGCTTGGCCGGCGCGGGTTTGCGCAGAGACAGCGATCCGGCGCTGCCGAAGCTCGGCGCGATGCGGCCCGTCGCGCCATTGCCGCCGGATTCGTTCGCCAGCGCGGCGCGGGTCTGATCTTCCGGTTTCTTACGCCCGAACATGACGCGGTCTCCCGCCGTGGGTCGGTTGCAATGGCCTTGATGGGCCTTTGTATAGCGTGGGGAACGGGCCTGTGGCGACGGATTTTGCGGCCATTCCTGGCTTTGCCGCCATTGTCCCCGGGGGGCTGGCGGCTATACTGCGCCCACTTTCATTCCCGCCGCGCTTAAAGGAGCCGCCTTGTCCAGCCAGCCCGCCCTCGATGTTCTCGGTATCGGCAACGCCATCGTCGACGTGATCGCCCAGACCGACGACGTCTTCCTGCAGGACAACGCTCTCGCCAAGGGCGCCATGACGCTGATCGACGCCGAGCGCGCCGAAAGCCTCTACAAGCTGATGGGATCGGCGATCGAAGCCTCCGGCGGCTCGGCTGCCAACAGCATGGCGGGGCTCGCCTCGCTCGGCGGCAAGGCCGGCTTCATCGGCAAGGTGCGCGACGACCAGCTCGGCGGCATCTTCGCGCACGACATCCGCGCCACCGGCGTCGCCTTCACCACGCCGGCCGCGACCAGCGGCTTGCCGACGGCGCGCTGCCTGATTTTCGTCACCGGCGACGCGCAGCGCACCATGAACACCTTCTTGGGCGCATCCACCGATCTCGGCCCGGCCGATGTCGACGAGGCGCTGATCGCTTCGGCCGCCGTCACTTATCTCGAAGGCTATCTGTGGGACAAGCCGCAAGCCAAGGAAGCGTTCCTGCGCGCCGCCGCCGCCGCGCACAAGGCCGGCCGCCAGGTTTCGCTGACCTTGTCGGATTCCTTCTGCGTCGATCGCCACCGCGCCGACTTCAAGACGCTGGTGAAAGGCCATGTCGATGTGCTCTTCGCCAACGAAGCGGAAATCCTCTCGCTCTACGAGACCGCGAATTTCGACGAAGCGGTGAGCAAGGTGCGCGCCGATTGCGCCGTCGCGGTGCTGACGCGCAGCGAAAAGGGCGCGGTCATCGTCGCCGGCGAGAGCGTGCATAAAGTCGCCGCCGAACCGCTGCACAAGCTGATCGATACGACCGGCGCCGGCGATCTCTACGCCGCCGGATTCCTTTACGGCTACACGCGCAATCTGCCGCTGCCGACCTGCGGGCGCATCGGCGCCATCGCCGCGGCCGAAGTGCTGAGCCATTACGGCGCGCGGCCCGAAACCGCTCTCGCCGATCTGGTGAAGGCCAAGCTCGGTTCGCTCGCCTAATGAGCGCGCGATGATGAGTGATGGGGCCGAGAGCAAAGGCCGCTGGCGCGACGCGCTGGCGGTTTATGGTGATCGGCGGATGCTCTGCATCCTGCTGCTCGGCTTCTCCTCCGGCCTGCCGCTGGCGCTGACCGGCGCGACGCTGACCGCTTGGCTCGCCACGGCCGGCGTGACCAAGACCCAGATCGGCCTCTTCGCGCTGGTCGCCGTGCCTTACTCCTTCAAGTTCGTCTGGTCGCCGCTGATCGACGGCTTGCGTCTGCCGGTGCTGACCAAACTGCTCGGCCGCCGCCGCGGCTGGGCGGTGGCGAGCCAGGTCGCGCTGCTGGCGGCGATTCTTGCCATGGGCAGTTTCAGCCCGGCGCGCGAGCCCGGCATCATTGCCGCGTTGGCCGTCCTGGTGGCCTTCCTCTCGGCGACGCAGGACATCGTGGTCGACGCCTATCGCGTCGAGATTTTGAAGACAGAAGAACAAGGCGCGGGCTCGGCGGCGGTGCAGGCCGGCTATCGCATCGGCATGCTGGTGTCGGGCGCGGGCGCGCTCTATATCGCCGAATATGTCAGCTGGTTCGCGGCCTATGCCGTGATGGCGGCGCTGATCGGCGTCGGCATTGTCACGATCCTGGCCAATCCTGAGCCGGTCCCGCAAGACGGCGGTGCGCCGCCGATGGATCGTTCGCGCAATCTGCCCGAATGGATCCGCGATCATATCGTCATGCCGTTCGGCGATTTCCTGCGCCGGCCCGGTTGGGCGCCGATCATCGCCTTCATCGTGCTCTACAAGTTCGGCGACGCGGTGGCCGGCGTGATGGCCAATCCCTTCTATATCGAGACCGGCTTCACGCTCGGCGAGATCGCCTCGATCAGCAAGCTGTTCGGCTTCCTCGCGACATTGGCCGGGGTCGCGGTGGGCGGCATCGTCGTGGCGCGTTACGGCGTGCTGCGCGCGCTGTTGCTGTGCGGCGTGCTGCAGGCGCTCACCAACTTGATGTTCGCGGCGCAGGCCGTCATCGGCCATGACCTCGGCTTCCTCACGCTCACCATAGCCAGCGACAATTTCACCGGCGGCATGGGCGCCGGCGCGTTCGTCGCCTACATCTCCTCACTTTGCAGCTTCTCCTTCACGGCGACGCAGTACGCGTTGTTCTCGTCGCTCGCCGTGGTCGGGCGCACGACGCTCTCGTCCGGCGGCGGCTGGCTGGCCGACCGGGTCGATTGGGTCACGTTCTTTTGCGTGTCGGCGGCGGCGGCCCTGCCCGGGCTCTTGCTGCTCGCCTGGATGATGCGGCGCGGCTTGACTGGCTTGAAGCCGTCCGGCGAGTCTTAGCTCGCCTCGGCGGTCGCGCCGCCGAAGCCGTCGCTTTCCAGCGAATAGCCGGTCGCGCGCACGGTGCGGATCACATCTTCACGGCCGCCGACATTGAGCGCCTTGCGCAGGCGACGGATATGCACGTCGACCGTGCGCGGCTCGATGTAGGTGTCGTGCGTCCATACTGCGTTGAGCAACTGCTCGCGCGAGAAGACGCGGCCGGGATGCTCGATCAGGAAGCGCAGCAGGCGAAATTCCGTCGGGCGCAGATGCACCGCCTTGGCGCTGCGGAACACGCGATGCGCCGCCAGATCCATGACGATGTCGCCATAGGTCAGGGCTTCGGCGGCGAGCGCCGGACGCGAGCGGCGCAGCACGGCCTGCACGCGGGCGATCAGCTCGCTCGGCGAGAACGGCTTGGTGATGTAATCGTCGGCTCCGGAGTTGAGGGCGCGGATCTTGTCGCCCTCCTCGCCGCGCGCCGTCAGCATGATGATCGGCACGTCGCGCGTCTCGGGCTTGCGCCGCACCTGGCGGCAGATCTCGATGCCCGAAACCAGCGGCAGCATCCAGTCGAGCAGCATGATGTCGGGGCGGCGCTCCTCAAGCATCATCAGCCCTTCTTCGCCGTTGGTCGCCGCCATCACTTCATAGCCCTCGCGCTCCAGGTTGTAGCGCAGGACCGTGAGCAGGGCTTCTTCGTCTTCGACCAGCAGGATGAGCGGTTTCATGCCTTACGCCTCGTATTGCGCCGCCGGCTTTAGCCGCGCGGGGTCTCGTCGTCCGGATTGACCACCAGGAAGCTGGACGAATCGCCCTTGGGGCGGCTCTCGTTCAGCGCCTTGCCGTGGACGATGAAATAGATCGTCTCGGCGATGTTGGTGGCGTGATCGCCGATGCGCTCGATGTTCTTGGCGACGAACAGCAGGTGCGTGCAGGGCGTGATGTTGCGCGGGTCTTCCATCATGTAGGTGAGGGTCTCGCGGAACAGCGCGTTGTAGGCGTCGTCCACTTCCTCGTCGCGCAGCCAGACCTGCTTGGCCTTCTCGGCATTGCGCTCGTTGTAGGCGTCGAGCACATCCTTGATCAGGTGCTGCACCAGGCGGCCCATGCGCGGGATGCTGGCGAGCGGCTTCACCGGGCGCATTTCGGCGATGGCGATGGAGCGCTTGGCGATGTTGGCGGCGTAATCGCCGATGCGCTCGACGTCGGCGGCGATCTTGAGCGAGGAGATGATCTCGCGCAGGTCGCTCGCCATCGGCTGGCGCAGGGCCAGCATGCGCACCACGCGCTGATCGACGATGCTGTTCAGCTCGTCGAGCTTCACGTCGCCCTTCACGGTGATCGCGGCGACGTCGGTGTCGCGCTTGGTGACGGCCTGGATCGCCGAGGCGAACTGCGCTTCGGCGATGCCGCCCATGCGCAGGATGTCTTCGTGCAGGTTCTTCAGCTCGTCATCGTAGGATTTTACGGTGTGGTCGGCCATTGCCATGTTCTGGTTCCTTACCTAAATCCGCCTGTGATCAACCGAAGCGGCCGGTGACGTATTCTTCGGTCTTCTTGACGCTCGGCGTCGTGAAGATCTTTTCCGTGCGGTCGAATTCGATCAGCTCGCCGAGGTACATGAAGGCGGTGAATTCGGAGACGCGCGCCGCCTGCTGCATGTTGTGAGTGACGATGGCGATCGTGTACTGGTCCTTCAGCTCGTCGATCAGCTCCTCGATCTTGCTGGTCGAGATCGGATCGAGCGCCGAGCAGGGCTCGTCGAACAGGATCACCTCCGGGCGCACCGCGATGGTGCGCGCGATGCAGAGGCGCTGCTGCTGGCCGCCGGAGAGCGACAGGCCGCTGGCGTTCAGCTTGTCCTTCACTTCGTCCCACAGCGCGGCGCGGCGCAGCGAGGATTCCACGCGCTCGTTGAGTTCGGCGCGCGACAGGTTCTCGTAGAGCTTCACGCCGAAGGCGATGTTGTCATAGATCGTCATCGGGAACGGCGTCGGTTTCTGGAACACCATGCCGACCTTGGCGCGCAGCAGGTTGAGGTCTTGCTTGCTGTCGAGGATGTTCTCGTTGTCGAGCAGAACCTGGCCCTCGGCGCGCTGCTTCGGGTAGAGCTCGTACATGCGGTTGAGGCAGCGCAGCAGGGTGGACTTGCCGCAGCCCGAAGGGCCGATGAAGGCGGTCACCGTGCGCTCGTAGAGCGGCAGGGAGATGTTCTTGAGCGCCTTGCTCTCGCCGTAGAAGAACGACAGGTCGCGCACGGAAATCTTCTCCGCGCTTTCGCTCGTCGTTCGGGCGGCGCTCGCCGCGACGCCGAGGTTGCTGGCCATCATGCTGCTCATCGTTCACCACCGGATTTGCTGGAAAGGACGCGGGCCAGGATGCTGAGGGTCAAGACCGCGAAAGTGATCAGAAGCGCGCCGGTCCAAGCCAGCTCGCGCCAATTCTCGTAGGGGCTCACCGCGAACTGGAAGATGACGACCGGGAGGCTCGGCATCGGCGCGTTGAGGCTGGTGCTCCAGAACTGGTTGTTCAGGGCCGTGAAAAGCAGCGGCGCGGTCTCGCCTGAGATGCGGGCGACGGCCAGCAGCACGCCGGTGACGATGCCGGTGCGCGCGGCGCGGTAAGCGACCTTGCCGATGATGTGCCAGGTCGGCGTGCCGAGCGCGGCCGCGGCCTCGCGCAGCGTGTTGGGCACCAGCAGCAGCATGTCCTCGGTGGTGCGCACGACGACCGGCATGACGATCACCGCCAAAGCCAGCGCGCCGGCGAGGCCGGAGAAGTGGCCCATGCGCGTCACCACGACCTCGTAGATGAACAGGCCGATGACGATCGACGGCGCCGACAGCAGGATGTCGTTGATGAAGCGGATCACCGGCGTCAGGCGGTCGTAGCGGCCGTATTCGGCCATGTAGGTGCCGGCCAGCGTGCCGATCGGCGTGCCGATGACGACGGCGAGGCCGGTCATGATCAGGCTGCCGACGATGGCGTTGGCGAGACCGCCTTCGGCCCCCGGCGGCGGCGTCATTTCAGTGAAGACGTGGCTGCCGAGTCCGGCGAAGCCGTTGATCACCAGCGTGCCGAGGATCAGCGTCAGCCACGTCAGGCCGATCGCTGTCGCAACTAGCGAAAGCGTCATGTACATCCGGTTGCGCCCGATGCGCCGGCGGTAGCGGCCCATGTCGATCTTGGGAGCGGCCATGCTTAGTTCCCCGCTGATTTCTCGAGACGCAGCAGCATGTATCGGGCGGCGGCGAGCACGAGGAAAGTGATGAAGAAGAGGATGAGGCCTAGGGCGATGAGCGAGGAGAAATAGACCTCGCCGACTGCTTCGGCGAATTCGTTGGCGATGGTCGCCGAGATGGTGGTGCCTGGCGCCAGGATCGATTCGGAAATGCGGTGCGCGTTGCCGATCACGAAGGTGACGGCCATGGTCTCGCCGAGCGCGCGGCCGAGCGCCAGCATGCCGCCGCCGATGACGCCGACGCGCGTGTAAGGCAGCACGACGTTGCGCGTCACCTCCCAGGTGGTGCAGCCGAGGCCGTAGGCCGACTCGCGCAGCACCGAGGGCACCGTCTCGAACACGTCGCGGGTAATGGCGACGATGAAGGGCAGGATCATGATGACGAGGATGAGCGAGGCGGTGAGCACGCCGATGCCGTAGGGCGGCCCTGCGAACAGATCCTGCAGCAAGGGTATGCCGTCGAAAAAGTCGATCACCGCCGGCTGCACATGCTGCTGCAGGAAAGGCGCGAAGACGAACAGACCCCAGATGCCGTAGATGATCGAGGGAATGCCAGCCAGCAGCTCGATGGCGATGCCGATCGGCCGGCGCAGCAGCGGCGGGCACAGCTCGGTCAGAAAGATGGCGATGCCGAGGCCGAGCGGCACGGCGATGATCATGGCGAGAAGCGAAGTGACGACCGTGCCGTAAATCGGCGAGATCGCGCCGAAATCGACGGTCACCGGGTTCCAGACTTCGCGCGTCAGGAAATTCAGCTTGAAGGTGCTGAGCGCCAGCCAGGAGCCTTCGACCAGCGACACCATGATGGCGCCAAGGATGAGCAGCACGCTGATGGCGCAGGTGCGCGTCAAGCCGCGGAAGAAAGCGTCCGTCAGCGCGAAGCGCTTGAGCGCGCGCGTCCGGTCGATGACCGTCGAAGTGAGCGAACTGCTCACGCTGGTGTCCGCCACGATTGCCCCGTGATGTCGTTGAAAGCGAAAAGCGAAACAGAAGAGAAAGAGACGAACGAATGAATGGCGGAAAAAATTAGCGGAAGGAACGGGGGCCGGAAAATCCGGCCCCCGCGTCAGGCGATTACTTCGTTTTGATCTGCTCGGCCCAAGTCTTCTTGACCAGGGAGACGACGCTGTCGGGCATCGGCACGTAGTCGAGGTCTTCGGCCAGCTTGTCGCCCTTGTCGTAGGCCCAGCTGAAGAACTTCAGCGCGGCGGCGGAAGCGACCGGATCCTGCGGCTGCTTGTACATCAGGATGAAGGTGGCGGAAGCCATCGGCCAGCTCTCGGCGCCCGGCGCGTTGGTGATGATCACCGCCATGCCCGGCGTGCCGGCCCAATCGGCGCCGGCGGCGGCGGCCTGCACGGCCTTGGAGCCCGGCTCCACGGCCTTGCCGTCGCGGTTGATCATGCGCATGTAGTTCATCTTGTTCTGCTTCACGTAGGCGTATTCGACGTAGCCGATCGCGCCCTTCGTGTTGGTGACGGTGCCGGCGACGCCTTCGTTGCCCTTGCCGCCGATGCCGGTCGGCCACTGGACCGACGTGTTGGCGCCGACCTTGCTCTTGAACTCCGCGTTCACCTTGCTGAGATATTCGGTGAAGACGAAGGTGGTGCCCGAGCCATCCGAACGATAGGCGACGGCGATCGCCTGGTTCGGCAGCTTCACGTTGGGATTGAGCTTAGCGATGGCCGCATCGTTCCAGCGCTTGATCTTGCCGAGGTAGATGTCGGCCAGCGTGTTGCTGTCGATCACCAGCTCGCCCGGCTTGACGCCGTCGATGTTCACGACCGGGACGACGCCGCCCATGACGGTCGGAAACTGGACCATGCCGTCCTTCTCGAGCTGCTCGGCGGTGAGCGGCATGTCGGAGGCGCCGAAGGTCACGGTCTTGGCTTGGATCTGCTTGATGCCGCCGCCGGAGCCGATCGACTGGTAGTTCAGGCGGTCGCCGGTCTCCTTCTGGTAGGCGTCGGCCCACTTGGCGTAGACCGGGTAGGGGAAGGTGGCGCCGGCGCCGGAAATGTCGGCCGCGCTGGCGGTGTAAGCCGTGCAAAGGGCCGCAGCCGCCGCGACGAGGCTCGCTGTCATGCGCATGGAGAGGACTCCGTTCGGTTTGTGTGGTCGGACATCGGGTCCGGGGACGCGATCAGGGCCAGATGCGCGCCCCGTGCGCGGCGCAATCTACGGGGCTGTGAAGACATCAATACTACAGGAATATTACAGCGATGTGACAAGCGGGCGTGTGCCCCGCGTCATATGTAACTCATTGGCAATATGGGATTTTTTTGCTATTCGGCGCTCGACGCGATGGCGTCGAGGGGCAGATAAACGGTGAAGCGGCTGCCCTGGCCGGGCTGGCTGTCGATCTGCAAGCGGCCGCGATGGCGGGCCAGGATGTGCTTCACGATGGCCAATCCCAAGCCGGTCCCGCCGACCGCGCGCGAACGGGCGGTATCGACCCGATAGAACCGTTCGGTCAGGCGCGGCAGATGCTCTTCGCCGATGCCGTCGCCCTGGTCGGCGACCGAGACGGCGAGCGCCGCCTGCGGAATGGCGAGATCGCCGCCCGCCGCGCCCTCGGCCCCTCTATCTGGCGCCGCATTCGTCGTCGTCCAGATGCGCACGGCGACCTCGCTGTCGGGCGCGCCGTATTTGATCGCGTTGTCGATCAGGTTCTGGAACAGCTGGGCGAGCTGGTCGGCGTCGCCGGCGATCTTCGGCGCCTCGCCGTCGACCGTCAGCTTCACCGCGATGCCCTTGGCCCGCGCCTGCAATTGCAGCACGGCGACGACCGTCTGGATCAGTGCCGGCACGTCGACCTGGCCGGCCGGCGGCTTGTGCTCGCTCATCTCGATCATGGAGAGCGACAACAGATCGCGCACCAGGCGGGCCATGCGCTGCGCCTGCTCGTGCATCAGTTTGAGGAACTGCTCCTGCGCCTTGGGGTCGTCGCGCGCCGGGCCTTGCAGCGTCTCGATGAAGCCGATCAGGCTGGAGAGCGGCGTGCGCAATTCATGAGAGGCGTTGGCGATGAAGTCGCTGCGCATCTGCTCGCTGCGCTTGGCCGCCGAAACGTCGACCATGGCGAGGACGCAGACCGCGCCGCCTTCGATCGTTTCGCGCGCCGCGCGCGCCGTCATATCGATCGCCGGCGCGGGCAGGCGCAGCTTTTCGATACGAACGGCGAAGAAGCGTTCGCTCGGCTGCACGGCGCGAAATTCCGCCTGGCGGCCCGTCCCATCGGTCAGCACGCCATCGACCGCTTCGAGCACGGCGGGATCGCGCAGCGCCAGCGCCAGGTCGCCGCCGACCGCGATATTGCCGAGCAATTGCCGCGCCGCCTGGTTGCCGAAAGTCACGCGCCGGCGTTTGTCGAGCAGGATCAGCGGGTCGGGCAAACTGTCGAACACGCCCCTGTTCTCGCCGATGCCGCCGCGCAGCGCCTCGGCGCGCTCGCGCCAGATGCGGTCGAGGCGAATGACGGCGGCGAGCGCGTCGCCGGTCAGCCGGCCGCCGAGCCGCGGGGTTTTGAGCGGCGCCGGCGCGGCGCTGTCGCGGTCCGCCAGCGCTTCGGCGGCGGCGATCACCACCGACATTTCGAACAGATGGCGGCGCACCAGGAAAAAGAGCGCCACGGCGACCGCGCCGCCGGCGGTGAAGACATGGCCCCAGGCCAGCTCGCCGTGCAGCGCCAGGATGACGAGCAGCACCAGCGTCGGCGCGGTCAGCGCGAAGGTGGTGAAGATCAGCCGGCCGGCGGACATGCGCGAGAGGGACATGAGTCCTCTTCCCGCGCCGCGCCCGTTTAGTCAAGGCGCAAAGAAAAACCGGTCAGGCGGCGCGCCGCATGACCGGTTCGTGACAGTCGGGCTCTCTTATAGGAGAGCTTAGCATTTGATGGCGTCGTAGGCCGCGAGGGCGGCGACGTTGACCAACTCAGTGACGTTCGAACCCATCGGCACGATCTGCGCCGGCTTGGACAGGCCGATCAGCAGCGGGCCGACGACGGTGCCGCCGCCCAACTCCTGCAGCAGCTTGGCCGAGATGATCGCCGGATCGAGCGCCGGCATGACCAGCACGTTGGCCGGGGCCGACAGGCGGCAGAAGGGGTAGAGCGTCTTGAGGTCGGGGTTGAGCGCGACGTCGACCGACATTTCGCCGTCGTATTCGAAGTCGACCTTCATCGTGTCGAGATATTCGACGGCCTCGCGCACGCGCTTGCCCTTCTCGCGCAGCGGATCGCCGAAGTTCGAGAACGACACGAAGGCGACGCGCGGCTCGTGGCCGAGTTGGCGCGCCTTCTTGGCGGCTTGAATGGCGATGTCGGCGAACTCCGCCGTGGTCGGCACTTCATGCACCATCGTGTCGGCGATGAAGACCGTGCGCTCGCGCGCCAGCATCATCGTCAGGCCGATCACGCGTTCGTTCGGCTTGGCGTCGATGACGCGCCGCACTTCGCTGTAAGAGACGAAGGACGAGCGCGTCATGCCGGTAACCATGGCGTCGGCGTCGCCGAGCGCGACCATGCAGGCGGCGAAGATATTGCGGTCCTGATGCACCATGCGCTGGCAGTCGCGATAGAGCACGCCGTGGCGCTGCAGGCGCTCGTAGAGATAATCGACGTAGCGCTTGTTGTCCGGGTTCAGCGCCGCGTTGTAGATCTCCATGCCCTGGCCGGCCTTGAGGCCGAGCGCGGCGATGTTCTCCTCGACGATGCTCTTCACGCCGATCAGCACCGGCGTGCCGTAGCCGGCGGCGCGGAACGAGGCGGCGGCGCGGATCACCGTCTCCTCTTCGCCCTCGGCGAAGACGACGCGTTTCGGATTGGCGCGCACCGTCTCGAAGATGGTGTTGAGCGCGGCCGAGGTGCGGTCGAGGCGCGAGGCGAGAACGCGGCGATAGGCCTCCATGTTCTCGATCGGCTTCTGCGCCACGCCCGATTCCATCGCGGCCTTGGCCACGGCGCTCGGCACCGCCGAGATCAGGCGCGGATCGAACGGCGAGGGGATGATGTAGTCCGGACCGTATTGCAGCTTCTTGCCGAGCGACGCGTCGGACACCTCATCGGGCACGTCCTCGCGCGCGAGCTCGGCGAGCGCGTGGGCGGCGGCGATCTTCATCTCGTCGTTGATCGTGCTGGCGCGGACATCGAGCGCGCCGCGGAAGATGTAGGGGAAGCCGAGCACGTTGTTGACCTGGTTCGGATAGTCCGACCGGCCCGTCGCGATGATCGCGTCGGCGCGAACGCTGCGCGCCTCTTCCGGCGTGATCTCGGGATCGGGATTGGCCATGGCGAAGATGATCGGCTTGGGCGCCATGCTGGCGACCATCTCCTTGGTCACCGCGCCTTTGACCGACAGGCCGAAGAACACATCGGCGCCCTTCATGGCGTCGGCCAAGGTGCGCGCGTCGGTCGGCACAGCATGCGCCGACTTCCACTGGTTCATGCCGTCGGTGCGGCCCTGGTAGATGACGCCCTTGGTGTCGCACATGATCACGTTGTTGTGCGGCACGCCGAGCGCCTTCGCCAGCTCGATGCAGGCGATGGCGGCGGCGCCGGCGCCGTTGACGACCATCTTGAAGTTCTTGAGGTCGCGGCCGGTGATTTCCAGGGCGTTGATCAGGCCGGCGGCGGAGATGATCGCGGTGCCGTGCTGATCGTCATGGAAGATCGGAATGTCCATCAGCTCGCGCAGGCGCTGCTCGATGATGAAGCACTCCGGCGCCTTGATGTCCTCGAGGTTGATGCCGCCGAAGGTCGGTCCGAGGTAGCGCACGCAATTGATGAATTCCTCGACGTCCTTGGTGTCGACCTCGAGATCGATGGAATCGACATCGGCGAAGCGCTTGAAGAGGACGGACTTGCCTTCCATCACCGGCTTGGCGGCCAGCGCGCCGAGATCGCCGAGACCGAGGATCGCGGTGCCGTTGGTGATGACGGCGACGAGATTGCCGCGCACCGTGTAGTCGTAAGCCTTGGACGGGTCTTTGGCGATGTGCAGCACCGGCACGGCGACGCCGGGCGAATAGGCCAGCGACAGGTCGCGTTGCGTCGTCATCGGCACGGTGGCGACGATCTCGAGTTTGCCGGGGCGTCCCGAAGAATGGAGCAGCAGGGCTTCTTCGTCGGTGACGTGATTGTTGGTGTCCACGTTTACTCGTCCTTTGGCACGGCCGCGACGGGCCGCGCCCTCGCATCTGTTCAAGCCGTGCTGGTTGCGCCCGAGCTCGGGCCGATGATCCGGGTCGCGGCGCAAGCCCAATGGCGCGTCTTTTTCGACCCTTGAACGGAGGGCCGGCGATGCCGGCCCGAAAGGAGCCGGAAACTTGCCAAGGGCGGCCCCCACTGTCATCAAAATTCGATAACAATGGCGAATGATCTGTTGCCGATTTCGGCAAGGCAGACGGGTCGTTGTCGTTATCCGCTCGCGCCGGTAAAGTCGGTTTCTTCCCGCCGCGCGGTTTTCCTCAGCGTCGATTCGGCGCGGCGCGACAAGCCCTTCCGACATTTATTGCAGTGCAACAAGCGTGATTAAGACCGACGCCGCTATCGACAATTCCGATGAAGCCATCGCCGAGGCCGAAGTGCCGGATGCGAGCCCTGCCGCGCGCGCCGCGTCCGTGCCGGGCGATGTCACGCCGCTGATGGCGCAGTATCACGCGATCAAGCAGGCGCATCCCGGCGCGCTGCTGTTCTATCGCATGGGCGATTTCTACGAGATCTTCTTTGACGACGCGGTGCAGGCGGCGCGCGCGCTCGACATCGCGCTGACCAAACGCGGCAAGCACAACGGCGAAGATATTCCGATGTGCGGTGTGCCGGTTCATGCGGCGGAAGCCTATCTCGCGCGGCTGATTAAAAAGGGCTTCCGCGTCGCCGTCTGCGAGCAGATGGAAGACCCCGCCGAAGCCAAGAAGCGCGGCGCCAAATCAGTGGTGAAGCGGGATGTGGTGCGTCTCGTCACACCCGGCACCATCACCGAAGATTCGCTGCTCGACTCAAAGCGCAACAATTTCCTCGCCGCGCTGGCCGATGCCGCAGGCACCCTCGGCCTCGCCTGGCTCGATCTGTCGACCGGCGAATTCGTCGCGCAAAGCCTCGAGCCGGAGCAATTGCCTGCCGCCTTGGCGCGCATCGCCCCCGGCGAATTGCTGATCGCCGACAAATTGCTGGCGCGGCCCGACATCGCCGCCGCCGCCAATGAAGGCAGCGGCGCGCTGACGCCGCGTCCTTCCAGCCTGTTCGACAGCGAGAACGCCCGCCGCCGTTTGCAGACGCTCTATGACATCGCCGCGCTCGACGCCTTCGGCTCCTTCGGCCGCGCCGAGCTGGCCGCCGCCGGCGCGCTGGTCGATTACGTCGAACTGACGCAGAAGGGCCGTCTGCCCGCCTTCGCGCCGCTGCGCCAATTGGCGGCGCGCGCGGTGATGGAGATCGACGCGGCCACAAGGCGCAATCTCGAACTGATCCAAGGGCCGGACGGCGGGCGCGACGGCAGCCTCTTGGCCGTCATCGACCGCACCATGACCGGCGCTGGCGCGCGTCTCCTCTCCGCGCGCCTCGCCGCGCCGCTCACCAATGTTTCGCGCATCCGCCGCCGCCATGATGCCGTCGGCTTCTTCGTGCAGTCGCGCAACCTTCGCGAAGATGTCCGCGCCGTGCTCGGTCGCCTGCCCGATATGGCGCGCGCCTTGTCACGCTTGGGCGTGGGGCGCGGCGGCCCGCGCGATCTCGCGGCGATCCGCGATGCGCTGGCGGCCGGCGCGGCTTTGCGCCGCCGTTTGGAATCTCCCGGCAAGCAAGATGGCTTCGACGAATTGCCGAGCGCCATCGCCAATGCCTGTTCGCGCCTCGGCACCGAGAGCGCGCTGGTCGATCTGCTCGCGCGCGCGCTCACCGAGGAATTGCCGCTGCTGGCGCGCGACGGCGGCTTCCTCGCCATGGGCTTCGATCATGAGTTCGACGAAGCCAAGAGCCTGCGCGACGACAGCCGCAAATTGATCGCCGGTCTGGAAGGCCGCTATGCTGAGGCCGCCGGCATCCCCGGCCTCAAGATCAAGCACAATAATGTGCTCGGCTATTTCATCGAGACGCGCCCGAACCTGGCGGACAAGGTCGCCGCCGCGACCGGTCCCGAAGGCCAGGAGCGCTTCTTCATCCATCGTCAGACCATCGCCAGCGCGGTGCGCTTCACCACGCCCGAACTGGCCGAGCTGGAAACCAAGATCAGCCGCGCCGCCGACCGCGCGCTGGCGCTCGAATTGAAAGCCTTTGACGATCTCTGCGTCGAGGTGCGCTCGCGCGCCGCCGCGATCGGTCTCGCCGCGCAGGCCATCGCCACGCTCGATGTCTCCTCGGCCTTGGCCGAGCTCGCCGTCGAGCAGCGTTGGGCGCGCCCGGTGGTCGACGACAGCCTGGCCTTCAATATTAAGGGCGGCCGCCATCCGGTGGTCGAAGCGGCCTTGGCGCGCGAGGCCGCCGGCAGCGCCGCCTTCGTCGCCAACGATTGCGACATGAGCGCCAGCAAGCTCTGGCTCATCACCGGCCCCAACATGGCCGGCAAGAGCACCTTCCTGCGCCAGAACGCGGTGATCGCCATTCTCGCGCAAGCGGGCGCTTACGTGCCGGCGGAGAGCGCCACCATCGGCGCGGTCGACCGGCTGTTCAGCCGCGTCGGTGCGGCGGACGATCTGGCGCGCGGGCGTTCTACATTTATGGTGGAAATGGTCGAGACCGCCGCCATCCTCAACCAATCGGGCGAACGCGCGCTGGTGATCCTCGACGAGATCGGCCGCGGCACCGCGACCTATGACGGCCTTTCCATCGCCTGGGCGACCATCGAGCATCTGCACGACATCAACAAATGCCGCGCGCTCTTCGCCACGCATTATCATGAGCTGACGCAGCTTTCGGCGCGCCTGGCGCAGCTCTCCAACCATTCCATGCGCATCAAGGAATGGCAGGGCAATGTCGTTTTCCTGCATGAAGTCGGCCCCGGCGCGGCGGACCGCTCCTACGGTATCCATGTCGCCAAGCTCGCGGGCCTGCCTGCCGCCGCGCTGCTGCGCGCCGAAGAGGTGCTGGCCAATCTCGAATCGGGCGGCAAGACCCAGGCGGTGAACAAACTGTCGGAAGATCTGCCGCTGTTCTCCGCCACCGTCGCGGCGGCGAAACCGCAAGCGCCCGCCGAGCCTTCCGAGATCGAGCGCAAAATCGAACGCATCAACCCCGACGATCTCACGCCGCGCGGCGCGCTCGACCTGCTCTACGAACTGCGGGGATTGCTGAAGGATTGACTACTCAAAATCCTTTTTGTGATAGTCGGCCTTCAACATCAGATCCAATTCTCGAATAACGAGGTGCCTTGCCGCATCGT
This sequence comes from Alphaproteobacteria bacterium, assembly GCA_035714115.1. Classification (GTDB taxonomy): domain Bacteria; phylum Pseudomonadota; class Alphaproteobacteria; order SMXQ01; family SMXQ01; genus CAMAVH01. The sequence continues at coordinate 21,031 of DASTMO010000042.1, forward strand.
TTGCGGATGATCCGATGCGCTTTTTCACCTCGGATAAATGTACGAGGTAATCGTGATGTCCTTTCGGAATTCGAAAGGTCACAAGCTCTCCATCGTCTTTGTGGGGCGGCCGTCCAACCGGTCGCTTTTTTGCTTTTTCAGCCATCACGGGGTAGGGAATTAAAGGGAATAAAAATCAATTTTTATTCCCTTTAATTCTTGCATGGCGAATCCATTCGCTGCACATTACATGGAGTAGTGATGCTTCGACTTAAGCCGCAACCAGTTGATTTTTTGGAAGATACAGTGGCTTAGGCTAAGAAAAAGGCGGCTCCCGAAGGAGCCGCCCGCGTAGTTTGGTTGGTGGTGCGCACGGCAGG
>DASTMO010000043.1:0-49086 GCA_035714115.1 Alphaproteobacteria bacterium
TTAGATGAGGAGGAGATGGTTTTGTCCCGTTCATCTCGCTTCAAATTTGATCGCTGCATTTAGGATCAGGCCGCGCTCGGGGCTTCAATCAAAACAGCCCGTGCATCGCTATTGTTTTGATCGGCCATAATCTCAGAGAGAGGCGAGGGGGCTGGCACCTTTTCGCCGTCCTCGAGCATTCCGGCAATGTGGAAGGCGAGCCCTTGAGGGGCATTCTCCATAGCTTCTTCCATTGTCTCGCCGCCGGAAACGAGGCCAGGAAAATCGGGAAAACTCACGCCGTAAGAGCTGGTGTCTTCCTGACGGACTAAGGCGATATAAGTGGCCATCCCATACCCCATTGAAAATATGAAGCTTTTATAAGGGTATGGGAATTTTACAGCATTAAGCGATCAACAAATACTGCGCTATTCGCAATGAGGGGATTTGCTTTAGTCGCCTTGGGGACGCCAGCTCAGCCTTCGCTGGGCGCTGTGGCCGCCGAAGGCTCTCTGCTATATCAACGCTCCATTGCGCCGACTTTAGGGAAGCCGCCGATGGACGACAAATTGACCGAGCGTATCCGCCATGACGCCGAGTGCTTGGCGGTCGATTGCTTTTATGCAGAGAAGGCGCATCTGTCTTACGCGGCGGCGTTGCATCGCCTGGCGATCTGGGGCGGGGCGGTCGCGGCGATCCTGGCCGCCGAAGCCGGCCTGGGCGGCATCGCCGACATGCTGCCGGCGACCGCCATCGGCGTCCTGGCATTGCTCTCCACGGTGATCACCACCTACATCACGGCCGCCCAGCCGGGCGAACTGTCCGAGCAGCATCATGCGCGCGGCGTGGACTTCAACACGCTCCGCCTCAAATTGCGCCGCTTCATCCATATCGAGCTGGAAATGCCGAACCTCGATCCGCAGCTCGCCATGGCGAAGCTCGGCGAGCTGGCGTCGCAGCAATACGACCTTGCCAAGCAGCAGCCGCCGACGCCGTCCGGCTTTTGGTATCGCCGCGCCAAGAAGAGCGTGGCCAAGGGCGATGAGCTGTATCAGCGCGACGAAGCGCTCGCCGCCGTCGGCTCGGCGACGGACGCTTAAGCGGAAGGACTGAGATGAGCGAGAAACGCGAAGGCCTGATCGTCAGCGCCTCGACCAATTTGCTCGGCATCTGCCTCGTCATCGTGACGGGCCTGAAACTGACCGGCGTGTCGGGCGGCACCTTGGCCGACGAGATGTGCCTTGTCGCCGCCATCGGCTTCATGGCCGCCTGCATCTGCGGCTATCTTTCGCTGCGCACGACGCGCGACACGCGCGTCCTCGAAACCGTCGCTGATGTCAGCTTCGTGCTGTCGATGCTGCTGTTGTTCGGCGCCGTGGTGATCGTCGCCGGCACTGTGTTCTGAAACAAAAAAGGAGACGCGACTGCGTCTCCTTTTTCATGTGCCGGATGCTCAGGGGGAGGGAGTCTGTCCGGCGAAGCGTCCAGGTCCGGTGCGCTTCATGTCCAGCAATCTACGTTTTGCCCTCGGCCTTCGCTATCGGGCGAAAGTCTGGCCGGCCGCGCCTTACATACTTTCGGCGATAGGCCGGCATGTCCTTTCGGGTGGATTTAGACCTCAAGCGTGCGTTGCCGCGCTTATGTCTTCACCGCGCGTTGCCGCGCGAGCGCCCGGTCGCGATCTTCGACATGGATCAGGCCGGCGATGCGGCGCAGCAGCATGTCCTCCTGCGGATCGAGCCGGCCGTCGGCATAGGCGACCTGCCACAGCATCTCGACGATGCGCACGCGCGCGGCATAATCGAGCCTGGCGCAGATCTCGCGCGTGAAGGGAAACATCTGGGTCGAGCGCGCGACGGCCGCTTCGGCCTCGGCGATGAGTTGCGCGACGCGCTCTGGCGCGTGGCCGAACTTCTCCGCAAGCAAGCGCTCGATGGCGGCGCGCTCGGTGGCGTCGAATCCTTCATCCATGCGCGCCGCCTCGATCAGCAGCGCGGCGACGGCGATCTCCAGATCGTCGGACGAGGCGGCGGCCGGCGCGGCCTTGCCGGACAGAAACTCGAGGACGCGAGCGATCACCGGACGTCGTCGTCCGTGTGCGAGCGGTGGCTGTAGAACACCAGCGCCATCAGGCCGACGCCGAGGCCGGCGGTGAAGGTGACGCCGAGGCCCATGGCGATCCAGCCGTGAACGCCCATCACATTGTTCGCCGTGAACAGGTCGGTGAAGACCCAGACGGCGCCGAGCGTGACGGCGCAGAGGGCGAGACAGAGGGCGATGAAGGCGGCGAGCCAACGCATGACGAGACCTGATCCAGATGAGAAACGGGGAATCCACAGGCGAAATGCTGGGGCAGATTCCTAGTTTCCATTTAGGCTTTATGTATGATGCCTACCAGGGCTCAGAATGAGCCGCTGTTTCATTTTGTTCCCCTGTAAAGCCCGAGTCCCTCCCACATGTCCCGCGCCCCTACCGCAGCCCCTTCGGCGGCCTTCGCTGTCGTTCTCGCGTCCATCGCGCTGATGGGGCCGCTGGCGATCCATCTCTTTCTGCCATTGATCCCCTGGCTCAAGAGCGACTTCGGCGTGTCGGACGCGCTGGCCCAGCTGGCCTTCTCGATCAGCCTCTTCACCATGGCCTTCACCACGCTGATCCATGGCGCGCTGTCCGACCGCTTCGGCCGCCGGCCGATGATGCTGACCGGCCTTGGCCTGTTTCTCACCGGCAGCGCCGTGTCTGCCTTCGCCCATACCGCCGAGCTGCTGGTGGCCGGGCGCGTCATCCAGGCGATGGGCGCAGGGGCGGGCATCGCGCTGTCGCGCGTCATCGCGCGCGACGCTTACGGCCCAGAGGCGCTGGTCAAGGCCATCGCCTATCTGACCATGGCCTACACCTTCGGGCCGTTCATCGCGCCGCCGATTTCCGGCCTGCTGGTCGACACGTTCGGCTGGAAGAGCGCCTTCTGGTTCGCGCTCGGCGCCGGCGGCATCATCGCCGTCTCGGCCTATTTCGTGATCTACGAAACCCATCCGCCCGAAGCGCGCATGCGCCATACGCTCGGCGGCATGTTCGCCGGCTATGGCCGCCTGTTCGCCAAGCCGCGCTTCACCGCCTTCGTGCTGCAGACGGCGTTCTCGTCGGGCACGTTCTTCACGCTGGCCGGCGCGTCGGGCGCGCTGATGCAGGTCTATCTTGGCCGCTCGGCCTTCGAATATGGCCTGTTCTTCCTGTTCTCTCCGGCCGGCTATCTGCTCGGCAATCTGGCGGCCAGCCGCCTGACCGGAAAAATCGCCGTCGAGCCCATGGTGCTGCTCGGCACCTTGGTGGCGCTGCTCGGCGTCGTCGTCTTCGCCGTCGCGGTCATCGCCGATCAAGTGACGGCCCTGGCGATCTTCGTGCCGTCCTTTATCGTCGCGCTCGGGCAGGGGTTGGCTCTGCCCAATGCTCAAGCCGGCGCGATCCGCACCATTCCCGAACTGGCCGGCACGGCCTCGGGCGTCGGCGTCTTCCTGCAGCTGCTCGGCGGCGCGGTCTTCACCCAGCTTTACGGCCTCGTCGCCGACGACACGCCGACGCCGGTGCTCTATGTGATGGCCGTATCGGCGACGCTCAATCTCTGCGTCGGCATTGCCTGCTACGTCATGCGGCCGAAAGCGCCATGAGCGGGGCGGAGCTTTACGCCTGGTTCGGACAGCCGTTCGCCGGACTGTCATGGCCGGCCCTGCTCGGCATAGCCATCATCTACTTCCTGGCCTTCGCGGCGCGCGGCGCCATCGGCTTCGGCGCCATCGCTCCCGCCATCGTGCTGACCTCCTGGCTGATCCCGCCGCATCATGCCGTGCTGCTGGCGATGATCGCCGCCTCGGTGCCGCAGCTGCATATGCTGCCCGAAGGCCTGCGCGACGGCGATTGGAAGGTCTGCCGCCCCGTGGCTCTGGCGCTTGCGCTCTCCATCGCCGCCGGCGTCTGGCTCTTCGCCGCGCTCAGTTCCGATATGTTGTCGCTCGCGCTCGGCGCCATCATGACCATGATCATCCTGATGGACATGGGCCGGCTGCTCGAGCGCTTCGCCCAGAAGGTCGACTTGCGCGCCTATCCGGTAGCCTTCGGCCTCGCCACCGCCATCGGCCTGACCACGGGAGTGGCGGGAGCGGGGGGCATGATGATGCTGTCGGTTTATCTGCGGCATGCCTGCCGCGACCATGTCAGCTTGCGCGCCACGGCGATCCTGCTCGGCACCATGCTGACCCTATGGCGGGTGCTGGCGACGGCGGTGATCGGCCTGGTCGATTGGCAGCTGATCGTCGAATCGGCGCTGCTGATGCCCGTGGTTTATCTTGGCATCTGGATCGGCACGCGCTGGTTTCGCGGCATGTCGGCGAAAACCTTCTATCTCGTATTCCAAGGCGTTTTACTGCTGTCGGCCTTGGGCCTGATGATCGACGGTTTGACGCATTATCTCGGCTGACGAGATAGGATGGGGCGGTTTGCGCCCGTGGTGGTAGGTTGACCTACAACCACGGTGGAGGCCTGTTATGGCCCAAGACCCGGAAAACGTCGTCCTCACTCCCAATACAGACTTCCCGGCTTCGCGCCCCGGTCTGAAAACGGCGCTGATCTTTTTCGCTGTCATCGCGGCCATCGCCTTCGGCATTTACTGGCCGACCTTGAAGGCCAGTCTCGGCTTCTAAGCCGAGCGTCCGCGCAGCCTCAATCCTTTCAGAGGCTTGGTTCGCTTCGCTTCCAGGACGCCGGCGAAGCTTCGAGCGAGCTTTAACCCTTCAGATATCGCGCGCTTTCGGCGGCTGGCGCATGTCCCTCTTTTGCCACGGCTTCGGGCGGGAACGGAGCCGTTCGGACTCGCGTTGAGACTCGCGAAATCGGACACGTCCCGACCCCCGCCAAGAGGAGAGCCGCCATGCTGAAAGTTGTCGAAGTCACCATCGTCGCACTGGTTCTGACCGCCACGGCTTTCGCCACGGTTATGATGGCGCCGGCTTGGTCCCAGGGTGTGCCGCAGACGATGGGCCTGGTGAAGGTCGACCCCACCAGCGTCGCCACCGGCTATCGCGCCTCGAAGATCGTCGGCGCCGAAGTCTACAACGCCGCCAACGAATCGGTCGGCAAGGTCGATGACGTGATCGTCAGCAACGACGGCAAGATCCCCTATGTGGTGCTCGCGGTCGGGGGCTTCCTCGGCATGGGGCAGCGCCTCGTCGTCGTCGGCTCCTCGGCTCTGGCGATCCGCGACGGCAAGATCATCATCGCCGACGCCAGCCGCGACCAGCTCAAGGCCCTTCCGGAGTTCCGTTACGCCGATTGATGGGTGGGCGGCAGGAAAAATATCCTGATCCATCAAGGATTTGTGGATTACGTCCTGACGGAGACAAGGGGCTGGCCAGAGGCGGAACTCGGGCCAGCCCCTATGCGTTAGTAGAGCAAAGGGGCGGGTGGAAGAACCCCAAGCGTGAGTGTGCTGCTGTGAATGTTGATCAAAAGGACAATAAGGGAGCGTCCTCCGCCGCCATCTCCGGCGCCCTGCATCAGGCGCTGCGGTCCTGGGACGGCTTCTTCGAATGGCTGCCGGTCGGCGTCTACGTCTGCGACGTGACCGGCCATATCGTGCTGCAGAATCGCCGCGCGGCGGAAATCCTCGGCCGCGAACCGCAGAGCGGCGAGCCGGAAGCCGAACTGTGGCTGTCGATGCGCGCCGCCGCCCTGGTGGGGCCGCTCGGCAGCGCTCCGCTGCCGTTAACCGATGGCCCGTTGTCGGACGTGCTGTTGAACCAGCGGCCGGCGCGCGACCGCGAATTCTCCATCGAGCGCCCGGACGGTGCCAAGTTGACCTTGCTCGCCAATCTCGATCCGCTGTTCGATGACGCCGGGCATCTCATCGGCGGCGTTTGCGTCCTTCAGGACATCAGCCGGCGCAAGCGCGTCGAGACGATCCGGCGCGAGCGCGAACGGCAGTTCCGCGACCTGCTGGAAGCCCTGCCGGTCGCCCTTTACACCACCGATCCGCAGGGACGCCTGACGTTCTACAACCAGGCCGCCGCCGATCTGTGGGGCTATGAGCCGGAATTGAATAGCGATCGCAGCCGTTGGTGCGGCTCGTGGAAACTGCTGCATGCCGACGGCCGCGACATGCGGCACGACGAATGCCCCATGGCCGTCGCCATCCAGGAGCAGCGGGAAATCCGCAATGCCGAAGCGATGCTGGAGCGGCCGGACGGTACGCGCATCCCGTTCAGCGCCTATCCGACGTTGCTGCGGGATAAGAACGGCGCGGTGATCGGCGCGGTCAATATGATGGTCGACATTAGCGAGCGAAAACGCTCGGATATCGAGCAGAAGACGCTGATGGATGAGCTGAACCATCGCGTGAAGAACACGCTGGCCACTGTTCAGTCGGTGGCGGCGCAGACGTTCCGCAAGGCGCAGGTGCCGCGCGAAATCCGCGATCTTTTTGAAAAGCGCATTTTCGCGCTCAGCAAAGCGCATAACCAGCTCTCCTCGACGCGCTGGGCTTCGGCCGATCTTCGCTCGCTCGCCTTGGAAGTGCTGGAACCTTACAACGACGCCGAAGACGACGAGATCAAGAGCCGTATCTTTGTCGAAGGTCCGTCGATCGATCTGGCGCCTCATGCGGCCCTGACCATCGCCATGGCGCTCAACGAACTGGCCACCAATGCGGCCAAATACGGCGCGCTCTCAGCGCCGAGCGGCCGGGTTGAGTTGCGTTGGTCGGTCCAAGGGCAGGGCGAGGGTGCCGATCTGGTGCTCGATTGGCTCGAAAGCGGCGGCCCGCCGGTCGTGCCGCCGAAGGATAGCGGCTTCGGCACGCGCTTTGTCGAACGCGGCTTGGCGCAGCAGCTCAAGGGCAAGGTCGAGATGCGTTTCGATCCCTCGGGCGTGTCCTGCCACGCTGTCATTCCCTTGAAGGGGAGCGCCGCCTGATGAACGCGCGCCGCAACACCCCCTTCATTTCGCTTGAAGGCCTCAACATCCTCATCGTCGAGGATGAAGCAGCCGTGTCCTTTCTGGTGGAAGACATGCTGCAGGATCTTGGGTGCACGGCCGTGTGGCATGCCAGCAGCGTGAAAGAAGCGCTGGATATTCTCGGTGACCATCGGCCCGATGCGGCGGTGCTCGACGTCAATCTGCGTGACGAACTGGCCTATCCGGTGGCGGAGAAGCTTGATGCGTTGGGCATCCCCTTCATTTTCGCCACGGGTTATGGCCGCAAGGGCATTCCGTCAGACTGGCTGATCAAGCCGGTCGTGCAGAAACCGTTCGATGCCGACGCCTTGCGCGATGCGCTCAATCTCGTGCTCTGGCGCGAACGCAATGACGTCGAGAACGATCAGGCGGATCGCTCCTAAGCTCGGATATAAAATCTGCGATTGAAGTAAAGCGCGGCCCGAACATTCTCGAGCCGCGCTTATTGCATCAGGCGGCTTTGGCCGCCTTGTTCTTGATCTGCATCTTCAGCGCTTCGAAGCGGTCGCCCATGGTCTTGAGGGCGTCGGCGTCGAATTCGTCGCGGATCAGGGAGAAGATTTCATCCTCTTCCTCCTTGATGTGATGCTCGAGCATTTCCTTGAGCACTTTGCACTTCGCCGCCCAAGATTCGTCGGTCGGCGACAGTTTGGCGATCTCCGGCACCCATTTATCGACCAGATGGTGCTCTTCGTAGCCTTCGAGGATGGTGTCGCGATTGTCTTTCTTCAGGACTTCGAGCAGCTCGTCGTAGACGGCTTTCTCCTCGGCGCGGGCATGCGCGACGATCTCCTCCTTGAACTTGGCGAACAGCGTCGCACGCTTTTTCGCCGCGCGTTCCGTCGTGTCCTCGATGTCCGAGAGGATCTGCTTCAGTTCCTTATGATCATTTTTTAGGATGGTGAGAATATTCATGGTTGCTCCCCTTGGGTGAAAGGCTCGTAACCGTTTAACGGAATATTCGCCTTGCGGTTCAGTCATCCGTCTTGCGCGAGCGCACGACCTTCAGCAGGGACTGACGCAAATCCTCGAGTTCCTCCTCGCTGAGCTCCTCAAGGTCGATCATCTTATTGTCCGCCTCCTTGGTCGCCAGGATCAGCTCGTCGAGCTTGAGCTTGATGGCGTCGGTGTCGCGGTTCTGCGCGTATTGGATGATGAAGACCATCAGGAAGGTGATGATGGTGGTGCCGGTGTTGATGACCAGCTGCCAGGTATCGGACCAGCCGAACAGAGGTCCGCTGACGGCCCAAGCCACGACGATGAAGAAGGCGATGCCGAAGGTGTGAGGCCGACCGACCTCGGCTTCGACGACTCGGGCGAAGTGGGCGAAGAAGCGCTTATGCAGCGCAACTTTTCTCTGTTTGGCTGTCATGTTCACCTCCGGCTGCTTAACGCCGCGGCTGGGCAGATGTTCCTACGGCGAGTTGGGGAGCTTTGCGAGCGCGCGGTCGTGGGTTCGGCGCAACAGAAGAAGAGCGGCGATCGCGCCAATCACGGCGAGCGCCATGTCGCTCTGGGTGTCCCAGATATAGCCTTGCGTGCCGAGGAAATTGTCGGCGCCGCCGGCGAGCAGGGCGACGATCCATTCGATCATCTCGAAGCAGGCGCTGAAAGCGAGGCAGATGCTGACGACGATGAAGTTCAGCCATTTGCCGCGCGGCAGGGGCGAACGGCGCAGCAGGATTTCGCGCGCCAGGATCGCCGGCATGAAGCCCTGCCAGAAATGGCCGAGCTTGTCGTAATTGTTGCGCTCCCAGCCGAACCATTGGCCAGCCCATTCGCCGAGCGGCACACGCGCGTAGGTGTAATGGCCGCCGACCATCAACACATAGGCATGCAGGGCGATCAGGATGAGGAGCGGCACGGTCAGCGGAAAGCGGCGCGCGGCGGCGATGATGATGGGAAAGCCGATGAAGATCGGCGCGACTTCGAGCGCCCAGGTGCCGTATTCGTAGGGCCGGATCGCCGACCAGATCAGGCCGGGTGCGACTGCGGCGCAGAGCCACAGGGCATGGCGCTGCCCGTCAGTCACGCTGGGTCAGCCCGCGCGCCGCAATCGGCGCAGCATAGATGTCGGATTCCTGCATCACGCCGGACACTTCGACCTTGGCGTCGCCGCCGATGATCCGCGCCGTCGTCACCTTGCGGCCGGCAGTATTGCGCAGGCTGCGGGCGAAGACGATGCGGCGCAGTTCGGCGCGGGCGAGCTTTGATGACGTGGCGAGCAGCGCCAGCGGCGGCGCCGAAGGGCCGCCTTCGATACGGCAATCGTAAAGCTGCACAGCGTCGAGCGTCAGGCCGGTCGTGCCGCCTTCCAGCCGAATGACGGCTTCGACATCCTCGGCGAAGCGAACGCCTTCGACATGCAGGCCTTGGATCACGGCGTTGCAATTGTGCAGAAGGATCGGCTCGTCGCGAATCCGCGTCCATTCGCAATGAATCGCCTGCAGCACGTATTCCGCCCAGTTCTGGCCAAGGATGAAATGTTCGGCGTCGGCCAATTGCGGCTGGGCGATCGTGCCGCCGGCCAGATTGTTCATATAGATCTGGCTGATCAGAACGCCGGTGCCGCCGCCTTCGTAATTGCGCAGATCCAGCCCGCAATAGGCGAAGTCGTTGATGTCGATGTTGGCCAAGGCTGTGTCGAACAAGAAGTTGGCGGACTCCGCACCGAGTGCGGGGCGCTGCGGCAAGCCGATGCCTGTGGCGCAGTTGAAGATGCGCAGATCGCTCAGCCGAGAACGTGAAACGTTGTTGAGCTCGATGCCGTAGGACCAAGCCGCGCCGCGCGGTTGTCTATTCTTCGCCATCAAGCAAAGCCGCTCGATCGTGTGGCCGCTACCGCCGAGACGGAGCACCGGGGCATTGTCGGCATCGAGCAGCAGGGTGGTGGCGCGGCTCAGCTTGCCGCTCTCAAAGCCGCCGGGATTGCGCGGATCTGCCGTCTGCCCCGCCCCGGTGATGCGGCGGCCCCAGACATCCGTGAGGTCGAGCGGCCGGCTGAGGCGATAGATGCCGGCCGGGAAATAGATATCGCTATGGTGTGCGACAGCGCGTTGCAAATGTTGGATATCATCGGTCTTGCCGTCGCCGCGTGCGCCGAACCAACGAACGTCGATAGGGCCGCTGTAAAGCCGATGCCAGCGGCCGGGCATGCCGTTCGCCAGCGCGACGACGCAGCCGCCGTCGTCGTCGGTCATGGAGCCGGCGCGCCACACGAACCAGCCGCCGCCGTGATCGTCGGGCGCGAGCGCGCCCTGGACGAAGACAGGCGCTTGCACGCCTGCCGGATCGCGCTGGCGCAATTCCAATAATGTGCTGACGGTCGGCGGAGCGCCTTGGGCGAACAGCGAGGCGGGGCGAGCCAATGCGCCGAAGGCTGCGAGGCCGGCCAGCGCGGCTCGACGGGATAACGGGGTCATGCGGATGTTGCCTGCGTGAGGGAGGCGAGCATCGCCGCATGCTGCTTGCCGACGGCGGGCCAGGAAGCGGTGGCGTAAAGCCGCTCGCGGCCTTGAGCGCCCATGGCGGCGAGCCTTTGCGGGCCGGCATCGTCGGCGCGGCGAATGGCTTCGACGATGGCGTCGGCATTGATCGTTTCCGCGTCAGCCGAGCGGATCGCGATGCCGTTCTCGTTGTCGGCCAGCAATTCGGCAAGCCCGCCTGATCGGCTGGCGATGATCGGCTTGCCGTTGGCGAGCGCCAGCATGGCGACGCCGCTCTGCGAATGGAATTCGCCGTAGGGCAGCAGACAAGCATCGCTCCAGCTCATCAGGGCAGGGAGATCGGCTTCGGCGACGAAGCCTTCTTCGATGACGATGCCTTCGGGCTGGCGGGCGGCTGCGGCGCGGCAGGCGGCAAGATAGTCGGCTTCGCGCGCGCTGGCCTTGCCGCAAATGCGCAGAACGATGTTGCGGCCTTGCGCGCGCAAAGCTTGCACGGCAGCGATCGCCGCCAGGATGTTCTTGTTGGCGCGGATCTGGCCGAACAGCAGGAGATGCAGGCCGCCGTGCGCCTCAGTGCGCGGCGCGGTCGTCGCCGTGGCGGGCAGATCGAACAGGCCGTGCGGAATGACCGTGACGCGCTCGCGCGGCACGCCGAGCGAAGCGAGATCGTCGATGGCGCCGGCATGATGAACGATCAGGCGGTCGGCGCGACGGTAAGTCCAGCCGATGCAGCGCCGCTCGAATGCGGCGAAGCGGCGGCCGAACAAGGCGCGATGGGGAAAGACGTCGTGAATCAGCAGGGCGGTCTTGTAGCCGCAAAGCTTGGCTGACAAGAGATAGACGGCGATCTGGGGCCAATGGCCGGCATTGGCGAAATAGAGCCTGTCGCTGTCGCGGCGCAGGGCGGCGAAATGGCGGATCGGCGAGAAGCTGCTGTAGGCGAGGAGCAGCCAGCGCATCAGCCGGCTCCGAATGCCGTCGATCTTGGGCATGACCAGGAGGCGCGCGCCGCCGAGCAAATCGCGGTAGTCGTCGAAGGGCGGGGCGATCAAAGTCACCGGATGATATTTCGCTAACTCTCCGACCAGATGTGCGGTATAGCGTCCCGTGCCCGACGAGGAGATGATGCTGAACACGGTTATCATCTTTGGGTTTTTACCCTGATTTCTGAAGGCCTTGGCGGCATTATGCCACGGGATGTGGCGCAGGGGATGGGCTTTTATGATGCCGCCGGGCCGCCTCGAGGCTTGTATCGGACGTCGCTCCCGATGGCTTCCTTAACCCGCTTTTTGCCAGCCCTGCTGACCGGCCGCCGCCGGCCGATCACTTTATCGCTGCTCTTCGTGCCGGCGATCGTCGCCCTGTCGCGCCTCATCGGCCTGGTGCGCGAGGCGCTGCTCAGCAAGCTGCTCGGCCTCGGTGCGGGGCTCGATCTTTTCGTCATCTTCACCACCGTGCCGACCTATGCGCTGTCTTACGTGCTCGGGCCGTTCGCGGTGGCGTTCTACGCCAGCCTGAACGGGCCCGGCGTCTCGGTGGCCGGCTTGTGGCGACGGCTGCTGCCGTGGGCCGGCGGGATCGCGACCTTTGCCGCCGTGCTCGTCTTCATCGCTTCGGCGCTCTATGAGCCGCGCCTGCGCGCGGAAGGCGGCGCGGTCGATGGCTATTGGTGGATCGCGGTGGGCGGCGCGGCGACCGTGCCCGCAGCCATCCTGATCGGCATGGCGATCTGCCTTCTCCATGCGCAGAAAAAGCATACGCTGGCGGTGCTGCTGTCGGTGGCGCAGCCCTGGCTGTTCGTCAGCTTGCTGCTTGCCGTGGACCTGACGTTGCCGAGCGTGACGCTGCTGCCGGTCGGAGTCTCCTATGTCCTCAGCTTCCTTGTCATCTTCGCCGCGGTCTACGGCATACAAGGCGCGCGCCTGACGAGCCCGGCGCCCCATGACGGCGCGGACAGCCTGGCGGCCTTCCGGCGCAATCTCGGCATGACGACGGTCGAGACCGCCGGCTTCTTCGGCAATCAACTTTTAACCATGTTCTTCGCCGGCCTGGCGGGAGCGGGCGGCATCGCCGCGAACGGGCTGGTCGCGCGCATCATGCTGATGCCGCTCTCGCTGATGCTGTCGCCGCTGTCGCCGATCCTGCAGAACGCCTATCTCGGCAAGAGCGCCGCGACGCGCCGCCGCATATTCCTAAAGGCTTATTGCGGCATCTTGGCGTTGGTCGCGGTTTCGACCTTCGCCGTCGTGATCTTCGGCACGGACGTGGTGCGCTTCTTCTTCGAGCGCGGCGCCTTCACCGCCGAAGACACCGCCAAGGTGGCCGCGCTTTTATTGCCTTACTGCGTCTACGTGATATTTATTGCCGCCAATCAGCTCTGCGCCACGGCGGCCTTCGTCGCCGGCGAGGGCAAGGCTTATACGGTCACCATGATCGCCAATTACGTCGGCGGTAATCTGCTGAAAATCCCGATGCTCGCCCATTACGGCCTGGAGGGCGTCATCTGGGCTGCCGCCATTTCGGAAGGCGCGGCGGCCGTCGCGAACAGCTGGCGCCAGTTCTCAGCCCATCGGACGGGCGAACCGTCATGATGCGCATCGGCCTGATTTGCGTGTCCATGGCCATCGCTTTTGGCGTCATCCCGGTCATCGAGAACACCAATCTGATCATGCGCCCGCTGCTGGCGGTCGCCATCCTGGCCGGCTTTCTGCATTTGCGGCAGCGCTTCACCGGCTCGGAAGTGACCTGGATTTGCATGCTGGCGTTTTACTTCTTCGCCTTCATGCTCTCGACCACCGGCAGCATCGCTCATGACGTGGTCGGCGTGAATATCGGCCGCCAGGCTTTCACCCTGATTTTGGCGCTGGCGCTCCTCGTCTTGATGCGCGAGCCGGAAGCGCGTTTGATCGCGATCAAAGGGCTCGCCATCGTCGTCGCCGTCGTCGTCGGCGTGACCGGCTGGATTTACGTCTCCCTCATCCCGGTCTACGGCTTCACCTACGACGCGCTGCGCATCATCAAGGGCGTGACGATGACCGACTATGACGTCGGCCTCAACACGATCTCCTATCTCGCGGTCGTGGCATTGATCGGCGTGCGCATGGCTTATCCGCTGAGCCGGTTCGGCACGTATATGCTGTTTTTCATCGGCCTTGTCAGCGTGTTCGTGCTCGGATCGCGCGCGACCATTCTGGCGTTGCTGCTGGCCTGGGGCATCGTCTGGCTGTTGCGGACGATGTGGCGCTCTTCGCCGCTGCTCGGCGCGTTCGGCATTCCGCTGATCATCGCGGTCTGCGTGGCCGGCTGGATGCTGGTCGCCGATTACGCTGTCGAAATCCGCGAGCTGTTCGGCGCGGAAGCTTTGCGCGAAATCTCGGTCGGCCGCACCGACATGTGGGAGGCCGGCTTGACCATGTTCTCCGAGCGCCCGCTGTTCGGCTGGGGGCCGGAATCCTGGAAACTGGTGCTGCTGGAATTCTTGCCCGGGTCCGACGACCGCATCTTCAAAGTCATCTCGGGCCTTGAAAGCGGCAGCTTCCATAACGGTTTCATCGCCGTGGCGGCCGAGCGCGGCAGCTTCGGGCTGGCCTCTGCGGTGCTGATGCAGATCTATCTTTTCTGGTGCGCTGCGCGAACCTACAGGCGGCGCCATCTGTTCGATCCGCGCGAGGCGCAGGCTGTCGAATATGTGCCGGTGCTCGTGCTGTTCATGTTCCTGCGCGGCTTGGCGGAAAGCAGCGGCCTGTTCGGCAACGCCAACAGTGAAGTCGACTATCTGACCTATTTCATGGCGAGCTATGTCGTCGCTCTGCATGCGGCGGGCGTGAAGCTTGAACAGGACTGGCGCATGTTCGGCGGTCAGGATCCGGCGGAAGATCCGCAGGACATGCCCGCTCAGCCGGCCTGACGCGATGCTGCTGCAAGAAGCGCTCTGGCTGCGCGAAGCCTTCGCCAAAAGGACAGACGCCGAGCTGACGCCGCTGCTTAATCTCGGCAGCTCGACGGCGCGCTTTCGCGAATATGAGCAGCCTTATATCGATGCGGAAATCTTCGCGCCGCTGCGCGCGCGCGGTCTGCGCGCCGTCCATTGCGACATGAAGCAGGATGACGGCGTCGATATTGCCTGCGACATTCTGGCGGCCGAAGCGCCGGCCCGTCTCGCGGCGGTGGGGGCGCGGGCGGTGCTCTGCAGCAATATGTTCGAGCATGTCGTCGATCGGCCGGCGCTGGCGGCGCGCCTCGCCGAATTGCTGCCGTCCGGCGGACTATTGTTGCTCACTGTGCCGCATAGTTTTCCGTACCACCCCGATCCGATCGACAACCGCTTCCGCCCCGATGTGGGCGAACTGGCGGCTTTGTTTCCCGGTTGGCCGGTGGTCGAGGGTGCGGTGGTGGCCGATGAGAGCTTCGCCGCCGTCATTCGCCGCGAGCCGCGCTGGGGCGTGCGCAATCTGCTGCGCTCCCTGGTCCCCTGGCCCCGGCCGGGCAGTTGGCTGAGTGCGCTTCACCGCTGGGCATGGCTCTTCAAGCCCTATACAGTAACATGTGTTGTACTGCGTAAGCCTTAATCCCCTGGTGGCCATCAGGCCGCGCCCCCTGAGACATGCGCATCGTCTATATCGCCAAGAAGCTGCCATACGGGCATGAAGAGGCTTTCGTCATCCCCGAGGTGACGACCCTGCGCGCGCGCGGCTATGAGGTGCGTCTCGCCCCCCTGCAGATTTCCGGCAAAATTCGCCACGATGACGCCAAGGCGCTGTTCGACATCACCTGGAGCGCCGCCTTGCTAGGCCCGAAGACGCTCGGCGCGGCTCTGCTCGAATTCGTGACTCGGCCGATCGCCGTGCTGCGCGCTCTGGCGCCGCTCGCGCGCTCGCGCACGCCCTGGCTGCTGATCAAAAATCTGGCCTCGGTGCCCAAAGCGCTCTGGCTGGCGCGCAAATGCCGCGCCGAAGGCATCGAACATATTCATGCGCATTGGGGCGCTGTGCCCGGTACTTACGCGATGATCGCGGCGCGCGTCGCCGGCGTGCCTTTCAGCCTGACCTGCCATCGCTACGACATCGCCCAGAACAACCTGTTTCGCAGCAAGGCGCGGCGCGCCAGCTGGATCCGCGCCATCGACCGCGCGGGGGCGCGCGAACTGGCCAACCATATCGGACCGGGCCTGCCGCAGCCGACCGTGCTGCATATGGGCGTGTCGCTGCCGCCGGTGGCAAAGCCGCGCCGCCGCGAGGCGGGCGCGCCTTGGCGCTATGTCATCGCCGCGCGCCTGGTCGAGAAGAAGGGCCACCGCTATCTGCTCGAAGCGTTGGCCAGCTTGCGCGATCAAGGCCGCCCGGTGGTGCTCGACATCCTGGGCGAGGGGCCGTTGCAGGGCATGATCGAATCTCAGGTGCGCCAGCTCGGCCTGGAAGGCTACGTCACCTTCGCCGGCACTGCGCCGCACGCCACGTTCTTGCGCCGTCTGATCGCCGGCGACTGGGACGCCATGGCGCTGCCGAGCGTCATCGCCGGCGACGGCGACAAGGAAGGCATTCCGGTGTCGCTGATCGAGGCCATGGCCTGCGGCCTGCCGGTGGTCGCCACCGACAACGGCGGCATTCCCGAGCTGCTCGAGGGCGGCGCGGGGCTTGTCGTCGCCGAACGCGATTCTAAAGGCCTCGCCGATGCCATGGCACGGTTGATGGACGATCCCGCGTTGCATGCCGACATCGTCGCCAAGGGCCGCGCCCGCATCGAGCAGGAGTACGACCTCAACGCCGTGGTCGACCGTCTTGAGAAGGGCTTCACGCGCGGGCATCTTTAAGCGGGCGCCCATGCGGATAACAAAAAAGGCGGCCCGTTGAGGCCGCCTTTTTCGCATCGATGGATCAGTCTTAGTCGACTTGGTTGAAGTTCTTGGCCGGGCGGTCGATGCCCAGCTCCTGGCGCTTCTTCACCAAGCTGTGGAAGATCGCGCGGGTGTCGGCGATGCTCTCGATCGGCTTGTCGGCGAAGCCGTCGTTCGGCCAGCTCGGCCAGGACGCATATTCCTTGGCGTAGAGCTCGGCGCGGATCACCGTCGGGTGGAACGGCTTGGAGCGAGCGCGGCGCAGATCGTTGAGGTTGATCGGGCCTTTGATGCTCGCTTCGCCGGGGCCGTTGATGGTGTTGAGGATCGTGCCGTCGAAGTAGTGGACTGCCGAGTCGCCATGGCTGTCGCCGAGGCCGCGCAGCGCGCCCTCGTACTGGCCGATGTTGGCGGCGACGAGATAGGCCTTGTTCTCATAAGCGCGCGCGGTGCGCAGGCTCGCCCAATTGCGGACGTCGCCGTGGCTCATGTTGTTCGGTTCGGAGGTCAGGTGGCAGAGGATCTCCGCGCCGTTCATCATCGTGCAGCGCGCGTTCTCGGGGAAGCCGAGCTCGCCGCAGGTGATCAGGCCGATGTTGCCGATCTCGGTCTTGGCGACCTGGAACAGCGCCTCACGGCCGTACTTGCGGCAGAACTCGGTGTAGATGTCGGCCGGGGTCGTGTAGGGGAAGACCCAGCAGTTGTTGTTCATCTTCCAGTGCTTGATCACGATCTTGCCCTCGGGGCTGATCAGGAACGAGCAGTTGAAGAAGCGGCGCGGGAAGTCCGGGTGCACTTCCAGCATGTTGCAGGCGAGGTAGATTTTGCGCTGCTTGGCCTTCTCGCACAGGATGTCGGTGTAGGGGCCGGGGATGGTGGTGGAGATTTCCATCCACTGTTCCAGAGTGATCTGGCGGAAGTTCGCGTTGATCGAATATTCCGGCGTCACCACCAGCTTCACTTCGGAATTGCCGAAGGAGGTGACGTAGTCGATCAGGTCGCAGATGCGCGCGATGTTGGCGCGGATCTGGCGATCGCGCTCGGCGGCGTCGGTCAACGACAGCTGGCAGGTGCGCGTCTGAAGGGCGGCGACCTCGAAATTGATGTACTCAGCCATGGGGATGCTCCTCTCGGATCTGCGGGCGGCGGGCAGGGATTGATGGGCGGGACGCGAACGGCGGACACTCTGTGATCGGAGTTGCCGATGGCGGGCCGAAGGGCGGCGCTAAACTGCTCCCCGGCCTGCCTTTTTGGCAAGCATAATCGCCTGTTTTTAATAGGCGGCTGTACTGGCGGCGCGGCGGTGATCGGCCATGCCTATAAAGCCATCGCCCTCGACCATAGCCAGCTTGATCGAGCCGAAACTGATCCAGCCGGTCTTCATGACCTTGGCCTCGGCGTCCTTGGCGAGAACCGCCTGCTGCAGCGCCGGGTCCATGCAATCCTCGATCACGAGCTTGCCGGCGAAATCGGCCGACCAGCGCGCCGCCTGGGCGGCGGCGGCGATATCCTGGCCGCAGCCGAGGACGCGGGCGAGGAATTGCGCCAGCACGCAGGTCTGGCCGACGGTGCCGGGCGTGCCGACGCTCATCACCAATTGGCCGTCCTTCGTCACCATGCAAGGAGCGAGGGTATGCGCCGGGCGCTTGCCGGGCACGACGCAATTGGCGCTCGCCGTGTCGGTGTTGAAACCGGCCATGCGGTTGTTGAGCAAGATGCCGGTGCCGGGCAGCACCACGCCGGCGCCATAAGGCGCGGAGATGCTTTCAATCATCGAAACGGCGAGGCCGTTCTTGTCGATGACGGTGACGCAGGTGGTGCAGCGGTCCTTGGCTTCCGGCGGCATCGTGCCGGCGTCCGGGTTCTTGCCGCCGTACTTGCTCGTCTCGGCGATCACCTTGGCGAGCAGTTCGCGCATCGGCGCTTCGGTCAGAGTCGGTTCGGCGATGAACTTGCCGGCGGTCTTGTAGGCGACCTTGCGCGCGCCATAGCCGCGATGGATGAATTCCTCGCCGTTCGGATCGATCTTGTGGATGCCGCCGGCCTGCAGGTAGAGCAGCTGCAAGAGCAGCGTCGGGCCATAGCTGTTGGGCGGCATGGTGTGGACGTCATGGCCGTAGAACGGCGCGCTCATCGGCTCGTGCCAGGTGGAGCGGTGCGCGGCGAGATCGTCCAGGGTCCACAGGCTGCCGAGCGTCTTGCCGGCGGCGATCATCTTTTCGGCGATGGCGCCTTCGTAGAACGTTTTGACGCCGCCTTCGGCGATCGCGCGCAGCACGGCGGCCAACTCAGGCTGCTTGAACATCGTGCCCGGCGTCATCGCTTCGCCGCCCGGCGTGAAGATGCGCGCCGCTTCAGGATCGGCTTTCACCAATTCGCCGCGCTGTTTCGTCTGGAGGGTGAAGTAGGGGAAGATCGGGAAGCCGTCTTCGGCGATGCGGATGGCGGTCTGGATCAGCTGCTTCATGTCGCGCGAGCCGTAGCGCTCGAGCGCGTCCTCGAAGCCGGCGAGCAGGCCGGGGATGGAGGCCGAATGAATGCCCTCGCGCGCGATGCCCTTTTCAAAGAAGTCGGCAGTGGCGCCGGTCGGCGCGCGGCCGGTGCCGTTGAGGCCGTCGATCTTGCCGGTCTTCGGATCGCGGATCAGGAAGTAGGCGTCGCCCGCCAGCGTTACGGCGTAGGGCGCGACCACGGTCAGCACCAGACCGGCGGCCACGGCGGCGTCGACGGCATTGCCGCCGTCCTGCAGAACGCGAATCGCTTCTGCGGTCGCGAGCGGATGGCCGGCAGAGGCGATGCCGTTGCGGCCGCGCGCGGTTTGAACCTGCTTTGGAGCGGAGACGGAGGGGGCGTTCATGATGCGGTGGCAACTCGTTTGAAGACGAAGGATCAGTCGGCGATAGGTAAAACCAAGGGCTTTGATCGGCTCAGACTATTGGTCAAATCCTGTGCTCGGAAACCCTGGTTTTGCGCCATTTCCGAGCAGCTTCCGGAAGTCGCATTGACAGCGTTTCGCTGAGCGGAGACTATACCAAGAGAAAACAAAATGGCCTTCGAATTGCAAGGCTACGGGACGCTTCGGGCTATCAATTCTTTTGTTATTTGCCTTTCGCAAGGCTGGATGGGGACCCTCCGTGAGAGGGCGAAGTCGACAGTTGCGAGGCCTATTCGGCGGCTCATTGTGGGCCGCTCACGACCCCCAAATGGTTCTTAAGGAGGATCTACATGCGGAAGAACGTCGCGCGGTTTACAGCCGCCGCCGTCGGCGCGTTGGCCATCGTCTATGCGGCGAACGCCGTTGCCGCTACGCCATACGAACAGCTCGTCGAGGACTCGAAGGCCGAGATGGCCAAGCTCGGCGGCAAGCTGCGCATCGGCTTCGACTGGACGGCCTCGGACGCCAAGCCGGTGTTCGAAGCGCTCGAAAAAGAATTCCCGTTCATTAAGGTCGACTACAAGCGCGAAACCGGCGTCGCCCCGTTCCAGCGCTACTTCATCTCGATCCAGCAGGGCGAATTCCCGCCGTACGAGATGTTCGACGTCGCTTCGGAATTCGAGAAGCAGTACTGGGACGCCGGCTTCTTCGTGAAGCCGAAGTACGATTACAAGCAGCTCAGCGATTCGCTGCCGGCCGGCTGGCCGAAGGTGCATCCGGCGGCGATGGACCCGCAGGGCCGTTACCTCGCGACCGTCGCGCAGATGCGCGGCATCGCCTGGAACCCGATGGTCGTGAAGGACGCGGAAGCGCCGAAGACCTTCGCCGACTGCGCCGATCCGAAGTGGAAGGGCACCAACATCATCGACGGCCGCAACAAGGCCCAGGCGCTGATGTTCGACCCGGCCACCTCGAAGGCCACTTACGACAACATCAAGAAGATGAAGGCGAACGGCGTGGTCGTGACCAACGGCCAGGCTCAGGTGCTCGCGCGCGTCGTCTCCGGCGAGTTCGGCATCACCTGCTACATTAACTACCACACCACCCAGCGCATGATCGACCAGGGCGAGAAGAACGTGAAGTTCCGCCTCGGCGATGTGGTGCCGGTTGAGCTCGCCACCCGCGTCGGCATTCCGAAGTGGACGCAGGCTCCGGCGACCGTCCAGCTCGTCACCCTGTGGCTCGCCACGAAGGGCCAGCCGGTCATCGACAAGGCCGCCTATCGCGGCTTCCCGTGGGTTGAGGGTGGCTCGCTCTATGAGCAGGCCAAGGGCAAGCACTTCGCGATCTGCAGCGCCGACTGCTTCGCCAAGTACGAAGACTACAACAAGGAATTCGCCGACATGCTCGGCATTCCTTACGTGAAGGACTAAGCCTCGTCCCGAGCGCTTAAACGAAGGGCCGGTCGAAAGACCGGCCCTTTTGTTTTGCCTGCGGTCTGCCTTAGTAAGGTGAGGCGGTGGGGCGGACGATGATCTCGTTGACATCGACGCCGTCCGGCTGGGCGATGGCGAAGCCGACGGCCTTGGCGATGGCTTCGGCGGGCAGCGCGATCTTGCGGAAGTCGTTGACGATGAAGTCCTTGGTGCTTTCGTGCGTGATCGTGCCAGCCAGCTCCGATTCCGTGACGCCCGGCGAGATCATGGTCACGCGGATATTCTCGTTCTCCTGGCGCAGCCCTTCGGAGATGGCGTGCACGGCATATTTCGTCGCCGAATAGACGCCGGTGGTCGCCCAAACGCCGTGGCTGGCGATCGAGCCGATGTTCACGAACTGGCCGGAGCCTTGCTTCTTCATCAGCGGCAGGCCGGCGGCGATGCCGTGCAGCACGCCGCGCACGTTCACGTCGATCATGCGATTCCATTCGTCGATCTTCAGCGCGTCGAACGGCGAGAGCGGCATCAGGCCGGCGTTATTCACGATCACGTCGATCTTGCCGAACTCTTTCACGGCCGCGTCGACGAACGCCTGCATATCGGCGAGGTCGGTCACATCGAGCGTGCGGTAGATGGCGCTGCCGCCGGCGGCAGTGATCTCGCCGGCCAAAGCCTTCAGGCGATCCGTGCGGCGCGCGCCGAGGACGACGTTGGCGCCCTGTGCGGCGAGGTGGCGGGCGGTGGCTTCGCCGATGCCGCTGCTGGCGCCGGTGACGAGGACGGTCTTGCCCGTCAGGTCTTGGTTCAGATTGGTGGCCATGGTCGTTTCTCCTTTCCAGGCGGCGGGAGCGCCGCGTTTCTGATGACGGGAGAGTGGCTCCGGGGGCCGACAGGGCGGTAGATCGAAGCTCCGCCGTTCTTGCCTAATCCTCCAGATCGGCCAGAATAGGCTGGCGGGCGGACTGGAAAGGACCTAGATATTTTCCATGAAAGCCATGAAAAATATGGAGTTTCCGATGGATGGCCTGGGCGCACTGGCAAGCCTGATTGAACGATACAGCGGCAGTGATGGGATGCATCAGACAGCGCTGTCCCATGTGACGCTATGGCGCTCGGCCCGCGTCACCGAACCGCTGCACACGCTCTATAAGCCGGCGCTCTGCATCGTCGCCCAGGGCCGCAAGCGCACGCAGCTCGCCGACCAGATCCTGATTTACGACGCGGCGAAATATCTCGTCGTCTCGGTCGATCTGCCGATTGCCGGCCAAGTGATCGAAGCGAGCGAGGACAAGCCCTATCTCTGCCTGCAGCTCGACATCGATCCGGCCATGCTGACGGCGCTGATGCTGGAGAGCGGCCTGAAGGACACGAAGCCTCCGGCAGCCTCGAGCCTGGAGCTTGGCCTGGCGGTCAGCGCGGTGACTCCGGATTTGCTCGATGCCACGGTGCGGCTGATGCGTCTCCTCGACACGCCCAGCGACATCCCCGTGCTGGCACCGATGATCGAGCGCGAGATCCTGTATCGCGCGCTGCATGGCGAGCACGGCGCGCGGCTGCGCCAGATCGCCCTGGCCGACAGCCATCTATCGCAGGTCAACCGTGCCATCGGCTGGATCAAGGCGCATTACGCGGAGCCCTTCAGCATCGAAGAGGTCGCCAAGGCGGCCGGGATGAGCGCTTCGGCGCTGCATCAGCATTTCAAGGCCGTGACGGCCTTGAGCCCACTGCAATATCAAAAGCAGATTCGGTTGCAGGAGGCGCGGCGGCTGATCCTGGCGCGCGCGTTCGACGCGGCGACGGCCGGGCACAATGTCGGCTATGAAAGCCCGTCGCAGTTCAGCCGGGAATATAGCCGCCTGTTCGGCGCGCCGCCGGCCCGCGACATCGCGCGCCTGCGCGCCTCGCCGGAATTGATGGCGGCGATCTAGCTCGCCTTTTTCGCCTTGTCCTGGCGGTAGAGCATCCAGCCCGAGGCCAGCACGAACAGCGCGACTACCGAGATCATGATGGTGGCGAGGGCGTTGATCTGCGGCGACACGCCAAGGCGCACGCTGGAATAGATCACCATCGGCAGGGTGCTGGCGCCGGGGCCGGAGGTGAAGCTGGTGATGATTAGGTCGTCGAACGACAGGGTGAAAGACAGGAGCCAGCCCGCCACCAGCGCCGGCGCGATCAGGGGCAGGGTGATGACGCAGAACACCTTCCAGGGCTTGGCACCGAGATCCATGGCGGCTTCTTCCAGGCTGCGGTCGAAGCTGGCCAGCTTGGCCTGAACAATCACGGCGACGAAGGCGAGCGAGAAAGTGATATGGGCGATGGTCACGGTGACCGCGCCGCGCCCGTCGGGCCAGCCGATGGCCGTCTCCATGGCGACGAACAGCAGCAGCAACGACAGGCCCATGACCACTTCGGGCATCACCAGAGGCGCCGACATCAGGCCCAGGAAGGCCGTGCGGGTCGGGAAGCGTTTATAGCGGGCGATGACGAAGCCGGCCAACGTGCCGAGCAGGGTGGCGAAGCAGGCGTTGACGAAGGCAATGCGCAGGCTGAGCCAAGCCGCCGTCAGGATCTGCTCGTTGCGCAAAAGCTCGCCGTACCATTTGGTCGAAAAGCCGGCCCAGACGGTGACGAGGCGCGACTCGTTGAACGAGTAGAACACCAGCAGCACGATCGGCGCGTAGAGGAAGGCGTAACCGAAGGCGAGGAAGAGATAGAGCGGCGAGATGCCGCGTTTTGGCGTGCTCATGCCGCGCCTCCGTCAGCCTGGGCGGCGGCCTCTTGCGCCGCTTCGCGCTTGCGCGCCGATTGCAGCGCGACCATCGGCCCGACCAGCAGAATCAGCAGCGCCACGGTGAGAGCTGAGGCCACAGGCCAGTCGCGGTTGGAGAAGAACTCCGTCCACATGACCTTGCCGATCATCAGCGCCTCGGGGCCGCCGAGCAGGTCGGGGATGACGAATTCGCCGGTCGCCGGGATGAACACCAAGAGGCTGCCGGCGAGGATGCCAGGCAGCGAGAGTGGCAGGGTGACGCGCAGGAAAGCCTGCCAAGGTTTGGCGCCGAGATCGGCGGCGGCCTCGAGCAGCGTCAGGTCCATGCGCGACAGGGTCGCGACCAGCGGCAGCACCATGAAGGGCAGATAGGAATAGACGATGCCGAGATTGATCGCGAAGGTCGTGTAGAGGATGTCCAGCGGCTCATTGATGACGCCGAGCCAGATGAGGAAATTGTTCAACAGGCCGGTGGTGCTGAGAATGCTCATCCAGGCATAGACGCGGATCAGGAACGAGGTCCAGAACGGCAGGATGACCAGCATCATCAGGATGCCGCGCGTGCTCTCTTTCGCCCGCGCGATGGCGTAGGCCATGGGATAGCCGATCAACAGCGTGATCAGCGTCGAGATCGCCGCGATCTTCAGCGAATTGAGCAGCGCCGCGATATAGAGCGGATCGTCGAGCAGCAGCAGGTAATTGTCCCACTGGATCAGCCATTCGCCGTTCTCGATGAGCGGCGTGTAGGGCGGCTGGCCGAGCACCGGCGCGGCGACGCTGATCTTGAGGACGATGGCGAGCGGGACGGCGAAGAACAGCAGCAGCCAAACGTAAGGCGGGACCGCCGCCAGCGGGAAAGAGAAGCGGGACTTACCGCTCATTCGGGTATCACCACGGCGTCGGCCGCGTCCCAGGAGAGCCACAGCTCCGCGCCCTCAGCCGGCGTGGCCGCGCCGCGCTTGGCATTGGTGCTTTGCACGCGTAGGGCGCGACCGTTGGCGAGCAGCACGCTGTAGGTCGAGACGTCGCCGATGTAGGCGACGTCCTTCACTTTGCCTTGCAGCTTGTTCTCGGCGCCGGAGGCCTGATCGCAGAGGCGGATTTTTTCCGGGCGGATGGCGATGGCGATCTTCGTGCCCGCCACAGCGCCGTTCGGCGCGCTCGCCTTGAACGAGCCGGGCAGGCCGTCGCAGGCGATCTCGGCGACGCTGTTCGCGGCATTCGCCACTGTGCCGTCGATCAGATTGGCCGCGCCGAGGAATTCGGCGACATGACGCGTCGCCGGCGTCTCATAGACCTCATGCGGCGCGCCGACCTGCTGCACCCGGCCATGGTCCATCACCGCGAGGCGGCTGGAGAGCGTCATCGCTTCATCCTGGTCGTGGGTGACCATGACGAAGGTGATGCCGAGGCGGGCCTGCAGCGCCTTCAATTCGAACTGCGTGCTTTCGCGCAGCTTGCGGTCGAGCGCGCCGAGCGGCTCGTCCAGCAGCAGCAGCTTGGGATGCTTGGCGAGCGCGCGGGCCAAGGCGACGCGCTGGCGCTCGCCGCCCGAAAGTTGGTGCGGCTTGCGCTTGGCCTTGTTGCCGAGATGGACGAGGTCCAGAAGCTCGCGCACGCGCGCCTCGCGCTCGGGCTTGGCCATCCCGTCCTGTCTAAGGCCGAAGGCGACATTGTCCGCCACGCTCATATGCGGGAACAGCGCGTAGGACTGGAACATCATGTTCACCGGCCGCTCGTAGGGCGGTAAGTCGGTGACGTCGCGCCCGTCGATGAAGACATGGCCGCTGTCCGGCGTCTCGAAGCCAGCGAGGATGCGCAGCAGGGTGCTCTTGCCCGAGCCCGACGCGCCGAGCAGCGAGAAGAACTCGCCGCGCTCGATGTCGAGGCTGATGCCGGCCACTGCCGGCGCGTCCGTTCCCTCGTAGCGTTTGGTTACGTTTTCGATGCGAAGGAACGACGACGCGGACAAAACGAACTCCCGGGCTGGCGGCGGACGGCGCTTAGTAGCGGGTTTTCACGCGCGTCCAGGCGCGGGTGCGGGCGCGCTCGTAGGCCTGATCGACCGGCGGCAGAGTGTAGAGCTTGGCCTGCACATCGGCCGGCGGATAGACCACCGGATCGTTCTTGATGTCCGGATCGACGGTCTTGTCGGCGGCGGTCACGGCGTTGGCGTAGCCCACTTCGTTGGTGATCGCGCCGATGATCTCGGGCTTGAGCAGGAAGTTGATGAAGGCATGGGCCGATTCGACGTTCGGCGCATCGGCAGGGATCGCCATCACGTCGAGATTGAAGGCGGAGCCTTCCTTGGGCAGGAAGATGCCGACCTCGACCTTGCCGCCGGCTTCCTTGGCGCGGTCGCGCGCCTGCACCAGATCGCCGGCATAGCCCATGGCGACGCAGGTGTTGCCGTTGGCCAGATCGTTGATGTAGGCCGAGGAGTGGATGTACTTGTAGTTCGGGCGCGCCTTGAAGACGACGTCGCTCGCCGCCTTCAGGTCTTCTTCCGACAGGCTGGTGGGCGACTTGCCGGAATAGGCCAGCGCCGTGCTGAACACTTCGTCGGCCGAATCGAGGATGGTGACGCCGCAGCCCTTGATCTTCGCCAGCACTTTGGGATCGTAGATCATCGCGAGGCTGCCGATCGGCGCATCGGGCATCAGCTGCTTGATCTTGGCGACGTTGTAGCCGATGCCGGTGCCGGCCATCAGGTAGGGCACGCCATGGGCGTTGTTCGGATCGAACTTGGCCAGCTCCGCCATCACGCCCTTGTCGAGGCCGGCGAGGTTCGGCAGCTTGGACTTGTCGAGCTGGCGGTAGATGTTCGCCTTCACCTGGCGCACGAAGAAGGGCGAGGTGGAGGGGAAGACGACATCGAAACCGGATTTTCCGGCGAGCAGCTTGGCCTCGAGGATCTCGTTGCCGTCATAGACGTCGTAATTCACCTTGATGCCGGTTTCGGCGGTGAATTTCTCGATCGTGTCCTTGGCGATGTAGTCGCTCCAGTTGAAGACGTTGACCGTCTTTTCCTGAGCGAGCGCCCCATGAGCGGTGAAAGCGGCGAGAACGGCGGGCAGAAGCCACAGGCGCGGCGAACGGATCATCCTTATCCCCCATGCAAATGCGGGCCGCACCGGGGCCGAATTCCATCGGCAGGCCCGGTCGGCGAAGGCGCGGCAATCTTAATCGAATCGCCGCCGCAGGGAAGCCTGGAGCGCTCCCCATCGCTACGTTTTTTCTGTGGACGATCCACGGCTTAAGGCCATTGCTGCTTGGTTCTCGGCGAGCCGCTTGCTAACCTTTTGCCGAGGCCCGCTCACCCAAGAGCGCCATCAGGGCCGTTGGGGGACCGTCGAGCCTATGTGGATGACCGCCGATCTTCTTCGCAGCCTCGCCGCCCAAGGCGGGCGCGCGGCCGTCATTCAGGTTCAAGACGAGAGCCGTCATGACACCGCCGCCGCCGATCTGGCGGCCCTGGCGACCCGTCTGGCCCATGGCCTGATCGCAGAGGGCGTGAAGCCGGGCGAGGCGGTCGGCCTGGTCGGCCCCAACAACGTTGATTGGATCGCGGTGCGTCTTGCGCTGGCTGCGGCGGGGGCCATCACGGTGGCCTGCGACGATCTCGGCTTGCCGGAAGACATCGCCGGTTTTCTTCATGATTCGGGCTGCAAGCTGGCCTTTGTCAGCGCCGCGCATGCCGAGCATCTTAAAGCATCCGGCGCGGCTTATCAGATGGTGCTGCTCGACGGCGAGGGCTCTGAGAATTGGCGCGCTTGGCTGAAAGAGCCGTCCGGCGAACTGCCGAAGTCTGATCCGCAGGCCGAGACCATGGTGGTCTATACCTCCGGCACCACCGGCAAGCCCAAAAGCTTCGCGCTGACGCATGCCAATCTCGCGGCCAATGTCGATGCGCTGCTGGCGGAAAAGATCGTCGGCGAAGGGGATCGCGTGCTGCTGCCGCTGCCGCTGCATCACGTCTTTCCGCTGCTCGTCGGCATGCTGACGACACTGGCCAGCGGCGCGGCCTTGGTGCTGCCCGAGGCCGTCGCTGGGCCGCAGATCGCCATAGCCCTGCGCGTGAGCAAGGCGACCGTGATGGTCGGCGTGCCGCGCCTGTTCACCGCCTTGCTTGCCGGCATCGAAGCCAAGGCTGCGGCGCGCGGCGGACTTGCCGGATTTGCCTACAATCGTATGCTCAAGCTGTCGCTGTTCGCGCGCCAGAAGCTGAATATGAGCATCGGCAAGATGCTGTTCGGCCCGTTGCATGCGCAGCTCGGCGGCCATTTGCGGCTGATGGCGAGCGGCGGCGCCAAGCTTGAAGCGCCGGCCATGTGGCGGCTCGAAGCGCTCGGCTGGCAGGTGCTGAGCGGCTACGGCCTGGCGGAGACCGCCTCGATGTTCACCGCCAACTTGCCGGGCCGCCAGCGCGTCGGCAGCGAGGGCCGGCCGATCGGCGGCGGCCAAGTCCGCGTCGCCAAATTGGCCGAGGGCGATGAAGACGCGCCAGATATGGGCGAGATCCAGCTCAAGGGCGCGAGCGTCTTCAAAGGCTACCGCGACAATCCCGACGCCAACGCGACGGCCTTCACGCCGGACGGCTGGTTCCGGACCGGCGATCTTGGTCATGTCGATGCCGACGGCTATGTCTACATCACCGGCCGCGCCAAGGAGATGATCGTCCTCGGTGGCGGCAAGAACGTTTACCCGGAAGAGACGGAAAAGCATTACGCCGCCAGCTCCTACATCCGCGAACTGGCGGTCTTGGAGCGCGACGGCAAGCTGGTCGCTCTCGTGCTGCCCGATCCCGTCGCGATCCGCGCCGCCGGTTTGACGCGCCTGGAAGACGCCGTACGTGTCGCGCTGGCCGAGCGGGCCCAGACGCTGCCGAGCTATCAGCGCATCGCCGGCTATGCCCTGGTGCGCGAGCCGCTGCCGCGCACGCGTCTCGGCAAGTATCGCCGCTTCCTGCTGCCCAAGCTCTATGACGATGCGAAAGCGGGACTCGCCAAACCCAAGGCCGCGGAGATGTCGGTCGAGGATCAGGCGCTGATCGGCGCGTCGCCGGCGCGCGAGGCATGGGAAATTCTGCGCGCGCGCTACGCCGATCGCGGCGTGACTCTCGATGCCAACATGTCGCTCGATCTCGGCATCGATTCGCTCGAATGGATGACCCTCGGCTTGGAGCTGGAATCGCGCCTCGGCCTCGAGGTGAGCGAGGCGGCGCTGCAGCACGTCAATACGGTGCGCGACCTGCTCACGGTGCTCGCCAAGGCCAAGCCGGCCAATGGCGAGGGCGGCGACAGTGCCGATGTGAAGGCCGCCGCCGACAAATGGCTGGCGCCGACCGGCCCGAGCCTGAGCGCGCTCGGCTGGCTGCTCTATTGGGTCAACCGGCTCGGCCTCAAGGCGATGTTCCGCATCAGCGCGACGGGGCTGGAGAACGTGCCGGTCGACGGGCCGGTGATGATCGTCGCCAACCATGTGAGCGACATCGATCCGCCGGTGCTCGCCGGCGTCATGCCCTACCGCCGTATGCGCCGCTTGTTCTGGTCGGGCGATGTCGGCCGCCTGTTCGAGACTTTGGTCGGGCGCAAGTTCGCCCGCGCCACGCATATCTTCCCGGTCGACGAGCGTTCGCCCAAGGCCACGCTGGCCATGGGCAAGGAAGTGCTCAAGCGCGGCAATGGCCTCGTCTGGTTTCCCGAAGCCTGGCGCTCGCCGGACGGCGAGTTGCAGCGCTTCCTGCCGGGGGCCGGCCTCGTTCTGGCCGATCAGCCGGTGACGGTGGTGCCGGCCTATATCGACGGCGCCTACGAGGCGCTGCCGCGCCATCGGCACAGCCCGAAATTCGTCAAAGTGACGGTGCATTTCGGTGGGGCGATTTCCGCCGAGGATATCAAGGCTTTAGCGGGAGCCGGCGGGAACGAGGGCGCGCAGCGCATCGTTGCCCATCTGCAGGGACGGGTGGCGGCTCTCAAGCCATGAGGCATCCGGCCCAGTTAAGCAGTAGGGGCAGGGCAGCCATGAACCGAAGGCGGCCCTCTGCCGTAGGCAAGAGCGACAGGATTTATTAATCTCGGCGCTATAACTTTAGTGCAGCAGGACAGGACGTTCCCTGTTCCGAAAAGCGGAGAACGACGCATGGGACAGGTTTTGTCGCGTATCTTGGCGGGCGTCCTGCTTTTGACGCCGCTGACGCTCGGCGCGGTCCTGCCGGCCGCAGCCGCGGAGCTCGATGGCGAATATGTCATCGAGGGCCGCGATCCCGGCGGCGGAGCCAAGTACAAGGGCCAGGTGCTGGTGGTGAAGGAAGACGCCACCTATTCGGTGATCTGGAAAATCCAGAACCAGGTGCTCTACGGCACCGGCATCCTGCAGGACAAAAGCTTCGCCGTGACCTACCTGAATTACGGCCCGGCCAGCGCGCCCGGCTTGGCGCTCTATGACGTCTCCGACGATGGCACTTTGACCGGCCGCTTCACCATGCTGGGCGCCAAAAACCTTGGCGTCGAGGCCTGGATCCGCACCGGCGGCTTGGGTGATCAAGAGCCTTAAGAACGACGGAATAATATATGTATCACAAATAGAAAGAGCCTGATCCTCATATTGAAGATCAGGCTCTTTTCGTTCGGCCGAGGCGCTTAGTAGCTGTTCGCCAGAGCAACCGCGCGCTTGGCCATCACGGTCACCAGATGAGCGCGATATTCGGCGCTCGAATGGATGTCGGACAGCAACTCGTCGGGCGAGACCTTGATGTTGGCGACTGCGTCGGGCGTGAAGCTCTTGGCCAGGGCCGCTTCCATCTCCGGCACCCGGAAGGCGCAGGGGCCGGCGCCGGTGACGCCGACGCGGACCGCGTCGCCGGTCTTGGAGACCATGACGCCAACCGTGGCGTAGCCCGAGGCGAGATGGGCAAACTTGATGTAGCCGGCCTTATCCGGGATCGGGAAATGGACGGCGGTGATGATCTCGCCCGGCTCCAGCGCGGTCTCGAACAGGCCGAGGAAATAGTCGTCGGCGGCGATCTTGCGCTTGTTGGTCTCGATGGTGGCGCCGAGGCCCATGATGCCGCCCGGATAGTCGGCGGCGGGGTCGGAGTTGGCGGTCGAGCCGCCGATGGTGCCGCGATGGCGGACCGACGGATCGCCGATGCCGCCGGCGAGGACGGCGAGGGCGGGAATGTGCTTCCTCACATCCGCCGAGGTCGCGACATCGAAGTGGCGCGTCATCGCCTTGATGGTCAGGGTCTTGCCCGAGACGCTGATGCCCTTCAGGTCGGCGATCTTGCCGAGGTCGATCAGGTCGCTCGGCTGGGCCAGGCGCTGCTTGAGCGTCGGCAGCAGGGTCATGCCGCCGGCGAGCAGCTTGCCGTCCGATGCTTCAGTGACCTTCTTGACGGCATCCTCGACGGAGGAGGCGCGGGCATATTCGAAGTTGTACATGGCCGCTCCCCCTTAGTGATGGTCTTTGGTCGGCGGGACGCCGGTGACCATGGCTTCCGAGCCGGCCATGACCGCCTCGACGATGCCCTGGTAGCCGGTGCAGCGGCAGATGTTGCCGTAGAGCTCTTCGCGCACCGTCTCTTCGTCGGCGCCGGGCAGGCGGCGGGCGATGTCGACCGCCACCATGACCATGCCCGGGGTGCAGTAGCCGCACTGCAAGCCGTGATATTCGCGGAAGGCCGCCTGCATCGGATGCAGCGTGCCGTCGGCGGCGGCCAATCCTTCGATGGTGACGACCTCGCTGCCGTCGGCCTGCACGGCCAGGATCGTGCAGCTCTTCACCGCTTCGCCGTTGTAATGGACGTTGCAAGCGCCGCACTGGCTGGTGTCGCAGCCGACATGGGTTCCGCTGAGCCCGAGATGCTCGCGAATGAACTGGACGAGCAGGGTGCGGGGCTCGACGTCGCCGGTGACGGTCTTGCCGTTCACCTTCAAGGAAATCTTGGCCACGTATCTCTCTCCTGTTGGCAGCCTAGCGGCTTCTTATGATTTCATAGCAGATCATCGCCGCCCCCGCGACAGGGGCGGCATGTCGATCAGGCCTTGGCCTTCTCGGTCATATGGGCGACGAACCGCTTGAAGAATTCGTCGGCCAGCTTCTTGGCCGTCGAATCGATCAGGCGCGCGCCGATCTGGGCGATCTTTCCGCCCACCGAAGCGTTGGCGGTGTAGGTCAGCACGGTCTCGTCGCCCTCGGCCCGCAGCGTCATCTGAGCGCCGCCCTTGCCGAAGCCGGCGATGCCGCCGTTGCCCTTGCCGTTGATGGTGCAGCTGTTCGGCGCATCGATGTTCTCGATCGCCACGTCGCCGGCGAACTTGGCCTTCACCGGGCCGACGGCGAGCACCACCTTGGCGGTGAAGGTCGTCTCGGAGGTCTTTTCGACGGAGTCGCAGCCGGGAATGCAGAGCTTCAGCACTTCGGGGTCAAAGAGCGAGTCCCACACCATCTGCTGCGGGGCCGGGATGCGCTGTTCGCCGCTCATATCCATGTCGTCAGTCTCCTAACTCGTACAGATGGGGTATTAGGCCGCTTTGCCGGACTTCTTGGCGTCCTGGATGGCGCGCCAGACTTTCTCGGGGGTCACCGGCATGTCGATGTGGCGGATGCCGTAGTCCTTCAGCGCGTCGAGCACCGCATGGACCAGGGCCGGCGGCGCGCCGCAGGCGCCGGCTTCGCCCGCGCCCTTCACGCCGAGATCGTTGGTCGGCGAGGGGACGCTGTTGAAGTAGATGCCGATCATCGGGAAATGCTCGGCGCGCGGCATGCCGTAGTCCATGAAGGACGCGGTCATGAACTGCGCGGTGTCGGCGTCGTAGAGGGTGTTCTCGGTCATCGCCTGGCCGATGCCCTGGGCGATGCCGCCGAGCACCTGGCCGTCGACGATCAGCGGATTGAGCACAGTGCCGCAATCGTCGACCGCGGTGAACTTCACGATCTTGATCGAGCCGGTGTCGGGATCGATCTCGGTTTCGATGAGGTGGCAACCGTTGGGGTAGTTATTGCCTTCGCCTTCGCGCTCGTAATAGTAGCTCTCGTCGAGCGGACCTTCTAGGCCTTCGGGCAGCTTGCCGGCGTCGTAAGCCGCGCGCGCGACTTCAGCCAACGTCACGCTGCTGTTGGCGCCGTAAAACACGCTGTCCTTGAAGGTGACTTTCGCCGCATCCGTCTGCATCAGATGGCCGGCGATCTTCTTGCCCTTCTCGACGATGTTGGCCGCGCCGCGCTTGATCGCGACGCCGCCCATCATGGACGAACGCGAGCCGAATGTGCCGACGGAGCCCTTGGGCGAGATGTCGGTGTCGCCTTGGATCAATTTGACCTTGGCCGGATCGACGCCGAGGAATTCGTGCAGCAGCTGCGAATAGACGGTGTCGTGGCCCTGGCCATGCGAATAGGTGCCGGCGAACAGGCTGATGGTGCCGTCCTGCTCGAAGCGGATGCGCATTTCCTCGAAGGGGCGGCCGCCGGCGCCTTCGACGTAATAGCCGATGCCGATGCCGAGCAGCTTGCCGCGCTTCTTGGCTTCGGCGCGGCGCGCTTCGAAGCCTTTGTAGTCGCCCTTTTCGAGCGTCAGATCGAGCGTGCCGGGGAAGTCGCCGCTGTCTATCAGGCAGCCCATCTGCGTCTTGTAGGGAAATTCTTTGATGAAGTTGCGCTTGCGCATCTCGACGACGTCGACGCCGAAGGCCTGCGCGCCGAGTTCGATCAAGCGCTCCATGATGAAGTTCACTTCGGGGCGGCCAGCGCCGCGATAGGTGTCGGTCGGCACGGTGTTGGAGAAGGAGCTCTTCACCGAGAAGTAAAGCACCGGCACATCATAGGCGGTGCCCATGATCTTGCCGCCGCCCATCATGGCGAGGATCGCGCCGTTCTCGGAGAGGTAGGCGCCGACATTGACGATGGTCTCGTTGCGCACCGCGAGGATCTTGCCGTCCTTGTCGAAGGCGGCTGAAGCTTTCGTCACCTGGTCGCGGCCATGGGCGTCGGCGACGAAGGTTTCCGTGCGGTCGCCGCGCCACTTGAGCGGACGCGTCTGCTTGCGCGCAGCCCAGACCATGCACACCAGCTCCGGGTAGCACTTGCTGCGCACACCGAAGCCGCCGCCGGTATCGACCGCGACGTGGCGCAGGTCTTTCAGCGGCGTGTTGAGAATTTCCTTTGAGATCATATTGACGACGCGGCGGCCGCCTTGCGTCGGGGCGTAAAGCGTCGTCTTGCCAGTGGCGGCGTCATGTTCGGCGACGGCGCAGCGCGGCTCCATCGGGTTTGCGACCAAGCGATTGTTGATCAGGTCGAGCGAGACGGTCTTGTGCGCGGTCTTGAAAATCTCTTCCGAGATTTTCGATTCCTGGGTTTCCCAATGCAGCGCGATATTGCTGCCGAGCTCTTCCCAGACCAGCGGCGCGTCGGCGTCGGTCAGGCGCGCGGTGTCGGCAATGGCCGGCAGCTCCTCCATCTCCATCTGAATCAGCTCGGACGCGTCCTTCGCCTGGTTGAGCGTCTCGGCGATGACCATGGCGATCGGCTCCCCGACATAGCGCACGCGCTCATGGGCCATGGCGTGGCGCGGCGGCTTGAACAGCTCGACGCCCTTCAGCGACTTGGCCTTGGCCTCGCAGGGGATCGGCTTGACGCCGTCGGCGATCAGGTCGGCCGAGGTATAGATGGCGATGACGCCCGGCGCGGCGAGGGCGTCGGCGGTGTCGATCGAGACGATCTTGGCGTGGGCATAGGTCGAGCGCAGGAAATAGACGTAGGCCTGGCCTTCAAGGTTCACGTCATCGGTGTAGCGGCCCTGGCCGGTGAGCAGCCGCTGATCTTCCTTGCGGCGGATAGGCTGGCCGATTCCGTACTGTCCCATGACGCTTCGTGACCCCTATAGGCAAGACCTCCGCATGCCGCGAAACCGCAGCCCGGAGCCATTCTCATTGGAAATGGGGATGGGCGGTGCTTCGCCCCCCTGCTTATTTCTTATTTTATAAGGGCCGGGCGGGGAGGGGTTAAGTTTTTTTCTGGCATGGATATATGCCAAAAGCGAAACGGTCAGCCCCGAGACGGCTGGCAAATCCCGATAATGACCGGCCCGGTCCGCGGGGCGGAGGCGGGCAGGTAGTCGCTGACCGGTTTGCAGGCGCCATTTGTGCATAGGCGCCAGTCAGCGACGGCGCCGGAGCGTGCAAGGGTGACTTGGCGCTGGGGTGGCAAATGGGGATCGTAGTGCCACCAGCCGCCGGCTAACACGGCGTCAGACGGCGGGTCGTAGCCCGCCGCGGATCCTTTGATGCGCGTTTCGACCACCCGCAATCCGTCGCTCTCCACCTGCCAGTCCTCTTCGATCGCGCTCTTTTGTACGGAATGGACCCAAGTCAGCGTGAACGCGTTGAGCGCGAGCGTCGCGCTGACCGCGCCGGCAGCGAGACAGATCATCCGCTAGGCCGTGGCCGCGCGTAACGGACGGGTGCGCCGCCAATGGTAGGCAAAAATCAGGGCGGCAAGCACAAAGCCGGCTTGGTCGGTAATCGGCAAGGCCACCACCAGCAGGAACGCGGCGGCCGCGGCGATCACGCGTTCCGGCCAACTCATCGGCGCCAGCAGGAAGCCGATAGAGGCCGCGCCCCAAAGGCCGATGGCGACGAGCGCTTTAAGCACGACATAGGCGACCGCGCCGACATAGCCGATTTCTTCGGCCATCGGGCCGCCGTCTTGCAGCATCAAGGCCGGCGCATAGACCGCCATGAAGGGCACGACGAAACCGGCGATGGCGATGCGCATGCAATTGAGGCCGATCTTCAACCCCGATTCCTTTGCGATTGACGAGGCGGCGAAGGCGGCGAGGGCTACCGGCGGCGTCAAATCGGCCATGATGCCAAAATAGAAGACGAACATATGGCTGACGATCAGCGGCACGCCGAGCTGCAACAAGGCCGGCGCGGCGAGCGACGCGGTGATTATGTAGTTGGGAATCGTCGGGATGCCCATGCCGAGCACGAGGCAGGCGAGCATCGTCAGCACCAGGCTCAGGAACAGGCTGCCTTCGCCCACCGAGACGATGACGCGCGCGAAATTCGAGGCAAGCCCGGTGAGCGTCATCGCGCCGATGATGATGCCGACGATGGCGCAGGCGATGCCGACGCCGATCGCGTTCTTCGCGCCATATGCCAGCGCATCGAGACAGCCGCGCAGGGTTTCGCGGCCGCCTTTATAGAAAGCGTTGATGGCAACCAGCAGCGCGATCAGGCCGAGCACGACGGCTATGCCGAATTGCAGAAACGCGCCGCATGCCAGGCCGATCAATACCCAGGCGCCGACGCGAAGGGCCAGCGCGCCGATCGGGGCGGTCGCCGCCGCGCCGAGGATGAGCACAGCCGTCAGTGCCAAGCCGACCGTGCCGGCGAACAGCGGCGTGTAACCGGTGAACAAAAGATAGATGAGTGCCAGCAACGGCAAGATGAGATGCCAATTGGCGCGCAGGGATTTCAGGGCGCTCGGGCATTGCTCCTTCGGAAGCCCCTCGAGCTTCAGTCGACCAGCCTCAAGATGGACCATCCAGAAAGCGGTGACGAAATAAAGGATGGCAGGAACGATCGCGGCCTGAACGATGTCGACGTAATCGACGGCGAGGTTCTCCGCCATGATGAAGGCGACGGCACCCATGACGGGGGGCATGATCTGGCCGCCCATGCTCGCGGTCGCCTCGACCGCGCCGGCGAAAGCCGGCTTGAAGCCGAACTTTTTCATCAGCGGAATGGTGAACTGGCCGGTGGTCACCACGTTGGCCACGCCCGATCCGTTGATCGTTCCCATCAGCGCCGAGGCGACAACGGCGACTTTGCCGGGGCCGCCGCGCTTATGGCCGACGGTGCCCATGGCGACATCGGTGAACAGCTGAATCATGCCGGCGCGTTCGAGGAAGCTGCCGAAGAGGATGAAGAGGAAGATGTAGCTCGAAGACACATAGGTCGGCACGCCGTAGATGCCTTCCGTGCCGCCGAACAGATGATCGATGACCTGAGCGAAATCGAAGCCGCGATGATCCAGCGGGTAGGGCAAGTGCTGGCCGAACAGCGCGTAAGTCAGGAAAATGGCGCAAATGAGCGGCAAAGCCAGCCCCATGACGCGATAGGCAGCAAAGAACAGCAAAGCGATGACGGCGATGCCGACAACGATGTCCGCCGTCGAAGGGTTGCCGGATCGCACGATCAGGTCGTTGTAGAAAATCCAGTGATAGAGCGACAGGCCGAAGCCTGCGATCGCGAGCAGGACAGCGAGCAACTTGCCGCCCGGCGTCTTCGCCATCTGAAAGGCGAAGCAGAAGGTCATGAGGCAGAGAAATCCCACATGGACCGAGCGGACGACGATGCTCGGCAGGGGGCTGAAGGCGGCGGTGTAAAGCTGGAAAACCGAGAAGATGACCGCAATGGAGAAGATGACGCGACCGGCGCGGCCGCCGCCGAAGCCAGCGACCGCGTCGATAGCGCTTTCATGCACGACCTTGCCCTCGGCGGGGGCGGCGGTTCCGTCCGTCGTCTGATCCCGCATGGGGCGGCGCTCCTTACTTCAGCAGGCCTTTTTCTTTGTAGAAACGTTCGGCGCCCGGATGAAGCGGCACCGGCATGCCGGTGAGCGCGTCGGCGAGCTTGATGTCTTTGGCGGCCGCATGGGACGCGACCATGGTGTCGAGATTGTCGAACATGGTCTTGGTCATCTGATAGACGAGATCGTCGGACACGCCCTCGTGAGTGACGAGGAAGTTGACCACGGCGGCCGTCTCGACCGGGCCAGTCTGGCCCTTATAGGTGTTGGCAGGGATCGTCACCGGCACATAGGGCGCGCCGATCTTCTTCACCGTGTCGGCAGGAATGGCGACGACGGTGATGTCGTTGGTGCTGGCAAGATCGCGGATCGAGGCGACGCCAAGGCCGGCCGATTGCAGCGTGCTGTCGAGCTGGCGGTTTTTCATCAGATCGACCGATTCGGCGAAGGGCAGATATTCGACCTTGCCGAGGCTCTTGTAGTCCATGCCGGCGGCTTGGAGAATGGCCCGCGTATTCAGCTCGGTGCCGGACTTGGCCGCGCCCACCGACAGGCTCTTCCCCTTAAGATCAGCCAAAGTTTTAACACCGGATGAGGCGGTGGCAACGAGCTGGATGTAGTTAGGGTAAATGGCGGCGATGCCGCGCAGCTTTTTCAGCGGCTTGTCGAAGCCGGCGTCGCTGTTGCCTTCCCACGCGAAGACCAGAGAGTCGCCGAGGGTGAAGGCGATTTCGCCTTTGCCCGCTTCCAACAGCACGAGATTTTCCACCGACGCTTTGGTGGCTTGCACCGAGGGCCGCGCTTTCGGAATCTTATCGGCGTAAATTTTGCTGAGCGCGACTCCCAGCGGGTAGTAGACGCCGGCGGTGCCGCCGGTCAGCACGTTGACGAACTGCGCGTGAGCGGGAGTGGCGGCGGCGCCTGCAATCGTCATCACGCAGGCGGCAGAAAGGCCGCGCACGGCGGCGGTCAGGGAAAGTCGCATATTAGCCTCCTCAAGCGGCCCTTATCGGCGGGCCTTTGTTGCGCTCGACACTCTAAGCGCTTGTCTACAATGGCAGTCTAGGCGGTTCGTCGATTTCCGCCAAACGACAATTCGTCCGCGCGTGCCGGCAAATGAGGCTTCGCCATGCGCTTACGCCATCGAGCGGCGCTTGCCTATTTTGCGACAGTTTGCCTTTGGAAACGGCGGCGCGGTCGGCTATCCTTTTTAAATTAAGTAAGAAACTTAACGAAATTGCCGATGCGAATGGCCGCCAGTAAACGGCCCGGCATTTGCAGGGTCGGGCTATCGCGGAGGCGCAGCCTCCATTCACGCGTATCTGATGACCACACCAAGGGGACGTGACCAATGAACAAACTCGGATTCATCGCTGCGGCGCTCGTTGCCTGTCTCGGCGCCACGACGGCCGAGGCTCAGGATTTCTTCAAGGGCAAGCGCCTGACCGTCATCGCCGGTTCGGGCGTCGGCGGCAGCTACGATCTCTATGCGCGCCTGCTGGCGGATAACATCGGCAAGTTCATTCCCGGCAATCCCAATGTCGTGGTGGAAAACCGCGTCGGCGCAGGCTCGCGCCTCGCCATGAACTATCTCTATCGCCAGGCGCCAAAGGACGGCACGGTGATCGGCCTCGGCACCAACCTGCTGCCGTTCGACCAGTTCGTCTTCCCGGACGCGGCCCGGCAATACGACATCACCAAATTCAAGTATCTCGGCAATATGGCCTCGCTCAACGGCGTCATCGCCGTCTGGCACACCACCGGCGTGAAGACCTTCGAGGACATCAAGAAGAAGGAAGTGATCTTGGGCGCGAACAGCCGCGTCTCGGAGACCTACATCATTCCGGCCGTGCTCAATCAAACGGCCGGCACCAAGTTCAAGATCGTCCACGGCTTTCCCGGCAACGTCTCGGAGATCGATCTCGCCATCGAGCGCGGTGAGGTGTTCGCGCGCGGCGGCTCGTGGGCCAGCTTCCGCATCTCCCACCCCGACTGGGTAAAGGAGGGCAAGATCATCCCGATCGTGCAGAACGGTTCGAAGCGCGCGGCCGATCTGCCGGACGTGCCGCTGCTGATCGAGCTGGCGCAGACCGAGGAGCAAAAGTCGATCTTCAATCTGCTGATGAGCGGCTCGGTGTTCTCGCGCGCCTTCGCCGCGCCGCCGGAAGTGCCGGACGCCACCATGGCGATCTTGCGCAAGGGCTTCATGGACACGGTGACGAACAAGGAGTTCGTCGCTTATGCCGAAGGCAAGGGCTTTGAGATCACCCCTTCGACACATGAAGAGCTCGAGCGCGTCATCGCCGACGTGCAGCAGACGATCAAGCCGGAATTCCTCGACAAGATCCGTCCGATTCTGCAGCAAGAATAGCCGTCCTGATATAGACTGAGTGTGTCGCCGCCCGGTTCCTTGGAGCGAAAACCACGGGCCGGGCGGCAAGCGTTTCCGTTAGCCTATCGAGGGTGCCTGAGATGTCCGCGACCGCTCCGTTCCGTTGGGAAGATCCGCTGCTGTTCGACGATCAGCTGACCGAGGATGAGCGGATGCTGCGCGACGCGGCGCAGGCCTACTGCCAGGACAAGCTGATGCCGCGCATCCTGCAGGCCAACCGCGACGCCACCTTCGACCGCGAGATCATGCGCGAGCTCGGCGAGCTCGGCCTGCTCGGCGCGACCATCGAGGGCTATGGCGCGGGGGCGGGTTATGTCGCTTACGGCCTGATCGCGCGCGAAGTGGAGCGCGTCGATTCGGCTTATCGCTCGGCGCTCAGCGTGCAGTCGTCCCTGGTGATGCACCCGATTTATAGCTACGGCTCGCAGGCGCTGAAGGACAAATACCTGCCCAAACTCGCGACCGGCGAATGGATCGGCTGCTTCGGCCTGACCGAGCCTGACGCCGGCTCCGATCCCGGCGGCATGAAGACGCGCGCCAAGAAAGCGGACGGCGGCTATGTGCTGAGCGGCTCAAAGACCTGGATCACCAACGCGCCGGTCGCCGACGTGTTCGTGGTGTGGGCCAAGGACGACGAAGCCGTGATTCGCGGCTTCGTGCTGGAGAAGGGCTGGAAAGGCCTCACCGCGCCGGAGATTCACGGCAAGTTCAGCCTGCGCGCCTCGGCCACCGGCATGATCATGCTGTCGGACGTTTTCGTGCCGGAAGAGAACATGTTCAAGACCGTCGCCGGCTTGAAAGGCCCGTTCGGCTGCCTCAACAGCGCGCGCTACGGCATCTCCTGGGGCGCGCTCGGCGCGGCGGAGTTCTGCTGGCATGCGGCGCGCAGCTACACGCTGGAGCGCAAGCAGTTCGGCCGGCCGCTCGCCGCCAACCAGCTCATCCAGAAGAAGCTCGCCGACATGCAGACGGAAATCTCGATCAGCCTGCAGGCCTGCCTGCGGCTAGGCCGTTTGATGGACGAGGGCAGGGCGGCGCCGGAGGCGATCTCCATGCTCAAGCGCAACTCTTGCGGCAAGTCGCTCGACATCGCCCGCATGGCCCGCGACATGCACGGCGGCAACGGCATCGCCGACGAGTATCACGTCATCCGCCATGTCATGAACCTCGAGGCGGTGAACACCTACGAGGGCACCCATGACGTTCATGCGCTGATCCTCGGCCGCGCCCAGACCGGCATCCAGGCCTTCACCGGGGCATAAACCTAGTAATTTCAATGATCTAAAATTTATTGTGCAGCGCACTTGTCGATATAGTAAGCAGGCTTATATTATCTCTGCTTAAGAACTGACGGCCTCCGCGGGAGGCTTTTCGACATGCGCTATCCCACGCTCAATAAAACCCTCGGCTTTCTCGCCCATGATGTCGCGCGCCTGCTGCGCAAGCGGCTCGAGCAGCGCACGCGCAGCCTCAATTTGACGCGCGCGCAATGGTCCGTGCTCGCCCATCTCGCGCGTCATGAAGACGAAGGACTCAACCAGAGCCGCCTCGCCGACATTCTCGACGTCGAGCCGATCACGCTCGGCCGCTTGATCGACAAGCTGGAAGGCTGCGGCCTAGTGGCGCGCCGTCCCGATCCGGCCGACCGCCGCGCCTGGCTGCTGAGCCTGACCGAAAAGGCCCATCCCATCCTCGACAAGCTATGGGAGCTCGGCGCTGCCAATCGCGAGCACGCCATGCGCGGCCTCAACGAGGCCGAGCGAGAACAGCTTCTCGATCTGCTCGCCCGCGTGAAGGCAAACCTCGCCGACGCGGAAGAGCCTGAAGACTCCATCCAGGAAGGACCCCGCAAGGGGCAGTTGAAAGCATGAGTACCGAACCCTCGGCCAAATCCCGTAAACAGCGTCTGCGTCTCGTCTTGTTGGTCCTCGGCCCGCTCGTGGTGCTGATCGGCGGCCTGTTCCTCTATCTTTCCGGCGGTCGCTATATCTCCGTCGACAATGCCTATGTGAAGGCGGGCATGCTGAGCGTCTCGACCGATGTTTCGGGCACCGTCGCCGAGGTCGCCGTGCGCGACAACCAGGTCGTGCAGCCGGGCCAAATGCTGTACCGCCTCGATGACACGCCGTTCCGCATCGCGCTCGCCGGCGCGCAGGCCAAGCTCGCCACGGCGCGCAACGACATCGAAGCCCTGCGCGCGACTTATCGCCAGAAGCAGGCCGACATCTCGCAAGCCGAAGCCGATGTTGGCTTCTATTCGCGCGACCATGACCGCCAGGCGGCGCTGGTCGGCAAATATGTGTCGCAGGCGCAGTACGACGTTTCGAACCACAATCTGATCGCCGCGCGCCAGAAGCTCGTCTCGCTCAAACAGGAAGCGCAGAGCGTGCTGGCCAGCCTCGGCGGGAATCCTGACATCGCGGTGGAGAACCACCCGACCTATCTCGCCGCGAAAGCGCAGCTCGATCAGGCGCAGCGCGATCTCGATCATGTGCGCGTCGTCGCGCCCTTCGCCGGCATCGTCAGCAAGGTCGACAGCGTCCAGGTCGGCAGCTACCTGCCGGCGGCGACCGCCGCCTTCAGCCTGGTCGCGACCGACGACGTGTGGGTCGAGGCCAATCCGAAGGAGACGGATCTCGCCAATGTGCGCGCCGGTCAGCCGGTAACCGTGACGATCGACTCTTATCCGGACTATATCTGGCACGGTACGCTGGTTGGCCTCAGCCCGGCGTCGGGCGCCGAGTTCGCCGTGCTGCCGCCGCAGAATGCCAGCGGCAACTGGGTGAAGGTGGTGCAGCGCATCCCGCTGCGCATCAACCTGGAGCGCGCCGACAACGCGCCGCCCTTGCGCGCCGGCATGAGCGCTACGGTCGAGATCGACACCGGCCGTTCGCGCTCGCTGTTCGGCAAGAGCGCGGCCGCCGCGCCCTACGACAACATCCAGAATCTGGGCGCCGCTCCCGTCCAGCAATGAGCACTCCCGCGATTGTAGGGGAGGGCGATACCCCGAATCGCACCATCATCACCGTCTGCGTGATGCTGGCGACGATCATGCAAGCGCTCGACACGACGATCGCGAATGTCGCGCTGCCCTATATGCAGGGCAGCCTCTCGGCGACCAACGACCAGATCAACTGGGTGCTGACGTC
Organism: Alphaproteobacteria bacterium; assembly: GCA_035714115.1. Classification (GTDB taxonomy): domain Bacteria; phylum Pseudomonadota; class Alphaproteobacteria; order SMXQ01; family SMXQ01; genus CAMAVH01. Next base: position 42,416 of record DASTMO010000043.1, read on the forward strand.
ATACATCGTCGCGGCGGCGATCATGACCCCGCCGACCGGCTGGCTGTCGGCGCGCTTCGGCCGCAAGCGGCTGTTCCTCGTCGCCGTCGCCGGCTTTACCGCCGCCTCGGTGCTCTGCGGCCTCGCCGGATCGCTCGAAGAGATGGTGCTGTTCCGCTTCCTGCAGGGCGTGTTCGGCGCGCCTTTGGTGCCGCTGTCGCAATCGGTGCTGCTCGACAGCTACCCGCGCGAGAAGCACGGCTCGGCCATGGCGCTGTGGGGCGTCGGCGTGATGGTCGGACCTATCCTGGGCCCGACGCTCGGCGGCTATCTCACCGACGCCTATAACTGGCGCTGGGTCTTCTACATCAACCTGTTCGTCGGCGCCGCGACCTTCTTCGGCCTTTCGGCCTTCCTGTCCGAGACCAAGGCCGACAAGTCGCGCGGCTTCGATTGGTTCGGCTTCACCACGCTCAGCGTCGCCATCGGCGCGCTGCAGATGATGCTCGATCGCGGCGAACAGCTCGACTGGTTCTCCTCGCCCGAAGTGATCGCCGAAGCGGTGGCGGCGGGTCTTTGCGCCTATCTCTTCATCGTCCATACGCTGACGGCGAAGAATCCCTTCATCGACCCGCGCGCCTTCAAGGACCGCAATTTCACTTCGGGTCTGGTGCTGATCTTCGTCGTCGGCGTGATCCTGCTGGCGACCATGGCGCTGCTGACGCCATATCTGCAAAACCTGATGGGCTTTCCTGTGCTGACCGCCGGTCTCGTCATGTCGCCGCGCGGCATCGGCACCATGGTGGCGATGATGATCGTCGGGCGCATCATCACGAAGGTCGATCCGCGCATCTTGATCGCCATCGGTCTGCTGCTGACAGCGCTGTCGCTGTGGGAGATGACCGGCTTCACCCCCGACGTTTCCATTGCGACGCTGGTGCGCACCGGCGTGGTGCAGGGGCTCGGCCTCGGCTTCACCTTCGTGCCGCTCAGCACCATCACCTTCGCGACGCTGGAACCGCATCTGCGCACCCAAGGCACGGCTTTGTTCAGCCTGATGCGCAACATCGGCAGCAGCATCGGCATTTCGGTGGTGATCTTCCTTTTGAACCGCAACAGCCAGATCATGCATGCGAGCATGGCCGAGAGCGTGACGCCGTTCAGCGAACTGGCGCGCCAGCCCCACATCGCTTCGCACTGGAACCTCTCCAGCCTGCCGGGTTTGGCGGCGCTGAACGGCGAAATCACACGCCAGGCGCAGATCATCGCCTTCAATAACGATTTCCTGCTGATGACCTGGTTCGCCTTGGCCTCGCTGCCGCTCTTGCTGCTGCTCCGCCGCCCCAAACGGATCGACAAAGAGGCTGCGGCAGCCGCGTTGGATTAAGTCCTGGAGCAGGGTTGGCGCAGCGCCTCTCAGGGGTTATATTTGTAATGATATAACCCGGAGTAGGCCCATGACCGACGTTCCCCAGATCGACGGAAAAGAGACGACATTGGACGTGCTGCGCACCGCGTCCGACTGGCGTAAGGCCGGCAAGGGCGTCGCCTTGGCGACCGTCGTCGCCACCTGGGGCTCGTCGCCGCGTCCGACCGGCAGCCAGTTGGTCGCCGACGATCAGGGCAATTTCCAAGGCTCGGTCTCCGGCGGCTGCGTCGAAGGCGCGGTGATCGCCGAGGCGCAGGCGGCAATCAAGGACGGAAAGGCGCGCCTCCTGAAGTTCGGCATCAGCAACGAACAGGCGTGGGATGTCGGCCTTGCCTGCGGCGGCAATGTCGAGATTCTCGTCACCGCTGTGAACGGCCATGAGCCGATGCTCGACGCTTCCATTGAAGCCGCCGAAGCCAAGCAGCCGTTCGCCATCGCCACCGATATCGCGACCGGCGCGCAGACGCTGCTTCCGGCGGCTCCCGCCAAGGCCGAACTGACGCTCAACGCTGAGGCGAAGGCTGAAGCCAAGCGCGCGCTGGCGCGCGAGAAAAGCGCGCCCATCGAAGCCGACGGCCAACGCGTCTTCGTCAACGTCATCGCGCCGCCGCGTCGGCTCGCCATCGTCGGCGCCGTGCATATCTCGCAGCAGCTCGTGCCGATGGCCGCCATGGTCGGTTATGAGATCATCGTCATCGATCCGCGCAGCGCCTTCGGCAGCGAATTCCGCTTCCCGGGCGTAACCCTGTCGAACGACTGGCCGGACGAAGCGCTCGCCGCCTTCAAGCCTGACGCGCGGACCGCCATCATCACGCTGACGCATGATCCCAAGCTCGACGATCCGGCGCTCGCCGCCGCGCTGCGCTCGGACGCCTTCTTCGTCGGCGCGCTCGGCAGCCGCAAGACCCATGCCTCGCGGCTGGCGCGTTTGAAAGAGCAAGGCTTCAGCGATGCCGATGTGGCGCGCATCCACGGGCCGGTCGGCCTCAACATCGGCGCCGTCTCGCCGGCCGAGATCGCGATCTCGGTGCTGGCCCAGATGACGCAAGTGCTGCATGCCGAGAAATCGCCCGAGCAGAAGGACGCCGCCGCGTGATCTACGGCGACGTCGCCATCGACGAAGCGGCCGGCGCGCGCCTGGTTCATCGCCAGCGCGCGGGCAAGCGCAGCCTGTCCAAAGGACACGAGCTGACGACCGAGGATGTGGCGGCGCTCAAGGCCGAAGGCGTCGCGCGCGTGACCGTCGTGCGCCTTGAGGCAGGCGACATCGGCGAGGATGCGGCGGCGGACATCGTCGCCAAAGCCGCGGCGGGGAAAGGACTGGACGCCGGCGCGGCTTATACCGGCCGCGTCAATCTCCATGCCGCCGGACCCGGGCTTCTCCTGATCGATGCCGCCCGGGTCGATGAATTGAACCGCATCGATCCGGCGATCACCGTCGCCACGCTGCCGCAATATGCGCTGGTCGAGGGCAAGCAGATGGTCGCGACGGTGAAGATCATTCCCTATGCCGCGCCTGAAGCGGCAGTGAAGGCCTGCGCGGAGATCGCCGCGAGAGGCGGCCCGCTGATCCGCGTCGCCAAACTGCGCCGCGAAAATGTCGGGCTGATCCAGACGCGTCTGCCCGACATGAAGGAGTCGGTGCTCGACAAGACGGCGCGCGTTACCGCCGAGCGCATCGAGGCGCTTGGCAGCGCGCTGAAAGCCGAGAAGCGCTGCGGCCATGACGCGGCGGAGATCGCCGCCGCGATCAAGGCGCTCAAGGCCGAGGGTTGCGGCATGCTGCTGATCGTCGGCGCGTCGGCCATCGCCGATGTGCGCGACGTCATACCCGCAGGCGTGACGCTCGCCGGCGGGACGGTCGAGCATTTCGGCATGCCGGTCGATCCGGGCAATCTGCTGTTGCTGGCCAAGCATGCGGATGGCGCGCCGATCCTCGGGCTGCCGGGCTGCGCGCGCTCTCCCAAGCTCAACGGGTTCGATTGGGTGCTGCAGCGCTTGCTGGCCGGCCTCACCGTGACGGGGCGCGACATCCAGGGCATGGGCGTCGGCGGCTTGTTGATGGAAATTCCGTCACGTCCGCTGCCGCGCGCCGAAGCGACGCGCAAGACCGCCAAGGATGCCGCGAAACCGCAGCAGGTCGCGGCGGTGATTCTTGCGGCCGGACGGTCGAGCCGATTCATCGAGAAAAATGGCGGCGGGCCGAGCAAGTTGCTCGCCAGCATCGGCGGTGAGCCGCTGATCGCGCTCGTCGTCAAGGCGGCACTTGCTTCTAAAGCGCGCCCTGTGGTCGTCGTCGTCGGCCATCAGCAGGCAGAGGTGCGCGCCGCGCTGCAAGGCCTCGATGTCGTTCTGGCGGAGAATCCGCATTATGCCGAAGGCCTCAGCACGTCGCTGAGAGCCGGCCTCGACGCCCTGCCGGCTGAGATCGACGGCGCCATCGTCGCGCTCGGCGATATGCCGAGCGTGCCGGCTGCCGCGCTCGATCAACTCATCGCCGCTTTCAATCCGCTGGAGGGGCGCTCCATCGTCGTGCCGACCGCGGCAGGCAAGCGCGGCAATCCTGTGCTGTGGGGGCGGGCTTATTTCGCCGAAATGGCCAAGGTCCAGGGCGATGTCGGGGCGCGCCACCTGATCGGCAGCTATCCCGAAGCCGTCGCCGAGGTCGCCATGACCGATGATGGCGTGCTGCTCGACATCGACGAGCCCGCTGCCCTAGCGGATTTCCTGAAAAGCGGCGTCAGCGTCGTGTGAGTTTATAGACCGAAGCGGGCGGCATGTTGGCGATCACGCCGCCGACGCGCCGCGCGTCCAGCCCGAGCCGGTCGAGCAGCCGCGGCTGCACCGGGCAGCGCCAGCCATAAGTGAACTGATAGAACGCGCCGCCCTCGCGCAGATGCACAAACGCGCCGGCGACGATCTGGAGCACTTTATGCGGCGGCATGGACAGCAGGGGCAAGCCGCTGACCACGGCGCCGACATCGGTCTGGGCCGTTTGCGGCAGATGGCGCAGCAGAGCGGCATCGCTCTGCAACAGCGTCGCTTCGGGAAAGCGCAGGCGCAGCAGCTGCGCGAAAGCGTCGTTCGACTCGACCAACACCAGATCTTTTTCCGCAACGCCTCGCGAAATCAGCGCGCGCGTGAAAACGCCTGTGCCTGGGCCAAGCTCGAGGACAGGCGAGTCGGATGGATCGATCTCGCGGGTGATCAATTCGGCGAGCGGCGAACTGGAAGGCGTGATGGCGGCGATGCCGAGGGGATTGTCGAGCCAGGCACGAAAGAACGGCAGGACATCTTGCTTGAACATCGGATTCTCTGAGAACGGAAATGGTGCGGCGCGAAAGACGGACGAACGTTCGGCGGCATTTATGGCGAAGATATGGCTGCCGCGGCGTTTCGCCCTTCAAATCAGCATCACAGCTTGTTGAGGCGCAGAATGCGCAGCGCACGGACGGGGATTTGCGAAAGCATCGATAGTCATTATGCAAGACGTTGTATTTTTCCGATTACAACGATCTTCGTCATCTCGCTCTCGACATTGCGGCGACAGACTGCGCGCAAGCATGGATTGACGCGGCCGTTTTCGAGGCGGAGACTTCGCATCGCCGCCATTCAAAAGAAGCAATACAAGGCGGTTTTGGAGACGACTCACAGCCGCACCCGCAACCTTCGAGAGAGGAAGGATTGGCCATGGCCGAACGCATCACCCTCAATGTCAACGGCAAGACGCACAGCATGACGGTCGATCCCGACATGCCGCTGCTTTACGCCCTGCGCGACGAGATCGGTCTGCGCAATCCGAAATTCGGCTGCGGCCTCGCCCAGTGCGGCGCCTGCACCGTGCATGTGAACGGCGAAGCGACGCGCTCCTGCGCCACGCCGGTTTCCGCCATCGCCGCCGGCGACAAGATCGTGACCCTGGAAGGCCTCGGCACGCCGGAGAAGCCCCATCCGGTGCAGAAGGCCTTCGAGGAAGAGCAGGTCGCCCAGTGCGGCTACTGCATGAACGGCTGGATCATGACTTCGGCGGCCCTCTTGAAGCAGAACCCGAAGATGTCCGACGCGCAGATCCGCGAAGGCCTCTCGGGTCTGAAGTGCCGCTGCGGCACCCATATGGGCATCATCCGCGCGGTCAAGCGCGCCGGCACGATGATGGGTTGAGGGAGATCACCATGAACGCCATCAGCAAACCCGCGAAGAAGAACTTCACCGTGTCGCGCCGCGCCGTTCTGGCCGGCTCGGGCGCTTTCGTGCTCAGCGCCGCGGTGCCGAGCTTCGTGCTGTCCGAAAAGGCCGCGGCGCAAGCCGCGCGCCTCGGCTCGGCCGCCAAGCCGGCGCTGCAGCCGACCCAACTTGACACCTGGCTGAAAATCGCCGCCGACGGCAAAGTCACCGCCTTCTTCGGCAAGATGGACATGGGGCAGGGCGTCGATGTCGCCATCGCCCAGATCGTCGCCGAAGAGCTCGACGTCAAGCTCGAGACCGTCGAAGTCATCATGGGCGACACTTACTTCACCGTGAACCAGGGCGGCGCCTCGGGTTCCACCGGCGTGCAGAACGGCGGCATCCCGCTGCGCAATGCCGCGGCTGAAGCGCGCCGCGTGTTGGTCGAACATGCTTCGAAGATCCTCGGCGCCCCGGCCGACAAGCTGACCGTGAATGAAGGCGTCGTGTCGGTCGTCGGCGATCCGTCGAAGAAGGTCTCCTACGTGGACATGATCGGCGGCAACTACTTCAACGTGCAGGTCGAGTGGAACGGTCAGGTCGGCAACGGCATGGTCGTCACCGGCAAGGCCAAGCCGAAGGCGGTCGCCGACTATAAGGTCGTCGGCAAGTCCTATAAGCGCTTCGACGTTCCCGGCAAGGTCTACGGCACGACGGATTATGTGACCGACGTGCGCGTGCCGGGCATGGTGCATGCCCGCATGGTCATGCCGCCGACCGCCGGTGCAACCGTCCAGAAGATCGACGAATCCTCGATCAAGGGCATCAAGGGCGCGAAGGTCGTCCGTCAGAAGGATTTCGTTGCCGTCATCGCCGACAAGGAATGGGACGCGATCCAGGCGCGCGAGAAGCTCGCCGTGACCTGGTCGACGCCCAAGCCGCCGTTCCCCGACCAGAACGGACTTTACGACTACATCCGCAAGACGGCCTCGGCGACCAAGAAGGTCGAAGCCAATGAGGGCAATGTCGATGAAGCTTTCAAGGCCGCGGGCCTGAAGATCGTCGAGGCGGAATATGAATGGCCGTTCCAGTCCCATGC
>DASTMO010000044.1:0-35676 GCA_035714115.1 Alphaproteobacteria bacterium
ATGGCGCAAGCCTTGATCCTGGTCGGCGGATCGTCGCGCGGCGGCGGCAGCATCCAAAAGCGCATCGACGGCTATACCTCGGCCAATCTCGCAGGGTTCCGCCGCGAGCATATGACCGAGCTCTTCGCCCCCGGCTTCACCCAGACGAAACAGGGCCGCTGGGTCATCAGCCTGTTCAACGAAAACTCCCATACGCTGTCGGGCCAGTCGATCGCGCAGATCTTCCGCGCCCGCGCCAAATGCAACATGACGCCGCATCTGGCCGAGGTGGGAATGCCGGTGCTGGTGATCAACGGCGAGCACGATGGCTCGATGATGGGCGGCAAAGAGACCGCCGAGGGCATTCCCGGCGCGCGTCATGTGGTGATACCCGGCACCGGCCATGCCTGCTGCATCGAAGATCCGGAAACCTTCGACGCGGCGGTCATTCAATTCCTACGCGACAAAAAGCTTTGGCCCGCTTAAGCGGTCACGACTGGCCGGGGTTCTCTTTCAGCGGCGAAGGCGCGGTCAGTTTTTCCCAGATGTAGCCGAGGTCGATCGGCCGGTCGGGATCGAGAATGCTGCTGCCCGGCGCAAGCGTCAGCTCGGTCTCGCGCGGCAGATCGGGATAGGCGTTCAAGCGGCGCGGTCCTTGGTTGAAAGCGTCGATTGCGCTATTGATCGAGCGTTCGCGCGCCGCCGCGACGGCAAGCTTCGCCGGCGCAATGCCGAGATGCTCGCCGAGCAGCGCCGCGCGCATCCGCGCGATGGATTTGCGCGCCGTCGGCGTCGAGCCTTCCAGCGCGATGTCGCATTCGGTATCGAGCCCGAGCGAGCGGGCGTTGAAATTGGATGAACCGATGCGCATCCAACGGTCGTCGACGATCATCACCTTGGAATGCACCTTGATCTGGCATTCCGGGTCCGGACAGGACAAGGGATGATAGGTGCGCAGACGGCCATGGCGGTCGGCGTGACGGAGCAGCGCGAAAATATGGTCGCGGTTGTTCGCCATCACGTAATGCTCGAGCAGGCCGTTCGATTCGCGATTGACGACGAGCACCACCTCCGGCCCCTTCGTGCGGCCGAGCTGCCAAGCGAGAATTTCGGCGACTTCCGGCACCGCGAAATATTGGCTCTCGATATAGATCGAATGGCGCGCGCCGAGCAGCATCGCCTCATTCAGGCTGCGGATTTCCGATACCTGCGGCTGTACGCTGTCGCCCGGCAAGGTCCGCGCCACCGCGAGCGCGTGATCGGTCAATAGCGGCGGCACGCCTTGCGGCCAGATGCGCGGCAGGTCTTCCGGCAGGTCGGGCATCGGCTCGCAGCCCGCCGCCTCCCAGCGCTCCGCCGCGATTCGGCAGATCGCATTTGCCGCCTGACCGTCCACCACCAGCTGCACGTCATGGACGGGGCGGTAAGCCTCGCCGTCGTCCTTCACGCGCAAAGCATGGCCAGGCGCATGATCGGGTGTGTCCCAGCGGCCCTGCGTCAAATCCATCCCGCCGGTGAAGGCGAGCGCGCCGTCGATGCAGACAATCTTCTGATGATGCGAGGCGCCGAATGGATGGACATCGTCCAGCTTGAAATGGATGCGTGGATGATCCGACCAGCGCGGCAGAAGCGAGAGCGGAATATCGACATTGGCGCCGTAGAAAATCGAATTGCGCCAAACGAGCACGAAAATTTCCAGCTCGGGATTGGCCTCCACCACGGCGCGCAGGAAATCGCCGAGCGGCGGACAGGCTTCGCCCAGTTGCGGGCGCAGACGGATCTGGCTGTTGAAATCCCAGCCGACGATGACGATGCGCCGTCGCGCGCGCGGCAACGCGTCGGCCAAGGCGGCGAAATAGGCGTCGCCGTCGATCAAAGGGGCGAAACGGTCGAAGCGGGCGACGGTCCGGCAATTGTCGCCGGGGATAAACAGCGAGGGTTGAGCGGTTGATTTCGTCATCGGCATGGAAGTTCAAGAGCGGCGGGCAAGCGGCAAACTGCTAGGTAAACTGCCGGAAAAACCGATGGTTCCAGGGAACAGAGCCAGACGCTTTGCGTTCCCTTAAAATGACCCGCCGCTACTTCCTCCTCGCGCTGAGCCTGGCTGCCGCCCTATTTGGCGCCTATCTGTTTTATGGCGTGCTGCAGCGCTACGAGTTCGACGAGCTTGCGCAATCACTGCAGGCCATGTCACCGCGTTATCTGCTGCTGGCGCTGACCTTAAGCGCCGGAAGCTTCATCTGTATCGCGGCGATGGAAGCCTTGGCGGTGCGCTATGCCGAGCGCGGCCTGACGGCCCGAGAGCCGGAACAGGATCGGAGTCCGATCTCCTGGGCACGCATCTGGCGCACCGCTGTGGCCGCCATCGGCGTCGGCCACAGCCTCGGCGTTGCGGCGCTCAGCAGCGGCGCGATCCGCTACCGCATGTACGGCCGGCGCGGCCTCGGGCTGACCGCGATCAGCGAGATCGTCGTGTTCTCGGGCATCAGCGTCGCCCTCGGCCTCGGCTTCGTCGGCGGGCTGTCGCTGTTGTGGCACGGCGAACGGCTCGGCCGTGCGCTCGACATCTCCAGCCTCGGCATCCATGTGATCGGCGCGTCCGGCCTCGCGCTCTGTGCGCTTTATGTCGCGCTATGCGCCGCGGCGCCGCCGCCACTGCGCATCGCGCGCTATCGCCTGCGCCTGCCGAGCTGGCGCGTCGCCCTGCTGCAAATCTTCTTCAGCAGCCTCAATTACGGCTGCGTTTCCGCCGTGCTCTACGCCACTTTGGCGAGCTTCGCGCGCACGCCTTGGTTCGATGTCGCCGCGCTGTTCGTCGGCTCGGAATTCTCCGCATTGGTCGGCCATGTGCCGGGCGGCTGGGGCGTGCTGGAGTATGTCTTCACCAGCACCTACAGCGGGGCCGGCGTGGTGACGGGGCTTCTCCTGTTCCGTGCGATCTATTATCTTTTGCCGATGTTCGTCGGCTTCGGCGTTTGGCTGATCGACGAGATCGCTGGCCGCCGCGCGCATCGCCAAGAGCCTCATCAGCTGAAGGCGCAAAATGCTTGATATGCCGCATGCCGGTTCGGGCCGGGCGAAAGGTGCGCTCCGCGTCGCCACCTACAACGTGCATAGCTGCGTCGGCACCGACCGCCGCCATGATCCAGAGCGCATCCTGCATGTGCTGAAAGAGATCGACGCCGACATCCTGGCGCTGCAGGAAGTTGGCGGCTATTTCATCGACGGCGTCGAGCAAGCGCATTTCTTCGAGCATCGGCTCGGCATGAAGGCGCTGATGAGCCCCAACATGCGCCGCCGCCAGTCGGAATACGGCAATCTGCTGCTCGCCAAAGGCGAGCTCGGCCGCCACCGCCTGATCGAATTGACCGTGGTGCCGTTCGAGCCGCGCAGCGCGCTCGATTGCATGGTGGAGACGCCGCATGGCGACGTGCGCGTGATCGCCGCGCATCTCGGCCTGTTTCGCGGCGAACGCCGCCGTCAGGTGAAATTCATCGCCGACGTGATCGCCAAGCGACCGCATCCCTTCACGGTGGTGATGGGCGATTTCAATATCTTCGGCGCGGAGCGAGCCATCCTGCAGCAGATCGGCGCGCCCGAGCGGCTGCCCAAGCTGCGCACATTCCCGTCGCGCTATCCGCTGATTTCGCTCGACCGCATCTGGACCATGCCCAACGCCGGGCTGATCCAGCAGCATGTCCATCGCACGCCGCTGTCGCGCGTCGCCTCCGACCATCTGCCGATGGTCGCCGAGATCGTCCCGGTCGATGAACTGATCGCGCCGGCGATCTTCTAAAGCAAACTTAGTCCGGCTTCTTCTTGCCCGGCTTGCGGCGGGCTTGGCCGACGAAGCTTTTCTCGACGCGGTTCTTGCCGAGGAAGGGCTTGCCGCCGAAGCTCTTGCGCGGCGCGGAATCGCCGCCCTCGTTCGGCTTATCGAAGTTCAGGCCCAGCTTGGCGCGCGGCGGTTTGGCGGGCCCCTCTTCGCGCCCGGCGTAACCGCCCTCGCGCTTCAGATAGGGCTTCTTCTCGCCATAGGGCTTCTTGTCGTCGCGCTTGGCATAGGGCTTGTCGCCATATGCTTTTTTCTCGCCGAAGCTTTTCTTTTCGTACGGCTTTTTGTCGCTATAGGGCTTTTTATCGCCGAAAGGCTTCTTCTCGCCGCCGAACGTCTTTTCGCCAAAGCTCTTCTTTTCATAAGGCTTCTTGAAAGGACGATCCTCGCGCGGCGCGAAGGCGGTCCGTTCGGTCTTCGTCGCCGGCGCGCTGTCGCTCGGCGCGCTCGCGGCGGGTTCGCGGCGCTCATAAGAGCGTTCAGAACGCTCAGCGCGTTCACGACCCTTGCCGTAATTGTTGCCGCCCTTGTAGTCGCCCGGCACATAGCCGTCGGCACTGCCTTCGCGGCGGCCCGCTTCATTGCGCCCCGCTTCATTTCGACGCGGACGGCGCTCGAAGCCGCCTTCTTCGCGCGACTTGAACGGCCGCTTGCCTTTGTAGCCGCCTTCAGAGCGCGGCGCGCGCGCTTGCAGTTCGGCTTCGCTCGGCGCGGCGGCGCGCTCGAACAGGATGCCTTCGTCCTTCTCGTCCGGACGGCTAGCGGCGGTGAAGAATTTCTCGGCGGCGGCGTCGGTGATCTGGAAGCGCGTCTCTCCTTCGAAGATGCGGATGGCGCCGATGTCGCGCTTGGTGACATGGCCGCGCCGGCAGATCAGCGGCAGCAGCCAGCGCGGATCGGCGTTGTTGTCGCGGCCGATGTTCATGGTGAACCAGGGCGAAGCGTCGAAATCGCTGCGCTCGCGCTTGTTGGACTCGCGGTCGCGCTCGCGCCCGCCCTCGTTGCTCTGGCCGCCCTGGAACAGATCTTCCGGCGCCGGCAAATGGGCGCGGTGCAGACGCAGATAGGCGACGGCGAGATCTTCCGCGCTCATCTCGGCAAGCAAAGCCTGAGCAGCGGCCGTCTCGTCCGGCGTGACCTCTTCGGCGGACTTCAGCTCGGCGAGCAGCCGCGCCTGATCCTGTTCGCGGATCTGTTCCGCAGTCGGCGGCTCGATCCAATCGACCTTGAGGTTTGCCATATGCAGCATGCCTTCGGCTTTGCGGCGGCGATTGTACGGCACCAGGATGACGCAGGTGCCTTTGCGCCCGGCGCGGCCGGTGCGGCCGCTGCGATGCAGCAGCGTTTCCTTGTTGTTCGGCAGATCGGCATGGATAACCAGGCCGAGATCCGGCAGGTCGATGCCGCGCGCCGCCACGTCGGTGGCGACGCAGACGCGCGCGCGCCCATCGCGCAAAGATTGCAGCGCATGGGTGCGTTCGTTCTGGCTCAGCTCGCCGGACAGCGCGACGGCGGCGAAGCCGCGCTCTTGCAGGCTGGCATGCATATGGCGCACGCCGTCGCGAGTGCCGCAAAAGATCATCGCGCCGCGCGCCTCGAAGAAGCGCAGCACGTTGACCGCAGCATGTTCGGCCTCGTTCGGCGCGATGCGAATGGCCTTGTAGTCGATGTCGGCATGGGCCGACTTTTCGCTCGCGGTGATGATGCGTTCGGCATCGCGCTGGAACTTCTTGGCCAGAGCGGCGATGTCGCGCGGGATGGTCGCCGAGAACAGCAGCGTGCGGCGGCCTTCCGGAGTCGCATCGAGCAGGAATTCGAGATCTTCGCGGAAACCGAGGTCGAGCATCTCGTCAGCCTCGTCGAGCACGACGACGCGCATCGATCCGGTTTCGAGATTGCCGCGCTTGAGATGGTCGCAGAGACGGCCGGGCGTGCCGACGACGACATGCACGCCGAAAGAGAGCGCGCGCTGCTCGCGGCGCACGTCCATGCCGCCGACGCAGGTGGCGAGCCGCAGGTTGAGATGCTGATAGAGCCAGGACAGCTCGCGGTGCACCTGCAGCGCCAGTTCGCGCGTCGGCGCGACGATCAGCACCAGCGGCTCGACCGGCGCGTCGGCCTTGATCAGGCCGTCGTCGATCAGCGTCTGCGCGGCGGCCAGCGCGTACGCCACCGTCTTGCCCGAGCCGGTCTGCGCCGAGACCAGCAGATCGCGCCCGGCGACCTCCGGCTGCAACACGGCAGCCTGCACCGGCGTGGGTTCGGCATAGCCCTGGTCGGCCAAAGCGCGGGCCAAAGCGGAATCGACAGCGGGAAACGGCATAAAAGACTTCCTGGGGGATAAGGCGGCGCGCCAGATATGTGGCGGCAAACAGCGCGGCGGCAAGGGCGGTCGAGCCAAAAGCCTTTGCAGGTCACTTGGGCGCAGCGCGCCCGTATCTACAGGATTTCCCGGCGCGCGCCCATCATTACCTGCAAGCGCTTGGGAAGATTGCGACTATTGCGCGCAACCGGTTCCCTGGGCGAGCGCCCGCAGCTCCCCGCCCAAGCCTTCCGGTAGGGGCTGCGGCCCGTTCAGCCAAGCCGGCCCCGCCCCTGGACGCGGCGTCACCGAGGGGGATGGCAGAGCGCCCGACACATGAAGCGGCCAGTCGAGCGCGAGGCCGCTGCTGGTCTTGGGGTCGCTGCGCAGCAGCAGGTCGATCTGGCCGGTCGCCATATCGACGGCCCCGCCGCCGCTCAGATGGACCGCGTCGGTTTGCAACGCCACAGGCTGCAGGCGCGCGGTGCCGCTTTTGGCCTCGACGACCGCGAGCAGGCATTGCACCTGCGCCGTGGCGTCGTTGCGCCGAAACAACGCCCGCAAATCGAGCGAGACCTTCTCCAGCAGCGAGCGCGCCATCGTGCCGCCGCGCATGGCGAAGACCGCCTGAGCGTCGGCAGCGCCCAGCGCCGCCTTCGCCGTCTCACCGCGCATCTTTCCGGTCAAGCGGCCATCAAGCTTGCCGCTGATCGGCTCGCCCTCCAATCCGGACAGACGGGCAAGCTCGGCGACATCGCCGCCGTCATAGGCGAGATCGAGATCGGCCAAAGCCTCGCTCGGCCCGTCGCCGCGGATCGCGCCGCGCGCCGTGACCGCGCCGCCGGCCAGCCGCATCGCCAATTGATTCAAAGTCAGCGCGCCCGGCGTCAAGGCGCCGTCGAGCCGCAGATCCTGAGCGGCAAGCTTACCGAAGGTGACGGTCTCGGCAGCGATGCGCGCTTGCAGCGTCACGGCAGGTTTGTCTTCCGGGCGGAAGCTCTCGGCCGTGCGGCCCGCCGTGTCGGGTTCGGCGATGCCTTGCGCGAGCGTCTCGACATCGAAACGGTCGAGCGAAACATCGACCGTCGCCGCATCCGCCCCGCCGCGCCCGCCTTCCTCCAGGACAAAGCGCCCAGCCATGGCGCTGTCGCCGAAATTGCCCTTCAGATCGTCCAGCGCCCAACGATCGCCGTCGCGCGTCAGCTTGGCGTCGAAGCGCACGGGAAAGGCGAGCGGCCGCTCGTAACCGAACAGTTTGAGGACGGCGGCGAAGTCGCCGCTGTCGAAGGTGAAGGCGCCGTCGACGCCGTCGAAATCGAGCGGCTCCTGGATGGCGCCCTTGAAATCGAGCCGCGCCGCCGACGTCGTCGCCGTGAAAGCCGCCGGATAGGGCTTGGAGGCATCACGCATCTCGGACGTCGAGCCGCCATCGACTTCGAGCTTGAGCGGGATGTCGTTGTAGGCGCCCGTCGCGACGAGATGCGACGGGCGGTCGGCGGCGGGCGCTTTGAGCTCGGCCTGATCGAGGCCGACGCGGATATCGCGCCGCCCCTGCGAGCGATAGACGATGAACAGATCGCGCAGCAGCAGATCCTTCACGTCGGGAAACTGGCGGCGGTTCGCCGGCACCAGGGCGAGGCCGGCGGATGCGGCGGCGGAGGCCGAAGACGGATCGTCGCTGAAGCGCCAATTGCGCCGGCCGTCCTCGCGCCGGTCGAGATACAACTCGCTGCCTTCGAGGCGCAGCACGTCATACTGCACGATGCCTTTGAGCAGCGCCGGCCAATAGACCACCGCCGTCAGCCGGCCGACGCGCAGCATGTCAGGCCATTGGCTCCATTCGGCGTTGGCGACGCGCAGATCGCGCACTTCCAATTTCAGCGTCCGCCCCCAGGCGAGGCGAAGATCGCCGATCGAGACCTCGCGCCCGAGCGATTGGCCGGCGAGACGCTGAACCAGCGGGCGCAGATCGGCGGTGAAAAGATAGGAGACCGCCACTGCGGGCAAGACGACGAACAGGACGAGCGCGCAAAACGCGGCGATCACCAGGAGTTTGCGGCGAAACGGTTGGGAAACGGGCATCTGGCCATTATGCGCCCTCAGAGCAGGGTTGCAATCTGGGCGGTGGACGCGGGCGCGCTCGCGCGGCAGTCTTGACGCGTTCCATCCAGGTTCCTTCGGATATCAGGCCATGATTCTTCCCGTCTCCGCCGCCACCTTCGCCGCTTTTGCGCTGGTCGCCCTCGGCATGGTGCTGACCCCAGGGCCGAACATGATCTATCTGCTCAGCCGCTCGATCCTCCAGGGCCGCAAGGCCGGCTTCATCTCACTCTGCGGCGTGCTGCTCGGCTTCGTCGCTTACATGCTCGCCGCGGCGCTGGGCCTCACGGCCTTGCTGATCGCCGTGCCCTTCGCCTACGAGACGCTGCAATGGGCTGGCGCGGCCTATCTGCTCTGGATGGCGTGGAACGCCATCAAGCCCGGCGCGCGCTCGGTGCTGCAGCCGCGCCATGATTTGGCCTTCGACGGCCCGCGCAAGCTGTTCTTCATGGGCCTGCTCACCAACCTGCTCAATCCCAAGATCGCCGTGCTCTATCTGTCGCTGCTGCCGCAGTTCATCGATCCGGCGCGCGGCGACGTATTGGCCCAAGGCGTCACGCTCGGCCTGACACAAATCGCCATCAGCGCCACGGTGAACGGCTTGATCATCCTCGGCGCCGGCGGGATCGCGGTCTGGTTCGCCGCGCGGCCCTCGTGGCTGCGCATCCAGCGCTGGCTCATGGCCAGCGTGCTGGCGGGCCTCGCCCTGCGCCTCGCGCTGGAAAAGCGCGCAGCTTAAAAGCTGTTGGCGAGTCGCAGACGCCTCCCTAATATCGCCGCCGCAGAACAAGCGCGAAGCGCATATCGCAGGGAGAAATTTCATGGCCAGCATCGCCATCGAACGCCGCACCAAACGCTGGCAAGAGCAGCGCTGGGTTCTCGATTCCATCATCAAGGCCATCGGGCCGGAATGGGACCAGGGCCGCATCGCCTCCAAGAGCAAGCCGGGCGGCGAAACGGCGGAGAAGGACTTCCGCGCCGCCGCGCGCCGCATGAAGCGCTTCGACGACATGCATCGCGAATTCGCCAATGCCGCGCGCAAGCGCCAAGCGCGCGCCAAGGCCTATGAAGAGCAAGGCCGCTTCGTGACGGCGGGCGAAAGCTATATTGCCGCCGCGCTCTTATGGGCCTCGGCCTGCTGGCCGATCTTCGAGGCCAACGAGACGCTGCACGCCTACGAAGAGCAGATGAACCACTGCTACGCCAAATTCATCAAATATGCGCCGCATCCGATCGAGAAGGTCGAGGTGCCTTACGGCAAGAAGTCGCTGCCGGCCTATCTGCATCTGCCGCGCAAGCCGGCCGCGGGCGAGAAGTTCCCCTGCGTCATCTCCATCGGCGGCATGGACGGCAGCAAGGAGAACATGGTCTCGATCTACGGCGACCGCTTTCTGGCGCGCGGCCTCGCCGTGCTCGCCATCGACGGCCCGGGCCAGGCCGAGTCCGCGTCGCGCGGCATTTTCTTCACGCCGACCGCCTTCGCCGACGCCGGCATCGCCATTCACAAGTTCTTGTCGACCAAGAAGAGCATCGACATCAACAAGCTGGCGATCCGCAGCTCCAGCTTCGGCAGCTATTTCGGCACGGTGGCCAGCGCCGCGCTCGGCGACAAGATCAAGGGCTACGCCGTCTCGGGCGTCTGCCAGGAGCCGGGCTGCCATACGATCTTCGAGACCGCCTCGCCGACCTTCAAGGCGCGCTTCATGTTCATGTCCGGTTATGACGACGAAGCGGCGTTCGACAAGATGCGCCAAAAGATCGACCTGCGCCCTGTCGCGCCCAAGATCAAAGCGCCCTACATGGTGGTGGCCGGCGAGAACGACCAACTTTCGCCGATCGAATATACCGAAGAATTGTTCCACCTCATCAATGCGCCTAAGCGCTTGGTGATTTACGAAGGCGCCAACCATAGCGTCGGCGACGCGCCGAGCGTGGAAGCGGGCGACGAGAAGAACGCCTTGATCGCCGACTGGCTGCTCGACCGCGTTAACGGCAAGCCGTTCCAGTCCGAGCGCGTCTGGTACACATCGTCGGGCAAGGCGGAGATCACGCCTTATGGCAAGGCGGGTGGCGGCAAACCGAAGGCAAAACGCAAAGCGTGAACGAAAAGGCCCGCGAATATCGCGGGCCTTTTGCTTTGGAGCGTCGATAAAGCTCAGGCGCTACGGCGGAAACCGCGCGGCGCTTGATGCAGGCGTTCGATGCCGTCCTTCTTGATCAGCACCAGCTCGCCGGTCTGCACGCCGGCCTTGGCGTCCTTGGTCATGACCGACGGCTGCACGACGATGGTCATGCCCTCGGCCAGGGTCATGTCGGGCACCGCCGCGGAGGGACGCTCGCGCGTGCCCAAAATCGGCTGCATGTAGCCGCCGACATAGCCGTGCACCAAGTCGTCGCAGACGATATAGCCGGCGGCGGCGATGCTGGAGGCGACGTCGAGAATCTCGTCCATCGTCGTGCCGTGGCGCATGACCTTCAGGATGCCGAGGAAGGCTTCCTCCGCCGCAGCATGGAGATCGGCGTAGAGCGGCGTCGGGTCGGCGCCGACCGAGATCGTGCGCTGCACTTGGCCGGGATAAGACCAGAAGGAGGCGGAGATTTCGGTGAAGACGCAATCGCCCGCCTTGACGGTACGGCGGCGCGCCACTTGCGACGGCACGCAGCAGGACGGATCGGCCATCGAGGTGACGCCGGTGTAGTGAATCTGCGTCAGGCCGCCCCACGGCACATAGGCGCGCTCGATGATGTCGGCGAGTTGATATTCCGTCAGGCCCGGCTTGAGTTCGCGCTCGAGCGCCTCGACCGCCGCGTCGGTCATGGCGACGCCGACGCGCAGGAATTCCAACTCCTCAGCCGACTTGATCGAGCGTTCCTTGGTGTAGGCCTTGGCCATGTCGACCGGCGTGATGCCAGCGGCGACAAAACGCTCATGTAGCGCGTGGCCGTAGGAACCGATGATGCCGACCTTCTTGCCCTTGGCGCCGCGCTTGAGCAATTCCTTGATCGCCAGAGAGGTCGAGCCTTCGGCCGCCCAGTCGACCGCCGCTATTGGCGCCAGCACGCGCGCCAGCGCCGCGTTGTTGGGGTTCTTGACGAAGATCGCGTCGGTCTCGCCAGGGGTGAAGATGCAGTAATGGCCGCTGCCCGGCGGCCAGCCGGTGAGCCACTGGATCGCCGAGCCCTTGCGATCGCCGCCCGACAGCATGACATGGTTGCAGCCCGCCTCCTCCATGGCTTTGGCGAGCGCCTTGCGGCGGCGCTCCATCTCGGCGGCCGAGAAGGTCGGCACTTCCGCTTCGAGCAGAGCCCGCTGGCCCGGCGTCAGACGCGCGGGCAGATCGTCGAGCAATTGAATGGCCATGGTCGTCTCCCTGGAATGTGCCGGCCTCTTTGTTTCAGGCGGGCTTATGACGCGCCGCCGAAGGGGCGTGCCGATTGTTGCGGCCAATATGCCTCTGCTATTTGCGAGCGGCAATCACCTCGGGCGGACAAAAACAATCTTTCGGCCGATTCGCTGCAGAATATCGCCAGACGCAACGACCGGCGCTAAACTGCGGCGCCGTCGCTTAGGGAGATCCGCATGAGTGCCCGCATCACCGCTTATCGGGGTATTGGCCTGTTCGCCGCCGCTTGCGCCGCAGCCTTGGCCGCCTGCTCGTCTTCGCCCGAAGAGGCGACCAACAGCGATCCGGTCGCCGCCACGTTCAACTGCGGCGGCGCGAAGGTCGAGACGAATTTCCTCTATCGGCGCATGGCCCTGGTGATCGACGGCAAAGCCTACGCCCTGCACCAGGCCGAATCCGCATCCGGCGCGCGCTATGTCGGTAGCGACGGCCCGCGCAAGATCGAGTTCTGGAACAAAGGCGACGAGGCGACGCTGACCTTCGGCGATCGCACCTACGGCACCTGCGTCAAGGATTAGCCTTTAACCCTCAAGGGCCATGATGCGTGGCGAGCGGACTTTCGTCCGCCAGCACCATCATCTTGCGCGCCAATCGCTCGATCAGCGTGGCGCGCACGGCTTGAGCTTGCGGCGCGTCCCAGAGATTGACCATCTCGTCGGGATCGTTCGCCAGATCGTAAAGCTCTCCATCGGCCAAGCCCTCGTAGATGGTCAGCCGATGCGTCTTGGTGATTAGGCTGCGGGCGCGGAAATTGTCGGCCATGCCCATATAACCGCGCCGCTGGTGCTCTTCGATCAGCATGGCATCGTGCACATCGGCCGCTCCATCGGCCGCCGCCAGCAGGCTTCTGCCCTGGATGCCGTTGTGAGCAGCGACGCCGGCCCGGCGCAGCACGGTTTGCGAGATGTCGATCGTGCCGCAAAGCGCATCCGATACGGGCGCTTGCCTCTTGTCCGCCGGGTCGGACCAGATGAAAGGCACGCGCACCAGGCTGCGGTAATGCAGCGCGCCCTTGAGCATCAATTGATGATCGCCCATGAAATCGCCGTGATCCGCGGTGAAGATGATCACGGTATCTTCAGCCAGGCCCGCGCGCTCGAGCGCCGACAGAACCCGCCCGACGGCATCGTCGATCATCGTGATCATGCCATAGGTGAGCGCCGTCGCTTCCTTCGCCTCGCGCTCGGTCACCGCGATCACGCGTTGGCCGTCGCGGTTGGCCTTGTCGTCGGCCCGCTCCTTCAGGACATGAGCGAGCGGCGCCGGCAACTTGCCGTCCGGCAGATGGAACGAACGCGGCAGTTCGATATCGGCCGGATCGTACATGTCCCAATAACGCCCGGGCGGCGTGAAGGGATGATGCGGATCGGGAAAGGCGCATTGCAGGAAGAAAGGCTCCTCGCCGCCCGCCGCCGCGTAATCCTGCAAATAGGCCTCGGCGCGCTCGGCGATATAGGCCGTGGGATAAAGCTCCGCCGGCACCGCCGTGCGCCAGGCTTGCGGCGCGACATAAGCGTTGCCGGGCAACTGATTGTCCGGACCGCGCAGGCTTTTCCAGTCGGGGCGGCGCTCGGCGAGCCAGCGGCTGTAATGGCCGACGACCTTGTCGCCATGGTTGACGCACAGCTCGACATGCTGAAAGCCGTAGTAAGGCAACGTCAGTTCATGGTTCGGATCGGCCCAATTGGGCGCCAGCTCCTGATCGTAGCGGCCATCGGTCGGCCAGCTCTTATCGGCCTCGCGCAGCATCTCGGGAGGCTGCGTCAGAGCCGGATCGGGCTGCGGCATGCCGACCACAGGCTTCTTCGGCGACATGCTCTGCAGATGCGACTTGCCGATCAACGCGGTGCGATAGCCAGCCGCCGCCAGCAGATCGACAAAGGTGACGGCACTGAGCGCGAGCGGCGTGCCGTTCTGCCGCGCGCCGTGCAACGACGGCATGCGGCCGGTCATTAGCGTGGCCCGGTTGGGCATGCAGATCGGCGTCGCGACGTAAAAGCGCTCGAAGCGCGTGCCGCGCGCCGCGACGGCGTCGATCTGCGGCGTTTTCACAACTCCGTTGCCGTAGCAGCCGAGATGATCAGCGCGATGCTGATCGGTGATGAAAAGAACGAAATTCGGGCGCAGCATGATCTCAGCGCGCGCCCTCGCTCATCGCCGCTTTGGCGGCGGCGCGCGCCTTATCCAAAGTGTCGGCCGGCAGGTCCATCATGTTCGCCACCAAGGTCTGCAGTTTTTCGCCCGACATGGCATCGACCTCGATATTGCGCTTCGACGTGTCCGCGATGAATTCCGGATCCTTGATCATGGCGTCGAAAGCATCGCGCAACGCCTTGATGCGGTCGGCCGCCACGCCCGGCGGCGCGGCGACGGCGCGGCCGATCGCCGAGTCGGCGACGAAGAAATTGAGAATCTTGCGCTCCTCGTCGTTGCGCGCCAATTCGACGGAAGCCGGCACGTCGGGGATCGACGGGTGGCGTTCCGGCGAATATTGCACGAGGATCTTGATCTGCTTGTCGCGCAGCCAGCTCGCCATCTCGCTCATGAGCAGCGATAGCGGCGCGACGCCGGCCTGCACCTCGCCCCCTTCGATGGCGAGGCGCACCTTCGCGCCCGTGCCGTAGCCGTTGATGATGTTGAATTTGGTGCCGGCGATCAGGTTGAGGATGCGCGGATTGGTCGTTTGTGTGCTGGTCGGCGTATCGGCGCCGGTCAGCAGTTCTTTGGTCTTGAGATCTTCCAGGCTCTGCACCTGCGCGGTGTGCCAGACGTAGTGCACCGGCACGTTGGAATTGACGCGCCCGATCCACAGGAACTTGGCCGATTCGAACATGGCCGCCGGATTGCCCAACGCCTCTTCGGTCGGCGCGTTCTGCGGCACGGTGCCGATATTGAGGCCGTCCTTCGGAGCGGCGGCATAAAGCCACTGGCTCATGACGAAGCCGCCCGCACCGGGCTTATTTTGGGCCACCAGGTTCGGCTGGCCGGGAACATGTTTGCCCATATGGCGCGCGACCAGGCGGCCGTAGAGATCGTAGCCGCCGCCCGGCCCCGAGCCGATGAAAACGTTGAGCGACTTGCCCTTGAAGGCGGATTCGACCGATTGCGCCGCGCCAGTCTGCGGCAGGGCGAAAACGGCGCAAAGCGCCGCAGCGGCGGCATAAAAACGTCCGGACATGGCAGTCTCCCAGTTGGGCGGTTGCTCCCGCTCTGATGCGACTGTGTGGATTGCCGACCTATCCGTAAAGTGAAAGCTGATGCCTTTCCATAACCGTATGGTTATGTCAGCGCGCCGCTTTGAGTTCGGCGCGACGCAATTCCTGCGCCACCGCCTTGATTCGCCTCACCATCTCCTCGGCGGCCGGCGTCAGCGCGGCCTCTTTGCGGCGAATGATGCCGATGGGCCTTTTGTTGCGCGTCAGCTTCACTTTCAGTTCCGCCAGCATTCCATGGCGCAATTCGTAAAAGACCCGATTGCGCGACACGATGCCGAGCCGGTCGCTCTCCAGGATCATCCCCCGCATCACCTCGAGCGAGGTGGTGACGACAGGATGAACGGGCGCAGGCGCTTTGGCGTCGGCGAAATATTGTACGAACAATCGGCGCACCGGAGAATCCTCCGGCGGCACCACCCAGGCAAAGCGGGCAAGCTCGGCCGCGGCGACGTTGCTCCGACGGGCCAAAGTATGGTCGCGCCGCGCGACGACGATGACCGGGTCGTCGAACAGCCGGTCCTGGGTCACATCGAAAGGCAAGGGCGTTTCGCGCAAAGCGCCGACGATGAAATCGAGTTTTCCCTCGCGCAGAGGTTCGATCAGGCTTTCGAACTCGCCGTCATAAATGGCGACATCGTCGAGCGGACGAACCGCCGTAAAGGCGACCAATGCGCGCGGCAGCAGCAGCGAACGGGCGAAGGCCAACGCGCCTATGGCAATCTTCCCGCCGGCCAATCCGCGAATCTCGCGCAGCTCGTCCTGCGCATGATCGAGCTCAGCGAGCGCCAGCCGCGCGCGGCGGATCATCGCCAAGCCGGCCGGTGTCGGCGACACGCCGGATCTGCCGCGCAGGAAAAACTCGGCGTCGTAATCGCGCTCGAGCTGGCGGATCGCTTTGGTCACCGCCGGCGCGGTGATATGCAGCTTGCGCGCGGCTGCGGCGATGCTGCCGCAATCAGCGACGACCAGGAGCGCCTGCAAGCGAAAGAAGTTCGGTCTCATTTGCGCCTCTCGGGAGCCATGCCAAGAGTTTAGCCGACAACCGAGCAAATCGCATCGCTTCGCGTTCGCAGGCGAATTCTGCGCGAGCGCGACGCGCTTGCAGCGTCTCGAATTGAGCTTCGCGCCGCACGGTGCTAGTGCTCTCACATCGGCTTTGGGAGAGAGCGCGATGACCGGCGAGAACGACATCATCGAACAGTGGCGCGACGAGGCGAACGCCGCGTGGCTTTATAAAGCCGTGCAGGCAGCCGAACCAGATCCGCGCTTCAAGCAGATGTTCAACGAGCTTGCCGTGGCTGCCGAACGCCAGGCCGGCATTTTCGCGCGCGACCTCGGAGACGCTTTGCCGCGCTTCACACCCGACCTGCGCTCGCGTCTCGTCGCCGCCGTCGTGCGCGTCACCGGCCCGCGCCGCGCCCGCCATTTGCTCGCCGCGATGAAAGTGCGCGGCCTCTCCGTCTATTCCGCGGGCAGCGTGCGCCCGACGCACGCCATGCCCCACGCGGTCGGCGAGTTCGGCCAGGAGCACCGCGCGGCCGGCGGCGGCACGCTGCGCGCCGCCGTGTTTGGCGCCAACGACGGCATCGTCTCCAACACCTGCCTGATCCTCGGCGTCGCCGGCGCCGCCGCCGAGCCCAAAATCGTGCTGCTCACCGGCGTCGCCGGATTGCTTGCCGGCGCTTTCTCGATGGCCGCCGGCGAATATGTCTCGGTGCGCTCGCAGCGCGAGCTTTATGAGCATCAGATCGCCCAGGAGCGCGCCGAGCTCGCGCGCTATCCCGCCGAGGAAGCCGAAGAGCTGGCGCTGATCTATGCCGCGCGCGGCGCGCCGATCGACGAGGCCCGCGCGATGACGCGCGCGATGGTCGAGAAGCCGGAGGAGATGCTGAAAACCCTGGCGCGCGAGGAGCTCGGCCTCAACCCCGACGATCTCGGCTCGCCCTGGGGCGCCGCGATCTCCTCCTTCAGCGCCTTCAGCGTCGGCGCGATCGTGCCGCTGCTGCCCTTCGTCATCGCCGCCGGACCGCGCAGCCTCGCCATTGCCTGCGCCATCAGCGCCTCCGGCCTGTTCGCTGTCGGCGCGGCGATGAGCTTGTTCTCGGGCCGCAACGCCCTGTTCGGCGGCGCGCGCATGCTCCTGATCGGCAGCGCGGCCGGCGGCGCGACCTACCTGATCGGCCGCCTGCTCGGCATCAGCTTGAGCTGATTACGGCCTGAGCTGATTACAGCTTCAGCTTGTAGAGATCGATCACGTTCTGGCTGAGCAGGCGCTTCTGGCGCGCCGGCTCCAGATCGCCGATCTGCTTGGCCAGGAAGGTGCGCGAGTTCGGCCAGGTCATGTTGGCGTGCGGATAATCGCTCGACCACATGCAGTTCTTGTCGCCCCAGAACTTCAACGCCTGCGCGCCGACGAAATCGTCCATGAAGGTCGCGTAGAAATGCTCGTTGAAAATCTCGCTCGGCAGGCGGTCGATGGCGAACTGCTCCTGGGCCGGGCCGGGCTTGGAGAAGCGTTTGAAGTAGTAGTCCCACTGCTGGATCATGAAGGGCAGCCAGCCGATCTCGGCCTCGACGATTTCGACCTTCAGTTTGGGGTGGCGGTCGAACACGCCGGACCAGATCATGTCGTAGACCGTGGTCACCGCGTCCTGGGTCTTGATGTTGACCGAGCCGCGGATCTTCTCGATGCCCTTCGGATTGGCCAGCTTGTAGTTATGGCCCGTCAGGATGTGGAAATTGACGACCTGATCCGCCTCGGCGGCGGCGGCCCAGAATTCCTCGTAATGGTCCGACAGGATCGGCAGCTTCGGATCGGGCACCTGCCACAAGAGCGCGCCAGTCAGGCCCATATCCATGCAGCGGTGCATTTCCTTGATCGCCGCGTCGATGTCGTAGATGCAGATCGCCGGAACGCCGAACAGGCGCTTGGGCGCGGTGGCGCAATATTCGGCGAGCCAATCGTTGTAGACGCGAAAGCCGGCCTCCTGCACCTCCTTGGGCGCGGCGAAGGCGCGCAACGTGGCGGTCGGATAGAGCACCTCGGCGGCGACGCCGTCGCGGTCCATGTCGATCAGGCGCTGCTTCGGATCAAGGCCGCCCTGCGGGCGCTTGTCCGGCGGATAGGAGGTCAGCGGCGGCAGCTTGTCCTTGATGGCCGACGGCAGGCTGTCCCATAGGGTGATCGGCTCGTCGACATGGGAATCGGCGGACACGATGAGGTCCGGCAACGACTTGGCCTTCTCGGCGAATTTCGAGTCGGCGGTGCGGGCGGACATTTCCTCGATGGCGATGGCCATGCTGGCATTCCTTCCTGTTGGCTTTTGCGGATGCGTCTTGAGGCGCGGGGTTGGGAACGATCATCCTCCCGCCCAAGGCCTTCCGCAAGGTTTGCGCCCTGCGGAATAGGCCGGCGGAACGGCCTTCGTCAGCCCGCGTTGAACATAGGCCGGGGATCGGGAGGCTGATGATGGCTGTCTTGCCCACCTTGCGCCGTGCCGTGCCCCTGGTTTTTGCCGCCGCTGCCGCTTTCGCGACGATCACCCCTGGCGCAGCCCAGGAGCAGCAGCCCCAAGGACAGCAAGAAAGCCTCGGCAGCTGGTTCAAGAACCTCAATGTGCCGGGCACAAAAGTGTCCTGCTGCGACGAATCGGACTGCAAGCGCACCCAGGCGCGGCTCGGCCCCGCCGGCTACGAGGCCCAAACGCCGGAGGGCCGCTGGATCTCCATTCCCGAAAGCGCGATCATCCGCGGCAAAGCCAATCTGGCGCGCGAGCCGGTGCTGTGCCTGTCGCCGAGCCGCGCGGTCTACTGCTTCGTGCCGGACAACGAGGGCTAATGCCCCGGTCTTTGGCCGCAGGGTGAAATGGGCTAGATTGCGCCGAGTCCTCCTCCTCGGCCGTTGTCCCCCATGCATATCCTGACCATCACCTGCCCCGACCGCGCCGGCATCGTTGCCGCCGTCACCAGCTTTCTCGCCCAGCAAGGCGCCTTCATCACCGAAGCGGCGCAGTATGGCGATCCGATCGCCATGCGCTTCTTCCAGCGCATCGTCTTCAAGATCGGCGAGCAGGCCGTTTCGCGCGACGCCTTCGCCAAGTCCTTCGCGCCGATCGCCGAGAAGTTCGAGATGGCCTGGGAGCTGCACGACGTCGCGCGCAAGGACCGCGTACTGATCGCCGTCTCCAAGTTCGGCCATTGCCTGCACGACCTGCTGCACCGCTACAGCACCGGCGCGCTGCCGATCGAGGTGGCCGGCGTCGTCTCCAACCACGACGACATGCGCGCCATCGTCGAATGGCATGGCGTGCCCTATCACCATCTGCCGGTCGGCAAGACCGATAAGGCGGCGCAGGAAGCGCGCTGGCTCGGCCTGATCGACGAGTTGAACGTTGATCTCGTCGTGCTCGCGCGCTACATGCAGGTGCTGTCGGAAGACGCCTGCCGCCGCCTGGCGGGGCGCTGCATCAACATCCACCATTCCTTCCTGCCGAGCTTTCGCGGCGCCAAGCCCTATCACCAGGCGCACCAGCGCGGCGTGAAGATCATCGGCGCCACCGCCCATTACGTGACGCCGGAGCTGGACGAAGGCCCGATCATCGAACAGGCGGTCGAACGCGTCGATCACACCAAGACGCCGGACGATCTGGTCGCCGTCGGGCGCGACATCGAGGCCGTCGTGCTGGCCCGCGCCGTGCAGTACCACGTCGAGCGCCGGGTGCTGCTCAACGGCAACAAGACGGTCGTTTTCCGCTAGGGTTTTCCGCTAAAGGTTTTTGCCGCCCTCACGGACCGCGATAACAGCTGTACATCAATAATCTCGGAGTGCGAGGGATTCGCATTTCCCCGGCCGGCAGATCGGAGTACCTGTCGGTGATGTTCCGTGCCGCCTCGCCCGTCAGCCGCCGCCGCTTCCTCGCCGGTTCCGCCGCCCTCGCCGGCAGCGCCGCGCTCAGTGCCATGCTGCCGACGGCCTTGCGCGCCGCCAATGGCCGCTTCGAGCTTGATGCGCGCGAACGCGCCATGCGCTTGCCCGGCCTCAGCGGTCCCTCGCCATGCTGGACCTATAGCGACGGCTGGCCGATGGAGTTGCGCGCGACACGCGGCGAGACCATGACGGCCGTGCTGAAGAACGGCCTGAAAGAGCACAGCACCGTTCATTGGCATGGCGTGCGCGTGCCCTACAAAATGGACGGCGTGCCCTTCTTCACCCAGGATCCGGTGCAGCCCGGCGAGAGCTTCGCTTACAGCTTCGCGCCGCCCGACCCCGGCACGTTCTTTTTCCATCCGCATTGCGACACGGCACAGGCCATGGGCCGCGGCCTGTCCGGCGTGCTGGTCGTCGAAGACCCGCGCGACAAAGGCCTGTTCGACGTCGATCAGGTGCTGGCGCTCAAAGACTGGCATGTGAAGCCGGACGGCAGCTTCGATGTGACGACCGATTTCGCCGACGCGGCGCGCAGCGGCACCTTCGGCAATCTGCGCAGCGTGAATGGCAAAGAGCCGCCGACCATCGAGGTGCCGCCGGGCGCGCGCGTGCGCCTGCGCATCGTCAACTTGGACGTGACGCGCATGCCGATGCTCGGCCTGAAAGGCGCGAAGGGCGTGGTGATCGCCACCGACGGCAACGCCTGCGAGCCCTTCCCGGTCGATCAATGGCGGCTCGGCACGGCCATGCGTGCCGATGTCGCTTTCCAGGCCTCTGGCGATCAGAACGCCGAAGCCGTGCTGGAAGACATCTGGACCAATCCGCCGACGCTGCTGGCGCGCATCCGCACCAAGGGCGCGTCGCTCCCGGCCAAGCGCGCGGCGCTCAAGCTGCCGGCCGCCGAGCTTCCCGTCCCAAACATCGCTCAAGCGCAGAAGATCGATTTCACGCTGCAGACGGGCCTCGAAGACCCGAAACTGCAGGAGTGGCTGAAAGAGACCGGCGGCACGCTTGACGATCTCTGCCTCAACCAGCGCATCCTCTGGGCGATCAACCGCAAGTCATGGCCGGGCATGATCCACGACGCCAAAATGCCGCCGCTCGCCGAGCTGACTCCGGGCAAAAGCTACGTCTTTCAGATCTTCAACGGCTCGCGCTACATCCACCCGATGCATCTGCACGGCCATACCTTCCGCGTGCTCTCGGCGAGCAAGCGCAAGCTGCCGCCCCATTGGGCCGACACGGTGATCGTGCAGCCGAGCGAGCGCGTCGACATCGCTTTCGTCGCCGGCGAGCCGGGCGACTGGATGTTCCATTGCCACATCATCGACCATCAGGAGACGGGGATGATGGGCTACATTCGGGTCGCCTGACCCCAAACAAAAAGGCCGCTCCGAAGAGCGGCCTTTTGTCTTGGCGTAGGATGCTGCGCTTATTTGCGCGCCGCCGACCAGTCCGAGCCCTTCATCGACTTGCCGTCGACAGTGCCGACGTATTTCTTGCCGCCGGCGGTGAAGGCGATCTGCGTGCCGGTCATCTTGGCGTCCGAGATCGGCGCCGAGCCGAGTGTGCCCGAGAGCATCTGGTAGGTCTGCGTCAGCTTGAGATCCTGATTGCCGAGGCGCCATTCGCCGGCCGCGTCGGCCGGTACGATCCACAGGAGCGCGCGGCACCAGCTGCTGCAATCCTGCGCGCCGACGGTGGCCGTCTCGTCCGGCTCCCAATCGCCCATCGGGAAGGTGTTGGAGACGACGCGCGTGCCCGGCTTCTGCTTCAGGATGGTCGGGCGCAGGCGCTCATTCAGCGACGGCAGCAGGAACAGTGTGATGACCGTCGCCTTCGAGTAATCGCTCTCGAAGATGTCGGCCTTCTCGAAGGTGGCGCGGTCGGCGAGACCAGCCGCGGCCGCGTTCTTCTTCGACAGTTCGACCAGCTCCGGATTGTATTCGATGCCGTAGGCGCGCGCGCCGCGCTTCGCCGCAGCGATCACCGTGCGGCCGTCACCCGAGCCGAGGTCATAGACGACGTCGGCTTTCGTCACCTTGGCCATGTCGAGCATCTTGGCGACCAGTTCGTCCGCCGTCGGCACCCAGACGACGTCCTTGCCGGCCTGGAAGACCTCGGGCTTGTAGTCGGACGACTGCGCCAGCGCGGCGGTCGCGGACATGGCCATAAGGCCGGCGAAAGCGATGGACGCGACATTGCGCGACAGACGGATACGAGGGGTCATGCCTTGCTCCTGTTGATTGAAGGCCGCCAGCCTAACCGATCCGCGCGACAATGCATCATCACGGTCCGTTCAAACGGCCAAGCGGCGGTCCGCCGCGCGAAGCGACGGACCATCCTTTTGATATTATTGATATTTTTTAAACTAACTCGCCAACCACTCGAGCGACTTTTCGGCTTCGATGTTCTGGATCCGCTCATAGAACGACGCCATCTTGGCCGCGCCATGGTCCTGCGTGGCGGCAAGAAACTTCTCGCGCAGTTCCGCCGCGCTCAACGGATTCTCCGGCGTGCCTTTGCACTCGTCGACCGTCTCGCGCAGGGTGCGGCCGTCGCGCGTGCGCACGATGGTCGTCGTCGTGGTGGCCGCCGCGGGCCTGCCCGGATGCGGCACCAGCGCGATGCGCTTCATCAGCGCGCGCAGTTCGGGCGCGTTCACATCGGCATCGCGGAACGTCGCCGGCTTGCTGGCGTCGCTCAGCAAGGCGAGCGCCGAGCAGAAGGGCACGCTGTATTGGCCGATCATCACATCCACCGGCTCTGGGATGTTGTGACGGCCGAGCTCCTTCTTGCCGCATTCGATCGTGATGGTTTCGACATCGGAGGCTTTGAGGCCTTCGCGCGCCTTGAGATTGATCATCGCCTGGACCGGTGTGTGGCCCGTCGAATGGCAAGCGTAGCGCTTCATCATGATGCGCGAGGTCAGCCATTCGCTGCCGAGATTCTTGGTCAGCTGCGAGACGTCATATTCGTCGCAATAGACCTTCAAGAATCCGCAGTCGCCTTCGAGAATCTTGTGCGGACCGCTGAAACCCTTCTCCGCCAGGCTCGCCGCCATCACGCCGCCCTCGGCCGCGCGGCCGAAATGCAGGCGCTTGACCATAGCGCCGGTGCCGGACTTGGAGAATTCGACCAGGCCGCAGGGCAATTCGCCGGCGATGCCGAGCGCATTGACCATCGTCTGCTTGTCAAAGCCGATCATCTTACCGCAGGCGACCGCGCCGCCGAACGGGCCGGTGGTGCCGGGACCGTGAAAGCCGCGCGCTTCGTTGCTGTGCTTCGTCGCGCGGGCGATGCGGATCATCACTTCAGCCGCGGTGACGAATGCGGTGAGGAAAGCCTTGCCGGAAAAGCCGCGCTCCTGCGCCATGGCCAGGCCGGCGCTGACCAGCATGGCGCCGGGATGCACGCCCGAGCTCGGCCGCGTCGGCCCGTCCATCTCGAAGGCATGGGCGAGCGCGCCGTTGGCGAGCGCCGCCGCCGGCGCGGTGGTCGGCGTCATGCCGTCGCCGAAGATGAAACTGCCGCCGCCGGCGCCCGTGCGGCGCGCATAGTCGATGACGATGCGGCTCCACGGCAAGGCGGCGCCGAAGACGATGACGCCGAAGGTATCGGCGATGGAATCCTTGGCGCGCTGCTTCACCGCCTCGGGAATGTCTTCATAACGCAGGCCGACGGCATAATCGGCCAGCGCGAGGGTTTCGTCGCTCATGATGCTGCTCCCCTCCCCGCTCAGTCGCGGATGTCCTGCAAGAACCAGTCGGTGGGGATTTCGCGCCCCATCTTCTGTTCCTTGCAGAGCTCGTAAATGCGGCCGGCAATCGCCCAGAACTGGTTGCCCTGCAGATTGCCGCGCTCCGAATAGGAGATCTGTTGATCGGAGATGCGGCCGCGGCCGGTCTTGTTCACCACGTCGGCGAAGCTGATGGTCTGATCCTCAGGGAACAGCGAGCCATGGCCGCGCTTGCCTTTCGGCTTGCGCAGGAAGCCGTTCTCGATGTCGGGCCTTGCCGCATAGGTGTAGTACTCGTCTTCGCCGGTCGCATCCGCGCCCCACGGCCGGGTGGCGTTGCCGAAGCGCATGTAGAGATTGACGCGATCGAGCACGGCGCGATCCTTGATGCCGCCGCCGGTGCCCGGCGCGACGATATGGGTGCCAGGCTCCAGAAGCTTGCCGTTGACCACCGAGACTGCGGAGTCGGTGACGGCCGCGAGAATGTCGGCGCCTTTATAAACATCCTCCGGCGCGTTGCAGGCGACGGCCTCGATGCCGTGCTTCTCGGCCATTTCGGCGGCGAATTTCTCGCGGTTCGCTTTGGTCGGGCTGTAGACCTGCAGCCGCTTCAAGTTCGGCCGCACGTGCATGAAGGCATCCATATGGCTGCGCGCCATGCCGCCGGAGCCGAGCATGCCGATCACGCTGGCGTTCTGCTTGGCGAGATAGCGCGCGCCGATGCCGCCGTCGGCGCCGACGCGCGTCAGCTGCGGCAGGCCGTCGTTCATGATGGCGAGCGGTTCGCCGGTCTGGCTGTTGGTCAGGAAGATCAGCCCGCAATAGGTGCCCGGCTCGATGCAGTATTTTTCCTGCGTGCGCGCGCCGTTGTATTCCTGCTCGTAGATGATGTCCGACTTCATGCGGATGGCGAAGTAGCCGCTGGTGGAGCCGCCTTCGACGCTGCTCCACTGATAGACTTTGCCCGGATTGTTCGTCGGAATCATGATGTCGGTGCGCGGCTTGCAGACGGCATCGGTCGTCACGAGCTGGCGATAGGCCTGATCGAGGACGTCGATCGCATCGCCCATGCTCAACACGTTCGCCACATCGGCGTTATTAATAATTAGCACTGAAGCCTCCAATTTATAGCTTTGTTATGTTCTTGATTTTGCTGTCATTTAAGCCATTTCAAAAATTCCATTTTGTCTCGCTTGGCGAAGGGAACGCGGGACTCGGTTATGGCCCTGACGGGCGCGAAAGCGCGGCAAAGTTCTCGTGGATAACTTCGCCAAGCGGCTGGCTCCATCGGCCGAATGTTCCTACTGTCGCCCCCTGTTTTTCCGCCCAGCGTTCGAGAGCTTATGACCGCCGACATCACGCGCATCGCCGCCGCCATCGCCGCCGAGATCAACTGCAAGACCGAACAGGCCGTCGCCGCCATCGGCCTTTTGGATGAGGGGTCCACCGTTCCCTTCATCGCCCGCTACCGCAAAGAGGTCACCGGCGGCCTCGACGACACGCAATTGCGCGACCTGGCCGAGAAGCTCGTCTACCTGCGCGAGATGGATGCCCGGCGCGAAGCGATCCTCAATTCGATCCGCGAACAGGGCAAGCTGACCGACGATCTGACGATCAAGATCGTCTCGGCCACGACCAAAGCCGAGCTCGAAGATATCTACCTGCCTTATAAGCCCAAGCGTCGCACCAAGGGCGAGATCGCCCGCGAACGGGGCCTCGGCCCGCTCGCCGAAGCCATCATGGCCGACCGCGCCGCCGTGCCGGCCGAATTGGCCGCCGCCTACATCACTGAAGAAGTCCCGGACGCCAAGGCCGCGCTGGAAGGCGCGCGCGACATCCTGACCGAGCAATTCGCCGAAAACGCCGACCTGGTCGGCCGCCTGCGCGGCCATTTGCAGGAGCGCGCCATGCTGCGCGCCAAGGTGCTCGAGGGCAAGCAGACCGAAGGCGCGAAATTCTCCGACTATTTCGATCATGTCGAGCGCTGGGCGACGACGCCGAGCCATCGCGCGCTCGCCATGTTCCGCGGCCGCAACGAAGAAGTGCTGTCGCTCGAAATCGAGGTCGATGCCGACGACGCCTCGCCGGTCAAACCGGTCGAGCGCATGATCGCCGCCGCCTACAACATCGGCGCGACGCTGCCCGGCGATCTATGGCTGCAGACCGTGGCGCGCTGGACCTGGCGCGTGAAGCTGTCGCTCTATCTTTCCATCGATCTGATGCGCGACTTGCGCGAACGCGCCGAGGAAGAAGCGATCCAGGTCTTCGCCCGCAATCTGAAAGACCTGCTGCTCGCCGCACCCGCCGGCTCGCGCGCCACCATGGGCCTCGATCCAGGCATCCGCACCGGCGTGAAGGTCGCCGTGGTCGACGGCACCGGCAAGCTCTTGGCCACCAGCACGGTCTATCCCTTCCCGCCGAAGAACGACCTGCGCGGCGCGCAGCTCGAACTCGCCAGCCTGATGCGCAAGCACAATGTCGAACTGGTCGCCATCGGCAACGGCACCGCCAGCCGCGAGACCGAGAAAATGGCCGCCGACATCATCGACGCCATGCCGCCGCTCGCCAATGGCCGCAAGCCGGTGAAGGTGATCGTCAGCGAAGCCGGCGCGTCGGTTTATTCGGCCTCGGAAACCGCCGCCAAGGAATTCCCCAATCTCGACGTGTCGCTGCGCGGCGCCGTCTCCATCGCCCGCCGCCTGCAGGATCCGCTGGCCGAGCTGGTGAAGATCGAGCCGAAGTCCATCGGCGTCGGCCAGTACCAGCATGACGTCGACCAGTATCGCTTGAGCAAATCCCTCGACGCGGTGGTGGAAGACGCGGTGAACGCCGTCGGCGTCGACCTCAACACCGCCTCGGCGCCGTTGCTGGCTCGCGTCTCCGGCGTCGGCGCGTCGCTCGCCGAAAGCATCGTCGCCCATCGCGATTCGACCGGACCTTTCGCCACGCGCCAGGATCTCTTGAAGGTCAGCCGCCTCGGCCCGCGCGCCTTCGAGCAATGCGCGGGCTTCCTGCGCATTCCCGGCGGCGCCGAGCCGCTCGACGCCTCCTCGGTCCATCCGGAAGCCTACGGCCTGGCGCAGAAGATCGTCGCCGCTTGCGGCCGCGATCTGCGCGACCTGATGGGCGACAGCGCCGCGCTCAAGAAGCTCGACGCCAAGAGCTTCGTCGACGAGCGTTTCGGCCTGCCGACGGTGCGCGACATTCTCGCCGAACTGGAGAAGCCAGGCCGCGATCCGCGCCCGAGCTTCAAGACCGCGACCTTCGCCGAAGGCATCAACGAGATCAAAGACCTCAAACCCGGCATGACGCTGGAAGGCACGGTGACCAACGTCGCCGCCTTTGGCGCGTTTGTCGATATCGGCGTGCATCAGGACGGCTTGGTGCATGTCTCTCAGCTCGCCGACCGCTTCGTGAAGGATCCGCACGAGGTTGTGAAGGCCGGCGACGTGGTGAAAGTGCGCGTCGTCGAAGTGGACATCCCGCGCAAGCGTATCGGCCTGACCATGCGCAAAGACGGCGGCGGCGAACCCGCGCCGCGCGGCATGCGCGACGGCAACCCTCGCGACAAGAACGTGCGCATGCCTGCGCCGCCACCGAAACCGGCGGTCGGCGCATTCGGCGCCGCGCTGGCCGAAGCGATGAAGCGCAAGTAGCTAACGGGGTCTGGATCGCCGGGTCTTGGGCGGCGGCTCGGGTTCGTCGCTCAAGCCGAGCGTCTTGCAGGTGCGCTGGCTTTCCTTCGCCAGCGATTCGAACTGCGTCGCCCGGCCGCTTCCCGCGCGCCAGAAATAGCCCATCTCGCGGCTGGCCGGCCAACCTGCGATCTGCAGCAGGACGATGTCCTCATCCTCGCGCAACTCGGCGCGCGCATAGAGCTGAGGAAAGAGCGAAAGCCCCATGCCGAGCAAAACCATCTGATGCAAGGCATCCAAACTGGTGCCCTCGTAATCCTCGCCGAGATCGGCGCCGCATTGCGAGGCGAGCTCGCGGGTCCGCTCGAACAGATGGTGCCCTTTGCCGAGCGTCAGCAAACGTTGGCCGCTCAATTGATCGGGCCGGATGATGCGGCTCTTGGCCAAAGGATGATCCTTGGAGACCCCGAGATAAATCGCTTCGCGGCACAGCTTGCGGAACGTCAGCGCGTGGCCTGACGTCGGCGCCGGCCCAAGGCCGCAGTCGAGCGTCCCCGCCATCACCTCGCGCTCCACCACGGCCGGCCGCTCTTCCTTGATGTAGAGCTGCAAGCCTGGATATTTCGCATGCAGCGCCGGCAGCAGCGTCGGCAGGAAGTACGGCCCGAAGGTCGGCGCGACGCCGAGCCGGATCAAGCCGCCGAGATTCTTGGCGCCGCGCGTCGCCGCCGCCACCATGTCGTCCAGGGTCGCCAGCACCACGCGCCCCGCCGCGACGATCTCGCCGCCGACCGCCGTCGGCACCACGCGACCCGGCGTGCGGTCGAACAATGCCGCGCCCAACTGCCGTTCGAGCAACGCGATCTGCATGGACAATGTCGGCTGCGATACATGGCAACGCTTAGCTGCCGTCCCGAAATGGCCGGTTTCGGCCAGGGCGACGGCATATTCAAGCTGGCGATGGGTCGGGCGGAACGCCATGGAAAGCTTTTCATAGATAAAATCTATCAAGATTATAGAAACTATCCATTTGAGCTATCAAGGCCCAACCGTCAATCTGCCCTCACTTGAAACCGGGACGCGGTCCGCCGCGCCTCGAACGAGGTCCGGGCCCCTCTGACGGCTACGCCGCCATGTCGGTCCTCCCCACGTTGACGCTCTTTCGCGCCGCCGGCCACAAGCCGGACGGCGAACGATGGAGCGCGCCTGAAACATGAGGATCGCATGGACTTCCTGCTGACACCGCTCACCTCGGAAATCGCCGGTACGCCGGCTTGGCTATGGCTCAGCTTCATCGCCGTCGTGCTCGCCCTGCTCGCTTTCGACCTCGGGGTGCTGCACAAGGACGACAAGGAGCTCAGCATCGCCGAAAGCCTCAAGCTTTCGGCCTTCTACATTTTCATCGCCGTCCTGTTCGGCGGCTGGATCTGGCATTCGATGGGCTCGGAAGCGAGCCTGCAGTATTTCACCGGCTATGCGATCGAAAAGGCGCTGTCGATCGACAATGTCTTCGTCATCTCGCTGATCTTCGGCTACTTCGCCGTGCCGCGCGCCTATCAGTATCGCGCCCTGGTCTGGGGCATCATCGCCGTGCTCGTGCTGCGCGGGCTGATGATCGGCGTCGGCGCCGCTCTGGTGCAGGAATACGACTGGATCCTGCTGCTCTTCGGCGCCTTCCTGGTCTTCACCGGCGTCAAGATGCTGCTGGCCAAAGAGGGCGAGGCCGACGTCTCGCGCAACCCTGTGGTGCGCGCCCTCTCGCGCTGGATGCGCGTGACGCCGCAGCTCGAAGGCCAGAAATTCTTCGTGCGCCGCCCCCATCCGAAGACGGGCCGCTTGGTGCTGTGGGCGACGCCGCTGTTCTTGGCGCTGGTAGTGATCAACATCGCCGACCTGGTGTTCGCGGTCGACTCCGTGCCGGCGATCTTCGCCATCACCACCAACACCTACATCGTCTTCACCGCCAACATCATGGCGATCCTCGGCCTGCGCGCCCTCTACTTCGCGCTAGCCGCGATGGTTCATCGCTTCGAATACCTGAAGTACGCGCTCTCGGCCGTGCTGGTGTTCATCGGCGCGAAGATCTTCTGGAACCACTTCTACGGAAAGCTCGATCCGGCGATCTCGCTAGGCGTCACGCTCGCCATCATCGCCGCCGGCATCGGCTACTCGCTTTGGAAAACGCGGGGCGAAACCTCCCCCGCGGCATAACGCGCGCCGCGCGGCGATGAACCGTGCGGCGAAAAAACAGAAAGGAAACGCCATGTCGCTCGCCGCCAGCGCCCTGCTCTCGCCCCCGGTTCTCTGTTTCGGCCTCGGGGCGCTGGCGACATTCCTGCGCAGCAACTTGCGCCTGCCGGCGCCCGTCTTTGAGGCAATATCGATCTATCTGCTGCTGTCGATCGGCTTGAAGGGGGGCGCCGAACTGTCCGAGACGAGCTTCGCCGCCTTCGGGCCGCCGGCCCTTGCAGCTCTCGGCCTCTGCGTCGCCATTCCGTTCTGGTCTTACGCCGCCCTGCGCCGCATCGCGGGCTTCAGCAGCGCCGACGCCGCATCCATGGCGGCGCATTACGGCTCGGTGTCCGCCGTCACCTTCATCGCCGTCACCTCCTATCTCGAGGCCCGCGCCATTCCCCATGAAGGCTTCATGACCGCCATTCTCGCCTTGATGGAGACGCCCGCGATCCTGATCGCGCTCGTGCTGGCGCGCCAGGCCGGCCAAGGCGGCAGCATAGGCGATGCGCTCAAGGAGGTCGTCTCGGCCAAGAGCTTCTTGCTGCTGGTCGGAGGCCTCGTCATCGGCGGGCTGATCGGCAAAAGCGGTCTCGCCCCGGTCCGCCCCTTCTTCGGCGACCTGTTCCTCGGCCTGCTGTGCCTGTTCCTACTGGAACTCGGCGTAGTCGCCGCTGGGCGCGCCGAAGATGCCTTGCGCGCCGGCAAAACGCTGCTGCTCTTCGCCATCGGCGCGCCGATCCTGCATGGCGCGCTCGGCGTCGCGCTCGGCGCGGCAGCCGGGCTGTCGCAAGGCGGCGCGATCGTGCTTGGGACCTTGGCAGCCAGCGCGTCCTACATCGCCGCGCCGGCCGCGGTGCGCCTGGCCTTGCCCGAAGCGAACGCCGCCTGCTCGCTGGCGGCAGCGCTCGCCATCACCTTCCCGTTCAATATCCTGATCGGCATACCGCTCTATGCGGCAATCGCCGGACAGATCTACGGCTAAGGCGATGCAGCGCGCGGGAAGGCGGGGCCTCAGCCGCCTCCCGCAGCGGCATGCGGCTCAGTCTTTCTGCGCGTCGAACTTTTCGCTGCTGCCGACCTTGTAGCGCTGCGGCGACGCATCGGTGCGGCCCGAATTCTGCGCGCCGGCATGCAGAGCCGCGACCTGCAGCAACTCAAGATCGTCTTCGCCGGAATTCTCGAACCAATAGCGCGAGTAGGCCGGCGTGAAAGTGCCCTCGTTCGGCCCGAACTCGCCGATGACGACGTCACCCGGGCCGTAGAACTTCACGCGGCCCTTCAACACCATCCAGAACGTGTCGGTCGTGGTGTGATAATGCAGGTTGTTCTCGCCGCCGTTCTTCTTGACGATCTGCACCACGCCGCGAATCTGGCCGGCCTTGCCGAGACGCACCGAGCCTTTGGCCGTGTTCACGCCGCTCGGCTTTTCGTAGCTGAAGCTGGCCGCGTTGGCTTCGGCGGCCTCGTGGCGCGCCAACAGCTCCGGACTCGCCGCATATTCGTCTGACATCCAATCCTCCCTGCGTTTCCCATGAGGCCGCGATCATGCCCGCCTGCCGGCGGCGTCGCGGCTTATCGTTTCCGTCCCATATATTGCCGCTGCGGCACAGCTTGCAAGCGGTTGTTCGGCGCCGCGCCGCGCGGCCTCGCCGGGTCGGCCACGGACTGCTCGGCAAGTGGATAAACCACTGAAAAATGGCGGTAAAGAAGGGGATCGCCTATACTCGCAAGCGTTCGCCGCCACGCGTTTTCCGCCGTCATCCCGCAGCTGCCGCAAAGATTCCATGCACGACGACCCGCTTGAACATTCCCATTTCGGCGTGAACGACGAGACGATTTTCGGCCCTGTCGCCGATGACGGCTTTCCGAGCAATCCCGATTGGCTCCGCTTGACCAGCGTCGGCATAGACATCGGATCATCGACATCGCATCTGATGTTTTCCCGGTTGGTGCTGCGGCGGCGCAGCCAGCAGATGTCGAGCGAATTCGAGGTGGTGCACCGCGAAGTGCTTTACCGCTCGCCGATCCTGCTGACGCCCTATGCCGACCCCGACACGATCGACACCGCCGCCCTCGCCGCCTTCGTCACGCACAGCTACGACAAGGCCGCCATCACGGCGGAGGCGGTGGACACCGGCGCGGTGATCTGCACCGGCGAGGCCGTGCGCAAGCACAACTCCGAAGCCATCATCCGCATGCTGGCGGCCGACGGCGGCAAATTCGTCTGCGCCACCGCCGGCCCCAATCTCGAAGCCGTGCTCGGCGCCCACGGCTCGGGCGCCGTCACCCGCTCGCGCGACGGCAAACCTTGCCTGCATGTCGATATCGGCGGCGGCACCGCGAAACTGGCCGTGGTCGAAAACGGCGTCGTCGTCGAAACTGCTTCAGTCAATGTCGGCGCGCGCCTGCTGGCGTGGGACGGCGGCAACCGGTTGCTCCGCGTGGAAGCAGCGGGCCGCAATGTCGCCCTCGCTTGCGGCCATGATCTGCACGTCGGCGACGCCATCAGCGAAGCCCAAAAGCAGGATATCGCCGCGCGGCTGGCCGACATCCTGATCGAAGTGATGCGGCGCGCGCCTTTGTCCGCTTTGGCCGCCTCGCTGATCGTCTCCGGCCCATTGAAACAGGCCGTGCCTATCGAGGAAGTCAGCTTTTCCGGCGGCGTCAGCGAATATATCTACGGCCTTTATGGCCGCGAACACGGCGATCTCGGGCCGTTGCTCGGCTCGGCGATCCGCCGCCGCGTGCCAGCGCTCGGCCTGCCGCTGGCAGGCAGTCAGGAACGCATCCGCGCGACGGTGATCGGCGCGTCGCAATATACGGTCCAGCTGTCGAGCAGCACGGTCTTCGTGTCGCGCGAGGATTTGCTGCCGCTTGCCGATCTGCAAGTTGTCCCGGCCGCGCTGCCGGCCGAAGGCGCGCTGACAGCGGATGCCGTCGAGGCCGCGATCACGCGCGCCTTCGCCCGTCTCGATCTGATGCCTGACGCGCTCGAACGCCCCATTGCCGTGGCGCTGACCGGCGCGGTCACGCCGAGCCGCGCGTCGATCAAGGCGCTCTCCGCGGGCATTCAGCGCGCGCTGGCGCCGATCGCGCAGTTTCCCTGGGCGATCATGCTGACCGCGGATGTGGCGGGCCTGGTCGGCGCCATCCTCAAAGAAGAAGACAAAGTGCCGCAGGACGTCATCGTCATCGACGGCATCAAGGTCGGAGAATTCGACTTCGTCGATCTCGGCCAACCGATCAAGTCGGTCGACGCCATTCCCGCGATCGTCAAATCCCTCGTCTTCGAAGGCTAGGTATCGCGCTCGCTGGTCGGGCCGACCTCGCCGTTGCAGCAAGAGACGAAGGCCTTCATGCGGCAAGGCGCGCCGTGACGCGCCAATTCCGCCTCGAACATCTCGTGGATGCGCGGATTCTCGTCGGTATATTCGATCTGGCCGCCGCCATCTTTGGTGCTCGTCTCGATCATCGCGGCGCGCGCGCCCGGCGGCAGGAAGCCCGCCGTGCCCGGCCGCATAGCGAGATAGCGCGCCCGCGTGGAGCCGGTGTTGAAATGCTGATGGAAGCAGCCGTCGCTCGGAATCGCCACCATGCCGTTCTTCTGCCAGTCGCAACGGCGCAAATCCGATAGATCGTCCTTGGTCCAGAGCAGCGAGAAGCCGACGCCGTTGAGGATGACCAGATGCGCGCCCGGCCCGTGCCGATGCGCCTTCTTGTAGGTGCCGATGGGAAATTCGGAGATATGCGCCTTCTGCGCGTTCTTCGCCATTTCCAGCATCACGTTGACGCCGCCGGCGCCGCGCGCCTTCCAGCCATAGAGCGCCATGTCCGGCGCGTTGGGCACGAAGCTCGTCTCCCAGACCCGCCGATTGTAAAGCTTGCCGCCAGCGAACTGGCTATTGCCCGGCTGATAACGGCTGGTGAACTGGAACGGATTGTTGAAGATGTAGTCGTCGTCGCGCATGCGCCGCATCACCGGCGGCGCGTCGGTCACCGCGACATAGCGCGCCGGCGCGCTGCCGACGTTGAAATGCTGATACCAGGCGTTGAGCGGGATCGAGAAGAAGCTGCCGTCCTTCCATTCGAACGTCTCCGGCGGCTGGCCGTCGAGCCAAATGCGCGTCGCGCCGCGCCCTGAGAGGATATAGACGTTTTCCTCATACATATGCCGTTCGGGCTCCGACTCGCCGCCCGGCGCGATCTCGACGAGATGCGCGTCGTTCGGCAGATAGTCGTTCGGCACGTTGATGATCGCGCCCGAACCGCCCTTGCGCTCCCAGGGACCGAGTTCGACAGCGCAGAGATCGCTGAAGGCGAAATCTTGGATGACCTTGACGCCCTCGCGCTTCTGCCAATCGGCATAAGCGTCGGGGATGACGAAATCGTCGAGGGGCTCTTTCGGCGCCTCGGCAATCTTCATATCGGTCACGTCGGTCGCCATGATCTTCCCTCTCCGATAGCTGCTGCCAGCTTGCTGTTTCGCGCCGGCCTTATCTTCTGTGCAGTCGCAGGCGCGCTCAGGTCTGCGCCATCTCGCGCGCCATACGCGCCTGGCCTTCGGAGACATCGATCTTGATCGGCGCGCTCTTGGCCGGATCGCGCAGCACGCCATGGGGATCCTTGCCGTCCTGCACCACTTTAATCTGCTCGCGCAGAAGCTTGCGCAGCAGCACGACGCCGCCATCGCTGACACCGAGCGTCTCGCGCGAACGGTCGGTGATCGCGCCTTGGGTTTCCCAGGCCATGGCGTCCTGCGAGGCAAAGCTGTCGAGATGGTATTCGCCGGCCTCGTTGCGGAAGGAGGCATCGTACTGGACCGGCACAATCTTGGGCTGCGGCTCGTCCTTGCCCGTCTCGTTCGGCGTGAACTGATGGCGGAAGATCAGCGTGTGGGTGTCGTCCACCGGCAGACGCATATGCATCACCAGATGCTCGCGCTGCGGCGACAGCAGCATGTTGGGAAAGATCACCGGATGGCCGAACTCATTCTCGCCACGCTCTCCGCCATAGAAACGCTGCTTGCGCACGCCGCACCAGTTCTCCTCCTTGACGATCTCGAAACCGACCTTCTCGATCGGCCGATAATAATAGGCGCCGCGATCGGGCTTACCTTTCTTCACCGCGAAGGTGTGTGCATGCAGGTAATAGGTATGCGTCGGATCGACGGAGTTCTCCATCACCTGCAGCCAATTGCAGTTCAGCACCGGCAGCACGAACAGCTTATGCACGCCGTCGCGCCGGCCGAGCACGTCCCAGCGCGGCAAGATCGGCGCCGGCGCTGGCCCGAGATAGGCGAAGACCACGCCGTCGGCGACTTGCACGGAATAAGCGCGTTGGCGCGCCTCGTCCTTGATCGGGCTGTCGGCCGGTTCGAACGGCTGCTCGATGCAGCGGCCCGAGCAGTCGAACTTCCAGCCATGGTAAGGGCAGCGCAGGCCGTCTTCCTCGACGAAGCCGTAAAAGAGCGAAGCGCTGCGGTGGCAGCACTGTTCCTCGAGAAGACCGATACGGCCCTGGCCGTCGCGATAGAGCACCAGGTCTTCGCCCAAGACGCGCACCTTCTTGATCGGCTTTTCCGCCGTCAAATCCGCTTCCGCGGCGATCGGCAGCCAATAGCGGCGGAGCAATTCGCCGGCCGGGGTACCACGGCCAACGCGCGTGACAGTCTCGTTCAGCTCATTGGATAACATGAGTCCCTCCTAGTTCCTGATGCCGATTCGCAAACCAAACAACCGAGCGACAATCGCGACCCCGGTACTCATAAAGACCACGACTAAAGACACCACGGCGGCCGTCTCATAACGGCCGTCCACCATGTAGTCGAGCTGGATCAGCGCCAGGGTCTTCGTCTGGGCCGTGGCGATCAAGGCCACCGAAGCGACATCCCGCGTCGCGCCGATGAAGTTCATCACCCCGACCAGCAAGAGCACAGGGATCATGATCGGCAACACGACGCGAACGAAGGTGGTCGCCCAGCTCGCGCCGGAGATGCGGGACGCCTCCTCCAGCTCGTGGCCTAGCTGCATCATGTTCGATTTGATGATCTGCGTTCCAAGCGTCATCGAACTGACCACGGTCGCCAGGATCAGCAGGAACATGGAGCCATAGAGCGGACGGAAAAAGGGCGTTTCCAAAAAGACGTAGAGCAGGCCGAGCCCGAAGAGAAGGCCGGGCACCGCGAAGGGCAGCCAGGATATGAAGTCGAGCAGTGCTCGCGCCTTGAAATTGGTCCGCACGGTGAAGTAGGCGATCAGCGAGAACAGGATTACCGAGAACAGGCCGGCCCCGGTTGCCATGATCAG
>DASTMO010000045.1:0-52491 GCA_035714115.1 Alphaproteobacteria bacterium
GGTGCGCGTGTCGCCGACATCGACGTCGGCGAAGTTGCTGGCGACGTTGAAGTTGAAGACGGCGTCTTCGGCGGTCGTCTTGTCCGGGATCGCGACGGCCACGGTCGGCGCGTCGTTGGTGTTGGTGACGGTGAGAACGAAAGTGTCGTTCGCCGAAGCGCCCGAACCGTCGGTCATCGTGACCTTCACGGAGATGACGCCGACATCGCCGTTCGCCGGCGTGCCGGAGATCACGCCGGTGGTGGCGTTGATGGTCAGCCACGACGGCAGCGGATTGCCGTTCGACAGGGTCGCGCTGTAGGTGCGCGTGTCGCCCACGTCGATGTCGGCGAAGTTGCTGGCGACGCTGAAGTTGAAGGCCGCGTCTTCCGCGGTCGTCTTGTCGGCGATCAGGCTCGCGACGGTCGGCGCGTCGTTGACGCCGGTGATGGTGACGGTGACGGTCGCCGTGTCGGTCAAGCCGCCCTGGTCGGTCACCTTGTAGGTGAAGCTGTCGGTGATGGTCTGGCCGGCCTTCAGGCTCTGCAGATAGGCGGAGCCGGCGGCGTTATAATTGACCGTACCGTTGGCGTTCAGCGTGAGAGCCACGC
Organism: Alphaproteobacteria bacterium; assembly: GCA_035714115.1. GTDB lineage: Bacteria > Pseudomonadota > Alphaproteobacteria > SMXQ01 > SMXQ01 > CAMAVH01. Next base: position 591 of record DASTMO010000045.1, read on the forward strand.
CGAGCGCGCTGGTGGCGGCCACGTTGCTGACGGTGAGCGAATCGCCGACGTCGCCGCCGGTGCTGTCGTTCGACAGCACGTTGATGGTGGCGAGCTGGTCTTCCGTCACCGAGACCGCATCGTTCACCGCATCCGGCGCCGCGTTCGGCGGGGCGATGACGCTGACCTGCAGCGTCTCGAAGCCGCGCACGTCGAGGTCGAACGAGTTGAAGTGGAAGGTCGGGCCGCCCGAGCTGTTCGGGTTGTAGTTGGCGGCCATGAAGGACTGGTAAGCGGCGATTTCCTGCTGCACGGCGGCGCTGTTGGCCTGCGCCTGGGTGAGCACGAGCTTCAGGGTGTCGTAGCCCTTGTTGCCTTCATAAACGTCGTGGCTGCCGACGTTCTCGGAAGCGACGTAGGTGGCGATGTCGTTGCCGTCCTCGCCCTTCACCACGTCGTTACCGGCGCCGCCGTCGAGCTGGTCGTCGCCCGTGCCGCCGAACAGATTGTCGTTGCCGTCTTCGCCGTAGAGGCGGTCGTTGTTGTCGTCGCCGCGCAGCGTGTCGTTGCCGGAACCGCCGTAGATGCGGTCGTCGCCAGCGTCGCCGTCGATCGAATCGTTGCCTTCGCCGCCGTAGATCTCGTCCTGGCCGGCGCCGCCTTCGATGTTGTCGTTGCCGAACTGGCCGTAGATCTTGTCGTCGCCGTCGCCGCCTTTGATGTTGTCGTTGTAGTTCAGGCTGCCCGCCGTGCTGACATCAGCGTTGACGGTGATGACGAGATCGTTGAAGTCGGCGTCGCCGAGATTGTTCAGATCCTCGAACTTGAGTGTGGTCGAGCCGTTGCTGTTGACGACTTCAGTGACGTGATCCTTGCCGTCGGCGTTCAGGCAGAGCGACGCGCCTTCGCTGCCCGCGGCGGCATGGTAAGTCGCGCCGGAGATGGCGGTCGCGACGCCGGTCGAGCTGACATAATAGAGCTGCGGCGCGGTGCTCGAGGTGGTCGCCGGCGAGCCGTCGCTGTTACGGAATTCGAGCGAGCCCGTCGTCAGGTTGAACGACGAATAGCTATTATTGACGGTATAGCCGTTGGAAACGATGAAGAAGCCGAGCGTGTTGCCGGCCGCGGCCGAAACGGTCGCCGTGTTGCCCGAGACGAGCGTGCCGCCGGAGCCGTTGGCGCTGGCGTTGGCGTAGATGAACTTCACGCCGACGATGTTGCCGGCGCTGTCGATCTCGTAATAGCCCAGGGTGTTCTTGTTGTCGGCCGATTCGCTGTTGAAGGTCACCGTGGCGCTCTGGGCGGCCAGGGGGCTGGCCGGATCGTAGTCGCCGTAGATGATGTCCTGGCCGGTGCCGCCGTCGATCGAGTCGTTGCCGATGCCGCCGAACAGCTTGTCGTCGCCGTCGCCGCCAGTAATGCTGTCGTTGCCGGCGCCGCCGCGCACCACGTCCTGAGACGAGCCGCCATCGAGCGTGTCGTTGCCGTCGCCACCATCGATCGTGTCTTCGCCGTCGCCGCCGTAAATGGTGTCCTTGCCCGCGCCGCCCGTCAGAGTGTCGCGTCCATTGCCGCCGTCGAGCGTGTCGTCGCCGTCGCCGCCGTCCAGGCTGTCGTCGCCGTCGCGGCCGTAGAGCTTGTCGTTGCCCGTACCGCCGATCAGCGTGTCGTTGCCGTTGCCACCGTCGACGGTGTCGTTACCGGCTCCGCCGTTGAGCACGTCATTGCCATCGCCACCGTTCAGGGTGTCGTTGCCCGAACCACCCGTCAGGTTGTCGTTGCCGTTCGTGCCGTTATAGGTCGCCATGGTGTCGTCCCCCGGAGGGCCCCTGCGCTTGTTTTCAGAGGCCAGCGATGTGCCTGCGGCCCGACTCTGAGTCGGGCTACATGCACATATAAGCAAATCTTTATATACTTATCAAGAGATTCATACTGCGGATGGGTAGGTATATTGCCCAGCTCCGCGATGGGTTCCAGATGAATCTATAGTTAATTGATAATTAAGGATAAATTTTATCTTTCAGAGTGAATTGCAAGCGCCCGAGAATGCCGTCCCGGTCCCAATCGGACAGAGCGCGCTGGCGGGCGACCACCCCGAGCTGGCTCCGCCGCGTGGAATCCGCCGCCAGGGTCTTGAGCGCCCCGGCCATCGCCAGACCGTCGTCCGGCGGCACGACGATGCCGCAATCGGCGACCGCCATGGCGACCTGCGTGCCCGGATGGGCGCCGGCGACGACCGGCCGGCCCGTCGCCAGCATGCCGCCGAGTTTCGACGGCATCACCAGATCGGCCGCGTCGGCCCGCTGCGGCAGAAGATGCACGTCGGCGAGGTTCAAGAGATCGCCGAGTCGCTCTAAGGGCTGCAGCGGCAAGAAGCGGACATTGGCCAGGCCGCGCGCGTTGTCCTGCAGGCGCTGGCGCGCCGCGCCCTCGCCGCACAGCACGACCGTGATCTTGGGATCGTCGGCCACCGCGCGAGCGGTGTCGATCAGCGTGTCGAGCCCCTGCTTCTCGCCCATATTGCCCGAATAGAGCGCGACGATCTGGCCCGCATCGATGCCGAGCTCGGCGCGATAGGGATTGGAGCCGGTCTGCGGCTGGATCGCCGCCGCTTCCACCCAGTTGGGATAAAGGCCGGTCTTGTCCTGCGGCATGCCCTTGCGCCACAGGCGCTCCTGCATGCGCAGTGAGATGGTGGTGGCAAAGTCGAACCGGCGCAGCAGCCAGTTATCGACCGCCAGGGTCGCCGACTTCAGCCCGCCGCTCGGCAGCATGCCCATGTCGAAGGCCGCATCCACTTCGAGATCCTGCACATGGGTCCAGGCCAGCGCGCCGCACAGGCGCGCGGCGAGCCAGCCGACCGGCTCGGCGAACATCGGCGGCTTGATGGTGCAGATCACTTCGGGGCGGAAGCGCAGCGCCTGCCAGATCATCGCCGGGAAGCTCGAGAGCGCGAAGCTCAGCAGATGCACGGCGCGCTTGAGGCCCGAGGGCTTGGCCGGCACCCACAGCGGGCAGCGCGTCACCGGCACGCCCTTGATGACCTCGCTGCGCCACATCCAGGCGCTATAGCCGTCGCGCACCTTCCAATCGGGATAATAAGGCGGCGTGGTGACGACGCGCACCTCGTGCCCGTTGGCGGCGAACCAGTCGCACATTTCGGCGGTGAACTTGCCGATGCCTGTCAGCTCCGGTGCGTAATTGATGCTGTAGACGAGAATGCGCAACGCTTTATCCCCGCACGACGCGCGGCTTCACCGGCTTGGCCGGCGAACCGAGACAGATCATCCCTTCCGGCAGATCGCCGAAGACGCTGCTGCGCGCCCCGACGACCGTGCCGCGCCCGATGACGACGCCCGGCGCGACAAAAACATCCGCCGCGACCCAAGCTTCCGGGCCGATGGCGATCGGCTTGCCGAAGATGGCGAAGGTCGGATCGCTGTAATCATGCCCGCCGGCGCAGAGATAGCAGCGCTGCGAAACCACGGCATGCGCACCAATGGTGATGTCGGCGAAGCTATAGAGCGTCGCCTCCTCGCCGATCCAGGCGTAATCGCCGATCGAAACCTGCCAGGGATAAGTGACCTTCGCGCTCGGCCGGATCACCACATCGCGGCCCACCTCGGCGCCGAAAGCGCGCAGCAGCCAACAGCGCCAGCCGTTCGCGCCCCAGGGCGACCAGGCGAAGAGCGTCGCCTGCACGATGCGCCACAGTTGTACGACGATCAGTCCACGGCCGCGAAAGCCCGGCGGCATGCGAAAGCGGCTGAGATCCTGATAGACCGGCATCATCGCGGTTCACCCATGCTGATGGCGTCTTGCGCCACACCGAGAATTGCGAGAAAGGCGGCGAACTGCCGCACGGCCTCCTGCGACAACGCCGCCATGCGGGCCCGGGCGCGATCTTGCGCCGCGCGCAGTAGGCTGCGGTCGGCGGCCCAAGCCTTCACTTGCGCGCCGGCGCGTTCGGCAAAGGACTCTTCGGCGCCGTAAGCCGCGCCGCCCTCATCGCCGATCTGCTCGGCGATGCAGCCGCGATCATAGGCGAGCACCGGCAAGCCCTGCGCCAAGGCTTCGAAGACGACGAGCGGCTCGGCCTCGTTCACATAGCGGCTGGGAAACAGAAAAACGTCGAGGCCGGCGAGGAAACTGTCCTTCGCCCCGTCGTAAAGCGGGCCGAGATGGCGGGCTTCACCTTTGGCCACGGCGGCGGCGATAGCGGCGGCATCCACGGGATCGGCAGTGCCGCCGCCGAGCAGCAGCTCGCTGGCGACATGATCGCGCGCGAGATCGGCCTGCAGCGCCAGCACGTCATGCAGACCCTTCTCACGCGACAAGTTGCTGAGATGGCCGAGGCGCAAGGGCGCGGCCTCATTCGCCGCGCGCGCCGGCGCGGCGGCGAACAGGAAGGCGTTGGACAAAACCGACGTGCGCGCCGCGCGCGGATAGAGCGCACTCAACCGTTCAGCCATGCGCGGGCAGAGCGCGAGATGCAGCGCCGCCGGGCCGCCGGCGGCGGCCACCATCGCCATCAGGGCGGAGCGACGGTTGATATAGGCGAAGGAATGGTGGTGCACGATCAAACGGCGGCCCGAAAGACGCGCCGCAGCCACGAGAAAGGCGGTGTAAATGAGTCCCGAACCGCCCGCCGCCGACAGATAGACCCAGCAATCCCTGTCGCTCGACAGGATCGAAGCGGCAGCCGCCAAGGTGCGGCAAGCGCGCGTGGCGTGATAGCCCAAGCCGCGCGCCGAGCCTTGCGAGATGTCGCGCGTGCGCACTTGCAGGAAGGGCCGCAACCGGTCGGCGAGGCGCGCCGTCACCAGCGAGGCGCCATGCACCGGCGGTGGAAACGGACCGATCATCAGGATCGCGCCGCTCAAGATCGCGCGCCCTTGTCCGCCGGCTCGGCGCCGATCAACGTCGCGACCGCATCGGCGAAGCGCGCCACATCGGCGCGCGGCGCCAGCGCGTTCGAGCCTTGGCAGAGCCGTCGCCATTCGGCTTCATCGGTCGCTATGCGGTCCATCAAATGAGCGAGGCCTTCGGCATTGTCCGGCTCGACCACATAGCCGTTGACGCCGATGCGAACGAGATCGTCGCGCGCGCCGACATTGTCCGAACAGAGGATCGGCAGGCCCATGGCAAGCGCCTCGTTGATGACGAGACCCCACTGCTCTTCCGTCGACGGCAGAACCAACGCCAAGCCTTGACCGAGAAATTCGGCGATGGCCTTTTCCTGCAGGAAACCGGTGAAGCGCACGCCGGCAAGATTGCGCCGCGCGACCTCGGCCTGCAATTCGCTTTCCAGCGGGCCGCTGCCGATCATCACCAGGCTGCGCGGCGCGGCGGCGCTCTGGCGATACAGATCGTAAGCGGCGAGCGCGAGCGCCAGGTTCTTCTTCTCGACGAAACGGGCGATCACCAGGAACTGGCGCGCCGCGAACGGCGCGCCCTCCGGCGCGGATGGCACGCCCGCCAAGCGCCGCACGCGATCGAGCGACAGCGTATCGTACCCGAGCGCGACGCGCGACGGCGCGAGGCCGAGGAAGCGCAGGTAATCCTTGGCGCGCGCGCCGCTCGCCAGCGCGCCGTTGTAAGGCAGATAGAGGGCGGCCTTGATCAGCTCGCGCCACAGGCTGCGCGGCCGGTCGTCGAATTTGGAATCATGCAGGCCGAAGACCTTGCGGCCTTTCAGACGCAGCCAGCAGGCGGTCAGGAAAATCTCGAACTGGTCGTAATGGCATAGAAAGACCGGGCCTTCGCCGTGGCGGCCGAGCGCTTTGACGAGCGCTTTGAGGCGCTGCCAACGCGTCGTCTGATGCCAGCTCTTGCCCGGATAGAGCGTTTCGCGCGAAAAATCGCCGCCGACATCGCTCCAGTCATAGGAAAGATCGCTGTGGCTCGCGATCTCGATGCCGACGACGCGATAACGCCCCTGCAAATGCGCGGTCAGCGCTTCGCAGCGGTCTCGGTGATAGGGGCCGAATTGGCCCCAGACCAGCGCGACGGTCGGCAGCGGCGCAGGATCAGACATCGCGCTCCTTCGTGCCGGCGACGATGATGCCGTCGGCGCTGCCCGGCGCCAGCGCATAGATGCCGCCGAAGAGCGCCCCGGCGACGGCATTCACCGTCGGATAGGCGAAGTAGCGGCAATCGTCGAGCTTGAAGCCGAAACGGTCGAACAGCACGCCGAGCGTCGCATAGCTGAAATAGGCGACGTGATCGGGATGCACCGGCTCGCGGCCTAAGAGCGCGCGCAGCGCCTGCTTGAAGGAGACGGCGTTGATCGTCGTCACCACCAGCCGGCCGCCCGGCCGCAGCAGGCGGTTGCAGGCCTCCATCATGTTGCCGACGTTGTTCACATGCTCGATGATGTCGGCGCAGATCACCAGATCGCCGCGCGCCACCGAATCGTCGAACGGCTTTGACAGATCGCGGTCGACGATGTCGTTGAGACCGAATTCCTCGCGCAGGATGCGGATCGATTCGGAATCGTTGTCGTAGCCGACCAGCGACTTGCCCTTGCCCTGCAGCTTCTGGTGCAGCAGATCGCCCTTCACCGCCTTGCCGCGCGTCATCGGATAATCGCAGGCACCGAGATGGATCACGTCGCGTCCGACGCAGGCGCCGACGATATAGGCGTCGCGGTCGATCACCGGATGGCGCGGGATTTTCTTTTCCCATTGGGCGAAGTCGGTCGCGGCGGTCATGTCTTGATCCTTATCCGAAAAAATCGCGATAGAAAGCGGTGGCGCGCTCGATCGAGAAGTCCCGCCGCAGCTTGGCGATCGCTCCGGCGCGCAAGGCTTCAGCCTGCGCCGAATCGCTCGTCAACCGCAAGAGGGCTTCGGCCAGCGCCGCCTCGTCATGCCGGTCGAACAGATAGCCGCTTTGGCCATGTTCGATGAATTCGCCAAGCCCGCCGTAGAGCAGCGACGCGACGGTGACGCAGCCGCGGCTGGCCGCTTCCATGGGCGCCGCCGGCAGGGTGTCGAAGTCGGAATTGAACAGCAGCGCGTCCCAGGCTTCGTAATGCGGGTTGAGATCCTGCACCCAGCCGAAGAAGCGCACCGCCCCAGCGATGCCGAGAGCCGCGGCCATGCGTTTGAGATCGTCTTCCAGCGGGCCGCCGCCGCAAATGACGAAGACGGCGTCGGGCCGGGCGGCATGGACGCGCGCAGCGGTCTTGAGAAACACGTCGAAACGCTTGCGCGGGATGAGCCAGCCGGCGTTGCCGATGACCGGCGCGTCTTGCGGCAAGCCCAGCGCTTCGCGCGCGCGCGCGCGCCGGGCCAGACGCGTCGCCTCGTCCGGGCAATGAATCTCGAAGCCGTTGGGCACGACGACGGCGCGGCTTTTGAGCCAGGGCGCGATGCGCAGCGCTTCGTCGTGAGTGAAGGCGGTCGGATAGGTGATGGCGTCGAGCTGGCGGCACAGCAGCTCGTAAAAGCCGCGCCAGCGCAGCCAGGGCCGGCTGCCCTCGAAGTGGTGATAATGGTGGCTCAGCACCTTCGGCTTGTTCAGGCCAAGAAGCGCCGCGAGCGCCGAAGCCGAGGTGCCGGTGACCCAGGCGTGGCTGCAATCGGCGGCGAGCGCATGGACATGGCGGCGAAAGGCGGGAAAGTCGCGCCAGCCGAAGCGGCCGCGGCCCGGCGAATCGGCCGCCGCCGGATCCTGCGCGATGACGCGCGGTCGGCCCGGACCGAAGGGCAACGGCGTGGCGATGCGAAAGCTGAGGCCCATCGTCTCGCCAAGCGTGTCCATCAGCCGGTAGGAGACCTGCTCCATGCCGCCGAGGTTGGTGCATTGCATGAGATGAAGAACGGGCATCGGCCTCTATCGCCGGCGCGCCGGCATGCGCACCGTTTCGAGCGAACGTTGCCGATCGAGCCACATGAAGAACCGCGTGAAACCGAGCCACAACGCCACCGGCAGCACGGTGAACAGGGCGAACTTGGCGATGGAGATGCCGCCGTCGCGGAACCATTGCACGGTGAGCGGCAGGAAGACGCAATACATCAGCACCTTCGCCGGCTCCATCATGTTGGCCCAGAATCGTCGGTGCAGCCAGCCGAGGAAGAGACCCACAAGTCCCAGCGTGATGATCATGCCGAACCAGCCGAGACTCAGCCAGCCGTCGCCCACCAGCGACACGGTGAGACCGACGAAATTGCCGAAGTCGTTCAGCTCGAAAAATTTGATCGGCGAGCCGATGGGTTTTTCGGACCAGAGGATGCGCGGGATCGGCTCGGTGAAGATTTGCAGATATTGCGAGAAGTAGATGTAAGTGCGCGACTGGTCGGGCACCGCCCACAGCACGAAGGCGAGGAATTCGAAGTTGGCGAAGTCGGGGTTATCCTGCTTCTGCAGCCAGCTGCGCTCGTCGCGGAATTCCGCCACCGGCACCGAGCCGCCGCCGACGATGTCGCGCAAGTAGTTGCGGTCGAAGCCGACGTTCTGAAACAAAATGAAGATCGGCACGAAAATGGCGAGGTAGCGCAGGCGGAACCAGCGCTTATGAGTGCGGAACAGCTGGATCAGGATCAGCGTGAAGATCGTGGTGATCATCGGCCAGCGGCCGCCGCCGAGAAAGGCGCGGTAGGCGATGAACATGACGACCGGCGCCCAAGTCCACCAAACGAAGCGGAAGCGCCACATGAAGAGAATCGCCAGCGAGCCGAGCATCGTCTGCGCATCGACGATGTAGCCGGTGGTGTTCACGTAAACGGTGTTGCCGGTCGCCAAGTCGACCGACATCTGAATGTCGCCGCGCGTGTCATAGCCGACATCCTGCACGGCGAAGAGCGCTGAATAGAGCGTCAGCGGCGCCAGCATCAGCGCCATCCAGAAGAAGGCGCGCTTCTGCGCCGAATTGAAATCGGGCAGGCGCGCTTCGGCGAAATTGACGTCGGCACGCCCCGCCCACCAGCTGGCGGTCGCGAAGACGACCAACGCCACCGAGGAGACCGCCAAGGTCATGAGGAACTGCGCCTCGGTCGGGAAGAAACCCATGTATGTCCATCGGCCGTCGAACTTCAGGTAATGCACCATGAAGGGACGGATGACGAAGACGATGCCGTGGAACAGCAGATAGAAGGCGAGCGGATGGAACATCGACATGTTCTTGTTCACGACGAACATGCCCGCGATCAGCAGGAACACCAGCAGATGGAAATAAAGGCCGAATTCGATCATCTTTTCGCGCCGTTCGTCGCCGCCAGATCCGCCACCGCTTGGCGAAAGCCGCCCCAGCCCCGCCGCGCCGCGAAATCGCGTATGGCGCGATGGTCAAGTTCCCCGCGCCGCTGGCGGCCGTAAACTGCTTCCAGCGCCGCCGCGAGGCTGTCGACGTCGGCCGGCGGCACGCTCATGGCCTCTGCCGGCGACGCGGCCAAATCGGGAAGCCCCGTATTGTCGGTGCCGACAGCATAGCAGCCTGCCGCCAGAGCTTCCAAATAGACCAGTCCGAAGCCTTCGACCAGGGACGGCATGACGAATACATGGCTTTCGTTGTAGAGCCGCCACAGGTCGGCACGCGACTGGCGCGACAGAATGCGCACCCCCTCGCCTGCCAGAGCCGCGATGCCGGGATCGATGAAGGCGGCGACCACGGTCAGCTCGGCCTGCGGCAATCGCAGCTTGCGCCAGGCCTTCAACAGATGATGCAACCCCTTGCGCTGCACGCCCTGGCCGACGAACAGGAAACGGCAAAGCCCATTTCCGTTCCGCGCGTCGGGTGCGAACGGCACGCGCGCCACGTCGATGCCATAGGGCGTGACCGTCACCTTTTCGGCCGGACAGCCGGACGCCGTCAGCGAGCGCTTGGTGAAGCCGCTGGCGCAGGCGATGAAATCGGCGAGGCTCCATTCCTGATCGAGCCGGTCGAGCTGCACCGCAGGCTGCGCCATGTCGAAATCATGCGCCATCGACCAGGCGCATTCGGGATGGGCGGCGAAATCCTGCGACAGAATCTCGCGGATCAAGCGCGTGTGCGGATGAAAGAAGAACAGGCCTTTGCGCATGGCCCGCGCCTCGGGGCGCTGAAACGCCTCCATGGCATATTCGCTGTAGAGGAACAGGTCGGCGCCGCTACGCGCCGCCGTGCGCAGCGCCGTCAGCGACAGATCGGCGGCGACGTCGCGCGACATTTTATAGAGCGAGACGCCGAGCTTCTGCGCCAGCATCTGCCAGGCGACGTCGCGCCAGCGCGAGATCACCTTGCCGGCCGGCAGGCCCGGCACATGACGATGGGCGAGCCGTGAGAACGGCGGCAGCTTGGAAACCCATGCGGCATCGGGCCGATAGTAATCGGTCACCAGCTTGTCCAGCATGCCCCGTTCATGCAGCGCGAGCGGCAGCTGATAAAAGTCGCGGTCGCGGTTGAAGGCGACGACGTAACTCATGTCGTCAGCGTCCGCGCCGGATCGCCACCAGATTGGCGTATTTGAAAATCTCGACGCGGCTGTTGTAGGCGTGATTCGCCGTCAGCACCGGCGCCAGACCGTTGGCGACGATGCGATAGATGTCGAAGTCCGGCAGCATTTTCGACAGCGTCAGGATCGACAGGCCGGTGAGAATGTTGTGGGCGTTGAATTCCATCTGAATGGTCGCGATGCGCCCTGCGGCCAGCGTCTTGGCAGCGCCTTCGAGCACGGCTTTTTCCAAGCCTTCGACGTCGACCTTCAGGAAGTCGACGGTCTCGATGGCATGCTCGGCGATGTAATCGTCAAGCGTGCCGACCTTGGCTTCGACCGTCTGGGTCGCCGACTTGTAGACGTCCTGAAAGGTCGCCGGCAGGAACGAGGCATGGCCGCTGCCTTCGGAGCCGGCATAATCGTAAAGCGTGAAGCTGCCCGGCTTGTCGCCCATGCCGAGGTTGTTGACGATGGTGCGCGGATCGCCGCCGACGCGAGCCGACAGACGCGCATAGGTCTTCGGGTTGGGCTCGAAGCAATGGACGCGGCAATCGGCCTGGGCCGCGAGCATCGCCGCAGTGAAATCGCCCTCGTTGGCGCCGACGTCGAAGATCACCGGCAGGCGGCCCGGGTTGCGCGCCGCGAAGCTCTTCGACCAGTCGCGGATGAAGCGCTCCTCGCCGTTCAGGCTGGCGTCGGCGTTCATATGGCCGAGGCCGCCGATGGCGACGCGGTAGAGGCTCCACCACAGCGGCTGAAACTGAGTGCGGGCCATCAGGCCCAGAATACGGTTGATCATCGAACGGCGAAGCCCGTGAGAGTTAACGGCGTGAAGGGGACGGTGGCCTTGGCGCGGCGCGGACGCAAGGAAATTAAGCGGTACGGTCGTATGTCGGCCGCCCCGCCCTCAGCCAGCCGGCCAAGGTGAAGGCCAGATAGCAAAGAGCGGCGATATCGAGCGGGAAACGCAACCGCGGATCGGCGTTGGTCAGGACGAAGGGCAGCGCATAGGCGGCGAAGACCAGGAGCCACATGCCCTCGGCATAGGAGCGGCGGCGGGCGAAGCGCCACAGCGCCAGGCCGAGCGCGATCCAAGTGACGGCGGCCATGGCCCATTGCACCGCGATCTCGGCCTTGCCGCCCGCGTTCTTCAGGCGGGGCGAGAGATAGACGACGGTCTTTTGCAGTACCAGGCGGACAGCGCAGCTCGGGCAGCCCTGCACGAACTCCTTCGTCCAAGCCACATAGTCGGCCTGCGGCACCTCGTAGGCGGCGGGCACGTCGGCCAGCTCGATGCCGCGCGGGCGGAGCGACGGGATGATCGAATATTCGGCGTTCTGATCGGCGGCAAGATATTCGGCCGAGAGCGGATTGTTGCCGGCATAGAGGTTGTAGCCGCCGTTGGTCGGGCTGTACCAAGCGCAGCCGGTGGTCGCCAAGCTCACGGCGGAATAAGAGACGACGAGCGCGCCGAGACCGGCAGCGGCCAATCCGGCGCGGCGCAGCCAACCGCCGTCGGCGCGCAGCGCGAGCCACAGCAATGCCGGCAGCAGCAGCGAAACCATGTTGGCGCGCACCTGCATGCCGACGCCGATGCAGAGTCCGGCGACAATCACGATGCCGAGGGTCGGACGGCGCAACGCCGCCCAGAGGAAGACGATCACCAATGCGGCGGCAGGCACCGCCTCCGTCGTGCGCGCGACATTGAAGATCATGTAGGGATAGAGCAGGAAGGCCGCGAGCATCAGCCCGCCGGCCCAATGCGCGCGCGAGGCGGCGCGCTCGGCGTGGCGCGACAGCGCGGCCACATAGGCGAGGCCCGCGGCAGCGCAACCGGCGAAGGCCAGCAAATTGGCGACTTTGACCCCCGTCGACTCGCCCAGGAACGCCATGAAGGGCGCGATGAATCCGGCATAGCCGAGCGGCAGGCGATAGACCGCCGCGCAATCGATCTCGCCGCCCCAGATGCGCCAGGCGTCGATCACATGGGTCTGCAGCTCGTTGAGGTAGGGCACGCGCAATTGCACGATCGCCATGAGGGCGACGATCACGCAAAGCGCGACGGGCCGACGATCGCTGAGAAATGTCGCCGCGCTCATATAGACAGCTTCTTGAAGACCGGCTCGGGGATGGCGCGGATGATCGCCATGATCAGACGCCACACCGGCTTGACGTAGATGACGTTGCGGCCTTTGCGCGCGGCGACGAAGATCGCCTCGGCCACTTCGGCGGGATCGGCGGTGAGCGCCGCCGGCAGATCCATGCCCGCCGTCATGCGCGTGCGCACGAAGCCGGGCTTGACCGTCATCACATGCACGCCCTGCGCGGCGAAACGGCCGCGCAGGCCCGAGAGAAAAGCGGTGAAGCCGGCTTTCGCCGCGCCGTAGGAATAGTTGCTCTTGCGCCCGCGATCGCCCGCCACCGAGCTGATGCCGACGATCATGCCGGCGCCGCGCGCCGCCATCGCGCTGCCGATCAGCGACAGGATGTGCGCCGGACCATTGAAGTTGCTGCGCGCCACCCGGTCGGCGAGCGCCGGATCGGCATCGCAGGCCGCTTGATCGGCCATGAAGCCGACGGCGCAGAGGGCCATGTCCGGCGTTTCGCCGAGGCCGGCAAGGAAGGCCGCATGCGAGGCTAGATCGAGCGCGTCGAAGGTATGGCAGGCCACCATCGGCGCGCCGCGCAAGGCGAGATCGGCGGCATCGCGCTCCATCTCGGCGACGTCGCGCCCGGCCAGAATCAGCGAATAGCCGGCGGCGGCGTAGCGCCGCGCGACGGCCCGCGCCATGCCAGAAGTCGCGCCGAGAATCAGCAGGCTGGGCGAAGCGCTCATCATATCTCCAGGCGGCGCGACAGCCGCGAATGGAATTTGCCCGCCGCGCCCGCCGCCGCGCGCGCCGCGCGGAAGGCGTCGAGCTCAGGATAGCCCGCCGCGAGATGCGCCGCCGACAGCCGCGCGTCCTTTGCGAGATAGACGCGGCCGCCGCAGTCGGCGGTGATGGCGTCGAGCTCGTCCATCAATGCGAGCGTTCGATCGGAACGCGGAAAATCGAGCGCGAGGGTATAGCCGGCCATGGGAAAGGACAACATGCCGCGGCCCGGGCCGAGAAGCTTCAGCACGGACAGGAAACTGCTGGCATTCGATGCCGCGATGCGCGCCAGCAGGCGCCGCATGCCGTCACGGCTGGCGCTGAGCGGCAGCACGCATTGATACTGGCAGAAGCCGCGTCGGCCATAGATGCGGTTCCACTCGAGAATCGAATCGAGCGGGAAGAAGAATTTGTCGAGCGCCACGAAAGCCGTGCCCGCCTTGCGCCGGCCGTTGGCATAGATCGCCGCATTGAAAGCGCGCATCGACAGGCGATTGAGCCACCAGGAGGGAAAATCGAACGGCACGCGGCGGCGGCGCGATTTGGCCGGACGGCGGCCGGCCAGGCGCGGCGGCAGATTGTCCTGTCCCGCATGCTCCCCAAGATAGAGCAGCCCGCGCCCGAGCGCGTCGCCGGTCGCGAAGGAGTCGATCCAAGCCACCGCGTAGGTGCTGGCGCGCGCCGCTTCGAAGCCGTCCATCAATGCGTCGAGATCAGGCATCACTAGGGTTTCCTGGCGAATCCATTCGCTCTCGACGCGCGCCAAGCGGAACCGCGCCGACAGGATGATGCCCGTCAGGCCCATGCCGCCGAGCGTGGCGGTAAAGAGATCGGCATGCGCTTCGCGCGAGCAGCGCAGGACGGCGCCGTCCGCCAGCATCAACTCGATCTCGTCGACGAAATGGCCGAAGGAGCCGGCGACGTGATGGTTCTTGCCATGCACATCGGCGGCGATCATGCCGCCGATGGTGACGAATTTGGTGCCCGGCACGACGGCCGGAAACCAGCCGCTGCCGGCGAGAAAATTGATGAGGTCGGCGAGCGTGACGCCGGCCTCGCAGGCGATGACGCCATTCGCGCGGTCGAAGGCGAGCAGCCGGTCGCACGGCAAGGCGCTCGCCACCAGGGCGTCACTCAGCGCGGCGTCGCCGTAAGAGCGGCCGTTGCCGCGCGCGATCATCTCATCGTTCTGCGACAAGATCTGCGCGGCGGCGGCGGGGCCGCCGAACTCGCGCAAGGTCGTCTCGACGACCGGATAACGGCCCCAGCCGGAAAGCTTCATGTCGCCGCCTTGCGAAAGACGTAGCGCCCGTCGAGGCGGAATTTCACGACATAGCCGATCAGAAGGCCGGCCGCGCCGCCCGCCAGACGCAGGTGAGTGTCGTCGCTGAGCGCGGCGGCGGTCAGTTCGGCGCCCCAGAAGATCGCCGTGGTGATCATGCCGGTCGCGGTGTAGAGCGAGAATTTGCGGGCGTGATCGCGCGCGCCGCCGCCGGCATCGTCGAAGATCCAAACCGCGTCGAGCACATATTTCACCACCAAACCGACGCCGGTGCCGACGACCAGCGCGGCGAAGACCGCGCCCGGACCGCCGTAAAGCCGGAAGCAGGCATATTGCGCGGCGAGGTTCGCCGCCGTGGCGACGAGCGCGAAGGCCGCGTAGCGCAAGGCGATGATCACCGCCGCGCCGGTCATAGCGCCGCCAACAGGCCGAACAGCGCGACGCCGGCGCCGGCGATGATGCTGGCGCGGTCGCCGAAAGCGAAGATGATCGGGTCGTCGTCGAGATGGCCGCGCCGCGCCAGCACAAAGATGCGGCCGAGCCAATAAGCCAGCACGAAGCAGGCGCCCCAAAGCCAGCGCGGCTCGCCGTAAAGCCCGATAGCCGCCGGGCTGTTGACGTAGAGCGCCAGGACCAGCACTGCGCAGAAGCCGGCCGCCACGGCCAATGCGGAGATCACTTCCACATCGTTCGGATGGTAGCCGCGGCTCGCGGTGCGCGGGCCGTTCTCGTTCAATTGGCGCGCCAGCTCGTTGGCGCGCTTCACCATGGCCAACGACATGAAGAAGAACATGGCGAAGGCGAACAGCCATTCGGAGACGACGACCCCGGTCGCCACCGCGCCAACGCCGATGCGGAAGGTATAGAGGAAGGCCAGCGCGAAGACGTCGAGGATCAGCTTGCTCTTCAGCGCGAAGGAATAGGTGAGCGACAGCAGGTAATAGCCGCCGACCATGGCCAAGAGCTGCCAGGACTGCGCCGCCGCCAATGCGAGGCCGGCGGCGAGCGGCCCGAGCGCCATGGCGACGCCCCAAACAGGCTGCAGCGCGCCGCTGGCGAAGGGCCGGCGTCGCTTGCGCAAATGGCGGCGATCGCTCGCCAGATCGGCGAGGTCGTTGACCACATAGCCGCTCGACGCGCAAAGGCTCATGGCGATGAAAGCGAGCAATGACGCCGCCAGGCTCGCCGCGTCGAAATGCTGGGCCGCCAGCATCGGCAGGAAAACCAGCACGTTCTTGACCCATTGATGGGGACGCCAGGCCTTCAGCATGGCCTGCACGCCGCTCGCAGCCGGGGCGGCGATGACTTCTACCTCGGCATTGCGCTGGGCTGCCGCGGCGGCGATGGAGGCCGGCGCGTCCGCCAGATAGGCTTTGCGCGCCACGGCCCAGACCGGCAGATCGGCGCGGCCGTTGCCAATGTAATCGAAGCCGCGCTCGCCGAACTGCGCGACGAGCTTGGCCGCCTTGGCCTCGCCGGCGAGATTGGTCGCGCCGTCGGAGGCGAAGATGCCGTCGAACAAGCCGAGCCGCGCGGCCAGCGGCGCGATCCAGGCTTCGTCGGAGGCCGAGGCGAGATAGATCTTGCGCCCGCGCGTCTTCTCCGCGGTCAGGAATTCGACGACGGTCTCGTTGAGCGGCATGGCGTCGATGCCGATGTCCCCGGCTTGCGCGGCGATGGCGCGCTTGAGCGGCGCTTTGCCGCGCGCCAACAGGCCGGGCCAGGTCAGCATCTTCCACGGCGCGCGGAAGGCCACGGCCAACGCCGCTTCGACGAGCAAATCGGTGCGCAGCAAGGTGCCGTCGACGTCGACGACCAAAGCCGGCTCGATTGAAGACATCTCAAACTGCACGAAGACCCCCTGACGCCATGTTACCCGATCGGGCGCCGTCCCGTCACTTCGCCGGCCGCAAGCGGCGCGTCGCCGCCTGCCGCAATTCGTCGACGGTCTGCAAGATGACGTCGATGTCGGAGCGGCGCGGCACGAACAGGTCGGCCGGCGAGATACCGAGCGTTTTGCGCGCGCGCAGCGCCATGAAGACCAGCGCGCCGCCCTGAGCGACGACGCTGGCGGCCGCCGCGCCGAACAGGCCGAAAGCCGGCACCAACAAGGCCAGCGCGCCAGCCGACAGCACGAGGGTCGCGATCTCCGCTTGGCTGACGATCCAGCCGCGGTCGCAAGCCTTGAAGCCCGCGCTCAGCATGGTTTTCAGGCTGAGCGGTACGGCGGCGACGATGAGCAGCCAGGCGAGCGGAGTCGCCGCGGCGAAAGCCTCGCCGAAGAAAAACGGCAGCAGCCAGGGCGTGAGCGCCGCCAGCCCCAAGGCGGAAGGCAGGATCGTCAGTAAAGCGACGCGGGTGTAGCGGCCGAACACGTCGATGCGGTCGCCATGTTCGCTCATGCTGGCGATCTTCGGGAAGGCGACGGTCGAGAGCGTGCTGGCGAGCACTAGCGGCAGGCGCGAGAGCGTGAGCGCGATGACGAACAGGCCGAGGTCCGCCGCCGGCAGGAACAGCGAGATGATCATCTGATCGAGACGGTCGGCGATGATCGAGACGGCGGCGCCGAGATGCACGCTCGCGCCGTAAGAGGTCAGATCCCGCCATGGCCTGCGTTTGACGTCGGGCGCCGAAAGATGCCAATCGGCGCGGGCATAGAGCACGCAGGCGACAACGATCATCAAGGCGTTGGCGATCAGCGATGCGGCGGCGAAGCCGAGCACGCCGCCCTCGTCGGCGTAATGGGCGATGAAAATCAGCGCCAGGGTGAAGATATGCACCGAGGTGCGCAGGAAATTCCATGCGCCGAAGCGCAGACTGCCTTGGAAGAGCGCGACGAGGAACTGGCCGAAGAAGGTCAGCGGGATGAACAGCAGATAGAGATAGGCCGCGTGGCGCACTTCGTCGGCTTCATGCTCCGGAAAGACCAGCGAGACGACGACCGCGCCGATCGGCATCAGCGCGAGAGATAAAAGTCCGCCGATCAGCAGGCCGCCGCGCAAGATGGCGCGCCCGCCGTGCAGCCGCCGGGCCGCGTGATAGGCGATGGCCTCATGCAGGCCGAAGATGCCGATGGCGGCGATCACGGTGGGCCACAGCATGACGGCGGCCAGCTCGCCGCGCCCGTCGGGCTGCAGATAACGCGCGAGGAAGATGCCGCTGACGATGTTCGACGCCTGGATGACCACCGTCGCCGTCAGGGAAGACACCGCATCGCGCATAGGCATGCGTCAACCGGCGAAGTGGCTCTGATGCCAGCGCCAGGCATCGGCGATCTGCACTTGCAAGGCGGCGCGTTGCGGCGCCCAGCCGAGCGTCGCCTTGGCTTGCGTCGCGTCGGCGACGAGCGACGGCGGGTCGCCGGCGCGGCGCGCGGCCACGCGCACGGCGAAGTCGCGTCCGGTGACCTGCTTGGCGGTGGCGATCACCTCGCGCACCGAGAAACCGTTGCCGTTGCCGAGATTGAAGAAGCGCGTCTCGCCGCCGCCGATCAAGCGCTTGAGCGCGAGCACATGGGCGTCGGCGAGATCGGCGACATGGATGTAATCGCGCAGGCAGGTGCCGTCCGGCGTAGGATAATCCTCGCCGAACATGGCGATGTCGGGCCGCCGGCCCGCAGCGGCATCGAGCACCAGGGGAATGAGATGGCTTTCCGGCGAGTGATCCTCGCCGATCTCCGATTCGGCATCGGCGCCGGCGGCGTTGAAATAGCGCAGCGCGGTGGCGCGCAGGCCGTAAGCCGCCGTGAAATCCTTGAGGATATGCTCGACGGCGAGCTTGCTCTGGCCATAGGGATTGATCGGCGCGTGAAGCTGGTCCTCGACGATCGGCACGCGGTCGGGAATGCCGAAGATCGCCGCGGTGGAAGAGAAGACGAAGCACTTCACCTCGGCGGCGATCAGCGCTTCGAGCAAGGTGAGCGAACCAGCGACATTGACGCGCCAGTAGCGCGCCGGTTGCGTCATCGATTCGCCGACCTGCGACAGCGCGGCGAAATGCAGCGCCGCGACCGGCTTGTGCTTGGCGATCACCTCGTCGAGGCGGGCGCGGTCGAGCACGTCGCCCTGCTCCAGCGGCCCCCATTTCACCGCCCAGTCATGGCCGGTGCTCAGGTTGTCGTAGACGATGGGGCGAAGGCCGGCGTAGGCCAGCGCCTTGCAGCAATGGCTGCCGACATAGCCGGCGCCGCCGGTGACAAGCACGGGAATCGTCATGCCCGCCGATCCCGCCCGGTGATGCCGTCCTCGCCTGTCATCGCCTTGTCGCGCCTCGATAATTTCAGGATCGCCAGCCTACACCGCGCGCCGGATTACGTCGCGAGGAAACGGCGCGTCTCGCCTTCCAGCGCCAGACAGGTCAGCCGGCCGCTGGCATAGGCGCCGGTGTCGATGCCGATGCGATTCGGCCGCATTACCGGCTCGGGCGCGATGGTATGGCCATGCACCACGACAGCGCCGTGATTGGCCGAGGAATCGAGGAACTCGTCGCGGATCCAGTAAAGATCCGCCGGGCTTTGCGCCGCCAGCGGCACGCCGGGGCGGATGCCGGCATGAACGAAGAGGTAATCGCCGGCCTGATGCATCGTGCCGAGCGCGCGGTAGAACGCCAGATGGCGTTCGGGCAAGGCCGCGCGGAAATCGGCTTGCACCTTGCTCAGACGGTCGGCGGGAATCGCCGGCGAAGCGCCGGCCACGCGGTAGCTGTAGAGCGTCGCGTCGCCGCCGAAGAAGAACCAGTTCGGCCCGACGCCGCTATCGTCGAGAAATTGCAGCAGCACTTCTTCGTGGTTGCCCATGAGATGCACGCGTTCGACGCCGGCCAGCGGCTCGTCGATCAGCAGGTCGACCACTTGGCGCGATTCGAGGCCGCGATCGACATAGTCGCCGAGATAGACCACCTGCGCCCGCTCGACCGGGGCGGTGGCCAGATCCTTCGCGATCATGTCGTGCAGATGGCGCAGCAGGTCAGCGCGGCCGTGGATGTCGCCGATGGCATAGACGCGCTGGCCGGCGGGAATGCGGGCGGCGGCAGCCGGGCTGGAGGCGCGCTCCGATTTGCGGAAAAGTCCTTTGAACATGGCTTACGAATGGCGCGGCGCGGACCGTTTGGCAAGGGCTGACAAAACGCCCGGCGGCCCCCGGCATTCCCTCTAAGCCCACAAAAAGGCTGGATTTTAGCCTTTCGCGCCTTATGGTTTCGCTGGGGGGTTAAGCGCGGCAACAGCCGCAAGGCCCGCCCGCAGGCCCAGGCGAGACCCGACTTTTCCCATGCCCTTGTTCCGACCGCCCTCCCGTAAAGAAGCTGCCAGCCTGATCGTCGGTCTGGTCGGCGCGGCCGATCTCGTCGCCGTCGCGGCCGCCGGCTTCTTCGCCTTCGCTTTGCGCGCCAACGGCGCCGAGCTCCCGACCTATTACGCGATCGCCATCGGCGTCGGCGCGCTTCTGGCGCTCAACGCCAACCAAGTCGCCGGGCTTTACAGCTTCGAAGATCTGCGGCGCTTCGCCACGCAGGTCGCCAAGCTGCTGGCGACCTGGAGCGTCGTCGCGCTGCTGCTGTCGGCCCTCAGCTACATCACCAAGACCTCGGAAGACTATTCGCGCGTCTGGGCCGTCACCTGGTTCATGATGGGCTTCGCCGCCATGGTGCTGATCCGCGTCTTCGCCGTGCGCCGGATGGAGGCCTGGTACGAAGAGGGCCGCCTGGCGCGGCGCGTCGCCATCGTCGGCGGTGGCGAGAAAGGCGAACGGCTGGTTCAGCATCTGCAGGCCCAGGCGATGGCCGATGTGGCGCTGATCGGCATCTTCGACGACCGCGCCACGCGCATCTCCGGCGAGATCAACGGCGTGCCCGTGCGCGGCAAGCTCGAGGATCTCGTGGCGGCGACGCGCAACGAGCCGATCGACGAGATCATCATCGCCCTCCCCGGCAGCGCCGGCGACCGGCTGCAGCATGTGCTCGAAGCGTTGCGCACCGTGACCGTCGACATCAAGCTTTGCCCCGACACGGTCGGCATCCATCTGCCGATGCTCGGCATCGATTACCTCGGCGGCCTGGCGCTCCTGAACATTCATCGTCATGCCCTGAGCGGCTGGAACCGCATTTTCAAAGGTCTGGAGGACCGCCTGCTCGCCGCCGCCGGCCTGATACTGCTGTCGCCCCTGTTGCTGCTCGTCGCCTTGGCGATCAGGCTCGACAGCAAAGGCCCGGTGCTGTTCAAGCAGCGCCGCCTCGGCTTCAACAATGACGAGTTCATGGTGCTGAAGTTCCGCAGCATGACGGTGACGGAAGACGATCCCGCCGCCATCACCCAGGCCATGCGCGCCGATCCGCGCGTCACGCGCGTCGGCCGCTTCCTGCGTCGCACCAGCCTCGACGAGCTGCCGCAGCTCATCAACGTGCTGCGCGGCGAGATGTCGCTGGTCGGACCGCGCCCGCACGCCATGGCGCATAACAGCCAATATGCCGAGATCATCGACCAGTATCTCGGCCGTCATCGCGTCAAGCCGGGCATCACCGGCTGGGCGCAGGTCAACGGCCTGCGCGGCGAGACCGACACGCTGGACAAAATGCGCAAGCGCGTCGAATACGACCTGCACTACATCGACAACTGGTCGCTGTGGTTCGACCTGCGCATCCTGCTGCTGACGCCGTTCGTCGGCTTCGTCAACAAGAACGCCTACTGATGATCGCGCGCCTCGTCTTCTGGTTGCTTCTCGCGCTGGTCGCGCTGGCGCCTCTGCCGTTCGGCGGCAATCGTCCATGGGCCTGGAGCCTGATGGCAGCGATCAGCGGCGTGCTGCTCGCCCTATGGGCGACCGCCGCGACGGCCAACCCCAACTTGCACGCCCTGGCCTGGCGGCATTACCGTATCGTCCTCGGCCTGCTCGCCGGCTTTCTCGCCTGGTGCTTCTTCCAGGCGGCGCCGTTCAGCCCGGCCGAATGGCATCATGCGTCCTGGACCGCAGCCGCCGCAGCGCTGGGCCAGCCGCTCGCCGGCGCCATCAGCGTCTCGCCGAGCGACAGCCTCGGCGGCGCCATGCGCTTCTTGAGCTACGCGTTCGTCTTCTGGCTGGCCATGCAGCTCGGCCGGCGGCTCGAGCGCGCCCAAGCGGCTTGGTGGACGGTCGCTCTGGCGGCGACCGGCTACGCGATCTATGGCTTGTTCGAACAGTTCAGCGGCGCGCCGAACATTCTCGGCATCGCCAAATGGGCCTATCCCGATTCGGTGAGCGGCACCTTCGTCAATCGCAACCATTTCGCCGCCTATGCCGGCGTCGGGCTGATCCTGACCGTGGCCCTGATCGCCGACCAGATCAAAGTCAGCGCGCGCGAAGGGCTGCATTCGACCAACGGCATCGTCTATTTCATCGACCATCTGCGCGCCGGCCTGTTCGTGCTGATGCTGATGTTCGTGGTGCTGGTCACCGCGCTGCTGCTGAGCCATTCGCGCGCCGGGGTGCTCTGCACGGCGATCGGCATTCTGATCATGCTGCTGGCCTTCGCCGCCAGCCACGGTTTGCGCTCAAGATCGCTGCTCGTCTTCGGCGGCATCATCGTCGCCGTCGGCCTCGCCGTGCTGATCGTCAGCGGCCGCGCCGTCACCTCTCGCATGAGCGAGCTGATCGAGAACGCCGAGCCGCGCCTGCAGATCTATCAGCTGTCGCTCGACGCGATCGCCGAACGGCCGTTCCTCGGCACGGGCCTGGCGACCTTCGAGCATATCTCGCGCCTGATGCGCGGCGCCGATTTCGGCCCCAGCGAGCCGACCTACGATGCCGCGCATAACAGCTATCTCGAACTTGCCGTGGAGACCGGGCTGCCGGCGGCGTTGCTGCTTTACGGCGCGCTCATCGTCTTGTTGCTGCGCTTCTTGCGCGGCGCGCGCGAACGGCGACGCGCCATCATCTACCCCTGCAGCGGGCTCGCCGTGACGGCGCTGCTGGCCGTCCATTCGCTGGTCGATTTCAGCCTGCAGATTCCCGCGATCGCCGTCACCTATGCCCTGATCGCCGGTGTCGCCTATTCACAGTCGTGGCGCGACGAAGACCTCGCCGCCGGCCAAGCCAAAGCGGCTCACCGCCGCGACTGAACGACGTTGCGGCTCAGAGCAGGGAATAGGCCTGGCTGAAGCGGCGCAGCAGATCGGTATCGTCCTCGATCGCCCCTAGCACCTTGTCCTGAGCGCGGCGCTGAACCGCGATGCGGGCCAAAGCCATCGGATAAAGCTTCGCCGCATGGCGGATCTGGCCGGCCATCCGCGTGCGCAATCCGTCATCGAGATCGTTCCACAAAACGAAGCTCAAGCTGAGCCGCGCGACGACGAGCGCCGGCTCCATCGGCCCGCTGTCGAGCGCCATGCGCAAGGCGGCGACCGCTTGCTGCGGCGCTTCGAGCGCGATCTCTGTCTGGGCGAGACGTGTCCAGACATAGGGTTGGAGCGGCGATTGGGCGAGGGACGCGCGATGCAATGCAGCGCTTTCGGCCAAAAGCACGCGCGCCGCTTCGCCATGATCGGCCAGCGTCTCGCGCCGCGCCTCGCCGAGCGACAAGGCGCCGAGATCGGCTTCGATCTGCGGATGATGTTGCCAACGCAATGCGCGGCGATAGCCACGTTCGGCGCGTTCTGTGGCGGCGACGCCCGCCGTATCGAGCGCAGCCAGAACATCGCCGAACGGCGCGGAAGCGACGCCGGCGACGAAGCGAGGCACGGCGAGCCAGAGGGCGCCGCCCGCGAGTGCGATAAGCAGCAAGGACAGGAGACGCGCGCGGCGCATTTCGCCCGCGGAGGCGGCCGGGGCGGAAATGGGCTGCGCCGGTCGCATCGGCTCGCGCTTAGGTCTGCGTGTAGTAGTGGTGGTAGCTGTAGTAGCCCGAGTCCGAATAATCGTACTGGGCGTGCTTGCGCACATCGACCTGCGTCAGGATCGTGCCGGCCAAATCGCCGCCCGCCTCGAGGATCTGCTTGAGGCCGAGCATCGCGCTCTGGCGCTTGGTCTTCTCCCAGCGCACCACGTAAACCGTCTTGTCGACGTTGCGGACCAGCACGAGCGAGTCGGAAATGATCAACAGCGGCGGCGTGTCGAGGATGACCAGGTCGTAGCTTTCGCTCAGGCGCTGGATCAGATCCTTCATGCGCGGCGAACCGAGCACGTCCGGCGGATTGGGCACCGACGCGCCGGCGGTGATGAAGCGCAGGCCGTAGCGCGGCTCCAGCTCGATCACGTCGGACAGCTGAGCGTTGCCGGCGAGGTAGTCGCCGAGACCCTGGCGGTTCGGATAGCCGAGGTTGGCATGCACGCTCGGATGGCGGAAATCGCAATCGACGATGATGCAACGCTGACCGGATTTGGCCGCGAGCGTCGCGATGGCGAGCGAGGTCGAGGTCTTGCCTTCGCCCGGAACGGCCGAGGTGACGACCACGGTGCGCGGCGGATGATCGACGTTGGACAGCAGCAGCGAGGTGCGCAGCGTTCGCACCGCTTCGCCGAACGGCGAATTGGGCTGCTCGGCGACGACCTGGAAGGCCTTCTTGCCGCGCTGCGAGCCGCGCAGCATCGGCACCAAGCCCAGGGTCGGCAGGCCCGTCATGCCTTCAAGCTGGTTGAGGCTGCGGAAGCCGTTGTCGAGGAATTCGAGCAGGATGGCCAAGCCGATGCCGAGCATGGCCGACAGCACGAAGGCCGAGATCAGCATGAAGCGGGTCTTCGGATAGAACGGCGCGGACGGCTCGATCGCGTGGGAGATGACGCGCGCGTCGGCTTCCTGGATGCCCTGCTCCTGCACATCCGCTTCCTTGAAGCGGCTGAGGATGGTCTCATAGAGCTGCTTGTTGGCCTTCACTTCGCTGTCGAGGGCGCGCAGCGTCACTTCCGCGCCGTGCTGCTCGTCGAGCTTGCCCTGCAGGCTGGTGATTTCCTTGTTCAGGTTCGTCTCGCGCACGGCGGCGATGTCGCGCTCGTTGCGCAGGCTGGAGACGATCTTCTCGACCTCGCTGCGGATCTTGTCCTGCAGGTCGCTCAGCTCGTTCTGGGCCAGCACCATCTTGGGATGCTCGTCGCGCAGCTGCGTCTTGAGTTCGGCGATCTTGCGGACGACCTGCGCTTCCTGTTCGCGCAAGCGCTGGATCAGCGGCGAGTCGAGAACGGCGGCCGCGGTATCGACATCGCCGCCCGAACGCAGCAGACGCTGCACCTGGTCGTAGCGGGCATCGGTCTCGGCGCGCTTGGTGCGCGCGGCGATCAGCTGCGAATCGAGCTCGGCACGCTGACGGGCATAGACCGAAGCGCCGCCGATTTCGACGATGCCGGAGTCGCGGCGGAACTCTTCGAGACGCTTTTCCGATTCGATGACGCGTGTGCGCAGCTCGTTGGCGCGCTGGTTCAGCCAATCGCTGGCGCGCGTGGTGGCGCGGCCCTTGGTCTCAAGCTGGTCGAGAATGTAGATGTCGGCCGTGGCGTTCGCCGCCTTCGCGGCCATCGCCGGATTGACCGAAGTGAAGCGCACGGTCAGCACGCGCGAACGCTGCGACGGCTGCACGACCAAGCTGTTCATGTAGATGTCGGTCGCGACTTCGATCGCTTCTTGGCGCGCGGCTTCCGGGCTCAAGGCGGCGGCGGCGCGGCGCGCCGCGGCTTCGCGGGCGAGGCGCGCCTGCTCTTCGCTGTAAGAACCGCCCGAGACGATGTCGCGCAGATCGGCGAAGCGCGCCTTCAGCCAGCCGGAAACGCCGCCGGCGACGGACCCGAACAGGCTGGGTTGCGCGACGACAAGTTCAGGATTGAAGAGCGGATTGTCGGCCAGCCCGAGGCGGATGACAGCTTGGCGCGCGAGCTCGCGCGAACCGACGACCGCAGCTTCGGTTTCGTTGGTGTAATAGTCCGGGCTCAGGCCGCGAACGACCGAGTCGTTGAGCGCGCGGGTACGGCTCGGCTCGACCACGAGAGTCGCTTCAGCGGAATAGAGCGGGACAAGCTGCTTGACGTAAATCGTCACCAGGCTGGTTGCGAGCACGACAATCCCGACGATCAGCCACAGGCGGCGGCGCAGGATGTTGAGCAGCGTGGCGATGCTTAGCGTCTCATGCCCCTGCATCGGGAATGCGGGGGTGTCCGTACGCGCGTATTCGCCGCCAGTGGGACGCATGGGAGACAGGTTGCTCATAAGGCCTATTCTGAACTGACCAAGCTACGCGAGGTGTTGCATTCAGGAACGCACGGCTGTGGAGAAAATCCCCCAGATGGGTGAGACACCCGTTACGCTCAATCTTAAAAACTCCAGGCTTGTGCCTGAATTTAATGAAAAAATTAACCCTGTCCTATTCAAAATCGCACTAACAGCCAGGGCTCGATATTATGACTAAGGTTATAGTGCCATAGGATAGGACTGGCAATGATTCTTATGTAAAAGTCCCGCAAGAATCTAATTCCACAAAATATTGGGGAATTAGAGACCGGGGCTGCTTCCGGTGGTAGGGCCGCCGCTGCCGGCTCGCCGATTAGAACAGCCGGCGGCCGACTTCGATGGTGTCACCCGGAAGCACCAGTGTCTCGGAAACTGCTTCGAGACGTTCTTCGCCAAGCGGCGTCTGGCGAACGATGGCAACGCTCGACGTGCGCGCGCGCCGCGTGTAGCCACCGCCGATCGCCACCGCCTGACGCACGGTGACGCCGGCGATGTAGGGATAGCTGCCGGGCCGGCCCACTTCGCCGAGGATGAAGAAGGGGCGGTAGTTCAGCACTTCGACGCTGACTTTCGGATCAACGAGATATTGGCGGTTCAAGAGTTCGGTGATCTTGCCCTGCAGGTCGGTGACGGTGAGATTCTGCGCCGGCACCTGGCCGAGCAGCGGCATGGCGATGTCGCCGCTCGAATCGAGCACGGCTTCGCCCGACACGTCAGGGTTGTTGAAGACGGTGATCTTCACCTTGTCGCCCGGCCCGAGATGATAGTCCGGCGTGCCGACGGGATTGGGCGCCGTGACCACCACCGGCGTTTCGGCGCAGGCGATCAGCGTCACCAGGGCGAGCGCGAAACAAACAAAGCGGACAAAACGCGACGCGATCATATCTGAGCACCGAGCGTGAAGATGATCCGGTTGTCGATGTAGCTGCTGCCGGCGCGGGAGGAATCGCGCTCTTCATGCGAGAGCCGCATCAGGCCGTAATAGTTTTCATTGATCAGATAACGCGCGCCGACCGAATAGGTCCAAGTGTCATCGGCGCGCGACGTGCCACCCTGATAATCGTCGTTGCGCCAGCCCAGCTTGGTGTCGAGGATCAGGTTGTAGAAAGCTTCGTAATCGATGGTGAAGGAGGCGCGCGTGGCGAGAATGCCCGACGCGCCGGTTTGCGTGGTTTCGTTGATGCTGCGCTGGGCTTCGGCCGTCATCGTGACGAGCTCCGTGGTGTTCCACAGGAACTTGCCGTTCATCGACCAGCCGGAAATCGTGTCGAGCGCCGCATCGTCGTAGTTCTGCGACATGTAGCCGACGCCCGCTTCGGCGTAGCTCACGCCCGAGACGTCCCAATTGAGGCCGGCGAGGATGCGCCAACCGTGCGAACTGCGCTCCAAACCGCCGTCGTCGCGCTTCTGGTCGTAGATGCGCGTGTTCACCGCCGGCTCGATGTAATAGACCATGCCCGGCACATCTTCCCAGCCCACGCGCCAGGAGAACTCGTGCTCGTTGCGGTCGCGGTCGTCGTTGTTGACGTTACCGGCGTCGTCGAAGTCGTAGCGGTTGAACGTATAGAGGCCGCGGTTGTAGATCGAGGTGCCGCGTCGCGTGTAGGACAGGTCCGCCGTGTAGGTGCTGTAGAGCGTCGGCTCGGTGCTGCCCGTGTCGTCGGGGCTGCCGCGCAGCTCCTGGTCGCGCGAGTAGCGCAAGTTGCCGTTGAAATACTCGTCTTCCTCGATGTCGAGGCGGCCGCCGGTGCCGGCGTACCAATTGAGATAGTTTTCGCTCGCCGTGTTGACGTGCATGCCCTTCGCCAGGCCGCCGCTGAAGTAGAGCATGTGGTTCGCCCACTCCGACTGCAGCAGCGCCGAAGGCGCGACGCGGATGATCTCGTCGGCAACCTTGTTGTTCTCTCGGCGATAGAGGTTGTCGGTGAACTCCGCCGAAACCTCGACCTTCGGATAAAGCTGGAAGCTGCCGGTGCGCTCGTAGCGCGCGCGCGCCGCCGGCTCTTCGCGGCCCGTGAGCAGCTGGCCGACCTCGGTCACCGCGTCGTCGAGCTGCATGCCGATGGCCTGGAACTCGGGGCGCGGGCGCTGCTGCACCGATTCTTCGAGCGCCGTGCCGGTCAGGCCGAGCGGCGCCAAGCCGGTGGCGAAGGCGCTCGGCTGCGTCGAGATGTTGCGTTCCTGGTTGTAGACCGAATCGTAGCCCTGGGCGGCGACGGGACCGGCGCAAAAAGCTGCTGCCGCCCCGGCCAACGCCAAGGCGCGCGGCGACACCGACGCGCGCCAAAGCGCGCGCAAGAGCATGTCGCGGCAAAGAAGCTGGCCTGTCAAAGCGCGGCGGTCCATCTCGATCAAGGCTCTATTGGCTTACGCACGATCCGTCAACACGGCTCATCAACTCGGGCTCGGCGTGTTGCGCGGTTCCGTCACCGGCGGACCGAGGTCCGGCGGGGTTACGTTGGGCGGACGGGGGCCGGCGCTCGGCTCGACATCCTGCAGCAATTCGCTGATCGCCTGGGCGACCTGGGCCTCGTTGCGCGCCTGACGGTCGCCGCCGAAACGATTGGGATCTGCGTCTTCGGTACGGGCCATGAGCGGCGGCTGCTCGATCGGCTGGATCACCAGACCGGTCAGGTAGGTCTTGAGCAGTTGGGCCGCGCCGGCCATCTGGAAGTCCATCACCAGCTTGCCGCCCTGTACACGCACGGTCATGGTGATCGCGCCGCCCTGGCGGTTGCCGGCGCCGTTGGCCCCTTCGAGGCCGCGCTGCGACAGGATGGCCTGGCGCAGCCAGTCTTCCGGCTCCGTATTGAAGATGTTGAGCGTGTTGCCGTTGGCGACGATCTGCTGGCCGAACGGCGCGATGGTGAGCGCCGCGTCGCCGAGCGCTTCCGTCATGAGAATCACGCGATATTCGCCGTCGGGCACGTCGAGCTGCAGACCCTGCACGCCGGTGATGCCGCCCGACAGAATGGGCGCGCCGTCGCCCGGGCGGCGCACCGCCTGCATGTCCGCGCCGCGCATGCGCGGATCGTTCGGCTGCACGCGCTCGAAACCTTCGGTCGGCGGCTTGTCGGCCGGACCGAAGTCGAAAGCGTAAGCGCCCTGCGGCACGCGAAACTGGTTATCGACCTTGAGCTGCATGACGCGCGCGGCGTTCAGGCTCTCCGAGACGGTCTGCGCCACGCGATCGGCGGCGGCGATGACCACCGTCGGGTCGCTGACCAGACGGCTATCCTTCAGCTGCTGCACGACGCGGATGGCGCGCGCGGTGATGTCGTCGGCCGTGCCGCCGTTGGCGGCGAGAAAATTCTTGAGCTGCTGCATGCCGTCGGGCGTGCCGGCGAGCAGGCCGGTCAACACCGCGGGGGGCACGCGCACCGGCGCCGTCAGCTCCTGATTCGGGCCTTGCGCCGCGCCGCCTTGCTGGGCCGACGCATCGTGAGATCCGCTCAACAGGACGGCGGCGGCGAAGGCCGCGCCGGCCAGCAGCCGGGCTTTGCGCATCGTGAACATCTCAATCGTCGAGAATGGCATCATCTGCATCATCCACCCCGCCCTGCAGGGATTGTCGCCTGTTGGCCCAGGATGAACCAACAGACTTAAACTTTAGTCTGGAATATATAACAAAATCTTTATATGTTTATCAAGGCATAAATGTAGAGGCCGGTTATTTCGTAATATGAAATATCCTCGGCGCTTTGATCAGACTGCCGGAAAACTATAAGTATTCCCTTACGCGACGACAATTAACCAATCGGCCAGCCGCTTCGGGGTATGAGACTATCCTGTTTTGGGGGAACAGCTTTCCGGCATCGCGACCGGAAGGCGGGAAAGCAAGCATATGAGCCAGCAGGATCCAGCGAAAGACGGCCCGAGCCTCGGCCGCATGGGAGACGGCGTCGTCACGCCGCTGCCGATCGCCGGCGCGCGTGAGAACGCCGAACAGGCGCAGGCGAAAGCCGCCGCCGAACCGCCCAAGCCCGACGCGCTGCTGCTGTGCCTGGCGCGCGTCAGCGTCCTCTTGGGCAAGCAGACCAGCCTCGCCGAAATCCGCAGCGCCACCCCGATGCCGAGCGGCCGCATGACGGTCGAGGACTTCGTGCGCGCCGCCCATCGCCTCGGCTACAAGGTCGGCCGCCGCGCCGTCACTGCCGAAGCGCTCGCCGCCATGCCCCTGCCCTTCGTCATCCTCGGTAAGGACGGCGGTGCCAAAGTCGTCACCGAGCGCCGCAAAGACGAATTCACCCTGTTCGATCCCAACCGCGCCAACGCCGAGACCGCCAAGGGCTCGGCGCTGCTCGGCTGGACCGAAGGCGCGCTGCTCGTCGCGCCCATCGCCGACACCGGCAAAGGTCTGGCGAATTGGCGCACACTCATCTCCAACCGCCTGCGCGCGGCCTTGATCGAGATCGGCGTCGCCTCGCTGATCATCAACCTCTTCGCCCTCGGCGCGCCGCTGTTCTCGATGACCGTCTACAACAAGGTCATCGGCCAGCAGGCCTTCGACACGCTGACCGTGCTCGCCATCGGCATGATCTTCCTCTACGTCTTCGAGGCGGTGCTGCGCGCCATGCGCGGCTACATCTCGAGCCACAGCGGCGCGCGGCTTGACGCGTTGATCGGCAGCGAGGTGATGCACAAGCTGCTGCACATGCCGCTCAACCATTTCGAGACGACGCCGACCGGCATGATCGCCGAACGCTTGCGCCAGCTCGAGACGCTGCGCCAGTTCTTCACCGGCGCGACGCCGATGGCGCTGGCCGATCTCGCCTTCGTCTTCATCTTCGTCTTCGCCCAGTTCTACATCGACGTGCGCATGGGCGTCGTCCTGCTCGTCTTCATGCCGCTCTTCGTGCTGATGTCCTACTTCACGCACAAGGCGCAGAAGAAGCTGCTCGACCAGAGCTTCCAGGCCATGGCGGCCAAAGCCTCGGTGATGACCGAGACGGCCAACAACTCGCTCACCATCAAATCGCTCGGCCTCGAGCCCGAGATCGAGAAGCGCTGGGAGAACGAGCTCGCGCGCACCGCCTGGACTGGCTACCGCTCCGCCCAGCTCAGCAACACGCTCGGCTCGCTCGGCGGCGTGCTGCAGAACGTCGCCAGCCTCGTCATCATCGTGCTCGGCGCCCAATGGGCGATCGCCGGCGAGATGACGGTCGGCGCGCTGATCGCCTCCTCGATCCTCACCTCGCGCGCCATCGCGCCGCTGCGCCAGGTCATCTCGACCTGGAACCAGGTGCAGGAATTGAAGGCCGCGCTCGAGCGCCTCGACGTCATCATGAACGCGCCGGGCGAACCGGAGCCGGGCGCGCTCGGCCCCGCGCCGCGCCTGGCCGGCGCGATCAACCTCGAGAACGTCAGCTACGCCTACGGCGAAGAGCTCCCCAAGGTGATCGAGGAAATCACACTGGCGGTGAAGCCGGGCGAAGTGCTCGGCATCGTCGGCCCGTCAGGCTCAGGCAAGTCGACTCTCGCGCGCATCATCCAAGGCCTCTACAAGCCGGTCGAAGGCCGCGCCTTGCTGGACGGCACCGACGTCGAGCATATCGCGCCCGCCGCGGCGCGCAGCCAGATCGGCGTGGTGCCGCAGGAAGTGCAGCTCTTTGCCGGCACCGTGCGCGAGAACATCGGCATGGGCCTCGGCCCCGAAGCCGCCGAACGCATTGTCGGCGCCGCGCGCTTCGTCGGCGCCCACGACTTCATCATGCGCCTGCCCAAGGGCTATGAGACCCAGCTCGCCGAGCGCGGCGTCGGCCTCTCCGCCGGCCAGCGCCAGCTGCTCTGCATCGCCCGCGCCCTGGCGCGCAATCCGCGCATCCTGATCTTGGATGAGGCGACCAGCGCGCTCGATCCGGAAACCGAAGGCTCGCTGCTGCGCAACCTCAAGCGCGCCGCCGAAGGCCGCACCATTCTGATGATCACCCATCGCGCCGCGCCGCTGACCATTTGCGACCGCGTCATCGTCATCACCAACGGCCGCATCACCCGCGAGGGCTCGCCGCAAGACGTGCTGGCGCCCAGAGCAGCGCCCGGCCCCAACAATCCGCCCAATCCGGGAGCTGCGCCATGATGGGTGCCTTGAGCCGCAAGGTCCGCGACACCGCCCTGCCCGGCGCGTTCAACGCCGACGACGAGCAGGAGAAGGCGCGCTACGTCGACTTCCTGCCCGCCGCCCAGTCGCTGGTCGAGCGCGAGCATTCGCCGATGGCGCGCACGCTGCTCTATGTGATCTCTGCCGCTTTCGTCGTGCTCATCTTGTGGATGGCCTTCTCGATCGTCGAGCAGGTCGCCAGCTCGCCGGCCCAAGTGCGCCCGGCCGGCCGCGTCAAACTGATCAACCATCCCGAAGGCGGCCGCGTCACCGCGCTGCATGTGAAGGAAGGCGACACGGTGAAGGCCGGCCAGACGCTGGTCGAGCTCGACCCCGACGTTCTGCGCGAAGACGTCCAACGTCTGCAGAAGGACCGCGCCGATTTGCTCGGCCAGGTCGCGCGCCTTGAGGCCGAAGCGCTCGAAGACGAGCCGACGTTCCCCGAAGACCTGCACCGCGACTGGCCGCAGGTGATCGAATCCCAGCTGCGTCAGCTGCAGGCGCGCCGCGAGGCCGTCGAGCAGCGCCGCCTGGCCGCGCAGAACGTGGTGACCCAGCGCGAGACCGAAGTCGCCGCGCTGCAAAAAGACATCGCCGCCAAGGACAAGAGCCGCTCGATCCTCGCCGAGCAGGAGAGCGCCGTCGGCAGCCTCGCCGGCGAAGGCTATTTCCCCAAGCTGCAATACCTGACCATCCAGCGCCAGCTCAACGACGCTGTCGGCCAGCTGACGCAGGCGCAAGAGCAGTATCGTGTCGCCACCGCCGCGCTCGCCGAAGCGCGCGCCCGCCTGACCAGCGTGACCACCGAGAACCTCGCGCAGGTGCTGTCCGATCTGTCGGACGCCAAGGCCAAGCTCAACACCACCGAATCGGGCCTGGCGCAGCAGAACTCGCGGCGCACCAACCTGTCGATCAAATCGCCCGACGACGGCATCGTGCAGAATCTCGCCGTCTTCGCCGTCGGCCAGTCGATCGCGCCGAACGAGCCGATGATGCGCATCGTGCCGACCGACGAGCATCTGATTCTCGAAGCGCGCGTGTCGAACAACGACATCGGCTACATCCATGTCGGCATGCCGGCGACCGTGAAGATCCAGACCTACGACTTCGCCAAGTTCGGCTCGCTGCAAGGCGAAGTGGTGCAGATCGCCGCCGACGCCAGCGTCGAGCAGCAGGGCCAGCCGCCGACCTTCGTCGTGCAGGTCCGCACCGAGAAGAATTATCTCGGCGACAAGCCGGGCCAGCATGTCGTCTATCCCGGCATGCTCGGCCAGGTCGACATGCTGATCGACAAGCGCTCGATCCTCGCCTACCTGACCGACCGCGTGCGCCGCACCACGGAAAATTCGTTCCGCGAGAGATAAGCGACGTAACCCGCTTGGCGGAACCTCGCCGCGAGCCTACATAGAGCTGATGCCGGATATTGACCCCGCTCCGGTCGTGCGCGTGCGCGGCCTGATCAAACGCTACAAGGACGTGACTGCTGTGGCCGGCATCGACTTCGATGTCGCCGCCGGCACCACCTTCGCGCTACTCGGCGCCAACGGCGCGGGCAAGACCACCACCATCTCCATGCTGCTCGGCGTCCTGCTGCCGACCGAAGGCAGTATCGAGATGCTCGGCGAAGACATGATCAAACATCGCCACCGCGTGCTGGCGCGGATCAATTTCTCCTCGCCCTATGTCGATCTGCCGCGCCGCCTGAAAGTGCGCGAGGTGCTGAAGGTCTATGGCGGGCTGTACGGCCTGCCCCGCCTGAATGAGCGCATCGCCGAGGTCTGCGAGGAATTGCAGGCGACGCAGTTTCTCAAGCGCCCGCTCGGCGATCTTTCCGCCGGGCAGCGTTCGCGCATCGCGCTGGCCAAGGCGCTGCTCAACCGGCCGGAAGTGCTGCTGCTCGACGAGCCGACCGCCTCGCTCGACCCCGACACCGCCGACTGGATCCGCAGCTACCTCGTCGATTATCAGGCGCGCACTGGCGCGGCGATCATCCTCGCCTCGCACAACATGACCGAAGTGGAACGCATGGCTGCCGACGTCGCCATCATGCGCGAGGGAACCATTGTCGATCGCGGCGCGCCGCAAGATTTGCTCGCGCGTTATGGCCGCGACGATCTCGAAGAAGTCTTCCTGCATATCGCGCGCAACGGTGAAGTCGCGCCGCAGAAAGCCGGAGAAGCGGCGCAATGAGCATGCAGATCAACCGCCTGCCCAGTCTGGCGCCGCGCCCCAGCGCCTTTTCGCTGCGCCGCATCGGCGCCATGGTGATGCGCCACGTCTATGTGCTGCGCACCTCCTGGCCGCGCCTGTTCGAGCTGGCCTATTGGCCGACGCTGCAGATGGTGCTGTGGGGCTTCATCAACCAGTTTCTCGCGACCAACTCCTCCTGGGTGGCGCAAGCCTCGGGCGTGCTGATCGCCGCCGTGATCCTGTGGGACGTGCTGTTCCGCAGCCAGCTCGGCGTCTCGGTCTCGTTCCTGGAGGAAATCTGGTCGCGCAATCTGGCGAGCCTGTTCGTCAGCCCGCTGCGTCCCTACGAGATGATCGTCTCGCTCATGGTCATGAGCCTGATCCGCACGCTGATCGGCATCGTGCCGGCGGCGCTGCTGGCGATCCTGCTGTACAAATATTCGATCTTCACGCTCGGCCTGCCGCTGATCGCCTTCTTCGCCAACCTGCTGATCATGGGCTGGGCGGCGGGACTGATGATCTCGGCGCTGATCCTGCGCTTCGGCCTCGGGGCCGAAAGCCTCGCCTGGATCACCATCTTCGCGCTCGCGCCGGTCTCGGGCATCTATTACCCGGTCAGTTCGCTGCCGAGCTGGCTGCAGCCGCTTTCGTGGATCTTGCCCTCATCCCATGTGTTCGAAGGCATGCGCGCGGTGATGTTCGATCACAGCTTCCGGCTCGACCACCTCGCTTGGGCGGTCGGGCTCAACGCCGTCTATCTCGCGATCGGCGCGGCGCTGTTTCTCTACACCTTCCACGTGGCGCGCAAGCGCGGGCTCTTGATGAAACTCGGCGAGTAACAATAACCGTCACCCTCGGGCTTGACCCGAGGGTCCATGCTTCAAATGCTTGAGCGCTGGATGAATGGATGCTCGGATCAAGTCCGAGCATGACGATTTATAATTGGCGCGATCTTACGGCTATTCGCTCTTCCCGCTGACGCCCGCTTCCTCGAAGGTCGCCATGCCGGTGTGGCAGGTGACGGCGGCCTTGAGCAGCGCGACGGCGAGCGCCGCGCCCGAAGCTTCGCCGAGCCGCATGCCGAGATCCAAGAGCGGCTCCTTGCCGATCTCTTTGAGCAAGCGACGATGGCCCGGCTCGGCCGAGCAATGGGCGACCATGCAATGGTCGAGCAAATCCGGCGACAGCTTGTAGAGCACCGCGCCCGCCGTGCTGGCGGCATAGCCGTCGAGCAACACGGGGATGCGCGCCAAGCGCGCGGCCAATACCGCGCCGGCGATGGCGGCGAATTCCTGGCCGCCGAGACATTGCAGGATCTTGAGCGGATTGCTTGCCGCCGCCGCGTGGCGCGCGACGCCCGCCGCGACCACCGCGCGCTTGTTGGCGAGCTGTTCGCCGGCGACGCCGGTGCCCGGCCCGGTCCAATCTTCCGCCGTGCCGCCGAACAAGGCCATGCAGAGCGCCGCCGCAGACGTGGTGTTGCCGATGCCCATCTCGCCGAGGCAGAGCACATCGATGCCGGGTTCCACCGCCATCATGCCGTAGGCCATGGCGCGGACGCAGTCCTGCTCGCTCATGGCCGGCGCTTCGGTGAAGTCCGCCGTCGGCGTTTCCAGCGTCATCTCGAAGACGCGTAAGTCTCCGTCGATCATCTGACAAAGCTGGTTCACCGCGGCGCCGCCGTCGATGAAATTGGCGACCATCTGCGCCGTCACGTCCGCCGGATAGGCCGAGACGCCGCGCGCGGCGACGCCGTGATTGGCGGCGAAAACGCAAATGCGCGGGTGTTCGGCGCGCGGCGGATGGCGACCCTGCCAGCCGGCGAGCCATTCGCTGATCTCCTCCAGGCGGCCGAGCGCGCCCGCCGGTTTGGTCAGTTGCGCTTCGCGCGCGCGCGTTTGCGCCACAGACGCGCCATCCGGCCCCGGCAGGCGGGTCAGCAGGCTACGGATTTCGTCGAAGGTGGAAGGTGGACCGGAGAGTGCGGGATCGTTGGCCATGACTTGCGCGAAACCTGGATTTGGCGCGCCGTCTGGCATCGCCGGGGCATCTGTCTTATAACCGATCGATCGATCCGCAAAGCGCGATCGCGCCCTTCAGGAAAGCCGCCGCCCGCTATGTCCGACCTGCCGCCCAACGATCCGCAGAACGCCGCGCAATCTGCTCCCGAGCCGCAACCGGCCGCCGAGAAGGTTAATTCGGACAAAACCAACAGAGACACGGCCACGCATATCCTGACCGGCTGGTGGCACGACCTGATCGTCGCGCTGAGCTTCATGACCATCCTGCCGGTGCGCCCCAAGCTGCCAGAAGGGCAGGACGCCCGCGCCGCCCTGCGCTTCGGCGCGCGCGCCTTCCCGCTCGCCGGCCTCGTCGTCGGCGCGGTCGGCGCCTTGACTTACGCCATCTGCAGCGCCCTGAAACTGCCGCCGGAAGCGGCAGCCTTCATCTGCATCGGCGCGATGATCTTCTTCACCGGCGCGCTCCATGAAGACGGCTTGGCCGATCTCGTCGACGGCGCCGGCTCGCACAAGAGCGTCGAGACGCGCCTGCAGATCATGCGCGATTCGCGCATCGGCACCTTCGGCACGCTGGCGCTGATCATCGTCGTCGGCATCAAGACCGGCAGCATCACCGCGCTCGGCTGGTCCGACCATGTCGCCACCATGCTACTCGGCTCCGCCGCCGCGTCGCGCGCCTATCTGCCGGCGCTGATGCGCTACATGGCGCCGGCCCGCCACGACGGCCTCGCCGTGCAGGCCGGCCGCCCCGAGGAAAACCAAGTCGTGCTCGCCTTGCTGCTGGGCGCGGCCCTGTCGCTGCTGTTCCTCGGCCCCGCCGCCGGCCTCATCGCCTTCGCGTTCGGCGCCGGCACCGCCGCCTTCATCGGTTGGTTCGCCAAGCGCCGCATCGGCGGGCTGACCGGCGACGTGCTCGGCGCGGCGCAGCAGATGAGCGAAGCGGCGATCATGCTCGTCGTCGTCGCGCTGGCCTGACGCCCTCATGGCTGAACCGATCATCACGACGCGCTGGTGGTGGATTCGCCATGCGCCCGTCGACAATCCGCAGCGCCGCCTTTACGGCCAGGAAGACTTGCCGGCGCGCTGCGAAGGCAACGAGTGTTTCGCGCCGCTGGCCAACGTGCTGCCGCGCGATGCCGTCTGGCTCACCAGCCATCTGCAGCGCACGCGCCAGACCGCCGAAGCGGTGATCGCGCATCTCGTCGATCATGCGCCGCCGGACTTCATCGTCGAGCCCGACATCGCCGAGCAGCATTTCGGCGCCTGGCAGGGCATGACCTACATGCAGCTGCAGAACCATCTCGGCGACAGCTTCCACGACTTCATCCGCAACCCCGCCCGGGAGCGCCCGCCGGAAGGCGAAAGCTTCGCCGACGTGATCAAGCGCGTCGGCCGCGTCATCGAGCGCGTCAATCGCACCCATGCCGGGCGCGACATCGTCGCCTTCGCCCATGGCGGCTCGATCCGCGCCGCCCTCGCCCATACCCTGGGCCTGGAACCGGATGCCGCCTTGTCGTTCCAGATCGACAACGTCACCCTGACGCGTCTCGATCACGTGCTGACCCACGACGGCGGCCCGGCTCCCGGCGCCATGCGGCCCTGGCGCATCAGCTTGGTCAACTGGCTGCCGCGCTGATCTTACGGCCTTTGGCGACTCGCTCCCGCCCGGCCACCATGCTAGGCTCCGCACCGTGATGCGACAGGGAAGTCCGGTATCCAGCCCGGCGCTGCCCCCGCAACTGTCAGCGGTCTTTTCGGATTCTTATGCCACTGAGATTCGTCTCGGGAAGGCGATCCGACCTTTTCTGAATTGAAGAGGATCCGCGAGCCAGGAGACCTCCGCGTCACATTGAGGCAACCCACATCCTCGGAGGGAGGATCGCCGTGACGTCATCGCTATCCGCGCGCCCGCAGCGCGCATCGAAAGCCATTCCATCCATCGGCCCATCCATGAACGACGCCGCCTATGCGCCGGCGCTGCCGCGCGTCACGCTCGTGCTCGGCGGCGCGCGTTCGGGCAAGAGCGCCCATGCCGAAACGCTGATCGCCGGGGCGGCGCGCATGGGCGGGCCGCGCCCGCTCTATATCGCCACCGCCGAGGCGCGCGATCCGGAGATGCGCGAGCGCATCGCCCTGCATCGCGAGCGGCGCGGCGCCATGTGGGAGACGCTCGAAGAGCCGCTGCATCTGACGGGCGCGCTGGTTGCCGCGGCAGGCCGCGCCGTGATGGTCGATTGCCTGACCCTGTGGCTGACCAACCATCTGCTCGCCGGCCATGATGTGGCCGCCGAACGCGAACGGCTCATCGCCACTTTGCAGAGCCTCGACGGCCCGGTGGCCCTGATCGCCAACGAGGTGGGCCTCGGCATCGTGCCGGACAACGCTCTCGCCCGCGCCTTTCGCGACGAGGCGGGTCTGCTCAATCAGGCGGTGGCGCGCGTCGCCGGCCGCGTCGTCTTCATGGCCGCGGGCCTGCCGCTCCTTATGAAGGACACGATCATGAAGGACGAAACCTTGAGGACCAATCGATGAACCGCATTCCCGCCACCGTCGTCACCGGCTTTCTCGGCGCAGGCAAGACCAGCCTGATGAGCCATGCGGTGAAGGCCGCCAAGGGCCGCCGCCTCGCCCTCGTGGTCAACGAATTCGGCGAGACCGGCGTCGACGGCGGCATCCTGTCCGCCTGCGGTTTCGAAGGCTGCAAGGACGAGGACATCATCGAACTGGCCAACGGCTGCATCTGCTGCACGGTGGCCGACGATTTCCTGCCGACCATCGAGACGCTGCTCGGCCGTGACGCGCCGCCCGACGGCATCCTGATCGAGACTTCCGGCCTCGCGCTGCCTAAGCCGCTGGTCAAAGCCTTCGCCTGGCCGGAGATCAAGTCGCGGGTGACGGTGGACGGCGTGATCGCCGTGATCGACGCGCGCGCCGTGCATGACGGCCGCTTCGCCGACGATCCCGAGAAGGTCGCCGCCCAACGCGCCGCCGATCCGAGCCTGGAGCACGACAATCCGCTCGAGGAAGTGTTCGAAGACCAGCTCGTCTGCGCCGATCTCGTCATCCTCAACAAGAGCGACCTCTTGGACGAAGCGGCGCTGAAAGCCGTCGAGACGCAACTGCGCGCCGTGCTGGAAGAGCATGGCCGCAAGGGCGTGAAGATCGTCGCCACCAAGCATGGCGCGGTGCCTGTCGAAGTGCTGCTCGGCCTGGAGGCCGCCGCCGAGGACGATCTCGCCAACCGCCCGTCGCATCACGAGACCGAAGACGATCACGACCATGACGACTTCGAAAGCTTCTCGCTGCCGATCAAACCCGTGAGCGACATGGACGGCCTGCTGGCGACGCTGGCGAAATTGGCCAACGCCCACGACATCCTGCGCCTGAAGGGCTTCCTCTCCGTGCCCGGCCGCGACCTGCGTCATGTCGTGCAGGGCGTCGGCGCGCGGCTCAACGGCTATTACGACCGGCCCTGGGCGACGGGCGAGGCGCGCGATGGCCGCCTCGTCATCATCGGCCAGAAAGGCCTCGACCGCGACGGCATCGCGCGCGGCCTCGAAGGCTATCTCGCCTAATGCATCTGCTGGCCGCACAACCGGGCGAGATCGCCGACGGTTCGGCCGCGATCGATCTCGGCCAAACGCCGGGCAACATCGTCTACATCACCGCCGCCGACAGCGAAATTTCGCTGCTGGCGAACACGCATAGAGGAATACCGAACGCGCCGAGCCTGCGCTTGGCCAATCTCATGGCGCTCGGCCACAACTATTCGGTCGATCTTTACGTCGAAAAGATCGTCGCCAACGCCAAGATCGTCATCCTGCGCCTGCTTGGCGGACGCGGTTACTGGCCCTACGGCCTCGGCGAGATCGTCGCCTGCTGCCGCGCCAAGCGGATCCGCCTCGCCTGCCTGCCCGGCGACGATGCGCCCGACGCCGATCTGATGGCCGATAGCACGATACCGGCGGAAGCGGTGCATCGCCTGTGGCGCTACATGGCCGAAGGCGGACCGGAGAACGCGGCGAACCTGTTGCGCTACGCCGCCGATCTCGGCGTGCGACAGACTGACTGGCAGGAGCCCAAGCCGCTCCTGCGCGCCGGAGTCTACTGGCCCGGCGGGAAAGAACGGCCGTCATCGGGCCGTCCTGTCGCGGCGATCCTGTTCTACCGGGCGCTCTTGCAGGCGGGCAATCTCGCCGCCGTCGATGGCCTCATCGCCGCGCTCGATGCCGCCGGTCTCGACGCGCTGCCGATCTATGCCGCGAGCTTGCGCGAACCGCAGGCCGCCGCCATCGTCGACGAGATCATGGCCGGCGCGCCGCCTGACGTGATCTTGAATGCCACCGGCTTTTCGCGCGCCGCGCCCGGCGAGAGCTACGCGCCCGCGCAGGACGTTCCCGAACTGCAGGTGGTCTTCTCCGGCGGCACGGAAATCGCCTGGCTCGACGGCACGCGCGGCCTTTCCCCGCGCGACATCGCCATGAACGTCGCCTTGCCGGAAGTGGACGGCCGCCTGATCACGCGCGCCGTCTCTTTCAAAAGCGCATCCCTTCGCGATGAGCCGACGCAAGCCGACATTGTTTCCTACGCGCCGATCCCCGACCGCCTGCGCTTCGTCGCCCAATTGGCTGCGGCCTGGGCCAGGCTGCGACGCAAACCCGCGAGCGAGCGGCGCGTCGCCCTGGTGCTGGCCAATTACCCCAACCGCGACGGGCGCATCGGCAATGGCGTCGGCCTCGACACGCCGGCCAGCGCCGTGGTGATCCTCAAGGCTTTGCAGGATGCCGGATATGAGACGCGCGATCTGCCAGCCGACGGCGCCGAACTGGTCGCGCGCGTGCTGGCGGGGCAAACAAACGATCACAGGCGGCGCGGCCTCGAGAGCGAAAGCCTGTCGCTCGCCGACTATCAGCTGTTCTTCGCCGCCCTGCCGAAGGCCGTGCGCGATGCGGTGACGGCGCGCTGGGGCGCGCCCGAGCGCGATCCTTTCTATCGCGCCGGCGAGACCGACTGCGGCCGCTTCGCCATCGCCGCTTTCCGCTGCGGCGCTATCGCCATCGGCCTGCAGCCGGCGCGCGGTTACAACATCGATCCCTCGGCGAGTTACCACGACCCCGCGCTGGTGCCGCCGCACGGCTATCTCGCCTTCTACGCCTGGATGCGCGAGCAGTTTCGCGCCGACGCGATCGTGCATCTCGGCAAGCACGGCAATCTCGAATGGCTGCCCGGCAAAGCGCTGGCGCTCTCACAGGACTGCCTTCCCGAAGCCGCGCTCGGCCCCTTGCCGCATCTCTATCCTTTCATCGTCAACGACCCGGGCGAAGGCACTCAAGCGAAACGGCGGGCCGCCGCCTGCATCGTCGATCATCTGACGCCGCCGCTGACGCGCGCCGAATCCTACGGCCCGCTGCGCGATCTCGAGCGGTTGGTCGACGAATATTTCGAGGCCAGCGGCGTCGATCCGCGCCGCTGCAAGCTGCTCTCCAAGGAAATTCTCGATCTCGCACGCAAACATGGCATCGCCGCCGATTGCGGCATCGTCAAGGATACCGACGAGACCGACGCGCTCGCCAAGCTCGACGGCTATCTCTGCGAATTGAAAGAACTGCAGATCCGCGACGGGCTGCATATCTTCGGCGTCAGCCCGACCGGCGATCAGCTCACCGATCTGTTGGTCGCGTTGGCCCGTGTGCCGCAAACGGGCGATGCGAACAGCTCTCTGCTGCGCGCCTTGGCGGATGATCTCGCGCTCGATATCGATCCGCTCAATTGCGACATGGCTGCGCCTTGGGCCGGCCTGCGGCCCGCCGCGCTGACACATGACGCGCCCTGGCGTTCGACAGGCGATACGGTCGAGCGTTTGGAAATGCTCGCGCGCAAGTTGGTGAGCGGCGGGGCTTGCGAACCTGCTTGGCTGCGCACGCAGCTCGCCCTCACTCATGTCGAGCAGCGCCTGCGGCCCGCCGTGGCGGCTTGCGGCGAAGCGGAGATGGCCGGCTTGCTCAAAGGCCTCGCCGGACGCTTCGTGTCGCCGGGCCCGAGCGGCGCGCCGACGCGCGGCCGGCCCGACGTGCTGCCGACGGGCCGCAATTTCTATTCGGTCGACACGCGCGCCGTGCCAACCCCCGCCGCCTGGACGCTCGGCTGGAAGTCGGCGACGCTGCTGATCGAACGCCACGCGCAAGAGCAGGGCGAATATCCGCGCGCCGTCGCTCTGTCCGCCTGGGGCACCGCGAACATGCGCACCGGCGGCGACGATATCGCGCAAGGCCTGGCGCTGATGGGCGTGCGCCCGACCTGGGATAGCGCCTCGCGCCGCGTCACCGGCTTCGAGATCCTGCCGCTCTCAGTGCTCGGTCGGCCGCGCGTCGACGTGACGCTGCGCGTGTCGGGCTTCTTCCGCGACGCCTTTCCCGGCCTGATCGATCTGTTCGATTCGGCGGCGCGCGCCATCGCCGCGCTCGATGAACCGGCAGCCGACAATCCGCTCGCCGCCCGCGCCCACGAAGAACGCACGGCGCTGATCGCCAGCGGCGCGAGCGAACAGGATGCCGAACGGCGCAGCACCTATCGCGTCTTCGGCTCCAAGCCCGGCGCTTATGGCGCTGGGCTACAGGCGCTGATCGACGAGCGCGGCTGGACCGAAGCCGCCGATTTAGCCCGCGCTTACGTCGCCTGGAGCGGTTACGCCTATGGCGCGGGCGCGGAGGGCAAGGCGGCGCACGAAAGCTTCGGCGCGCGGCTCTCTCTGGTTGAAGCGGTGCTGCACAATCAGGATAACCGTGAGCATGATTTGCTCGATTCGGACGATTACTACCAGTTCGAGGGCGGCATCACGGCGGCGGTGACCGAAGCGCGCGGGGCTGCGCCAGAGGTCTATCACAACGACCACTCGCGCCCCGAGTCCCCGCGCATCCGTACCTTACGCGAGGAGATCGGCCGCGTCGTGCGCGCTCGCGCCGTGAACCCGAAATGGCTCAAGGGCGTCATGCGCCACGGCTACAAAGGCGCCTTCGAAATGGCCGCCACGGTCGATTATCTCTTCGCCTTCGCCGCCACGACCAACGCCGTCGCCGACCATCATTTCGACGCGGTTTACGACGCCTACATCGCCGATCCCGAAGTGCGCGCCTTCGTCGCGGAGGCCAATCCGGCGGCGCTGAAGGAAATGAGCGCGCGGCTGTTGGAGGCACAGGAGCGCGGTTTGTGGAAACCGACCTCCAACCACGCCGCCCATGACCTCGCAAAACTCTCCGGCCAGAAAGTCTCGCCATGACCGACGACACCAACCAACGCGCCAACGAGAAGTCCCGCATCCGCAAGGAATCGCGCGACAAGATCATGGCGACCAAGACCATTGAGAAGGGCTTGATCGTCGTTCATACCGGCCCGGGCAAAGGCAAGTCGACCGCCGCCTTCGGCATGGTGCTGCGCGCGGTGGGCCACGGCATGAAGA
Organism: Alphaproteobacteria bacterium; assembly: GCA_035714115.1. Lineage (GTDB taxonomy): Bacteria > Pseudomonadota > Alphaproteobacteria > SMXQ01 > SMXQ01 > CAMAVH01. Next base: position 44,088 of record DASTMO010000045.1, read on the forward strand.
CCGGCGTCGTGCAGTTCATCAAAGGCAAGTGGGACACCGGCGAACGCACGGTGCTGGAAAAGTTTCCCGATCTGGTGACGATCCGCGCCATGGGCGAAGGCTTCACTTGGGACACTCAGGACCGCGCGCGCGACATCGCCAATGCCGAAGCCGCCTGGGCCGAGGCCAAGAAGCTCATCATGGATGCGAGCTATCGCATGGTGCTGCTCGACGAATTGAACATCGCCCTGCGTTACGATTATCTCGACATCGCCGAGGTGGTCGCGACGCTGCAAGCCAAACCCGCCGACACCCATGTGATCGTGACGGGACGCAACGCCAAACCCGAGCTGATCGAAGCGGCAGACCTGGTGACCGAGATGACCATGGTCAAACATCCCTTCCGCGCCGGCGTGAAGGCCCAGGCGGGCATCGAGTTCTAAACATGGTCAAAGCCGCCGCGATCATGCTGCAAGGCACAGGGTCCGACGTGGGCAAGTCCCTCGTCGCCGCCGGTCTCTGCCGCTTGTTCGTGGATCAAGGCCTAAGCGTGCGCCCCTTCAAGCCGCAGAACATGTCGAACAACGCGGCGGTGACGATGGACGGCGGCGAGATCGGCCGCGCCCAAGCGCTGCAGGCCAAGGCTTGCCGCACGCCGCCATTGAACGACATGAATCCGGTGCTCTTGAAGCCGCAAGGCGAGCGCACGGCGCAGGTCGTGGTGCAGGGCCAGGCCAGCGGCGCGACCAACGCCGCCGATTATCGCGCCGCAAAGGCCGGCCTGCTGCCGCGCGTGCTGGAAAGCTTTGCGCGCATCGAAGACGGCGCCGAACTGGTTGTCGCCGAAGGCGCGGGAAGTCCGGCCGAAGCCAACCTACGCGAGAACGATATCGCCAACATGGGCTTCGCCGAAGCCGCCGATGTGCCGGTGATCCTTGTGGCCGATATCGATCGCGGCGGCGTCCTCGCCTCACTGGTCGGCACCCACGCCTTGCTGTCCGAGTCCGAAAGGGCGCGCGTGAAGGGCTACATCGTCAACAAGTTTCGCGGCGATCCGGCGCTCTTCGCGCCGGCGCTCGATATCATCGAGACGCACACCGGCTGGCGCTGCCTCGGCGTTCTGCCCTGGTTCGACGAGGCCAACAAGCTGCCCGCCGAAGACGGCATGGCGCTGCCCCATCGCACCGAAACGCGCCACAGCCACACGCATCACAACGACGACCGCCATAAGACCTTGCGCGTCGTCGCGCCGCGCTGGCCGCGCGTCGGCAATTTCGACGATCTCGACCCGCTCGCCGCCGAACCCGGCGTGCAGCTCACCATCGTCGCGCCCGGCGAGCCATTGCCGCCCGCCGATCTGGTGCTGCTGCCCGGCTCGAAGGCGACGCGCGCCGATCTGCAGACGCTCTACGATTCGGGCTGGGATGCCGACATCGCCGCTCATTTGGAACGCGGCGGCAAGGTCTTCGGCATCTGCGGCGGCTATCAGATGCTCGGCCGCGTCGTGCGCGATCCCTTGGGCCTCGAAGGGCCGGCCGGCGAGACGCCCGGCCTCGGCCTGTTGGACATCGAGACCGAGATGACCCGCACCAAGACGCTCAAACATGTGCAGGGCAGTCACGTCGCCAGCGGCCAGCCGATCGCCGGCTTCGAGATGCATATGGGCGTGAGCGCCGGGCCCGATTGCGAGCGCCCCTTCGCGATCCTCGGCAACCAGGCCGACGGCGCGCGCAGCGAGAACGGCCGCATCGCCGGCACCTATCTGCATGGCCTGTTCGGATCGGATGCGTTCCGCCGCGCCTTCCTCGCCGAATATGGCGTCACCTCGCGCCTTTCAAATTACGACGCGCTGATCGAGACGACGCTCGACAAGCTGGCGGCTCATATCGCCGACCATGTCGATGTCGAACACATTCTCGAGATCGCCGGGAGCCGCGTCGATGCTAAATGAGCGCAGCGGCGGCGACCGCCGCCATCGTCAGCAGGCAAGCGACCGCGTAAAGATACAGCGCGCGGTTGATGTCGTGCGGCGTGACGCGGGCGCGGCCCGATCCGATCCACGGGCCGGGCTGCAGCTGGCCGTGATAGGGCCGCGGCCCGGCGAGGGCGAGATCGAGCGCGCCGGCCATCGCCGCCTCGGGCCATCCGGCATTGGGCGAGCGGTGCTTGCGCGCATCACGCAGCGTCGTGACGAGGGCGCGCCAGGGATTGGCGGTCGGCGCGGCGATGGCGGCGAGCGCGATCAGCAGAGCGGCGATGCGCGCCGGGACGAAGTTCGCGGCATCGTCGAGGCGCGCCGCCACTTTGCCGAACTGCTCGTAGCGCGCCGTACGATAGCCGATCATCGAATCGAGCGTGTTGATCGCCTTGTAGGCCGCCATGCCGGGCAGGCCGAGCAGCAGATACCAGACCACCGGCGCGACCACGGCATCGGAGAAGTTCTCCGCACCGCTTTCGACCGCCGCGCGCGCCACCCCATATTCGTCGAGCGACGCGACATCGCGCCCGACGATATGGCGCACGGCGGCGCGCCCGCCTTCGATGCCGTTGCGATGCAGCGCCTTGGCGACCAATCGCACATGGACGAACAGGCTGCGCTGGGCGAGCAGGACCGTGGCGAAGAACAATTCGATCAGCCAGCCGTAGGGCAGCAGGCGGCCATAATGGGCGATGGCCCAACCCGCGCCGGCCGCCAGGCCGACGACGATCAGCACCGTCAAGGCGCCGCGCAAGCGCAAGACGCCGATCGAACGGCCCCCATCGTCGAATGGCCGGTTGAGCCGGCGCTCCAGCCAGCCGATCAGAGCGCCGATCCAGGCCACCGGATGCGGCAGGATTCGCCAGAGCCAGCCGAATCCGGTCGTCAGCCAATCGAGCGCCAGCGCGAGCAACAGCAAAAGCGCCGGCGGCGGGCCGTCCGGCCCCGGCTTGAACCCCGCCAGGAGATCGCGCAGAAGCTGCGCCGACAGTGTAAAATCGCCATCCATCAGGGGCGCATCCTGGCGGCGGGAACCCATCACGTCCACTGCAAAGCGCCCAGCGCAAAAGGTTTGAGATGATCACCGAACAGAACACCGCCGTGCTGCTCTGCGCCCACGGCAGCCGCGATGTCGAAGGCGTCGACGAATTCGAAGCCTTCGGCCGCGCCGTCGCCAAACGCCTCGCGCCCATCGCGGTGACGCACGGCTATCTCGAATTCGCCGCGCCCAATATCGGCAACGGCTTGGACAGCCTCTATGCCCAGGGCGCGCGCCATATCGTCGCGCTGCCGATCATGCTGTTCGCCGCCGGCCATGTGAAAAATGACATTCCGTCCGAGCTGAACAATTTCGCCGCCGGCAAACCGGGCCTGAAGGTCGAGTTCGGCCGCGAGCTGGCGCTCGAGCCGAAATTGATCGCCGCCGCCGGCACGCGCATCGCGGAAGCCGAGCAGAAATCACCGTACAAGGTCGCGCGCGAAGACAGCCTGCTGCTGGTCGTCGGGCGCGGCACCAACGATCCTGACGCCAACGGCAACATTGCCAAGCTGGCGCGCATGCTGTGGGAAGGGCTCGGCTACGGCTGGGCCGAAGTGGCCTATTCCGGCGTCACCGAGCCGCGCGTCGGCACCGCCATCGACCGTGCCGCCAAGCTCGGCTTCAAGCGCATCGTCGTTTTCCCCTATTTCCTTTTCACCGGCGTGCTGGTGAAGCGCGTCTATGGCGCGGCCGACGAAGCCATGGCGCGCCATCCCGGCATCGAGATCCTCAAGGCCGGCTATCTCAACGATCATCCGCTGGTCATCGAGACGCTGGTCGAGCGCTTGACCGAGACGGAAAGCGGCATGAACGTGATGAACTGCCGCCTGTGCAAATATCGCGAGCAGGTGCTGGGCTACGAAGCCGCCGCCGGGCAGGCGCAGGTCGGCCACCACCATCATGTGCGCGCGCCCGGCGACGATCACGGACATGATCATAGCCACGACCATGGCCACGATCACGGGCACGACCATTCGCATGACCATGGTCACGGACATCATCACCACGGCGACCATGATCACGATCACGGTCATCATCACGATCATGACGACGATGACCGTGATGAGATGCATATCCGCCGCTGATGGCGCGCTACGACTACATCCGCGATCCGCAGGCGATCTATCGCGCTTCGCAAGAGGCCGTGGAGAAGGCCGCCGATCTGTCCGCGCTGGCCGATGACCTGAAGCCGCTGGCGCTACGCCTGATCCATGCCTGCGCCATGCCCGAGATCGCCATGGATATCGTCACCTCGCCCCATGCCGTCGCCGCCGGACGCGCGGCGCTCAAAGCCGGAGCGGCCATCCTGTGCGACGGACGCATGACGGCCGAGGGTATTATCCGCGCCCGCCTGCCGGCCCGAAGCGAAGTGATCTGCAAGATCGGCGAGCCGCAATTGCCGGCGCTGGCGCAGATGCTCGGCAACACCCAGAGCGCCGCCGCCGTCGATCTCTGGACGCCGCGTCTCAAAGGCAGCATCGTCGCCATCGGCAATGCGCCGACCGCGCTCTACCGCCTCTTGGAAGCGATCGCCGAAGGCGCGCCCAAGCCGGCGCTGATCCTCGGCTTTCCCATCGGCTTCATCGGCGCGGCCGAATCGAAAGAGGCGCTGATCCGCGATGCCGGCGACGTGCCCTTCATCAGCTTGCGCGGCCGCTTCGGCGGCAGCGCGCTCGCCGCCGCCGCCGTCAACGCTTTGGCCGATGACAAACTCACCAACGAGGCCGCGTCTTGAATCCGTGGCTCACGGTGCTCGGCGTCGGCGCGGACGGCACGGACGACCTGCCGCCTGCCGCGCAAGCGCTGATCGATAATGCCCAAGTGATCGCCGGCGGCGACCGTCATCTCGAAATGCTGACGAATATGACGGCGGCGCGCGTGCGCCTGCAATCGCCCATCGAGATGGCGCTTGATGCGCTCCAAGGCCATCGCGGCAAGCGCGTCGTCGCGCTGGCCAGCGGCGATCCGCTGCATTACGGCATCGCCGCCACCTTTCTGCGCCGCTTCGCAGCCAGTGAACTCCAGATCATTCCGCATCATTCCGCCTTCACGCTCGCCGCGGCCCGCATGGCCTGGCCGCGCCAGAATCTGGCGACGCTCTCGGTTCATGGCCGTCCGCTTGCCGCCTTGCAGCGCCATATCCACCCCGGCGTGAAACTGCTGGTGCTGGCGCAAGACGGCGAGACCCCAACGCAAGTCGCTGAACTTCTCAAGGCGCGCGGCTTCGGCCCGAGCCTCCTCGTCGCCTTCGAACATCTCGGCAGCCCCGACGAATTGACCATCGCCGCCACAGCGGAAAGCTGGGCGGTGCCACGCACGCGCGATCTCGTCACTCTGGCCGTCGAATGTATCGCCGGGCCGAACGTCGTTCTTCTGCCCTTGACGCCCGGCTTGCCCGACGACGCTTTCGAACATGACGGCCAACTGACCAAACGGGAGACGCGCGCGGTGACGCTTTCCACCCTCGCGCCAAAGCCCGGTGAAATGCTGTGGGATGTCGGCGCCGGTGCCGGCTCCATCGCCATCGAATGGCTGCGCGGCGGTCAGCAGATGCGCGCCATCGCCTTCGAGCGCGACCCCGTCCGCGCCGCGCGCACCGCTCGCAACGCTCTGGCGCTCGGGGCGCCGGAGCTGCGCATCGTCGAGGGCGCAGCTCCTCAGGCCTTCGCCGGGCTGCCCGCGCCCGACGCGATTTTCCTCGGCGGCGGCGTCGGCGCGCCCGGCATGATCGATGCCTGCTGGACGGCGCTGCGCCCCGGCGGCCGGCTCATCGCCAATGCCGTCACCGAGAAAAGCGCCCTTGCGCTCGAAGCCCATCGCGCCTCATATGGCGGCGAATTGACGCGCCTTGCCGTCTCGCGCTTCGAGAGCGGCGGCTGGCGCGAGCTCAAGCCCATCACGCAACTGCGCAGTTTCAAGGCCTGACCGTCATGGCCACTCTTTACGGCCTCGGCGTCGGCCCGGGCGATCCCGATCTCATCACGCTCAAGGCGCTGAAAATCCTTCAGGCCGCGCCGGTCATCGCTTATCCCGCGACGACCTCCGGCGAAAGCATGGCGCGCGCCATTGCCGCGCCGCATATTCCTGCCGGACGCATCGAACTGCCTTTCGCCATCGACATCCGCACCGCGCACGACGCCAATGAAGGCCATTACGATTCGGGCGCCGAGGCTGTCGCGGCGCATTTGAAGGCGGGCCGCGACGTCGCCGTGCTCTGCGAGGGCGATCCCTTCCTCTACGGCTCTTTCATGTATCTCTTCGCGCGGCTCGCCGAAGATTGGCCGGTGCGCATCGTGCCCGGCATCTCTTCGCTCAACGCCGCCGCCGCCGCGCTCGCCCATCCGCTGGTCTCGGGCAACGAAAGCCTGACGTTGATTCCGGCGACCTTGCCGGAAGAAGAACTCACACTGCGCCTGAAAGCCTGCGAGGCCGCGGCAATCCTGAAAGTGGGCCGCCATCTGCCCAAGCTCAAGCGCGCGCTGATCGCGAGCGGCCTGATGGAGCGCGCCTCCTACGTCGAGCGCGTCGGCTTTCCCGAGCAGCGCCAATGCGCGCTCAAAGATCTGGCCGCCGACGCCGCGCCCTATTTCTCCATCGTGCTGGCGCGCCGCGCCGAGCAGGCGATCCGATGATCGTTTTCGTCGTCCTCGACCGGAGCGGCCTGACGCTGGCACGCAAGCTGGCCAAAAGCTTCCCGCGCTCGCAGGTCCATGGGCTGGCGTCGCGCGTGAAGGCTGATGTCGGCTTCGCCTCCGCCACGGCGCATTTGCGCAAGCTGTTCGCTGAAGGCCACAGCATCGTCGGCGTCTGCGCCGCCGGCATCTTGATCCGCGCCCTCGCGCCGCTGCTCGCCGACAAGAAAAACGAGCCGCCGGTGGTGGCGCTCAGCGCCAACGGCAGCGCCGTCGTGCCGCTGCTCGGCGGCCATCACGGGGCGAACGATCTGGCGCGCGACATCGCCAAACTGACGAAGACCAAGGCCGCCGTCACCACCGCCGGCGACGCGGCACTCGGCCTCGCCCTCGACGAACCGCCGCCCGGTTATAGCCTCGCCAATCCCGCCGCAGCCAAGGCTGTCGCGGCGGCTCTGATCGCCGGCGAAGCGGTCAAGATCGTCGGCGACGCGCCCTGGCTCAAGAAAGCCAAGCTGAGAACCTCGCCGAAGGCGCGCGTCACGTTGCGTGTCGCGGACGAAGCCGCGAAGCCCGGCAAGCTGGAGCTGATTTATCATCCGCGCACGCTCGCGCTCGGCGTCGGCTGCGAACGCAATACCGACCCCAAAGAGCTGATCGCGCTGGCGCGCAAATGCCTGAAGGCGGCGAAGCTCGCGCCCGAATCGGTGGCCTGCGTCGTCTCCCTCGATCTCAAGGCCGACGAGGCCGCCGTCCACGCCCTCGCCGCCGATCTCGGCGTCCCGGCGCGCTTTTTCACGGCGGCGAAGCTGGAACGCGAGACGCCGCGCCTGCAAAATCCGTCCAAGGTCGTGTTCAAGGCGGTCGGCTGCCATGGCGTCGCCGAAGGCGCAGCCCTCGCCGCCGTTGGCCCGCGCGGTGCGCTCATCCTGCCCAAGACGGCCTCGAAGCGCGCGACCGTCGCCATCGCCCGCGCGCCTAAACTCATCGACGGCGCCGGCGTCGGCACGCCGCGAGGCCGCCTCGACATCGTCGGCCTCGGGCCGGGCGATGCCGCTTATCTGACGCCTGACGCCCGCGCCGCCTTGGAGCAGGCGACCGACGCGGTCGGCTACGATCTCTATCTCGACCTCGCCGGCGATCTCATCGCCGGGGCCGCGCGCCATGCTTTGCCCCTGGGCGCGGAAGAGAAGCGCGCCGCCTTCGCCCTCGACCTCGCCGCCAAGGGCAAGCGCGTCGCGCTCATTTCCTCCGGCGATCCCGGCATCTATGCCATGGCCGCCCCCTTGTTCGAGATGCTCGAGCGCGCCAACAAGCCGGCCTGGAACCGCGTGGCCATCAATGTGCGCCCGGGCCTCTCGGCCATGCAGATGGCGGCGGCGCGCTCCGGCGCGCCTTTGGGCCATGATTTCTGCGCCATCTCGCTGTCGGACCTGCTGACGCCGCGCGACGCCATTGAGAAGCGCCTGCGCGCCGCCGCCATGGGCGATTTCGTCGTCGCGCTCTACAATCCCGTTTCCTTGCGACGGCGCGAATTGATCGTCCTGGCGCGCGACATCCTGATGGCGGCGCGCGGGCCGGACACGCAGGTGCTGTTGGCCCACGATCTCGGTCGCCCGACGGAAAAGCTGCAGACCATTGCGCTCAAAGCCCTACGCCCCGAATCGGCCGGCATGACGACGCTGGTCATGATCGGCGCTTCTTCCACCAAACGGGTGACGCGCGGCACGAACGACTGGCTCTATACCCCACGCGGCTATTCGGCCAATCATGGGG
>DASTMO010000046.1:0-3212 GCA_035714115.1 Alphaproteobacteria bacterium
ACGCCGTGAACGTCGCGCCGCCCGTCTCCGCCAGGACCTTCGTGATCGCAGCCGTCAAAGACGTCTTGCCGTGGTCAACGTGGCCGATCGTGCCGATATTGCAGTGCGGTTTGTTACGCTCAAATTTCGCTTTAGCCATCGTGCAGTCCTGCGCAGCTATCGTGATTGAATTGTGGGATTGATCGTCGTCTCTCGCGCGTCGGGCCTTGCGGTGGGGATCCCCCGTCTCCCCCTCGCGGGGACGCTCCGCCTTGAAGGGCTGGAGCGGGTGATGGGAATCGAACCCACGTAGCCAGCTTGGAAGGCTGGAGCTCTACCATTGAGCTACACCCGCCTGATCCGGCCCGTCGAACTTGTCCTTCCGTCTCCTAACGCCTCGCGATCTCTCCGCCTGACGGAAGTTTCCATTCGCCCCCAACCGGCTTTTCGGACGTCCCGAAAGCGACGTGGTGGAGGGGGAAGGATTCGAACCTTCGTAGACGTACGTCGGCAGATTTACAGTCTGCTGCCATTGACCGCTCGGCCACCCCTCCGCAACGACATGCCTGCCGGCAGGGAGTGCGCAATATGAGGATTTAGTCTTTAAAGTCAACCGCGAATCAAGCGCATAGACCGCCTGCGCGCCCATCCGGCGACAGCGGCGAGGAGCGGTCTTGCAACTTGGTTTAAGGCGTTGAATATAAGAGCCATCATGACCAAGCGCAAGCGCCACGGCCGCCCGTCCGAGGGGGCCAAGACCCCCGCCAAATCTACTTTTTCAGCCCCCTCGGGGCGCCCCCAGAAGGGGCCGAAAGCGGCTGCCAAACCCGCCGCCCGGCCCGCCGTCGGGCTGCGCGGCACGCGTCCGGCCGAACCGCGCGACCGCGCGCCTGTTCCGGCTCAAGCCATTGTAAAATCTAATAAACCTCAGCGCGGCCACTGGCTTTACGGCCTCCATGCCGTGCAGGCCGCCCTGGAAAATCCGCGACGCAAGGTGCTCCGCCTGCTGCTGACCGAGGAAGCGGTCTCGGCAATTGGCGGAAATCGCAGCAGTTTCAAAGAGATGTACCCGCAGGCCGCGGTCGAGACAGCGACCCGCGAAATGATTTCGCAGATGTTGCCGGCCCATGCGGTGCATCAGGGTGCCGCCATGCTGGCCGATCCGCTGCCCGATATGGCTCTGGAAGACGTTCTCGACGAGATCGCCGAAGAGAATAGCGCGGTGGTGCTTATTTTGGATCAGGTGACCGACCCGCAGAACGTCGGCGCGATCCTGCGCTCCGCCGCTGCCTTCGACGTCGCCGCCGTCGTCGTGCCCGACCGCCATTCGCCGCCGGAAACCACCGCGCTGGCCAAGGCCGCGTCCGGCGCCATCGAGATGGTCCCGCTGATCCGCGTCGTTAATCTCGCCCGCGCCCTTGAGCAACTCAAACAGGCCGGCTTCTGGACCGCAGGTTTGGCTGGCGAAGCGCAGCAAACGCTGGCCGCCGCGCGGCTCAGCGGCAAAGTCGCTCTGGTGCTCGGCGCCGAAGGCGAAGGCCTGCGCCGCCTGACGCGCGATCACTGCGACATCCTGGTCAAGCTGCCGATCTCACCGCGCATGGAGAGCCTCAACGTCTCGGCCGCCGCCGCCGTGGCGCTCTACGAACTGGCGCGCGGGAAAAGCTGAGCTCGCAAGGCCTAGGCTTGCCCCTGTGGGGCGCGGACGATACAACGCGAAGGCTCCTTATTTCGCGCCGGCTTAGCTCAGCGGTAGAGCAGCGGTTTTGTAAACCGAAGGTCGGGGGTTCAATCCCCTCAGCCGGCACCAGTCCTATTCATTTTGGGATTCCATGTCCGATCCGGTTCGTCGTCCTGGCAGCCCCGTCCCGCCGCTCGGCGACGATGACCCGCTCGATCCGCCGCCTGGCCTGCTCGAGCTGTTTTGGGTTTTCTCGAAGATCGGCATTCTCAGCTTCGGCGGCGCCTTGTCGAGCTGGGTTCACCGCGAAATTTCCGTCAAGCGGCGCTGGATGACAGAGACGGACGTGCTCAGCAGTCTCGCCCTCGCGCAGATCATGCCGGGCATCAACGTCGTCAATCTGTCGCTGTTTTGCGGGCAGCGGCTGCGCGGCGTCCTCGGCTCTTTCGTCAGCGTGATGGGCATTCTCGCGGCCCCGACCGTGCTTGTGATCCTGATCTCCACGGTCTTCGACAAGTTTTCGCATTATGCCTGGGTCAGCGACCTGCTGAACGGCATCGCCGCCGCGGCCATCGGCATGCTGATCCATATGGGCGTAAAGGCGACGCAGCGCTCGGCGCGCAGCATCCCGATTTTCCTGATCGTCGTCGCCATTTTCATCGGCGTCGGAATTCTGAAAATCCACATGGTCATCGTCGTGCTGCTGCTCGGGCCGCTCGCCGTGTGGCTGTCCTACCGCGCCGTGATGGCCGAACAGCGCGCCCGCGAGGAGGCCCAGCGCGATGCGTAACGATCTCCTGTGGACGCTGTTCGTGATGTTCCTGCCGCTGTCGCTGCTCTCGGTCGGCGGCGGCGTCTCGATCATCGCGCCCTTGCACCATCAGACCGTGCAGCTGCTCGGCTGGCTGACCGAACAGCAGTTCGTCGAAGTCTTCGCCATCTCGCGCGCCGCGCCCGGCCCCGGATCGCTGATCGTGCCGCTGATCGGCTGGAAAGTGTCGGGCGTGGCCGGCGCGCTCGTCGCGTCGATCGGCATGTTCCTGCCGTCATCGATCCTCGCCTACGGCGTCGCCAAACTATGGAACCGCTATCGCGGCACGACGGTGCATGCCGCGCTCGAACGCGGCCTCGCCGCCGTCGCCGCCGGCCTCATTCTCGCCGGCACGCTCGCCATTTTTCAGGCCGCGGGCACGGGCTGGCTCGCTTGGCTGGTGGCTGGCGGCAGCGCGGCCATTCTCTATTGGCGCAACATCAATCCACTGTGGCTGCTCTTCGGCGGCGGCGCGCTCTACGCCATCGTCATGCATTTCATGCGCTAGGCGACAGCCGCCCCGCGCCGTCGGCGCGATAGATGCCCGGCGCCGCGCCGTCGACCGTCAGATCTTCGAGCCAAGCCGCCGACAGCCGATGCATCAGATGGCGCGGCTTCTCCCATTGGGCGAAGTGCGAGCCGCAGGCGAATTCGACGAAGGCCTTCGTTGACGCCCCGAGATCGGCATAAAGCTCGCGGTTGGATTCGAGCAGCCGGTCGCCATCGCCGACCATGACCAGC
>DASTMO010000047.1:0-5768 GCA_035714115.1 Alphaproteobacteria bacterium
GCAGCGTCGTGCGGCACATCTCGTTGAGCATTTTCACGTCGGGCAGCGCCGTCATCGCCGGAGAGCGGCCGAACAATTCGCCGGCGGCCTTCGACCAGCGCGGCACGGCAAATGGCATTTCGCGATAGCCGCCTTCGGCGATCACCGCGCGCGCCGCGATATCGACATAGACCGAGGCATAGCGCATCTGCTCGGCCTCCAGCCGGCGCGGATCGCGCCCCTCGCGCGGAAAGACCGCATGCAGGATGTCGCTTTCAGCGTCGGGATCGCGCGCGGCGAGCTTGGCGAGGCGCGGCCCTGCCGCCTCGCCCCAACGCTGCACCGCCTGACGCGCGGTGAAGGAGAAGCGGCGAAACACCGTGTCGATGCGTCCCTGCACATCCTGGCCGACATGGATCTCCGACAGCGGCCGGCAGGAAAACCGCAGCAGCGCTTCGGGATCTCCCTCAATGAACAGCGCCGCCGTGCCGAAACAACCGAGATCGAGATAGAGCTCGTGCATCTCGGTCTGAAAGTTGGAAGCGTTGAAGGCGCTGTGCAGACGGCGCGCGCTCTCTTCGAGCCAGGCGGCGACGCCCGGCTCCTGCATCCGCTTGGCGTCGCCGAGCGCCAGCTCGAACCAGGGCGAAACCGGACTGGTCAGCATGCCGTGCAGCGCCGCAGCAAGCAGTTCGTTGGCCTGGATCGCCGTGGCGTCGAACAGCTTGCCCATGCGCTTTTCGCCGGGGCTGCCGTGGCGCACGATCTCAGCGCGGCGCGGCAACACATGGTCGGCCAACTCCTGCCAGTGATGCTCCCAGGTGGCGCGCTTGGCCTGCAGTTCGCCGAGCCGGCGCAAGAGTTCGCCGGCGTCGGCAGACGCGCGCGCGGACGCGCCGCCCGCAGAGGGTTCGGTCATGGAATTCTCCGTGAAGAAGGCATGAAAAAAGCGCCCTACGGGCGCTTGCGAAGTGACAGGGAGAGGCGCGTGCGGCGCTATTCGCCCAGTCGCGCCGGAGGCGCGCTATTCACCAAGAAGCGTCTTGCGCGCCACCGGCGCCGGATCGGCCAGACCGAGGCCGCCGGTCAGGATGGTGGCGCTGCGGCCTTGGCGCAGGCGCGCGGCGATTTGCTGCTTGCGCCGCGCCTCCTCGACTGCCGGATCATCGGCAGTCGGCACCGAAGCGGGCGGCGGCGGAGACGGCGGACTGGGCGCGAGAAAGCTCATGAAGGTCTCCTGTGAAATGAAAAAACGCCGCGCATCAATCATGCGCGGCGCCAAAAATGCCGGTGAGCCAAATCAATCCATTCCAGACGTGAGGCCCATCATGACCATCAAAGGGATCACAAGCACGAATGTCAAAATCAGCCCGATCACGGCCATGCAACGGTTAAAAACCACGAGGCAGCGCCACAGCCTTGATCTAAAGAAGCTGGGGAAGCTTCCAGAAATTTTCATGAAGCCCCTCCGAGGAGATGGAGCCAGGCCAACCATGCCAAAACCGCCGTGGTCAAAAGTCCGTAGAGATCGAGGAAAATCAAAACGACCCGCGCGAACCAATCGACGGGTAAGGAGACGGGAATTGGGGGGAGTGGCTCCCGTGCCATGTCAGAAGCTCCGAATACCGTTTAGGCGGGCCATCATGTTACCTCTTAAGAATCTTAAGGCAAGGATAGGCCGATTACCGGGTATTTTTACCCGGCATGATGGTCATCTTCCTTGTCTGCAATTTGCCCTCAGCTAGAGCGCGCAGGATGATCTTTCTCGGATCGACATGGCGATTTTCCGGCAGCAACGCAAGCCGACGTCCCACCTCATTGTTGTACAGGTCCATCAATCGTTCATCCTCGGATTGCGAGCCGTACTCCCTGCCCCGGATATCGGCATAGGTTTCCTGCACCTTCTCGACTTCGTGAGCGTCGGTGAACTTTTTGACTTTTTCAGGGCCGTATTCCCCAGACGAACTGATCCGGCCGCGCATCATGACGAAATTCCAATAGGCATGACGAAATGCGTCGGCTGGCGTGTTATGGGTCGGCAAGCCTACGAATAACTCTTCCGTGGACTGAAAGGCAACGTGCGCATTCAAGCCGACTCTCGCGGCATTCTGCAAATCCGACAAGGATAGAACCGCTTCGCTATCGCCATTCGGATCATAATCGAGCATGGCATGCATGGCCTGAGGATCGACCGCTTCGTCCGTCGGCGGCGTCAGATCGATATCCACGCTGCCTTCGTTCTCGTCATAATCGACGTCGTGATGTTCCAATTTCTTCAAATAATCGAGATAGATTCTGCCGCGATCCTCGCTCGGCGTCTGCTCGATGATGGGCTGCATCACGGCTCTGTAATGCGCGCTGATATCGCCGACAGATGGCCGCACGGACTCATCGCCGTCCAGCAACCGATTGACCGAAGCGATGCGGTCCCGCTCCTGCATGTCAGCAGCGTCCCTGGCGCGTAAGCGGTCCTCATATGTGTTGCGGTCGCTCTCCGAAACCTGACCCGCCTCGAAAGCCTCATAGATCGTTTTGTATTGCGCGGTGCCATCGCGCAAAGCGCGAGCGAAATCGGCATGGAATTTCCAACGGCCCGCCTGGCGTTGCAAATCCGCCTGATCGGCCGCGCGCCGTTGCGACCGCGCATCGTCGTGAGAGTTCGCCTGGACGAGCCATTCGGCCCGCTGCAGCAATGCAGTCTGCCGAGGTTTATCGAGCAAATTTTCGTAGGCATGTTCCGCCAGGTAGCGGGCGGTCTCCTTCGGAGATCTATCGATCAGATGAATAAGACTGTTGCTGTAAATTTCCTGACGCCACTGATCGCCAAGCCACCCCGCTTCATCGGCGCCCAGCCAAGGACCTGCGTTCTTGATCGCTGCGGCGCCTTCCGCGTGAAAGGCATCCACCATGTCTGGATCGGCCGCTGCCGCTGCCCGAAACTGCGCCAAGGCGCCGACCAACCCTTTCCGCCGGGCCACCGTACGCGCCGCCGCTTCCTGCGGCAGAGCCCAATCCAGCAATCGCCCCCGCGCGCGGCCGATCGCCGCGCGCGCATCGCTCTCCGCCAGCGGCGTCGGCGCGCCCTCCGCCAGCGCCGCGCTCTCCTCGTCGAACCGCTCCAGCAGTGCGCGAGTCAGGCCTTTGGCCATGTCCGGCGGCGCGTCGATCAAACGGCCGGCCAGCGCCGTCGCTTCGCGGGCCGCGCGCAGGCCGAAGTCGCTGTCGTCGCGCATCCGGGTGAGCGAAGCCGGGTCGTCCGGCGACGGCAGCGGCGCATAAAGCTCCGGCGCGACCTCGATGCTCGGCATGGCCGACAGGCCGGAACTGGCATACCCCGTCGCCATCGCATCCGCCCTCATCGCTCTTTCTCCCCGCTTGGTGTCGCCGGCTTGCTTTGCGTCAAACGCTTTTGCTCGCGGTCATAGCTGACGTAGCTGCCGAGCAGGCTTTCCCCCGCTCCCGTGAAGCCGCTGACCAGCGCCGTGCGGCCCTTCAGCCGCGTCAGCATCGCCTGGTTTAATTGATTGGCGGCTTCCAAATCCCCCGTATGACGCATGGTCAGCGCCTCGAGCTCGGCGTTCGCCGCCGTCTCCTCCTGCGCCAGCAGGGGCGAGCCGTCGAGATTCACGCCGGCGTTAGCGAACAGCGCGCGCTGGCGGCCGAGCAGCTTGCTTGTCTGGCGGCGGTATTTGTCTTCTTCCACCGCTGCGCGCTGGCGGATGATGTCGGCGTTCTGGCGCATCGCCTGCGCCTGAGCACGCGCCGTGTTGTTGGCGGCGACACCCTGCGCCACGGTGCTGGCGGCGCTCAAGGCAGCCAGCGCGATTTCCACTGTCGTCATGTAACCCTCGCGTAACGGATATAATTGTCGCCGTTCGGCCCGTAACCCGGCATCGCGCCTTCGCAGGCGAAGCCGAGCCGCACGACCCAGGCCAAGCTCGCGGCGAAATCCTCATGCACGGAAATTTGCAGCCTGTGCAGACCAAGGCCGACTTCGGCCGCCGCGATGCCGCGCAGCACAGTTCGATGCAGCGCGACGGGATATCGCCGCATCTCGTCGGCAGCGTAGAGCCAACCGGCCCCGACGCCGCGCCACAGCGGCACGATGCCGGCGCAACCGAGCACGCGTCCGTCTGCCACGGCCGTCCAAGCCGGACCGATGTCGGCGCGCGAGGCCGCCAGCGCGGCAAGATCCAATCCTTCGGCAGCGATGGCGTCGAAGCGCCCGGGCGCGATGGCCGCCAGATGCGCCTGCGTGAACGGCGCGATGACGATCGCCATGGCTAACCGTCGAACACGTTGAGGCGCGGCATGATCGCCAGCACCGTCAGCGGCAGCGGCTGATCCTGCGCCACGGTGACGCGCGGCGCCGTGCCGTAGCCTTTCGGAAAAGCCACGCGCTTGTCGCCGGTGAAGAGAGCCGGCGGCGCGTCCATCGCGTCGGACGAATTGCGGAACGGCAGCGTCTCCAAAGCATCGTCGGCGCCGAGCTTGACGCCGAGGCTGTTCCACAGGCGCACGGTGGCGGCATGAATGCGCGCCGTCTTGCCTTGCGCCGTGCCGTCCTGCGCGCCGGCTTCGAAGCGCATGGTCTGCAGCCGCGAGCGATAAGGCAGGCCGACCTGCGCCTTGGCGGCGGGCCAATCGAGTTCGATCTCGCCGCCGCCCACCAGGCGCTCGGGATGCACCGCGCCGTCGGCGAGAACCGCGACCGTCTCGCCCTCCAGATGATCGAGCCCTGCAATCACATCCGCTCGTGCGCCATCGTAGGTCAGGCCGCAATCGACGAAGAAGGCGTCCGCCTGGCTTTGTCCTTCCTCGAACGGCGCTTCGAGAAACTCGATATGGCGGCGCGTCTCGCCGCCGATGGTGCGCGCCACCGCGAGCCAGAGCTGGTCCTCGCCGCCGCCCGGCGCCGGAATGACGGCCAGCGATTCCGCCTTGGCCGGTCCATCGCCGAACGCGCCGCCGAGGATATGGCGATGCCAAGCCACGACTTCCTGCGGCCGCTCATAGGTCATGCCAAGCAAAAGCCCATCGGCGCGCGCTGCCCACAGGGTCGAGTCCGGCTCGCGCATATAGGCCATCTGCTTGCCGCCGCCGCGCGTCAGATGTTCCGCGAGCAGCGTCAAGTCGGGCGCCTGATAGCCGTCGGTTTCGAAGGCGAAGACGAACTCGCGGATCTTGCGGCCCGCGCGCTGCAGGAACAGCACGACCGAATCGACCTGGATCGGCGGCTGATAGGCGCAGCCGCGCGTTGTCTGGCGTTTGACCTGCACGTTGGCCGGCGTCAGCGGCTCGTCCTGCGCCGAGGCGCGCAAGGTGAATTCGCCGCCCACCGTGCCGACCGCCAACACCGCGCCGGGCGATAGCCAGCGGATGGCGTTGACCTGATCGGTGGCGATGGTGAAGCTGAGCGCGCAATCGTCGGCCAGCGTGCCGTCGGTCTCGGTCGGCGCGAAATTCTCGAAATCGCCCGAGCGCGACGCCCAGATCGTCTGCGGCTTGTCGCGCGAACCGGCGAAGAACAGCCGCTCCTCGTAGAACGACACGCAAGCCGGATAGCTGCCGGCCTGCTGCCAGGCGCCGAACTGCCATGCCGCCGTCGCCGTGGTCCCGCCGAGCGTCGATTGCACCGATGCCGTCACATGCGTCGCATCTGTATAGGCCAGGATTCTCGCCCATCCCCAGGTGCTCGTGTGCTTCATGCGCACGGATCGGCCGACATCGTTCGCCGTGAACAGGCTGGCCGAAGCGGTCAGCGTGATCGATCCGCCGGTCGTCGCGGA
>DASTMO010000048.1:0-6115 GCA_035714115.1 Alphaproteobacteria bacterium
TGGAGGTTCGGGTTTTTTCACCGGCACGGGCGCAGGCGCTGCTTTCGCCGGCTCGGGCTTCTTGGCGGGCTCGGGCTTTTTGGCAACCGGCGCGGGCTTCGCGGCCTCGACCTTTTTGGCGGGCGCGGGCTTCGCGGCCTCGACCTTCTTGGCGGGCGCCGGTTCCGGCTTCTTAGCGGCAGCTTTGACGGGCGCGGCGGCGGCTTTCTTGGCCACCGGCTTCTTCACCGCGGCGACGATTTTCTTGGCCACGGCTTTGATCTTGCTCGGGGCGGCGGATTTCTTGGCGGGCGTCGGCTTCGGGGCTGGCTTCTTGCCGGCGGCGGGCTTCTTCACGGTCACCTTCTTTTTCGACGAACTGGGCTTTTTCGACGGGCTGGGCACGATGCGCTCCTTGCGGCTGACCCGCGGACAAAACCATGATGGCCATGAATCCGGGGGTCGGGCCGAAACGCGAACCCCTTCAGTCGGCCATTCGGAGGCGACCGTTCGAGGGCGGGCCGCCGATGCCTGTTTTGTTTCGAAGAGAGAACTTCCGCCGCCGGTTGGGGCCGCCGACCGAAGCATTCGCCAGGGGCTCAGGCACCCGGCGTCATTGCAAAAAATTGTAACAGAAAAAGGCGCAAAATAACAGCCTTGCCGCCCCACGCCGGGGAATTGCGGCAAGTTACTGATTTAAAATAATAAAAGTACTTCGAGAGGAAAAACGATCCAGCTGCCGGCTGAGCAGCGCCCGCACATCGTTTCATTTCATGAAACGATGTTTTTGGGAGTTCAGTCCTGACCGCCCGGCTTGGGGCTGAAGAACTTCTCGAACTTGCCCTCGACGCCCTTCATGGCGTCGGCATCGGCCGGCGCCGGCTTCTTGCGGGTGATATTGGGCCACTGGCCGGCATATTCGCGGCCGAGCTCGACCCACTTCTCCAGACCGGCTTCGCTGTCCGGCAGGATCGCCTCGGCCGGGCATTCGGGCTCGCAGACGCCGCAATCGATGCATTCTTCCGGATTGATGACGAGCATGTTCTCGCCCTCGTAGAAGCAGTCCACCGGACAGACTTCGACGCAATCCATGTATTTGCAGCGGATGCAGTTGTCGGTGACGACGTAGGTCATGGCGCGATCCTGGCTCTCGAACAGCACGTGTGTTGGGTGGCAGGGGAGTATCACAGCGCCCCCAGCGCCGCAACTGCTCCCACAAGCCGCTCTGTAAAATCTATCTGATTTTACAGGTTGAACTGCGTGTTTAGTGGTTCTGTCGCGCCAAAGGCGCGCCTAGTCATTCTTAAGCCGGGCGATCGCCCGGCGATCTGCTTTCGTCGGCCGGCCGGCGCCGGGATCGCGCGGCGCCACCGGTTCCTCCTCGGGCGGGCGCGGCCCCCGCTCGGCGGGCGGCGCGAGATCCTCATAGAGTTCGGCGGCAAGCGGCGGCGACAGGCGGCGCTCGCTTAAAGCTTTGACACGCAGCACCCGCACCTGGCCCTTGGCCGCGCCATGACCCAGCACGAAGGTCAGCACGTCGCCGACGCGAATGGCGTAATGCGCCTTGCGCACCGGCTGCGCCGGACCGCCCTGCGCGCCGATCCGCAGGCCCGTCGCTTCGCAAAAATCGCTGGCGAGCGCCCGCGTCTTGAAGAAGCGCGCGCACCACAGCCATTTGTCGAGACGTTGAGAAGCGACGCCTTCCGCCATGCCGCCTTAGGACTCGCTCGGCTCGCGCGACTTCTTGGCGGCGAGCAGCGCGCCAAGCTTGGCGAAAGGCGAATCGGGATCGACGCTCGGCTTGGGATCGCTGTAGCTGCGCGGCGCGCGGTCGCCACGATCCTCGCGGCGCGGCCCTCTAGGCCCCTTGTTATTGAAGGAGGCATCGCGAGGGCGATCGCCAAAAGACTTGCTATCGCGCGGCTTGCCGTCTCGCGGACGGTCGGATCGCGGACGATCTTCGCGCGGCTTTGCCTGCGCGCCTTCGGGGCGCGGCGCCGGCTCCTTCATCGGCGGAATGATCCAAACTTTTTTCGGTCGCTCCGCCTTCGGTTTCGCAGCCGGCGCAGCAGCAACCGTCGCGCCATCGGCGCCGACAGCACCCTCCGGCTTCTTTTTGCGGCGGCGGCGACGCTTCTTCTTCGCCGCATCGGCCGCCGGCGCGGCGCCCTCGGCCGCAGCTTCATTCGATGGCACTTCGGTCGGCGCGGCTTCGGAAGCGGTGTCACCTTCGACAACCGACGCGGCGACGTCACCGCTTTCAGACGCGGCAGCTTCGCTCGCAGCAACTTCAGTCAATGTCGCGACAGCCGCGCCCTCGCCCACCGGCTTCTTCTTGCGGCGGCGGCGACGCTTCTTCTTGGCCGGCGCATCGCCGGCACCTTCAGCCGATGCCGCTTCAGTCGCGACAGATTCGCCCTCGATAGAGGCTTCAACTACGGGCGTTTCCGCGCTGGTTTCCGCGCTCGTCTCTTGCGGCGCCGGCGTGTCCTGGCGCTGATCCTGCTGTCTGTTCTGAGCAGGCTCCGCCTTCTTGGGCTTGTTGCCCGCCTTGTTGCCCATGGCGCGGCGCGCTTTCGGCGAACGGCCGTTGAACAGCACGCTGCCGTCCGCCGCGGCGAGCAGCTTGATGCCGAGCGAGGTGACCATCGCCGGCAATTCGCCGAGCATGACGCCGGCCAGCGCGGCCAGCTCGTCGTTCGGCGGGAACGGGCCTTGGCGCCCAAGCGAACGCAGCGCATAGGCGAACTTCTCGGCCTGATCGAGGCGCAAGGCGCGCGAACCGAAGCCCATGTAGCCGACGGCGCGCAGTTGCTCCGCGCTCGGCTTGGCGCCTTCACCATCAAGCGCGACGCTCGCCTGGCCGGCGAGCAGCAGCGGCGGCAAAGCCGGCGCGTCTGCATGAAACACTTTCCACAACAGCGCGCGCTTCTTCACGGCGCGGCCGCCGAACAATTGCGGCATGAACAGATGCAGCGCGCCGACGCGCACCCCATGTTGCGCCAGCTTCTTGCGGCCCTCTTCGTCGAGCGCGCCGAGCTGCGCCGCCACCGCATCGCGCTGCACCGTGCCGAGGCCTTCCATGATCTGGAACAACAGCCCGCGCAACGCGCCGGGCAATTCGGCGTTCTCGCTCGCACCGCGCAAGGCGAGGAGCGGACCGACATCGCGCTGCAGCCGTTTGGCGATCCAGTCGGTCAGCTTCTGCTTGAGCGCCGCTTGCTGCTCGCCATCCAACAGATCGCTCGGCAGCAGACGCACCTCGGGGCTCAGCATGTCGCGGCCGGGGCCGAGATCGGCGACGGCTTCGCCGCGCCACAAAAGCTTGCCGTCGGCCTCGAGGGAAATCTCACCAGGGGTGTTGTCTTGCGTCATGTCCGCCACTCGTTTCGCGATCTCGCCGCGGAGCGCGCGCCCCGCCGCATGGACCAGCGCGCGCGCGGCGCGCCGGTCGTCGGGATGTTGTACCGCCGAATCGGGCCGAAAGCGAAATCCCGCGAGCTGGCCGACATAATGGCCCTCCACGGCGACCCCGCCATCGGTCCCCACCGAAGAATATAACGCGCCGGGATCCTGCAGCCGTTTGGTCAGCACAGCGGCGCGCTTATCGACAAACCGCTGGGTCAGGCGCTCGTGCAGGGCGTCCGACAGCCGGTCTTCCAGGGTGCGGGCCAGCCCCTGCCATTGCAGAGGATCCCTGGTCCAGCCGTCGCGCTGGGCGATGTAGTTCCAGGTGCGGACATGGTCGATGCGCGCCGTCAGGGTGTCGATATCGCCATCCGTGCGGTCGAGCCGCGTGATCTGGCCGGCCACCCAGTCTTCGGGCAGGCAACCCTCCGGCCCGACGAGATGCTGGAAGATGCGGGCGAGCAACCGGCCATGGGCTTCGCCCAAGGCATGGCGGAAGTCCGGCACTTGGCAGACTTCCCATAGCAGCTTCAGACGCGAGGGCCGGTCGGCCAGTTTGGCGATGTCGCGGTCCCCCGCGAGCTGCGCCAGCGCCAACTGGTCGTCGGCATCGCCCTTGCGGATCAGGTCGGCCATCTCGGGCGGCGCGTCGAGCGATTTCTTCAGCGCCTCGATCGAGGAGAAGTTCAGTTCGCGCGCGCGCCAGAAGATGCTTTTGACCGTCGGGAAGCGATGGTTCTCGATGGCGTCGATAACATGCGGCTCGAGCGCGCCGACATCGGCCGTGGTGCCGAAGGTGCCGTCGTTCATATGGCGGCCGGCGCGCCCGGCGATCTGGCCGAGCTCGTTCGGCTGCAAGGGCCGCATGGCATGACCGTCGAACTTGCGCACGCCGGCGAAGGCGACGTGATTGACGTCCATGTTCAGGCCCATGCCGATGGCATCGGTGGCGACGAGATAATCCACCTCGCCGGCCTGGAACATCGCCACCTGGGCGTTGCGCGTACGCGGGGAGAGCGCGCCGAGCACCACCGCCGCGCCGCCGCGCTGGCGGCGAATCAGCTCGGCGATGCCGTAGACGTCGGCCGCCGAGAAAGCCACGGTCGCGCTGCGCGGCGGCAAGCGCGTGATCTTCTTCGGCCCGGCGTATGTGAGCTGCGAGAAGCGCGGCCGGGCGATGAACTCGACGTTCGGCACCAGGCGCTGAATTAGCGGCTTCATCGTGTCCGAACCGAGGAACATCGTCTCGTCGCGGCCGCGCGCATGCAGCAGGCGGTCGGTGAAGATATGGCCGCGCTCGCGGTCGGCGCAGAGCTGGATCTCGTCGATGGCGAGGAAGCCGACCTCGCGTTCGAGCGGCATGGATTCGACGGTGCAGAAGAAATAGGTGGCGCGCGCCGGGACGATCTTCTCTTCGCCCGTCACCAGCGCCACGGCCTCGACGCCCTTGATGGCGCGCACGCGGTCGTAATTCTCGCGCGCCAGCAGGCGCAGCGGAAAGCCGATCATGCCGGTGCGGTGGCCGAGCATGCGCTCGATGGCGAGGTGGGTCTTGCCGGTGTTGGTCGGCCCCAACACGGCCACGACCTTGGAATCGGCAGCAGTCATGGCGCAAAGATCGTGCGGAGGCGCGCAGAAAGCAAGGCCGGCGCAGAGCCGAGCCGCAGGCTCAGTTCCCGGGCTGTTCCGGGCCGGTCAGCGGCATCGGCAGGCGGGCGGCGGCGATGATCGGGCCGACTTTGCCGACCTGCAGCAGCACGGCGGCGTTGCCGTAGCCAGCGGCAATCTCGCCGGCCAGGTTCAGCATCAGCGTCTGGGCCTTGCCTTCCCATTCGCCGACCGGGCGCATGGCGCGCACGACGTTGTAATTGGTCAGCGTCTTGCCGCGGTTCTCGCCGCGCTCGACGGCGCTGGTGTGCGATCCGTCATAGGCGACGAGCCAGATGGTGGCGGCGCGCGGGCTGTGGTTGGGCTCGCCCTTGGCCGGCGCGGGCGCGGCGGGCAGCACCAGCTTCACTTCGTTGATCGCGCCGGGATAGACGCGCAGCGGCAGCTTCTTGTCGATGGCGCGACGCGCATCGACGAGCATCGCTTCGACCGCTTCGCGATTGGAGCCGACGTCTTGCGCTTTGCCGTCCACGACGATCTGCGGCGTATAGACGTAGCGCGCGCCGAGACTGTTGGCGTAGGCCTTCTGGCGTTTGCTCGCCATGGCGCTGGAGAACGGATCCTTCCAGCCCATGTAGTTCCAGTAATCGACATGCTGCGACAGCGCGAGTACGCCTTTGCGCTGCACGATCTCCGACAGATAGGTATCGGCCGGCGGGCAGGAGGCGCAACCTTGCGAGGTGAACAGCTCGACCACGACCAACGGCTCGGCCTGGGCTGCCTCGGCGCGCGGCGTATCGCCGAGCGCGAGCGAGGCGCCCGCCAACGCGGCGAGCATGGTGCCGCGCAAAGCGAGGCTCGCGCGTAGGGCGGTCAGGCCGGTTATGGAGGCTGTTGCGGTCATCCTAGAAAGCTATTCGTTGCCCTGCGCGTCTTCCAGTCAAGAGGCTTCACGAATCGGTGAGAGCCAGGGCCGGAAAAGCCCGAAAAATCAGGATGAAATGCCACGCGAAAAAGAAACGGCGCCCGGCCGGAGCCGGACGCCGCTTGTCTGCCGAGAGCGGGCCTTAGGCCGCGAGCATGCCGCGCAGCACGTAGGGCAGGATGCCGCCGTGCTTGT
>DASTMO010000049.1:0-51349 GCA_035714115.1 Alphaproteobacteria bacterium
CATCAGCACCAGCGCGTCGTCATCGACCGCGAGAACGATGAGCGACCGCGCCGCGCTCGGCGCTGGCGCGTTCGACCGCGGGACATCGATTGCAGTCGCCAGGCTGGCCGCGGCGGGCAGCCACAATTGTGCGGTCGTGCCTTCGCCCACCCGGCTCTTGAGGATCAGGCGGCCGCCCGACTGCTCGGCCAAGCCGTGGATCATCGGCAGACCGAGGCCTGTGCCTTTGCCGACGCCCTTCGTGGTGAAAAACGGCTCGATAGCATGGCCGAGCGTTTCTTCATCCATGCCGCTGCCGTTATCGGCGACGGCGAGGCAGATGTAATGGCCCGGTGGCAGGCCCGTCACGTGGCCTTCATGGACATGCTCGGCCGTCGCCGAAATTCGCAGCTTGCCGCCTTGCGGCATGGCGTCGCGGGCGTTGAGCGCGAGATTGAGCAGCGCCATCTCGATCTGGTTCTCGTCGGACATCACCGCCGGCAGACCCGGCGCGAAGCTGGCTTCGACGATGATCTGCGGGCCGAGCGTGCGATCCACCAGCTCGGTGAGGCCATTCAATAGCGCAGGAATAT
This sequence comes from Alphaproteobacteria bacterium, assembly GCA_035714115.1. Lineage (GTDB taxonomy): Bacteria > Pseudomonadota > Alphaproteobacteria > SMXQ01 > SMXQ01 > CAMAVH01. The sequence continues at coordinate 573 of DASTMO010000049.1, forward strand.
CGACCGGCTTGAGATCGAGCTGCTGGCGACGGGCGAAAGCGAGCATGCGCTGGGTCAGCGAAGCGCCGCGCTTGGCCGCCTGCACGGCGTTTTCGAGCAACGGCGTGACGCGCGGATCTTCGCTCATGCGCTTGCGCGCCAACTCGAGGCTGCCGAGCACGGCCATGAGCAGGTTGTTGAAGTCGTGGGCGATGCCGCCGGTCAGCTGACCGATGGCTTCCATCTTTTGCGATTGGAACAGCGCTTCGCGGGCGCTTTCGAGCTCTTGCTGGGTGTTGAGGCGTTCGGTCACGTCGCGCGTGATCTTGGCGAAGCCGATATGGCGGCCGGCGTCATAGATCGGATCGATGATGACATGGGCCCAGAAACGGGTGCCGTCCTTACGTACGCGCCAGCCCTCGCGTTCGCAGCGGCCTTCGGCCAAGGCCGTCGCCAAAGCGCGCTGCGGCGCGTTCGCGGCCTGCTCCTCGGGCGTATAGAATTTCGAGAAATGCTGGCCGATGATCTCCTCGGGCGAATAGCCCTTGATGCGCTCGGCGCCGGTGTTCCAATTCGTCACCAGCCCTTCGGGGCTGAGAAAGTAGATGGCGTAATCCGTGACGCCCTGCACGAGGAGGCGAAACTGCTCCTCGCTGCGTTTGATCGCTTCTTGGGCCAGTTTGCGCTCGGTCAGGTCGCGCGTGATCTTGGCGAAGCCGAGCAGCGTGCCGTCCGGCGCGCGGATTGGATCGATGAGCGCATGAGTCCAGAAGCGCGTGCCGTCCTTGCGCAAGCGCCAGCCTTCGATCTCGAATTTGCCGTCACGCAAGGCGGTTTCGAGCGCCCGCTGTGGCAGGCCGGCGTCACGGTCTTCCGGCGTATAGAATTTCGAGAAATGTTGGCCGACGATCTCATCGGGCGAATAGCCCTTGATGCGCTCGGCGCCGGCGTTCCAGCTCGTCACCAGCCCTTCGGGACTGAGCATGTACACGGCGTAGTCCTGAATCGATTCGACCAGGAGACGATAGCGATCGTCTGTCGGCGGCGCGATTCGGTTGGCGGTAGTCACCATTATCGTCTCTTAGCGACGGACCTGCGATAGAGCAGGTTTAAATCTTGAACAATGTTTAACGCTCATTTACCGCCAGAGTTCCAGAGCGAAGCCGGGTAAAACTATGCGCGTTTTGACTGTTTCTAGCCGTTTTTAACTGCTTGGCGCTTGATCGCCATGGCCAAAAGCTGCTGCAGCAGTTCGGGGTAGCTGACCCCATCGTGCAGCGCCGACTGGGCGAATTCCTGGCTCTCGGCGATCTCCGGGTTTGGGTTGGCCTCGAGAAAATAGGGCACGCCTTCGGCTGACAGGCGGAAATCGACGCGGGCATAGCCGTCGAGTTCGAGGATGCGGCAAATACGCTTGGCCGCACGGATGATGCTGGCGCGCAGCTCCGGCGACAAATCCTCGGCCGGCCCTTGCATGATCAGGCGCTTTTCCTGATAGTCGGGATCGTGCTTCACGCGTTCGGTGGCGATCGGGCGCTGGCCTTTGGCGAGGTTCTCGAAGCGCAATTCCCAGATCGGCAGCGCCTTGATGCGTTGATTGCCCATCACGCCGACATAGAGCTCGCGCCCTTCGATATATTGCTCGGCGATGGCGTCGCTGCCGATGCGCTCGTGGATCAGCCGCACGCGTTCGGCGAGCTTCTCGTCGCTGTCGACGACCGACGCCTGGGCGATGCCGACGGAGGCGTCCTGGCTGACGCTTTTCACGATCAGCGGCAATTTGAGCTTGGGCGGGCGGCGCACGGCGCGGCCCTTCTTGAAGACGGCGAATTGCGGCGCCGGAATGCGGTGATAGCTGAGCAGCTTCTTTGACAGATCTTTGCCGCGCGCTAGCATCATGCCGCGCGGATTGCACCCAGTGTAGGGAATGCGCAAAAGCTCGAGATAGCTGGCGACGTTCTGGTCGTAAGCGGTGTCGCCGTGGAATTCCTCGAGCAGGTTGAACACCGCATGGGGATTCCACTCTTCGATGGCGTCGCGGATCGGCTTGAGCTCGTCCTGCACGCCGAGCGGGCGCACCTCATGGCCGGCTTTTCGCAGCGTGCTGACGACATCATATTCGGTCTTCCAGACGTAGCTTTCCTGCTCGCTGTAGCCTTTGATCGAATCCGGGGGGATCAAGTCCGGGTGCATGAGCACCAGGACGCGGAGCCGCTTCATAATGCGTACCATTGCCTCCGTGACGGCCTGTAGAGCGCGTGCACCGTCTGGGCCGTCACCATGACGGTGAGATCGTTGAGCAGTTTCTTCTGCGGGCCGGGCGCGCGCAGGTTCATCTCCCGGCAGCGCGCCATCATATCGTCCAGAATCGAATCAAGGGTTAACTGGTATTCGCCGGTCCATTTCGAGACGACAGGGCGGATATCGGCCCGGTGCTCGCGGATGAAGCTGGAGGCGGCCTTGGCGCGGGCGTGACGCGGCGAATTGGAGAAGACGCGCAGCAATTCCTTGTCGTAGGCCTTTGACGGATCGAGCAGATAGGTCGCCTGCTTCTTCTCGTAATGTTCCGCCAGGGTGCGGCGGATCGAGCTGGCCGGATCGACGATCAGCTTTTTGCGCAGGGTCGGGCGCTCGCTGGCGATCTCGGCCATCAGCGCATCGACGAATTCGAGCTTCTTGAGCGCGCCCCAGCCTTCGTAGCGCTTGCGCCAGCCCGAGCGCGGCTTGAGCCAGACGGCGAAGGTCTCGGCGAAGTCTTCGTCGGGGTGGCTTTGGGCGTACCATAGGCGCAGGTTCTCGACGAAATTCTTGCTTGCCGGATTGGGCTTGTAATAGCTCGGGTACTTTTTCGATGCCGGTCCGAAGATCTGCTGCCAAGCGCGGCGGCGATGAAGCGCGTAGGCGGTGCGGATGGCATGGCCCGCTTCGTGCCGCAGGATCTGGAGGCATTCGGCGCGGGTGCCGCCCTCGACGTCGATGATCTTCTTGCGCTCGAGGCGCATGAGGCGCGGATGTGCGAGGTAGAACGGAATGGCGATGCCCGGCGTGGTGTCCGGGCTGAACCATTCGTCGGAAATCCAGACATGGGGCTTGAAGAGGTTGAGGCCGCGCTCGGCGAGCTCTTCATGCAGTTCCGCGACGCAGTCCTCCAGCCACGTCCCCTCGACGGTGACTTTCAGATCTTTGATGCGCAATTGCAGCAGTTGGTTGTCGGGCAGGTGGGCCCAGGCAAACCGGCGCATGTGTCTATCCGCGGCTGATGAACGTTTCGCCCAAAGTAACGGGCTTGCCGCCTTCAGAAAAGCGCAAACGAAAAGGGCGCTCCGAAGAGCGCCCTTTCTTTTGCGCTTTTGGCCGTTCTCAGTTGGCGGCGCGATCGGGCAGCACGGCCTTGACCTTGTCCTTGATCGACTGCGGCGCACCCATCACTTCGCCGACCAGCGCCTGCAGCACCTCGCCGTTCATCGGATTGATCTCGGCGCCGATCTTGGTGGCGTCGGCGATGAAATCCGGATCGGTCAGCGTGGTGTCGAACGCCTTGCGCAGCGCGGTGACGCGTTCGGCCGGAACGCCCGGCGTGGTGCCGATCGGGCGGCCGACGGCCAGCGCCTTGCTGATGAAGTCGAGCACCGCTTTGTCGTCGGCATTGTCGGCCAACTCGTTGAGCAGGGGCACGTTGGGCAGATCCTTTTCCTTGCGCACGCCGACCTGCACTAGGATCGAGATCTGCTTGTCGCGCACCAACTGCGGAGAGGCGGACATCAGCGCTGAATAGGGATTGCTGCCGAAGCCTTCCACTTCGCCGCGCTCCATCGCCAGCTTCACTTCGCTGCCGCTCTTGTAGCCGTCGATGATCTTGAACTTGGTGCCGAGCACCTTGTTGTAGACCGCGGGGATCCACGAAGAGGTGTCGCCCGCGCCGGTGGCGCCGAGCGTCGTCTCCTTCTTCTTGGCGTCGGCCATCGTCTTGGTCGGCGAGGTGTGCCAGACGTAGGTCAGCACGTTCGAATCTCCGATATTGCCGACCCAGCCGAAGCTGCGCAGGTCCGCCTTGAAGGTCGGCGTCAGGCCGAGCGACTGGTCCATCGGCAGCGCCTGGCCGATCATCGTCAGATGTGTGCCGTCTTTCGGCGCGATCTCGCCCATGTAATTGGCGGCGGTGATGCCGCCGGCGCCCGGCATGTTCTGCGGCAGCATGGTCGGCTGGCCGGGGATGTGCTTGGTGATGTGGCGCGCCATCAGGCGCGAATAGGTGTCGAAGCCGCCGCCGGGCGCCGAGCGGATGATGAATTTCATCTGCTTGCCCTTATAGAAGCTTTCGACCGATTGCTGCGCGGCGGCATCGCGCGCGCTAAGGCTGCCGGCCGCGAACGCGGCGACGGCGAGAGCGGGGGCGAGCAGGGACAAGCAGGCAGCTTGCAGCAGGGAAGGTTTGGCAGTCACGTCGGTCTCCTTATGGCGGCGGCGGCGCTCAGGGCGATCATCGCCCGGCACGGCTTTTGGAAGTCTCCCGAGGGGCAGTGTGGCCCGAATCGGGATTTTTGCAAAATATGCATGCACGTGCCAGAAACGGATCGTTTCGCGTCGCGGATCAGGCGGCGCAAAGCCCTGCGATCAGCGTCCTTCGCCGTACCGGCGCGATCAGGCCTGCTTCTTCTTCGGGCAATGCGGGTAATAGTCGCACATCACGCAAGCCGCTCCTGCAGCTTCGAGATCGGCGAGGAAGTCGCAATGGATCTGCGGATCCTCGTCCTCGAAATCGACCTGATTGCCGCCGTCCTTGATGCTGGTGTAGCTCGCCGCCAGCTCGGAATTCTTGTTCTGCGGCTTGTAGGCCCAGTTGTTGCGATGGATGGCGAGATAGCGCACGCGTTCGGCGCCGCTGTTGAAATGCTGATGGAACCATTGATCGGGCGGCACGACGATGGTGCCGGGCTTCCACTCGACCTTCATCGCCTCGGTCTTGCCCGGCTCCCACAACAGCGTGTAGCCCTTGCCATTGAGGATGATGAGATGCGCGCCCGGGCCGTGACGGTGCGACTTCTTGTAGGAGCCGACCGGAAATTCCGAGATATGCGCGCCGATCGACTGGCTGGCCAGATTGAACTTCAGGTTCGTGCTGTCCTTGCCGCGCATGCTGTAGTCGTACAGCTTGATGCTGCGCGCGTCGGGCACGAAGTTGGTCGTCATGAACAGGCGACCCTGGATTTTGCCTTCGCCGCTGAAGAAATCGCCGCGCTCGCCGTCGAAGCGATCCCGGAACTCGTAGGGATTGTTGAAGATGTAATCGACCGAATGAAAGGTGTTCATCATCAGGCAGCAGTTGGTCACCGCGTAATAGCGCGCGCCTTCGATGCCGCTTGAATTGAAATGCTGGTAATGGGCGTTGAGCGGAATGGCGAACAGGCTGCCCGGACCCCATTCGAAGGTGTGCTTCTTGCCGCCCGGCTGCCAGATCGTCGTCGCGCCGTAGCCCTTCGTGACGTAGATCGTCTCTTCGTACATGTGGCGCTGCGGCTTGGTCTTGGCGCCCGGAGGAATCTCGCAGACATAGCCGTCGTTCACGCCGCCGGTGCCTTCGAGAATGACGAAGGCCGCCGGCACGCCCTTCATCTCCCAATGTTCGAGCGGCAACTCGTTGACGTCGACATAGAAGCCGCGAACGATGGGAATGCCCTGGCTTTCGATCCAGGTTTTATAGGTGTCGATGCGGTCCGGCAGGATCAGCGGGTTTTTGTCGTTCTCGTCGGTCGCGCTTTGCGGCGCGACGGTCTCGACCTGCAGCGTGCTCATGAAGTCCTCGTCAGGCATTACGCGAAGAAGATGCGGGGTGTCCGCGCGGGACGCCCCGCACTCTGAAGTGGAAAGTCAGGCTCAGGTCGGCTCGCCGCGATCGGGCATCACGGCTTTCACCTTGTCCTTCAGCGCGGCGGGCGAACCCATCACGCTGTCGATCATGCCTTGCAGGGTGATGCCGTCGATCGGCTTGATCTCCGCGCCGGCTTTTTCGGCGGCGGCGAGGAAGACCGGATCCTTGATGGTGTCGAGGAAGGCCTTGCGCAGGGCGTCGAGGCGCTCCTTCGGCACGCCGGGCGTGGTGCCGATCGGACGGCCGACAGCCATGGCGGTGGAGATCCAGGTCAGGATCTCCTTGCCGTCCTGGTCGGTCGCCAGCTCGCTGAGCAGCGGCACGTCGGGCAGATCCTTTTCGCGGGCGACGCCGACCTGAGTCAGGATGTTGAGCTGCTTGTTCTTCACCAGTTCGGGCGAAGCGGCGGCGAGGGCCGCCCACGGATTGGCGGCATAGCCTTCCACTTCGCCGCGCTCCATCGCCAGCTTCACGTCCTGGCCGCTCTTATAGCCCTGGATCAGCTTGAACTTGGTGCCGAGCAACGTGTTGTAGATGATCGGCAGCCAGGTGGTGGCGCTGCCCGCGCCGGTGGCGCCGAGCGTCGTTTCGCGGCTTTTGGCGTCGGCCATCGTCTTGGTCGGCGAGGTGACGTAGGTGTAGCTGAGGATGTTCGAATCGCCGAGATTGCCGACCCAGCCGAAGGTGCGCAGGTCCGCCTTGAAGCTCGGCGTCAGGCCGAGCGCCTGGTCCATGGCCAGCGCCTGGCTGATCATCGTCAGATGCGTGCCGTCCTTCGGCGCGATCTCGCCCATGTAGTTGGCAGCGATGATGCCGCCGGCGCCGGGCATGTTCTGCGGGATGATGCTGGGCTGGCCGGGGATGTGGCGCACGATGTGCGAGGCGATCAGGCGCGAATAGAGGTCGTAGCCGCCGCCGCCCGCCGAGCGGATGACGAACTTCATCTGCTTGCCTTTATAAAACTCCTCGACCGATTGCGCCTGGACCGCGGAGGCGAGGGCGCCGGCGGCGAAGGCCGCGGCGATCAGCGAGGCACGTAACATGCGGGTATGGATGGCGGCTGACGGATAGGTCACGGATGTCTCCTTCTGTGCGTCGGCGGCGCGGCGCTCTGCGGCGCTCGGCTTCCGCCTGTTTCTTCCCGTGGATCACTGTGAAGCAAAACGGGACTTTTTCAAATTATGCAGAACATGTGCCAGGAATGATTTTTGCGGGCGACGCTCGCATATGTGCATCAGCCGAAATGCCCGGGGCATAGCGCGAAATGCAGAGCCAATGCTTTGCTATCGAAGCGTGCTGGGCAAGATTGAGCTACAGTCGGCCCAACAGGGGAGGCGCTTCATGTTGCGGCTACGCAAACTGGTCCATTTCACCATTCCGGTGACGGACCTCGATCGCGCCGAGGCGTTCTATACGGGCCTGCTCGGCTTTAAACGCGTGCGGCGCAGTGGGCATATGTGCTTCCTGCGCTGCGGCGACGACTTGTTCGTGCTGACCCATTCGGAAAAGCCGGTCGATCCCAACCCGCCCGACCGGCACGAGATCCACACGGCCTTTCTTGCCGTCGGCGCCGAATATGACGCCGCGCTCAAGACGCTCGGCGAAGCCGGCGTGCGGGTGTTCCTGGAAGAAGCGCGCGACCGCGGCACCTTCCAGGGTCGCAGCGCCTATTTCCACGATCCCGACGGCAACGTCATCGAGATCATCGATCTCGCCAACGATCCCCTGGCCGACGCTTAATTATTCGGCCCCAATCACTCAGCGAAGAACGCCTTGGCGCGTTCGCGCACTTCGGCCGGCGCGGTCAGCGTCGCATCGACCACGGCGGTCATCTCCTGCCAGCTGACCGGCGACAGGTCGATCTTCATCGCCTCGGTCTCTTTCAGGAACTCCGGATCGGTCAGCACCGCCTGGAAGGCGGCGCGCAGCGCGGCCAGGCGCGGCGCCGGCACGTTTGGCGTGGCGGTGAAAGGGTATCCGAGCTTGAGGCCGGCCAGCACGATGCCGACGATCTGCCTGTTGCCCGGATCGACAATCAGATCTTCCAGGTTCGGCACGCCGTTGAGATCGGCCGGCTTGATGCCGCCGAAGGCGATGATGTTCACATCCTTATTGGCGAGCCAGTTGGGCTTGCTCGCTTTGACGCCCGACCAGGTATGGGCACGCCCGAACACCTCACCGCGCTCCACTGCCAGATCGAGCTGCGGCGAGCCGGGATAGCCTTCGATCACCTTGAATTTTGTGCCGACGAATTCGTTGATCATGCGCGGATAGCTCGAGCCGATGCCGCCGGTGCCGACGCCGCCGACGATGATCTCCTTCTTCTTTGCATCCTCGATCGTCATCACGCCTGTGGTCTTCCACAGCAGCAGTATTTCCACCGTGTTGGAGATCGAGCCGATCCAGCCGAACTTGCTGGCGTCATACTGCACGCCATCGAGGCCGACGGCCTGGCGGCTCGGCAGCGTGTTCGACAGCAGGCCGATGTAGGTGCCGTCCTGCGGCGCGGCGCGATAGAGATAATTGGCCATCACTAGACCCGCCGCGCCGATCATGTTCTGCGGCACGACCGTCGGATTGCCCGGAATGTGCTTGCCGAGATGGCGCGCCACCAGGCGCATCTGCAGATCGTTGCCGCCGCCGGCGCTGAGGCCGACGAGCGAATGCACGGTCTTGCCTTTGTAGAAGGCGGCGACGTCTTGCGCGGCGGCGGAATCGGCGAAGCCGGCGCAAGCGGCGAGCGCGGCGAGACGGAACAGCGAGCGAATGAAGGTCACGGCAAATCCCCCTTGAGGCCTTATCTCTTATGAAACGAAAGTTCCGCCGGGCGGAATATCGTTAAGGCGCTGAACGATTGTCGCGCCTTTCGTTCAATCGGCGAATGCAAAAAATATGCAACGGGCCGGAGAAATACTCATGGTTCGCGTCCGGGCGAATTTGCCATGATGCGCAACGCATTCTGTGCTTTGTTATAATCTTATGCCATTTGCGCGCATCGCCGCGCCGCATGGGAGGACGCCATGACCGAGACTGCTGCCGCGAAAGCCGGCGATATGGAAGCCAAGCATCAGGCCGCCGAGGCCAAGAATCACGCCTACACCTACGCCAAGCCCGACGGCATGGGCACCGGCAAGGGCTTCGTCAACCTGGGCCGCAGCGACATCGTCAAAGGCATGGTCCAGGTGGTGAAAAAGGACGGCGGCGAGAACAACCTGCACTACCACACGCGCATGGACACCTTCTGGATGGTGCTCAAGGGCCGCGTGCGCTTCTACGGCCCGGACGACGTGGTGCTCGGCGAGTTCGGCCCGCATGAAGGCACCATCACGCCGCGCTTCTCGCGCTATTGGTTCGAGAACATCGGCGACGGCGATCTCGAACTGCTGCAGGTCGCGGCCTATGTCGAGGGCGCGAAGGACGGCGGGCGCACCGACGCCAGCCCGCAGAAATATGAAATCGGCACGGCCGAGCGGTTCGAAGCCGCGAAGGCCTGAGTTAGAGAGCGCGCCGCAGGGCGCGGAGATAAGGAGAACGCCATGGCGACCACGATCGACGAATCCAAAGTCAACGCCGCGAAGATGGTCGAGACGACCGACGACGCCGAGCTGATCCGGCTGATGGATTACCCGGATTCGACCGAAGAGATCCCGCTGATCGATCTCGGCGACTATTTCGCCGGCAAGCCGGGCGCCGCCGACAAGGTCGCGGCCGGGTTGCGCGAAGCGACCGAAACCGTCGGCTTCTTCTATCTCAAGAACCACGGCATTCCGCAGGACATGATCGACCGCATGTTCGCCCAGGCTCAGCGCTTCTTCGCGCTGCCGCTCGACGAAAAGATGAAGGTGCCGCGTCTCGACAACGCCGGCTATGTCCAGATCAAGGAAGCGCCGCATTCGGCCAACAGCTCGATCATCAAGAACGTCAAACCGGCGTTGAACGAGTCCTTCATCATCAATCGCGAGCGCACGCCGGACGATCCGGCGGTGATCGCCAAGAAGCCCTTCTGCGGCCTGAACAATTGGCCGGACAATCTGCCGGGCTTTCGCGAGCAGCTGCTCGAATATCATGCGGCCATCGAGAAGCTCGGCAAGTCGATGCTGCCGCTGTGGGCGCGCTCGGTCGGCATGCCGGACAATTTCTTCGCGGGCAAGTTCGAGCAGCCGCATTGCAACCTGCGCCTGGCGCATTATCCGCCGCAGACCGAGGTGGGCAACGGCCAGTACGGCATTCCGCCGCACACCGACAATTGCCTGACCACCTTCCTCGCCCAGTCGAACGTGCCGGGCCTCGCCGTGCAGATGCCGTCGGGCCATTGGAAGGTCGTCGAGATCATCCCCGGCACGCTCCTGGTCAACACCGGCAACCTGATGGTCCGCTGGACCAACGGCCGCTACAAATCGACCAAGCATCGTGTCATCAATCTCTCGGGTCTCGAGCGCTATTCGATCCCGGTGTTCTTCGGCCCCGACTTCGACGCCATGATCGAGGTGATGGACAGTTGCATCACGGCCGACAAGCCGAAGCAGTTCGAGCCGATCAGCTATATGGACATGCGCCTGTGGTACTACGGCTACCACAAGGGCAAGGGCGAGGCCTACAACGCCTGAGCCGCCGCTTGAGCGAATGAAAAAAAGCCCGGACTTGTCCGGGCTTTTTTTGTTAGGCGGCGCGAGCCTTGCGCCAGCGCGCGAGCGGCCGCCAGATCGCCGCGCCGAGCGGCAGGATCAGCGTGATCGCCAGCACGATCCAAGTCGGCCGCAGGCCGCCCATGGTCGTGAGGTTGGCTTGCAGCACCAAGCTGGCGTCGATGCCGGTGAAAATCGCGTAATAGGCCCATTCGCCGACCGCAGTGAACAGCGCGGCAGAGATGGAGAGCGCGATCAGCCCCCACAGCGTCGTCACGCTGTTGCGGCCGATGAATTCCTCCCAGGCGCGATAGAGCATCAGCCAGACGTAGAGCCCCATCATCACCGTGGGCTCCGAAACGTTGAGTTTGGTCTGCATGAAGAAATGCACCACGGCGATCAGGCCGATCAGGTAGGCGAGGCGGTGCAGCTTCTTCCAGCGCTTGCCGCCGAGCCGGCGCACCATGCCGTCCGTCGAGGTGGCCGCGAGCAGCGCCATCAGCACCAGGCCGGCGAAGCCGATGGTCAGGTAGTAGCGCAGGACGATTTCGCTGGCGACCTTGCCGAGATCGAACATCTCATCGGCGGCGTAGCCGATGAGATGCGCGGCGATGTAGCAGAAAGCGGCGACGCCGATGATGCGACGGACCGAGGCGAGCGCGTGCGCCTTGAAGGTCTGGCGCAGCGGCGTGATGAGCAGGCTGACGAACAGCAGGCGGATCGACCAGTCGCCGCTGCGGTGGATCAATTCGGTGATCGGCTTGGCGCCGAGCATGTCGCGCGCGAAGTCGGCGGCGGCGATCAGGGCCGGCACCATGACCAGCAGCAGCGTGATGCCTTTGAGAATGGGGATGGTGCGGTCGGCGCGGGGCAGGACTGTTTCGGTCATGACGCTCATCATAGGGGCTCCCGGGAAGGAGACAAATTCACAAGCCGGTCAGGCGTTTAAGGGTTCGCCAGGGTTGAGGAAAGGTTACCGCCCTGATCGGACCCATCCTTTCGTCGGTACGAAAGACGGCGCGATACAGCCTAAGGCATGGCAGTAAAAACAAACGGTTAGCAGATTTGCGCGCCGCGCGGGCGCAGAGTGCGGCCACTGAAATTCCGCTCCAGGAGCTCTGCCATGTCCTTTTTCGCGCGTATGTCGATCCGCAAGCAGCTGATCGTCACCCTGTCCGCATTCGGCCTGTTATTCGCCGTGCTCGCGGGCGTCAGCTACAACCGCCTGGCTCTGATCGGCGACCTGTCGAACGATATCGCGACGAACTCGCTGCCGAGCGTGCAGTCGCTCGGTGCGCTGCAGACCTCACTCGTCGAATATCGCGTGGCGGTGCTCAAGCACATCACGGCTCTGACAGATGAGCAGAAGACGGCCTTCGAAAAGGAATTGCAGGAGATCGCAAAGGAAATTGCGAACGAGCGTCGCTCCTACGAATCGCTGATCAGCCTGCCTGGCGAACGTGAGGCTTACGTTGCCTTTGGCGAAGGCTGGAAGTCTTACACCGATAAGATTGGCGACATTATCGCCGCTTCGCGCAAACATGAGAATGCCAAGGCACTCGAACTGGCTGCTGAAGTCGGCAGTTTCTTTCTGACGGCGGATCATAAGCTCGACGAACTGAGCGATATGAACGCCAAGGCCGCCGAAGCAGCGACGAAGAACAGCCAGAGCGCGATGTCGACTGCCGAATTCATGCTGATCGGTCTCGTTGGCGCCGTGTTCTTGCTCGGCGCGGCGATCGGCATTTCGCTGGTGCGGGGCATCGATCGCGGCATCTCTTCGGTGGTCAAGCCGATGCAGGCGCTGTCGCAGGGCGATCTGGCGGTCGAAGTGCCGTCGCGCGGCGAGAAGACCGAGATCGGCACGATCGCCGACGCCGTGCAGGTGTTTAAGGAGGCGCTGGTCGAAAAGAAACGTCTCGACGGCCTGGCCGCTGCCGAGACCGAAGCGAAGGCCAAGCGCGTCAAGATGCTTGACGATCTGACGCAGGGCTTCGAATCCAAGGTCGGCGCGTTGGTGCAGGCTTTGTCCTCGGCCTCCACTGAGCTGGAAGCCACGGCGCAGTCGATGTCCGGCACCGCGCAGGAAACCAACCATCAGGCGATGACTGTGGCTTCCTCCGCTGAGCAAATGTCGGCCAATGTCCAGACGGTCGCCACCGCGACTGAAGAACTGTCATCTTCCATCCAGGAGATCGGCCGCCAAGTCGAAGGCTCGAGCCGGTCCGCCGCCCAGGCGGTGGAAGAGGCCAAGCGCACCGATGCCACTGTGCAGGCGTTGGCCGAGAGCGCGCAGAAGATCGGCGAGGTTGTCAGCCTCATCACCGACATCGCGTCGCAGACCAATCTGCTGGCGCTCAACGCCACCATCGAAGCGGCGCGCGCCGGCGAAGCCGGCAAGGGCTTTGCGGTCGTGGCGTCCGAAGTGAAGAATCTCGCCAATCAGACGGCCCGGGCGACCGAGGATATCGGCAGCCAGATCGGCCAGATCCAAGCGACCACGAAGGATGCCGTCGCCGCCATTCAGGCCATCACGGCGACGATCGAGGAAATGAGCCACACCACGGCGGCGATCGCCGCCGCGGTCGAGGAGCAGGGCGCTGCGACGCAGGAAATTTCCGGTAACGTGCAGCAGGCCTCGCAGGGCACGCAGGAAGTCAGCAACAGCATCGGGCATGTCCGTGAGGCCGCGACCACGACCGGGGCCTCGGCCAACCAGGTGCTGAGCGCGGCCGCCGAACTGGCGCGCCACTCGTCCGATCTGCGCAGCGAAGTCGGCCGCTACATCGACGGCGTCAAGGCGGCCTGATCATGGCCGCCTTTCTCCGGCTGGCTTATTTCAGCGCCTCGCGCCTGACGAGCCAGTGGGACATCGTCTGCCTCGTGGAGCAGAGCCGGTTGCACAATGCCCGCAACGGCATCAGCGGCCTGCTGCTCCATGAGGACGGCGCCTTCCTGCAGTTCATTGAAGGCGAGAAGGCCGTGGTCGAGACGCTCTATCGCAAGATCCTGCGCGACCCGCGCCACAGCTACGTCACGCAAATCTGCAATCAGGAGACGGATGCGCGGCTGTTCGGCGAATGGCCGCTCGCCTTCCTCGGGCGCGTCGAATATGCCCAAGCGAGCCAATCGCCGCATCGCGAAGTGCTCGATTCGCTCAAGCAGGCCTATCGCGATGCCGAGCCTCCGGCCCGTGAAGTGATCGGCGGGTTTTTCTAAACGCGAGATTCGCTGATCAGGTCAGCGGCTTTGCGTGCGTGTGCCCGTGTTTGCTGCCGTGGCCGTGCTTGTGCTGGCTCTCGACCACTTCCGTGCCGATCAGATGCAGGCGGCCGTGGCGTACGCCGGTCTCGGCCATGGTGGTGTCGGCGAATTTGCGCAGGCTCTCCGCTTCGCCGTTGAGCACCACCACTTCCAGGCAGTTCTCGTGGTCGAGATGCACATGCAGCGTCGAGAGCACGTAGGAATGATGATCGTGCTGCGCTTCGGTCAGCCGTCGCGACAGTTCGCGCTGGTGATGGTTGTAAACATAGGACAGGCAGCCGACCGCATGGGTCGCGCCGCCGCCGGCGCGCTCATGTTCGCGCTCCAGGCGCTCGCGCAACAGATCGCGGATCGCTTCGGAGCGATTGTTGTAGCCCTTGCGCTGCATATAGGCGTCGAACTTCACGAGAAGATCGTCGTCCAGGGAAATGCTGACCCGTTCCATCGCCTGTCCTCCGTTGGGCCGCCATCATAGGCGAAGCCGGCCGGCGATGGAAATTGCGCCGTCAGAGGGCGCGGGGCAAATAGAGCGATACCGCCGCGCCGGCGCCGGGCGCGGACTCGATGACGAGAAAGCCGCCGGATTGGCGCGCGAAGCCCTGGGCCATCGAAAGGCCCAGCCCCGGCCCGTTGCCGACCGCCGTGGTGGTGAAGAAGGGCTCGCAGGCCTGCGCGCGCAACTCCCGGCTCATGCCGGGGCCCTGGTCGATCACGGCGATGCGTAGGAAGCGGCCGGGTTTGGCGCCCCAATCGTCTTCGGCGTTGAGCTTGGCGGCGGCGGCCTCGTCGAGCGCAGCCGGCTCGGCGGCGATGCGGATGCGCGCCGCGCCCGGCGTTGCGGCTTCCACCGCGTTGGCCGCCAGTTCGGCGATGGCGGCGAGCAGCTGCCGCCCGTCGCATTCGATCGGCGGACAGTTTTCCGAGACGGCCAGTTCAGCGGCCGCCGCTGCGCCGTGCAGGGCGGGAACCATGTTCGCCGCATGCTGCAAGACCACCGCCGGATCGATCCGTCCGGCTTCGAGGTATTGACGGCCGGCATAGGCCTGCATGGCGGCGGTCAAACGGCTGCCGCGCTTGTAGGCGTCGATCATCATGTTGAGCGATTTGCGCAGCGCCTCGTCGGTCGCCTTCGCTTCCATGTTCTCGGCCAGCAGGATCAGGCCGGTGAAGAGATTGTTGAATTCGTGGGCGATGCCGCCGGTCAGGTGCATGAGCGATTGAGCGGCGCGCTGGCGGATGGCTTCGGCTTCGGCGCGCGCCTGGGCGCGTTCGGCGGCCTGGCGCTGGCGCATTTCCCCGTCGAGTTGGCGCGCCAGATTGCGCAGTTCGATCTCGTCGGCGGCGACGGCGGCCAACTCCTTGAGCAGCGCCGCCTCGCGTTCGCCGAACTCGGCGCGCGGGCGAGAATCGATGGCGCAGACCGTGCCGAGGGCATGGCCGCCCGCCATGACGATCGGGGCGCCGGCGTAAAACCGGATGCGCGGATCGCCGGTGACAAGCGGATTGGCGCGAAAGCGCGGATCCTCGGCGGCGTCGGCCACCACCAGCACTTGCTGGGGCGTCAGCAGGGCATGGGCGCAGAAGGCCCAGTCGCGCGGCGTTTCGCTCGCATCCAGGCCGACCTTGGACTTGAACCATTGGCGGTCGCTATCGACGAGGGAGACGAGGGCGATGGGCGCGCCGGTCAGGGCGCTGGCGAGACGGGTCAGCCGGTCGAAGGCGGCTTCCGGCGGCGTGTCGAGGATTTCGGCACGGCGCAGCGCGGCGAGGCGTTCGGCTTCGTCGGCGGGGAGCGGGGCGGGCTGATGATCAGGCGGCATGTCGGCGCTCTCTTGCGGAACGGCCATTCAACCGCCGCGGCCTCATCTGGCAGGGCGACTTAGGCGGTTGCTATGGCCGTTTGCGGTCGGCATCTTCGTTCTGGCGGGCGCGGCGACTGTCACGGTCGCTGCGCATGTCGTTGCGCTGCTCGATCTGGCGCTGCTGCTGCTGGAGGCGCTGCTCGGCCTGATTGCGCTGCTGTTGCTCGCGGGCGTCCTGGCTGCGCTCGATGCGGCGCTGCTGCAGATCGCGGTTGAGTTGGTCCTGGCGCTGCTCCTGTTCGGTCTGCGCGAAGCCGACTGTGGGAGCGGCGGAAATGGCCAAAGCCACCAGCGCGCCGGCGAGGGTGTCGAGAATGCCGTTCTTGCGTTTGCTCATATCGGTCATAAAAGCCTCCCATCATGGCATTTCCATGATTTAGGCATTGAACGGCCGCCGTCCAGCCCGGGTTCCCGATCATAACCCAATCGTGAGAGGGCGTTAACTGCCCCAGAAAAAAGAAGCGGCCCCATTTCGGGGGCCGCTTCCGGTACGCGTATGCGAGAGGTCTTAGACGCTCTTGCCCCAGCCTTCCAGCAGGTAGCCGAACTTCTCGCGGGTCTCTTTGTGCAGCTTCTCCGAGGGCATGTTGACCTTCGGGAACTGATCGCGCCAGTGGAACGGACGGCACGCGTCGATGATGGCGCGGCTGTTCGTGAAGTCGCCACGCTCGCGCTGTTCCGGCGTGACGCGCGGATCGAGCGGGGTGGACCAGGCGTTGTGCACGATGTCGATCGAGGTCGCCGGATCCGAACGGGTGACCACCGCCCACATCAGCTGCTCGAGGTTCGACACGTCGATGTCGTCATCGACCACGAACACGTATTTACCAGCGTAAGCGCCGACGTGGCACTGGCAAGCGATGTGGCCGACCTGGCGGGCATGGCCCGGATAGCGCTGCTTGATCGAGACGGCGACGAGCATGCGCGCGGTGCCGACTTCGTGCGCCCAAACGTTGGTGACGTCGGGCACGCCGGCCGCCTGGATCGACTGCTTCAGTAGAGCCGAACGGGCGACGGCGCGGTAGCGGGCCAGCTCATCGGGCGGACGCTGCGGAGGGCAGCCGAGGATGATCGGGTCGTTGCGGTGGTAGATCGCTTCGACGTTCAGCACGGGCTCAGGACGCATGTCGGAGGCGTAGTAGCCGGTCCATTCGCCGAACGGACCTTCGTCCATGAACTCGTTCGGGTCGATCCAGCCTTCGAGGACGATTTCGGCATCCTTCGGGAACGGCAGACCGGTGATCTTGCCCTTCACGCATTCGATCGGCTTCTTGTAGAGGCCGCCGAGGATGTCGTACTCGCTGATGCCGTACGGCACTTCCTGCGACGAGAGCAGGAACATCATCGGCGAGCCGCCGACGACGATGAGCGCGGGCATCTTCTCGCCGCGCTCGGCGTACTTGTCGCGATGGATGCGGCCGTGCTTACCGGGCGAGATGTAGAAGCCGATCTTGTTCTTGGTCTGGATCATGCAGCGGTAGGTGCCGCAGTTCACCCAACCTTCGTCCGGGTCCATGGTGACGTTGTAGGAGCCGGTGCCGAGATAGCGTCCGCCGTCTTCCTCGTGCCATTTCGGCGTCGGGAAGATGTTCAGGTCGACGTCCTTGCCCATCAGGATGTTTTCGAAGATCGGGCCGGTCTCGACGATCTTGTGCGGGATCGGCTTGTTTTCCGGGTTGCGGTAGACCTTCAGGAAGGCCTCGCTGAGGGCCAGGCGGTCCAGACCCTCGGAGAAGCCGAGCGTCATGTTCGCGCGCTTGGCGCCGAAGAAGTTCGTCAGGACGCGGAAGCCCTTCTTAATGCCGGGCACTTCGTCGAAGATGCCGACCGGGGCCGGATCGGTGTGATGGAGCATCTCCGTCACCATGCCGATCTCTTTTTCCCAGCTCAGGCCGTTGATGTACTTCACTTCGCCGAGCTTGTCCGCCTCGCGGATCCAGCCGCGCAGATCCTCGTAAGCGAATTGATGTTTCAGATTGTCGTCAGACATTGATCTCTCCCTGATAGGGGCTTTACGCGGTTATACGGTTTACTGGTCTCGACGCGGCCGCGCTCATCGTCCCGCCGCCGCGCGCTGCGGCGGATCGAGATCGGTGAGATCGGCGTCGCGAAGATTCCTGAGCATGCGCAGCAGCGCATCCCGGAATAGCTGAGCGTCGCGCGCGGGAATGCCCGCCAGCAGCACACGCTCGTAATCCTTGTAGTAAATCGGCCGGTTCTGCAGCGCGAGCTTGCGGCCCTTGGCGGTGATGCTGACCTGCACCGAGCGCGCGTCGGAGGCGTCGCGTTGGCGGCGGATCAGGCCCTTCTCGCCCATGCGGTCCAGGAGGCGCGAGAGGGTGGAGATTTCCGCGCCGGTCAGCCGCGCCAATTCCTTCACCGTGGCGCTCTCGCGCGGCAGCAGGCGGAACAGCACGCGCACGCCTTCCAGCGTCAAGCCGTATGCCTTGGCGCGCTTCTTCACCGAGCCGTCCACCAGATTGAGGATCTCGTGCATCACGAACGGAATCGTGCGCTCCGATTCGTCGATCGGCGCGGCGGCGTCGTTGATGCTGGCGAGGCGGGCGGTATCGGCCATGGGGCGGGGCAAGGAGCCTGTGACGTTGGCGGGGCAGGTCTATGCCTGCTTGAAGTCGGCGGACTCTGCCCCGACTTATTTGCAAACGCAACTATTGATTTTGCAAATATTGCGGCGCAGCAAAATTCGCGAGTCCTTCAAAGGACTTTGTGGATAAGTCCGTTGCGGGCTTTCTCGGCGCTAGGCCTGGGGCTTAGAAGACCGCCGTGCGGATCATGTTGAGGCCGATCAGGATCAGCGCCACCAGCAGCACCTTGCGGAAGACCTCCTCGTTGATGTGGTGGCGGACATACTGGCCGATGAACATGCCGAGAACGACCGGAATGGCGGCGAGCAGGGACGGCACGATGTGCTCGGCGCGGTAGGTGCCGTCGATCACGTAGAAGATGCCGGTCGGCACCACGCCGAGCAGGTAGACCAGGCCGATCGTGCCGATGAACTCTTCCTTTTTCACCTGCAGGGCGACGAGGAACATGATGATCGCCGGGCCGATGAACAGAGTCAGGCCGCCGAAGAAGCCGCCGGTGAGGCCGATTGCCACGCTCAGCCAGGTTTCGTGCTTTTCCGGCACGGTGAGCTTGGGATTGAACAGATTGATCGAGGAAAAGAAGGCGACGGTGGCGCCGACGATGCCGGTCAGCCACATGGGGTCGATGGCGACCAGCGTCTTGCTGCCAAACCAGGCGCCGACGATGACCGACAGCATCATCGGCCAGAAACGCTTGAAGGCTTGAACGAAAAAGCCGCCGCGGAACGCCTGCCAGATGTTGGTCAGCAGCACAGAAACGTAAAGGATGGCGATGGTGTCGCGCAGCGAGATGGCGGTGGAGAGCAGCGGCAGCGCCAGCATCGGCAGGCCGACGCCGATCATGCCTTTGACCAGCCCGCCGGCCAGCAGGGCTCCGAAGCACACCAGCAGCGCCAGGGTGCCGATGTCTTGGCCGGAAATATTGAGCGACATGGGGGACTCTATGCGAATGGCGCCAGGGCGACGCGTGAAGGGCTGAGGAAGCAGGATCGGGGTACTCCCGCCCCGGCGGCCCGGTCAAGCTTTCCGCCCTGCATAACCCCACGCCGGCCAGGGATATCGCCGGGTTCATTGAGAATTTCCAGGCCTCCGGCGAAAGCTCGGGCATGGCGGGATCGCCGCCGCCATGCTAACCACTCGCAACATTTTTGACCTGAGCGCAGGGGACTGAACGTGGTTGAGCAAGCGGACATCGTCATCGTCGGCGGCGGACAAGCGGGGTGCCGGGCGGCGCAGGCCGCGCGCCATGCGCCCTTCGAGGGCCGCATCGTCCTGATCGGCGAGGAAGCGCAGCCGCCTTACGAGCGTCCGCCTCTGTCGAAAGACGTCCTGACCGGCGCGACCCCGGTCGAGAAGACCTATCTCAGCCCGCTCGAGCAATATGCCGAGTTCAAGATCGATCTGTGGACCGGCACGCGCGCCGAGAAGCTCGATCCCGCCGCGCACAAACTGACCCTGTCGGGCCAGCACGGCGGCGAACTGACCTACAAGAAGCTGCTGATCGTGACCGGCGGCCGCGTGCGCCACCTGCCGACCAAGGGCGCCGATCTCGACGGCGTGCATTACATCCGCACCATCGACGACAGCCTGGCGCTCAAGCCCAAGCTGGTCGCCGGCGCCAAGGTCGTCGTCATCGGCGGCGGCTTCATCGGCCTGGAGACCGCGGCGAGCGCACGCAAGCTCGGCTGCGACGTGACGATCCTCGAGATGCAGCCGACGCTGCTCGGCCGCGTCTGCGACAAATGGGTCGGCGACTGGTACGTCAATTTGCACCGCAAGAACGGCGCGACGGTGATAACCCAGGCGGTGATCGACGGCATCGAAGGTTCGGGCAAGGTCTCGGGCGTGCGCCTCGGCGACGGCACGGTGTTGCCGGCCGACATCGTCGTCGTCGGTATCGGCATCATTCCCAACGTCGAGCTGGCCGCTGACGCCGGCATCGCGACCGGCAATGGCATCACGGTGGACGAGTTCGGCCATACCAGCGCGCCGGACGTCTATGCCGCCGGCGACGTCGCCCATCTGCCGGTCCTCGTGCACGGCATCAAGGCGCGCCTGGAGACCTGGGCCAACGCTCAGAACGGCGGCATCGCGGTCGCCAACAACATAGTCGCCGAGCTCAAGGGCGAGGCGCCCAAGCCATTCAACGACACGCCCTGGTTCTGGTCGGACCAGTACGACGTGAACCTGCAGATCGTCGGCGTTCCCGTCGGATGGGATAAGATCGTCACGCGTGGCAACCCGGACAGCGGCAAATTCATGCTGTTCTACCTGCACGAGGGCAAGGTCGTGGCCGCCAACATCTTCAACAACGGCCGCGAAATGCGCTTCTGCAAGCAGCTTGTGCAGAGCGGCAAGGTCGTTTCGGAAGCCGATCTGGCGAATGAAACGTTGAAAATGCAGGATCTCGCCAAGGCGTAACCCGCCTCTTGTCCGTCATGCGTGGACAATCCCGAACGGTTAAGCCCTATTATCAGTGGCATAACCTGCCGCTATAACGGCTGTTCGTTTTTCGGGCTTCACACATAAAGGGGACAAGACAAATGGCGTCTCGCAGCAAGAAATCGGCCGCCGGCAAATTCGCGACGGTCGATCGGCCGGAGAAGCTCGGCAGCAATCGCCGCATGGGCTGGAATTCCGACGCCATCGCCGAATTCGCCCGCCGGCTCGACCTGAAATACATGGCCTTGGTGCCGGGCGCGAGCTATCGCGGCTTTCACGATTCGGTCGTCAACTACCTCGGCAACGTCAATCCGCAGATGGTCATCTGCATGCACGAGGAGCATTCGGTCGCCATCGCGCACGGCTACGCCAAGGTCACGGAAAAGCCGATGTTCGTCAGCGTTCATAGCAACGTCGGCCTGATGCACGCCAGCATGGCGATCTTCAACGCCTGGTGCGACCGCGTGCCGATGATCATTTTCGGCGCCACCGGCCCGGTCGACGCCAATGAGCGCCGCCCGTGGATCGACTGGATTCACACGGCGCGCGACCAGGGCGCGCTGATCCGCGACTTCACCAAGTGGGACGATCAGCCCGCCTCGGTGCCGGCCGCCATCGAAGCCATCGCCCGCGCGCGCCAGATCACCATGACCGCGCCGAACGGCCCGACCTACATCAATCTCGACGCCGGCATGCAGGAAGGCAAGTTGACGGGCGAGGTCGAATTCCCCGACATGAAGCGCTATGAGCCGGCGCCGATGCCGGCGCCCGCGCCGGAAAGCATCGAAGCCGCCGCCGATCTGCTCGCCAAGGCGAAGAAGCCGGTGTTCCTGTGCGGCCGCGTCTCGCGCAGCCAGGAAGATTGGGACAAGCGCGTGGAGCTGGCCGAAGCGATGGGCGCGGTGGTGCTGACCGACATGCACAATTCGGCGGCCTTCCCGACGGAGCATCCGCTGCACATCATCGAGGGCCGCTTCCGCCCGGCCGAGCCGACCAAGGAAATCATCAAGAACGCCGACGTCATCCTGGCCTACGACTGGCTCGATCTCGCCGGCTTCCTGACCCAGTGCACCGGCGATCCGGCGGTGAAGGCCAAGATCATCAATTGCTCGGTCGACATGTACATCCATCGCGGCTGGAGCATGGATTATCAGGCGCTGCCGGCCGCCGACATCTTCATGCTGTCGCCGCCCGACGCCGTCACCGCGCCTCTCTTGAAGGCGATCGACAAGCGCACGAAGGGCGCGCGCCATAAGACGCCGAAGATGAAGATCAAGCTGCCCAAGGCGTCCGGCGCGCCCAAGCGCGGCGCCAAGGCCGGCATGAGCCTGCGCGAAATGGCGACCTGCGTCACCGAGGCGCTCGCCGGCAAGCCGGTGTCCTACGCCCGCGTCTCGCTCGGCTGGCCGGGTTTCGCCAGCAAGTTCAAGGGGCCGATGGATTACTTCGGCCATGACGGCGGCGGCGGCGTCGGCTCCGGTCCGGGCATCGCCATCGGCGTCGCCCTGGCGCTGATGGATTCGGGCCGCATCCCGGTCGCCATCGTCGGCGACGGCGACTTCATGATGGGCTCGAACGCGCTGTGGACCGCCGCGCACTTCCAGATTCCTGTGCTGTTCGTGGTCGCCAACAACCGTTCCTACTACAACGACGAGACGCACCAGGAACGCATGGCGATCGTGCGCGGCCGCCCGGTCGAAAACAAATGGATCGGCCAGCGCCTGGACGATCCGGCGGTCGATCTCGCCATGATCGCGAGGGCTCAGGGCATCGATTCGGAAGGCCCGATCTGGGATCTGAAGGATCTGCCGGCGGCTCTCGAACGCGGCGTCAAAGCCGTCGAGGCCGGCAAGCCCTACGTGCTCGATGTTCGCATCGACCCGGGTTATGCCGAAATCAACATGACCACGGCGAGCCGCAAAAAGGGCTGAGCCGGGCTCATTCAAGGCCACGCGCGGGCCGGTCCCTTCAGGGGCCGGCCCGCTGCGTTTTGGGCTCCTGCCGGCTTAGGCGATAACCAAGGTTTTTGGCGGCTTTCCTGGGCTTTATCGCAGGGGAATCGCGTTGCCCGGGCGGAAGTGAACGACTAGGATGCGGCCCTTGCAAAGAGTCGCCGTCTGTCCGAGGCCGCCCAGGCCTTGACGGAACTGCGGCTAAATGCAAAGGTATCTAATCATTAGATATCAATGAAACGAGGGGCGCGAACGGCCCGCGATCTGTCATGTCGCGGCTGTTTTGGCGTTGCAAGCGGCTCATGGGGGGTCGCGGGAAACGAACAGAAGGACGACGGCCCAAGCCGTTGAGAGAGACGTAAATGGCGCAAGAGCACCGCGTAGCCAAAGTCAGCGAGATCGAGCCGGAGTCCGGCAAGCAGATCAAGATCGGCGATCTCGACATCGCCATCTGGCACAACGGCGGCAATTTCTACGCGACTGACGCGATCTGCACCCACGCTTGGGTGTCGCTGATCGACGGCTACATCGAAGACGGCTGCGTCGAATGCCCGCTGCATGCCGGCCGCTTCGATCTGGCCACCGGCAAGGCGCAGGGCGCTCCGGTGTTCGTCGATCTCAAGACCTATCCGCTCCGCATCGAGGGCGACGACATCGTGATCGAGACGCCGTAAGGCGCCGTTCAACCGCAGGGAGGCGGCCATGAGCGATAAGGCGAAAGGTGGCGCGAGCATTCCGCGCATTCCGTTCGAGCAGTTCGAGCCCGGCTTGAAGGAGTCGCTGCGCCCGAAGGTCGAGCGTCTCGGCTATTGCGGCGAGATTTGGCAGATCGGCGCCAACGTGCCGAAATCCATGCTGTCGTTCTGCGACATCACCGAGAACCTGAAGGACGAGATGCCGATGAAGGTCGTCGAGCTCGTCGCGCTCACGGTCGCCGGCGTCATGGACAACGTCTACGAGCGCAATCAGCACGAGAACCTGGCCGACAAGCTCGGCTATGGCCGCGACTGGATCGCCGCCGTCAACTCGCTGAAGGCCGATGAGGCCGAAGGCCTGTCGCCCGATGAACGCAAGATCCAGAAGTTCGTCATCGCCGCGATTTACCGCCGCGGCCAGGACTGCGGCAAGTTGTTCGACGACGTGGTCGCTGCCGTCGGTCCCAAGACCGCGACCGGCATCCTCTTGTCCATCGGACGCTGCGTGCAGCATGCGATCTTCCGCAACGTGCTCGATCTCGAGCCGCCGGTGAAGTCGATCTTCGAGAAGGGCGCCGCGGCATGATCTTCGAGGGCAAAGGCAAGGGCACGGAGCATCTCGTTCCGCGCATCGAGTTCGAGGCCATCGAGCCGAAACTGCGCGAGCTGTTCCGTCCGCGCGTCGAGCGCCTCGGCTATCTCGGCGAATTCTTCCGCGTGATGTCGGCGCAGCCGGAGACGATGCTCGGCTACTTCACCATCACCGAGAGCCTGAAAAAGGCACTGCCGGACAACTTCACCGAGATCATCTCGCTGTCGATCTCCAGCCGCCTCGGCAATCTCTACGAGCAGTATCAGAACGAGCAGCTCAGCCGGAAGCTGGGCTTCTCCGACGAATGGATCCGCGAAGCTCTCGAAGGGCAGGGCGCGACGCATCTGTTCGACGAAAAGGAGAAGGCCGTGCAGGCTTACGCCATCGCCGCCGCTCAGCGTTCGGGCCGCGACGTCGAGGGCGAGTTCGAGGCGCTGGTGAAGGCCGTCGGCCCGGAGACGGCGATCGCCGTGGTCTGGCTCGTCATCCGCACCGTCTCGCACGCGATCATCAGCAACACGCTGCAGCTCGCTTCGCCGGTCAAATCGATTTTCGACAAATAAGCAGAAGAAATTTAGGAGCGCTCTTTCATGTCTACCCCTGAGATCGTCATTCCCGACACCTTCTTGTGGCTCACCGAGGCCGACGTCTGCTCGCTGATTGACTTGAAGGACAGCATCGCGGCTCTGGAAAAGGGCTTGGTGATGGAGGCGACGGGCGAAGCCATCAATATGACCAAGACGCAGACCGTGTGGCCGGTCGGCAGCCTGAACGTGACGGGCGCGCAGTTCACCGGCGCCGGCCTGGTCGGCGCGAAAGTTTGGTCGAACGCCAATCTCGGCGCCGCGCCGATCATCGTCATGCACGGCTCGGAAGACGGCCAGATCCGCGCCATCGTCGAGGCTTTCGCCCTCGGCCAGATGCGCACTGCCGCGCTCTCCTCGGTCGCCACCAAGTGGCTGTCGCAGGACAAGGCCGACGAGATGACCATCATCGGCTCGGGCCATCAGGCGCTGCCGCAGGTCTCGGCCGTGCGCGCCGTGCGCCCGATCAAGCGCGTGCGCGTGTGGAGCCGCACGCCGGCCAACCGCGCCGCCTTCGTCGAAGACATCCGCAAGACCTGGCCGGAACTGAAGGTCGAGGATTGCGCCACCGTCGAGGCGGCGGTGAAGGATTCGCCGATCATCACCACCTTCACGCGCGCCAAGGAGCCGTATCTCTTCGCCGATATGCTGGCCAAGGGCGCGCATATCAATGCTGGCGGCGCGATCATCCCGTCGAACAAGGAAATCGACACCGGCGTGTTCAAGCGCTGCGACAAGATCATCTGCGACAATCTGGCGCAGGTGCAGAAGGGCTCGAAGGAACTTATCGATTTCGTCGCCGCGGGCGGCAGCTGGGATCAGGTCAAACCGATTTGTGATCTGGTCAAAGAGCAAAAACCCCGCCCGGCCGGCGCCGACCTCACTATATATAAGTTCATGGGCATGGGTTTGGCGGATATGGCGTCCGCCGTCGAAGTCTATCAGCGTGCGATCGCCAAAAAGGTGGGGACCAACTACCCCCATCCGAAGCGTTCGCAGCCGAAGTTGCTGTAATCTCTCTCGCGAGACGGAGGACGACTATGCAGTTTGATTTCAATCAGAAGTTCAAGATGGTGGATGCCTCGGGCCGCCAGACGCCCGACACCCACACCTGGAAGGACCATTCGATGGACCTCTGGGCGCCGCTGATCATCCGCAAGGAAGAGATCGACGCCGAGGTCGAGCGCTTGGCCAATCTGCCGCGCCCGAACAACGGCATCCGCCGCACCCAATTCGTGCATCCGCAGTGCGAGCCGGGCCTCAAGAGCTTCGCGCCGGGCATCGGCCTGTCGCTCGACGTTCTGCTGCCGGGCGAGCGCACCCAGCGCGTGCGCACCAACGCTTCGACCGTGAACTTCCCGATCAAGGGCGCCGGCTCGATGATCGTCGGCGACAAGCGCTTCGAGTTCTCGCAATACGACGTGCTGACGACCCCGGCGATGGCCGTGCACGAGTACATCAACGACACCAAGGAAATTCAGGTGCGCCTGCGTTACGACAACGCGCCGCTGCTCGACCGCCTGCACATCCATTGGCTCGACGAGAACCCGCCGGAGCACACCGACGACGTGCACGACGCCAAGGCCGAATATGAGTCGAAGGGCAAAGAGCTGCCGCAGAGCCCCTACGGCACCTTCCAGCTGACCGAGGACGGCGCCTGGATGATGCCCTACGAGAAGCTCATCAATCCGGAGCCGATCTCGATCACGCCGCACCAGTGGCCGTGGCAGAAGGTCAAGACGGAGCTCGACAAGCTGGCCGCGCTCGGCTCCAGCTACAAGGGCCGCCGCCTGTATTTGCTGTGGGATCCGGCGACGGGTCGCACCAACGGCACCAACCCGAACTTCTTCTCGGCGATCACGATCCGCCCGCAGGGCATCGTCGACCGTCCGCACCGCCACGCCTCGGCCGCCATCAACTACTACTTCGGCGGCGAAGGCCACTCGGTCGTGCAGGGCCAGCGCCTCGATTGGAAGGCCGGCGACCTGATGTTCTCGGCGCCGGGCTGGGCGATCCACAACCACGCGACCGACGTCGGTCCCGTGTACGAAATGACCATTCAGGACATGCCGTTCTGCATCAACACCGACGCGCTCCTGTGGCAGGAAGACCTGAAGGGTCCGATCTCGCTGCTCGGTTCGCACGCCGGCTTCGAAACCAACCGCACCAAGGTGGCCTAACCGTGATTAAGCTGAAGAAGAACTTCCTGCGTGGCTCTTATCCTCCCGCCGTCACCCCGTTCAAGAACGGCAAGGTGGACTACGCCAAGTTCGAGGAAGTCGTCGATTACATGATCGACAACGGCAGCCACGGCGTGCTCATCACCGGCACGACCGGCGAGCCGTCGACGCTGACCACCGAAGAGCGCAAGCAGCTCTATAAGATCGCCGTCGACGTGACCGCGAAGCGCGTGCCCGTCGTGGCGGCCACCGGCTCGCAGTCGGAAGCCGAGACGATGGAGCTGAGCTACGCCGCCGAGAAGGCCGGCGTGGATTCGCTCCTCGTCGTGACGCCGTACTACGTCCGTCCGCCGCAGCGCGGCCTGGTCGAGTACTACGCCCAGATCGGCAAGAAGATCGATCTGCCGCTCATGATCTATCACATCCCCGGCCGCACCGCCGTGGGCGTGACCCTCGACACCGTCGAGCAGATCATGAACAAGACCGAGAACCTCGTCGGCATCAAGCACGCGGTCAACGACCTCGGCTTCGTGACGCACGCGCTCGACCGCTTCGGCTTCGACTTCCGCGTGTTCGTCGGTCTCGAAGACCTCAGCTTCCCGATGCTCTGCGTCGGCGCCTGCGGCCTGATGAACGCGGTGGGCAACGTCGCCCCGCGCAAGGTCGCCGATCTATACGAGCAGACGGTCGCCGGCAACATCGAGAAGGCGCGCAAGCTGCACTTCGAACTGGCCGAGCTGAACGAGGCGGTGTTCTACGACACCAACCCGATCGCGATTAAGTACATCATGAAGAAGCTGGGCGTGCTCGATAAGAACGAGCATCGCCTGCCGATGATGCCGGCGACGCCGGAAGTCGCGGCCCGTCTCGACGGCGTGATGAAGCGCGCGGGCATGAAGCCCTACGTCAAGAAGTCGAAGAAGAAAGCCGCTTAACTAGGTTAAGCTCTTTACAAAAGCCCGGCGGAGCGATCCGCCGGGCTTTTTGTTGCCCGCGCGGCGCTGGAAAAGTTTGCGCCTGCTTCTTTTAAATACTTTTCATCGACGGAAACTTTGCCGATCATAGGAGTATAGTCGGAGAGCTTACAACCTGTAGCTGTATCCGCATTCTAATCCTCGTACCGGATCGGGAGGCGACATTGGCAGAGAAGCAACTATTCGTTCTCGATGACGAGCAGGATTTCTGCGATCTCGTCGCCAAAGTGGCCGGCGGCATAGGGTTCGAGGTCTTCGCCACCACCGACGCGGCAGCCGCTCGCGAACGATTGAGAGACAGCCGCGGAGCCGTGCTGATCCTCGACCTCAAGATGCCGCATGTCGACGGCATCGAGATGTTGCGCCATTTAGCGGAAGACGGCGTCGACGCCAGCATTCTGGTGGCCAGCGGCGCCGATGGGCGCATTCTCGAAAGCGCGCTTGGCCTCGGCAAGGAGCGCGGCTTGAATATGGCCGGCATCCTGCCCAAACCGATTCGCGTGCGCGAGCTGCGGGCATTGCTCGAGCGCATTTCGCTGAAGGAATCCAAGCTCACGCCTGAGCAATTGCAAGAGGGTATCAACGCCGGAGATCTGCTGCTGCATTATCAGCCGATACTCGATCTCAAGAGCGGCGCGACCACCGGAGTCGAGGCTTTGGTCCGTTGGCAGCACCCTGGGCGCGGGCTGCTGATGCCAGGCAGTTTCATTCCGATGGCGGAATCCTCGGGCGTGATCATGCCGTTGACCGATTGGGTTTTGCGCGAGGCCATCCTTCAAGCCGGACGCTGGCGCCGCGACGGCGTCGATCTCGAGATCGCGGTGAATCTGTCGGCGGCGAACATCGTCGATTATGCCCTGCCGGACCGGATCGAGAATTTCTGCCGCGCGGAAAATATCGCGCCGGAGCGGGTGACGGTCGAATTGACCGAAACCGCAACGATGCGCGACGCCGTGCGGCTGCGGGACGTGTTGACGCGCTTCCGCTTGAAGGGATTCAATCTGTCGATTGACGATTTCGGCACCGGCTATTCTTCGCTGGTGCAGCTTCAGCGCTTGCCCTTCTCGCAGCTCAAGATCGACCGTTCGTTCGTGTCGAAGATGCTGTCCTCGCCCAGCGATGCGGTGATCGTGCGCACCATCGTCGGCATGGTGCGCAATCTCGAACTCTCGGCAGTGGCCGAAGGTGTCGAGAATGCCGAGGTGCTGGCCGCTTTAAGCGGCCTCGAATGCGATTTCGCTCAGGGCTATCACATCAGCCGGCCCATGAAAGCAGGCGATCTCCAGTTCGGCTAATCCAGATCGATTGCCGTCGTTTTGGGCAAAGATGCCCGATGGGCAGGGTATTCGGTTTTTTGCCGGTTGAACCTATGCGGAAGAGGTGGGGCGATCTCCGGAACCGGTTCCCAAGAGCAACCGTTAGTTGAGGGGTTTATTGGAAAACATCCAATTGAGCCGTCGATTCGTTAACAAGAGAAGATCAGCCGCACGGGGACGGCATGACAGAGCAGGTCGCGATGATGGGAGCCGTGTCGAATCATATGCAGAGCACGCGTGCGCGTCCTTATCCGCCCGGCGGCCCACGTGGCCATCTTGCCGTGCTCGACGACGAACCTCTGTTTTGCGAATTTGTCGGCGAAGCCGGCGAACAGGCCGGCTATGAGGCTTTCACCACCACCGACCCCGACAATTTTCTCGAGCGCATCGAGCTTGTGCCGCCGGCGCTGATCGTGCTCGATCTGCTGATGCCCGGCATGGACGGCATGCAAGTCATCCGCCATCTGGCGCGCAGCGGCATGAAAGCTTGCATCCTGCTCGCCAGCGGCGCCGACGATCGCTTTCTCGATACGGCCATTTGTCTCGGACGCGCGCTGGGGCTCAACATGACCGGCGTCATCCGCAAGCCGATCGACATCGATGCGTTGTGCAAGCTGCTCGAAAGTCAGGTCGAGGCCGACAGTCCTCTGACCGCGGAGCGCTTCAGGCTGGCCATCGCGGCCGGCGAATTGACTCTGCATTATCAGCCGATCTGGAATCTGAAGGAGCGCCGCATCGTCGAGGTTGAGGCGCTGACGCGCTGGCGTCATCCGCAGCTTGGCCTGCTGATGCCGTCCGCCTTCATCGCTATGGCGGAAGAGGCGGGATTGATCGCCCATATGACGGACTGGGCATTGGCAGAAGCGGTCAACCAGGCGGCGGCTTGGCGCGCGCAAGGCTTGGCGCTCAAGGTCGCGGTCAACGTCTCTATCGCCGGCCTGCGCGACGAGCGTCTGCCGGAGCGCCTCGAGCGTCTGTGCCATGAGGCGGATCTGCCGACGTCAGCCATCGCACTCGAACTGACGGAAACCGCGGCGACGCAGAATCCGGCGCGGGTCATGGAGATTCTGGTGCGCCTGCGTTCGAAAGGCTTCGAGCTCTCGATCGACGATTTCGGCACCGGTTATTCGTCGCTCGCGCAATTGCAGCGCTTGCCGTTCACGGCGCTGAAGATCGACCGGTCGTTCGTCGCGTCCGTTTTGAAGTCGGAGTCCAGCGCCGCGATCGTGCTGGCGGTGATTTCGCTGTCGCGCGCTTTGGGCCTGACTTGCGTCGCCGAAGGGGTGGAGAATGACGAAATCCTCGCATTTTTGACGCAGCACGGCTGCGATGCGGCGCAGGGTTACGGCCTGGGCCGGCCCATGCCGGGGGCAGAGATCACGGCCCTGCTACGCCAATAAAAAAGCCCGGCGCAAGGCCGGGCTTTTGTCAGTCGCGAGCGGTCGGCTTAGAGCGGCCCCGCGAGCGCAGGTCGCATCACAACGGATAGACGATCGTCGCCGGCACCATTTCCGAATCATAGACGCAGAGGCGCTCTTTCAGCTTGAGCGCGCCGCCGACACGCATGAAGCGGTCGATATAGCGGCCGGCATTGAGGATCTTGGTGTATTCCTCAGGCAGCGTCTCGAGCACCTGATAGTTCGCTTCGGCGCGGATTTCTCCGCCCTCCACGCTGCGGATGCGCGTGTTGGTGATGAAATGGCGCAGGTAGCGCTTGCGGAACACGGTCGTCTTGGTGACGCCGACGATGCGGTCGGTCAAACCGCCGTGGCCTTCGGCGTAGATCACCGCGAGCGGCAGGTTCTGTTCGAGGTTCTCGCGCGGGATCACCTTGTACAGGCAGTCCTCGGTGAAGAAACCCTTCCAGTCGTTGAGGTCGCCGTCGTCCAGGCAATCGGCATAGGCCGTATTGAATTCCTCGATCTCGTAGCGCAGGGCGGCGAGATCCTCGGCGCGCGTTTTGGTCGTCGTGGTCATGCTCAGAGCCCCATCACTTTGCGATAGCCGTCATAGAAGGCGCGGATCGCGGTTTCGGTCACCATATGCTCGGTGTCCTCGACGCCGCGCCCGCCCATCTCGACCACCGCGTCGGTGGCGGCATATTTGCTGATGCCGGCCTGAATGGCTTCCATCACTTCCGAATCGTCGGCCGAGACATAGCCGGCCGGACCCATCAGGTTAGCCTGACGCAGGCGCTTGTGAGTCATCTCTTCCGATTCGTCGGCGAAGCCGAAGTAGGTCCAGTGAAGCTCGAACTCCTCCGGGCCGACGAGGTGGATTTGGCGCATCGCCAGGGTGTTGGACTGCTGCTGCACCATCAGGTTCGGCCAAATGGTCTGCATGACCACGGTGGCCTCGCCGGGGAATTCCTTCTCCGGCTGCAGCATCGCCGGATTGGCGAGGGTGAAGCTCGCCTGATTCTGGCGCATGTCGGAGGTGGTGTCGTCGGCCTTCTTCTCGCCGCGCTGGGAGACTAGCACCGAATGCAGGCCGAGCTTCTCGTCCATCTGCACCTTCGACGGATTGTCGGCGCGGAACAGGCTGAAGGAGACGAGGAACACGTGCAGCAAGGAGGCGTGGTAGGGGTCTTTGATGTTCTCGAACACCAGCTTCCAGTTGCAGCGGATGCGCTGGCGCTGATAGCCGAGCACCTTCAGCGGGCGGCCGCTGAACACGCGGTCGAACCAGCCGACCATCTTGGGGCCGATATAGTCTTCGAACGACGGCATCGAATGGTCGAAGCTGGCGAAGATCACGCCGTGGCGCGTCGCCACTTTCAGCTTCTGCAGTCCGTTGGCCTTGAGGTCGAAGTCGCCCGGCATGCCGCCCTGCTTCTGCAGGCCGCGGCGGAAGGGCACGGCGGTGGTCTCGCCCTTCAGGTTGTAAGTCCACTGGTGGTAAGGGCAGATGAACTCTTTCTTGTCCTTGCCGTGCATGTCGTAGCAGAACTGCACGCCGCGATGGGCGCAGCGGTTGACGACGACATGCACCTGGCCGTCCTCGTCGCGCATGAAGATCACCGGCTTGTCGCCGACCTTGGTCTGGCGGAAGTCGCCCGGATTGGGGATCTCGCATTCGAGGCCGATGTAGTTGTAGCTGGCGCCGCCGAACACGAGCTCCTGCTCGCGCTTGTAGATTTCCGGCGAGCTATAGACCCAGTAGGGCACCCGCGACGGGCCTTCCTTGGGCCATTTGAGATTCAGCATGTTGTCGGTCTGTACGGCGGTGGCCATCGGCTGCGTCCCTGTTGTGCGAACTGCGGGGGCCGGCAGTCCGCCGCCGACGCGGACGGACGACGCGGACGGACGGCGGGGCGACGCGGGCTTCAGCCCATCATTTTCCCTGCCATCTGCGGCTCTCCCAGATAAAGGTTAGATATCAAATTAAATCGTCGAAGGCAAGGACAAGGGCAGGGACTGTGCCGATGGAGCCGCGAACCGTTCGCAACAGGCGCGCGAATTCCGGTGGGTAACGGCAAAATGCGGCTTGAGCGGTGGGGGCGGCCCATGACTAAGATTAGACATCTAACGGCCGGTCGAGGCGGGAGAAACCCGCCCATCGGAATCGGCCGGCGGGAGAGGCGTTCCGGAAGATCAACAAGGCGCGCGTCCATCGGGCGACGCGCCGTTCAAGAGATCGACAGGGAAAGGGATTGGGAGATGCGGAAGAATTTTTTGGCCATGGCCGTCGCCGCCGTGGGACTCGTTGCCATCGCGGGCGCCGCGCAAGCCCAGCCTTATCAATTGACCTTGGCCGGCGCGAGCCCCGGCGGCCTATGGTCCAATCTCGGCATCGGCATGGATCAGGTGATGAAGGCGGCCTATCCGGGCTCCACCGTCACCTATCAGACGACGGGCGGCGGTTTCGCCAACGCTGTCCTGCTGCAGCAGAAGAAGGTGCCGATCGGCATCATCCATAACGTGGAGCTGCGCATGGCGCAGAACGGCGTCGAGCCGTTCAAGGCGCCGGTGACCGACATCCGCCCGCTCGCTTATCTCTACGACTGGTCGCCGTTCCAGCTCCTGCTCACCAAGGAGTTCGCCGACAAGCACGGCATCAAGACCTTCGAGGATCTGATCACCAAGAAGGCGCCCGTGCGCATGGTGCTGAACCGTCGCGGTAACGTGGCGCATGACGTCGCCATCAGCATGATGAAGGCCAATGGCGCCTCGCTCGACGACGTGAAGGCCTGGGGCGGCAATGTCGTCCTTGCCGGCTCGGAAGAGCAGAGCGATCTGATGAAGGACCGCCGCGTCGACATGATCTTCAACAGCCTGTTCGTCGGCATCCGCTCGCTCGTCGAGGTCGGCACGTCGGTGAACGTGATCATGCTGCCGGTCGGCAAGGAGACGGTGGAGAAGGTCGGCAAGGAGATGGGCACCGATCCCTACGTGATCAAAGGCGGCTCCTACGCCTTCCAGCCCAACGACGTGTCGACGCTGACCATGGGCGCCTTCATTGCCGCCAACAAGGACATGCCGGATGCCCAGGCCCAGGCCATCACCAAGGCGCTGATCGAGAAGGTCGACGCCATGCGCGGCGTCCATCCGTCGATGAAGGAGCTGACGCCGAAGCTGATGCCGAGCCTGGCGAACAACTTCCCCTACCATCCGGGCGCGATCGCAGCCTACAAGGCCGCCGGCCTGATGTGATCCGACTGCAGTAACCGTTCAACAGAGTCGGGTCCGTATCTTGTCCGTCGCGGAAGTACTGTTCAGCACCGGCCTCCAGCGCGAGCTTTCGCCGCGCATGGAGGCCGCAGTCAAGCCGGTCGGCGTGGCGATCACTCTCGGGGTGATCTATTCGACGGTCATCGCCACGCCCGATCTGTTCGCCATGACGACGATCTTCCTCTCGGCGGTCCTGGCGCTCTGCTTCCTCACCATCACGCCGACGGCCAAAGAAGCGCCGCGCATCCATCCGATCGATTGGGCGCTGTCCGCCGCCTCCGTGGCGGTCGGCATCTTCTTCGCCACCCACACGAAGGAGCTGATCGAGCGCATCGCGCTGTTCGACGATCTTTCTAGCCAGGAACTGATCTTCGGCAGCATCCTTCTCGTGCTGCTGGTCGAGATCTCGCGCCGCGCGACCGGCCTCGGCCTCACGGTCCTCGTGCTGCTCTTCTTCGCCTATAATCTGTGGGGCCATGTGCTGCCCGGCGCCATGGGCCACGGCTACATCTCCTACGAGCATTTCCTCGATCTGATCGCCTTCACCACCGACGGCATCTTCGGCGGCCCGCTGCGCGTCGCGGCGACCTACGCCTTCCTGTTCGTGTTGTTCGGCGCGGTGCTCAATAAGGCTAAGGGCGGCGAATTCTTCTTCGATATCGCCTCGGCCATGACCGGCCGCGCCGTCGGCGGTCCGGCCAAGATCGCCGTCGTCTCTTCAGGTTTGTACGGGACGATCTCGGGCAATCCGGTGGCAGATGTCGTCACCACCGGCGCGGTGACGGTGCCGGTGATGAAGCGCCTCGGCTATCCCGCCGCGCTGGCCGGCGGCATCGAGGTCGCGGCCTCGACGGGCGGCAGCCTGGCCCCGCCGGTGATGGGGTCCGCCGCCTTCATCATGGCCGAATACACCAGCATTCCTTACGCCGACATCGCCATCGCCGCGACCATCCCGGCCTTCCTCTATTACCTCGGCGTCTATGCCCAGGTGCATCTCTATGCCGCCAAGCATCAGCTGCGCGGGCTGGACATGGAAACGCTGCCCAAGGTCATCCCGACCTTGATGCACGGCTGGGTCTTCATCGTGCCGCTGCTGGTGCTGATCGGCTTCATCGTCGCCGGCTATTCGGCGAACCTGACCGCCATCGGCGCGACTGTCGCCGTCTTCGTCATGACGCTGTTCAACAAGAAGACGCGGCTGGGCCTCGTCGCCGTCTACGACGTGCTGGCCGAAGCGGCGCTGCGCATGGTGCCGGTGGCGGGCGCCTGCGCCGCGGCCGGCCTGATCGTCGGCGCGCTGAGTATGACGGGCCTGTCGGTCAAGTTCGTCGACGTCATCACGCTGCTCACCGGCGACAGCCTGTTTCTCACCTTGGTCGTCACTGCGCTTTTGACGCTACTGCTCGGCCTCGGCCTGCCGACCTCGAGCTCCTACATCCTGGCCGCCGTGCTGATCGCGCCGGTGCTGACCAAGCTCGGCCTGTCGGTGATGGCCGCGCACATGTTCATTCTCTATTACGCCGTGCTGTCGGCGGTCACGCCGCCGGTCGCGGTGGCGGGTTATGCCGCGGCGGCCATCGCCCAGGCCAATCCGCTGACCATTTCGATCTTGGCCTGCCGCATGTCGATCGTCGCCTTTATCGCGCCCTTCAGCTTCGCCTATGGCGAATCGCTGCTGTTCATCGGCGAATGGTACGAGGTGATCGGGACGCTGATCTCCGCCTCGATCGGCGTGATTCTGCTGGCGGTCGCGCTGGAAGGCTATTGGCGCGCGCCGCTCAACTGGCCGCTGCGCGTTGCCGCCGGCCTGCTCGGCCTCGGGTTCTTGGCTCCGGCAGCCGTGATGGCGGCCTTTTAAGCCTTCATTTTAAGGGTCCGCATCGTCCAGAGCAGGACGCCGAGCAACACCACCGCGCCGGCCTGATGCAGCGCCGCCAGCGGAATGGCGACGACGGTGAGCAACGTGGCGATGCCGAGCGCTGGCTGGATCAAGGCCATGGCGAGCAGCGCGCTGGTGGCATTGCGCGCGGCTTGCGGCAACGGCTTGCTCTTGGCGAAGAGCGCGAAGGCGATGAGCAGCAGCGCCGTGCTGGTCGCGAGCCAGCGGTGGTTGAACTGCACCGCCGGAATGTTCTCGAACAGATTGTGCCAGAAGGGCGAGAGCGTCGCGTAGCCTTGCGGCAGGAAGCGCCCGTCCATCAACGGGAAGGTGTTGTAGGTCAGGCCGGCATCGAGTCCGGCGACGAACCCTCCCGATGCAATGGTGAGCACCACCAGCAGGGCGAGCGGATGGGTGAAGGCGCGCAGCTTGCGCGCGATGGGTGAGAAGCCGCCTTCCACCGCTGTCCAGCCGTCATTCGGGCGCAGGCGGCCGAGCGCCAGCCATAGCAGCCAGCCGTAGACGGCGAGCGCGAGCAGCAGATGCGCGGTCAAGCGATAGGGGCTGACGCGCGGATCGTTGACTAGGCCGCTCTTCACCATGAACCAGCCGAGCGCGCCCTGGGCGCCGCCAAGAATGAAGAGCACGACCACCTGGCCGAGCAGCTTGCCGCGCAGCCAGCCTTTCGCGATGAAGAAAATCGCCGGCAGCGCGAAGACCAGGCCGATCAGCCGGCCCCACAGGCGATGGATATATTCGAGCCAGAAGATCCCTTTGAAGTCGGCCAGGGTCATGCCGGCGTTGATCTGCTGATATTCCGGGAACTGACGGTATTTCTCGAACAGCGCCTGCCAGGCGCCCTCGCTCAACGGCGGCAGTGTGCCGGCCAGCGGCTGCCATTCGACGATGGAGAGGCCCGATTCGGTCAGTCGGGTCACGCCGCCGATGATCACCATGACGAAGACCATGGCGGCCGAAAGGGCGAGCCACCAGCCGATGAAGCGGTCCTGATCGGCGAGGGCGGGGCCGGAGGCGGCGAGCGGGCGGTCGGTCATGGCAAAGCACCTGGAAGCGGGGGAACGGCAGGCGGAATGGCGCGGCAGATATGCGCGCCGGGCGACCCGGATGCAAGGATTCCCAACCGCTTCGTGATATATTACACTTATAAAAAGTAATACATTCTATTTCACAAGTTCAGGCGTTGACTTTGGGGTCTTCAACGCCATAATGCGCGCAATTGACCGCCCCGGCACCCAGGGGCGAGGGAGATTCCGCATGTCCGAGACGTTCGATCTGGCCGCTATCGCGCGCGGTCGGCAAGCCCCGCCGCCCGTTGAAGAAGCCAACGGTATCGAGCCTTTGTCGCGCGTTTCCGACGCCGACGAATTCCGCGCCGCCTACGCCAAGGTGAAGTCGGGCGAATGGGACGCCACCAAATGGCAAGGCTTCCGCCTGCGCTTCGGCCTTTACGGCCAGCTGCAGCCGAACGTGCATATGCTGCGCATCAAGGTGCCGGGCGGCATCCTGCCGTTCGATTGGGCGACGACCGTCGCCGAAGCCAACCGCAAATTCGCCGGCGCGAAGATCCATGTCTCGACGCGTCAGGATCTACAGATCTATTTCGTGAAGCCGGACGACGCGCCGGACCTGCTGCAGTTCCTCTATGAGCGCGGCCTGACCTCGCGCGAGGCTTGCGGCAACACGCTGCGCAACATGACCTCCTGCCAGTGGGCGGGCTTCTGCGAGCGCGAGCATGTCGATGCCGGCAAGGTCGCCGACCAATTGGCGCTGAGCTGGATCCGCCATCCGCTGACTCAGCATATGCCGCGCAAATTCAAGATCACCGTCTCGGGCTGTGAGACCGATTGCGCCTCCTCCTCAATCCACGATCTCGGCCTCGTCGCCACGCGCGACGCGCAGGGCAATCCGGGCTTCAAGGCCTATGCCGGCGGCGGCACGGGCGGTATCGCCGTCGCGGCCGCTTTGGTCGCCGACTTCGTCGAGGAGAAGGATCTCCCGGCGGTGGTCGAGGCGCTCGTGCGCATCCATCAGCGTTATTCGAACCGCCGCAACCGCAACCAGGCGCGCATCAAGTTCGTCAACAAGCGCTTCGGCGAAGACAAGTTCCGCGCTTTGTTCGAGGAAGAGTTCGCGCGCACCAAAACCATGCCGCAGCGCCCGTGGAAGGCGCTCGAATGGCGCCAAGCCAATAAAGACGCGCCTGAGCCCATGTCGCCGGGCGGCGTCGTCGCCCAGCATAATGGCGATTTCGCCGTGGTGGTGAAGGCCGAGCTCGGCCTTTTCACCTCCGACGAGATGGACAAGCTGGTCGCCATCGCCAAGGAAGCGGGCGCGCCCGAGCTGCGCACCACGCGCGATCAGAACATCGTCATCGTCGGCCTGAAGAAGGCCGCGGTGGCCAAGGCCGTCGCCGACGTGCGCGCGCTCGGCTTCTTCGTCGAGGAAAAGGTCGGCGACGTGCCGAACGTGATCGCCTGCCCGGGCACCACCACCTGCGGCATCGGCATCACCACCTCGCAGAAGTTCGGCGTCGAGGTGCAGAAGCTGGCGACCAACTACGCGGCCAAGCCGAACCTCAGCATCAAGATCTCCGGCTGCCAGAATGGCTGCGGCCTGCACCATGTGGCCGATTTCGGCTTCCGCGGCATGGGTAAGAAGATCGGTTCGCGCAACGCGCCGCACTATCAGATTTATGTCGGCGGCGAAGACCGCAAGAGCGGCCATATCGGTTTGCTCGGCCCGGTCGTGCCGGCCCGTCTCGCCAAGCGCGCCTTGGAATTGCTGCTCGACGGCTACGCTACGGGCAAGCAGGGCGACGAGAGCGTGCGCGACTGGTCGCTGCGTCTCGGCAAGGACGGCATCAAGGCGCTCATCGAGCCGGTCGAGCGCGAAGTCGACGGCGCGAACGAAGGCCTGTTCTTCGACTTCGGCGAAGATTGGGAATTCCTGCCGCCGGCCGGCCGCACCGCCGAATGCGCTGCCGCCACGGCGGACGACGACGTGCAGAAAGACTTGGCCGACGACGCGCTGATCGCCACGGACCGCGCCCTGGCCGCCGGCAAGGCGGACCGCGCCCGCGAATATGCCGATCTCGGCTTCCGCTACTCGGCCCAGCGCCTGCGCATCCGCGCCATGCTGCCTGGCTCGGATGAGGACAGCGAGGAACAGATTCTCTCCGCCGTGCGCGGCGCGTCGGCCGGCGAGCCGGAGGTGGCCGAGGCCATCGACGCCTACCTCGCCGCCCGCGCCAATCTCGACGGTAAAGACGGTTCGCTCGATGCCTT
Source organism: Alphaproteobacteria bacterium (assembly GCA_035714115.1). Classification (GTDB taxonomy): domain Bacteria; phylum Pseudomonadota; class Alphaproteobacteria; order SMXQ01; family SMXQ01; genus CAMAVH01. Next base: position 39,367 of record DASTMO010000049.1, read on the forward strand.
GCGCGAAGCCTTGGCTTCTTGGCAGGACCTGGTCGAAGACCTGGTCGGCAAGCCCATCGCCGCAGCGGCCTTCGAAGGCTTCGGCTCGGGCCTGGACGATTCGGCGGGCTCTTCCGTCCTCGACATGATCAAGGGCCGTTAAGCCCTGCGATCCGAGCCGGCCGCTAGGCTGGCCCGCTCATCTGCTGTAAAACCAGGGCGCGCCGGACAAATCAGCCGGCGCGCCCATTCTTTCATTTGATTGCTTGCCGACATGACCCAGACCGCCGCCCCCCTGAACCTCGCTCACGGCCTCGCCTTCGCCGATCTTTATGCGCGCGACGGGCTGGTGAAGCTCGATGGGGCTTTCCTCACCCAGTTGCAGGCGGCGGACGTCGAACTGTTCAACCGGCTGATGGCGGCACGCGCCACGCCGGAAGCGGTCGAGGGCAAGGACGAGTCGGCGCTGCTGATCGATCTCGCTCCGCATCTGGAAGATTTCATCGGCGGCCTCTTTGGCATTTCCGATGAACTGCGCACGCTCGCCGCCGCGCATGACGCCTTGGCGCCGCTCTACGAAGTGAAGCGCCTGTTCGTGCAGCGCCGCGCCGTGAAGCGCTTCAAGCCGGACGAACTGGCCGCGCTCGACATCGCGCCGATCGAGGCCGCGCTTGTCGCTAAGCTGGGCGGTCCCATTACTGAGGAATTGTTCGCGACGTCCGTGCTCGCTTGGCAGAAGGACGAGGCTGCCAACAAAGAGGCGCTCGATATCGCTGAAGCTTTCGCCGCCTGGGCGACGCTGCATGAGGCCGGCCAGCGTCGCTTTGCGCCTGGCGTGCTGTTCAAGACGCCGAAGAAGCTCGATTTCCAGAACCTCGTGCCGGTCGAGACGGAACTGCGCGACGGCGTCAAAATGATGCGCTTGTCGGCCCATCATTGGCGTCAACGCGACGGCTTCAACCTGACCGACGCGGGCTTCGATCTGAAGGGCGCGCTCGATCAGGCGAACTACTGCATCTTCTGCCATAACCAGGGCAAGGATTCCTGCTCGAAGGGCTTGAAGGACCGCAAGACCGGCGCCTATCAGAAGAGCCCGTTCGGCGTCACGCTCGCCGGCTGCCCGCTCGAAGAGAAAATCTCCGAGATGAACCAGCTCAAGTCGTCGGGCCACACGCTCGGCGCTTTGGCCGTGGTGACCATCGACAATCCGATGACGGCCGGCACCGGCCATCGCATCTGCAACGACTGCATGAAGTCCTGCATCTATCAGAAGCAGGAGCCGGTCAATATTCCCCAGGTCGAGACCCGCACGTTGAAAGACGTCTTGGCGCTGCCCTGGGGCTTCGAGCTTTACAGCCTGCTGACGCGCTGGAATCCGCTGAACATCCGCCGCCCTGTGCCGAAGCCGGACGCCGGCTACAAGGTGCTCGTCGTCGGCCTCGGCCCCGCCGGCTATACGCTGTCGCACCATCTGATGAACGACGGCCACACGGTGGTCGCGGTGGACGGCTTGAAGATCGAGCCGCTGCCCGAGGAGATATCCGGCGTGGCGCTCGATGGGGCGCGCGTGCCGTTCAAGCCGATCCGCGACATCGCTGAACTCACCGAACCGCTCGGCGATCGCGCCATGGCCGGCTTCGGCGGCGTCGCCGAATACGGCATCACCGTGCGCTGGGACAAGAACTTCCTCAAGATCGTCCGGCTCCTGCTGGAGCGTCGCGCCAACTTCGCCATGTTCGGCGGCGTGCGCTTCGGCGGCACGCTCACCATCGAATCCGCGCTTGCGCAAGGCTTCGATCATATCGCGCTCTGCGCCGGCGCCGGCCGCCCGACCTTCATCGAAATGCCGAACGCGTTGGCGCGCGGCGTGCGTCAGGCGTCCGACTTCCTGATGGCGTTGCAGCTCACCGGCGCGGCCAAGCCCGGCTCGCTCGCCAACTTGCAAGTGCGCCTGCCGGTCGTCGTCATCGGCGGCGGCTTGACCGCGATCGACACCGCCACCGAATCGCTCGCCTATTATCCGATCCAGGTCGAGAAATTCTTGAAGCGCTATGAAACGCTGGTGGCCGAGCGCGGCGAGGCCAAGGTGCGCGCCGCCTGGAATCCGGAAGACACGATCATCGCCGACGAGTTCATCGGCCATGCCCGGGCCATCCGCGCCGAGCGCGAGGCCGCCGCGAAGGAAGGCCGTGAGGCGAATCTGGTGAAATTGCTGCGCGCCTGGGGCGGCGCGACGCTCGCCTATCGCCGCTGGATGACCGACAGCCCGAGCTACACGCTGAACCACGAAGAAGTGGAAAAAGCGATGGAGGAGGGCATCGACTTCGTCGAAGGCTTGAGCCCGGTGGAGATCGAGGTCGACGAGTTCGGCCATGCTCGCGCCATCACTTGCGCGCGCATGGAAGCGGGCGACGATGGCCGCCTGGTCGATAGCGGCAAGACGACGGAGCTGCCGGCCAAGAGCGTGCTGATCGCCGCCGGCACGCAGCCCAACACCGTGCTGGCGCGCGAAGACGCGGCGCACATGATGCTCGACGGCAAGTATTTCCGCGCTCTCGACGAAGACGGCAATCCGGCGACGCCGGAGAAGCTCGCCAAGCCCGAACAGGTCCGCGTGCTCACCGCCGTCGAGCCGGATGGCCGCGCCGTCAGCTTCTTCGGCGATCTGCATCCGTCCTTCGCCGGCAATGTGGTGAAGGCGATGGGCAGCGCCAAGCAAGGCTATCCGGTGGTGAGCCGCGTGCTTGCGAAGCGCGCGCCCACGCCTGTGAAGTCCGCCGATCTCGTCGCGTCGATGAACAATGCGCTGCGCGCAACGGTCCATGCGGTGAACCGCCTGACGCCGAACATCATCGAAGTGGTGGTGCATGCGCCGCTCGCCGCGAAGAATTTCGAGCCGGGCCAGTTCTACCGCCTGCAGAATTTCGAAAGTCTCGCCCCGCGCGTCGACGGCACCATCCTCAACATGGAAGGCCTGGCGCTGACCGGCGCCTGGGTCGATCGCGACAAAGGCCTGATCTCCGTGATCGCGCTCGAGATGGGCGGCTCGTCCGATCTCTGCGCTTCGCTGAAGATCGGCGAGCCGGTGATCCTGATGGGTCCGACCGGCGCGCCGACCGAGACGCCGGCCGGCGAGACCGTCCTGCTGGTCGGCGGCGGCCTCGGCAATGCCGTGCTCTTCTCCATCGGCCAGGCGCTGCGCGCCGCCGGCTCCAAGGTGCTCTATTTCGCCGGCTACAAAAAGCTGATCGATCGCTACAAGGTCGAGCAGATCGAGGCGGCGGCCGATGTCGTGATCTGGTGCTCGGACGAAGCGCCGGGCTTCGAGCCGACACGCCCGCAGGACAAGCGCTTCGTCGGCAATATCGTCGAAGCCATGGTATCTTACGGCTCCGGCGCGCTCGGCGAACAAGCCATCGACATGAAGAAAGTCGACCGCATCATCGCCATCGGCTCGGACGGCATGATGGCCGCCGTGGGCCGCGCGCGCCACACGGTGCTCAAGCCGTACCTGAAGCCCGATCATCACGCCTTCGGCAGCATCAACTCGCCGATGCAGTGCATGATGAAGGAAATCTGCGCCCAGTGCCTGCAGCCGCATACCGATCCGCTGACCGGCAAGACCACGGTGGTCTTCACCTGCTACAACCAGGACCAGCCGCTCGACGTGGTGGATTTCCGCGCCCTGCGCGAACGCCTCGGGCAGAACCGCGCACAGGAGAAGCTGACGGCGCAGTGGATCGACCGCTGCCTCAAGCGCCTCAACCTGCGCGGCGCGGCGGCCGAGTAAACATGTCCGCCGAATCCCGCGCCGCCATCACCGCCGAGATCGCCGAGCGCACCGGCATCGACGATGCGATGATCGAGCGCTTGGTGCGCGGCTTTTATGCCAAGGTGCAGCAGGATCCGGTGATCGGCCCGGTGTTTGCCGCGCGGATCACCGACTGGGAGCCGCACCTGCAGCGCATGTTCGCTTTCTGGTCGTCCGTCGCGCTTTTGACCGGACGCTATTCCGGCACGCCGATGCCGATTCATATGAAGCTGCCGGTCGACGCCGAGCATTTCGACCGCTGGCTCGAATTGTTCGAGGCGACGGCGTGCGAGCTATGCCCGCCGTCCGCCGCCGATCATTTCATCGAGCGGGCGCGCAACATCGCCAATAGCCTGGAGATGGGCGTCGCCTTCGGCCAGGGCGTCAGCTTGCAGAAGGGCGAGCGCTTCTATCGCCGTTAGCGCCGCTCGGCGCAAATCTCGCGTAGCCGCTCGCGCAGCCAGCGATGGGCGGGGTCGGCGTCCATGCGCGGGTGCCAGAGCAACGAGACGGTGATCTGAGGCATGGCGACGGGCAGCGCGAAGCTGCAAAGTCCCTCGCGCAAATTCGCCGTATGGCGCTCCGGCACGCTGGCGACGAGATCGGAATGGCGCGCCAAGGCGATGGCGGTGGCGAAGCCGCCGACAATCACGGCGACGGTCCGTTCCAACTGTTGCTTCTTTAGCAAATCGTCGATCCGGTCTCTGTCGTTGCCGCGCCGCGACGCCAAAACATGATCGGCCGCGGCATAACGCGCTGCGGTCATCTTGCCGCGGCTCAAGGCATGGCCTTGGCGCACCACGCCCACGAAGCGGTCGCGAAACAGCGCCTGCATCCGCAGCTCCGGGCTGGTCGCCTCGCCGACAACGCCGGTTTCCAGGTCCGCTTCGCCCTCGCGCAGCGGTGCGCTGTCCCTGTCCGGCTTTTGCATGAAGCGCAGCCGCAGGCCGGGGGCATCCTGGCGAATGCGCGCGATCAAATCCGGGCCGAAGGTTTCGGCGAAGCCTTCGCTCGCGCGTAGGGTGAAGGTCCGCGCGATGGTCTTGAGATCGACCGCCTGGGCCGGCCGCAGCGCCGCCTCCGCCGCCTCGACGAGCGGTCCGACCTGGCCGCGCAATTCGAGGGCGCGTGGCGTCGGCACCAAGCCGCGTCCGGCGCGCACGAGCAGCGGGTCGCCAGTGGTCTCGCGCAGCCGCGCCAGGGTGCGGCTCATCGCCGAGGGGCTGAGGCGTAGGCGCTTGGCGGCGCGCGCCACGCTGCCTTCGCTCAGCAGCACATCCAAAGTCGCCAGCAGGTTGAGATCGGGCCGTGCCATGGCCGAAGCTTAGGCCGACCCATATATGGCGTCAAATGCATCTATAGAATGCATATCATGCGTCTGACGCTATTCCATCCGCCAACCTATTTTTCCAGGAGTTCACGGCGGCGGAAGGATCGGCCCATGACGACGATAGAGCGGAGCGAGACCATGCAAGCGACCAAAGGCGGCTCGGCGCGCTGGGCACTCGCCGGCCTGTCGCTTTCCATGTTGCTGTCCGCGCTCGGCACTAGCACGGCGAACGTCGCCCTGCCGGCGTTGGTCGAGGATTTCAGCGCATCCTTTCAAGCCGCGCAGTGGGTGGTGCTGGTCTATCTGCTGGTCATCACCAGCCTGGTGGTCGGTGCCGGCCGTCTCGGCGATCTCGTCGGCCGCCGGCGTCTGCTGATCGCGGGCCTGCTGGCCTATGGTGCCGCTTCGCTGGCCTGCGGCCTGGCGACGGATCTTTGGCAGTTGGTCGCGGCGCGGGCCGTTCAGGGTGTCGGCGCGGCGGCCATGATGGCGCTGACTTTGGCCTTCGTCGGCGAGACGGTGCCGAAGGAGCGCACCGGTCGCGCCATGGGTCTGCTCGGCGCCATGTCGGCCGTCGGCACCGCGCTCGGGCCGTCGTTCGGCGGCTTGATGATCGCGGCCTTCGGCTGGCGCGGCATCTTCTTCGCCACGGCGCCCTTGGCGCTGGCGGCCCTGCTGCTGACGATGAGCCACTTGCCGGCGGACCGCGCCGGCAAGCCGGCGCGCGCCAGCTTCGATATGGCCGGCATGGCGCTGCTCGCGCTTGTCCTGGCGGCTTACGCCTTGGCCATGACGCTCGGGCGCGGCGCGTTCGGCCCGCTCAACCTCGCCCTTTTGCTGGTGTCTGCCGTCGGCCTCGTCCTCTTCGGCTTGGTCGAGGCTCATGCGCCCTCGCCGATGATCCGCATCGCAATGTTGCGCGACCGCAGCTTGGTCGTTGGTTTCGTCACCAGCGCGCTCGTCGCCACGGTGATGATGACCACCCTGATCGTCGGCCCGTTTTATCTCGCGCAAGGCCTCGGCTTAAATGCGGCGCGCGTCGGCCTTGTCGTGTCGATCGGGCCTGCCGTGGTCGCTGTAGCGGGCGTTCCGGCCGGGCGTCTGGCCGACCGTTTTGGCGCGCCGCGCATGGCGCTCGCCGGATTGACGGCCATCGCAGCCGGCTGCTTCGCCCTGGCGGCTCTGCCGGCGAGCTTCGCTGTGATCGGCTATGCCGTGCCGCTGGTCGTGACGACGGCGGGCTACGCCTTATTCCAGACGGCCAACAACACCGTCGTCATGCGCGATGTCGCGCCGGAGCGGCGGGGCACGGTCTCCGGGCTGCTCAATCTGTCGCGCAATCTGGGATTGGTCACGGGCGCGTCGGCCATGGGCGCCGTCTTCGCCGCGGCCTCCGGCGGCGACATGACTGCGGCGAGCGCTGAGAGCATGGCCGCGGGCATGCACGTCGCCTTTGCGGTGGCGGGCGGCCTGAGCGTCGCGGCGATCGTTGCCGCGATGTTCAACCGGTCGTCGGCTCAGGAGCGCGCGTAGCGCCGGCCGCTCAAGCGCGCGCGTAACGTGCCGCGGCGCCGCGTTCGATGCCGGCAGCGGCGAGGCGTTCGACGTCGAGCCGGTGGCGCATCAGCTCGAGCACACGCAGCTCTTCCTGGCTGGCTTGCTGATCGACGGCGACGACTTCCACCGCGAAGGCGTAGGCCGTTTCGCGCAGATGCTTCGGCAGGTGCTTCTTCAGCTGCTTGAGCGCGCCTTCCAAGCCATCCTCGTCCTCCATCAGTTTGGCGAAGGACTTCGTCGCCTTGGGCAGGCGCTCGATGTCGAAGTCGGCAAAGATCGGCGCCAAGCGGACGATTTCGCCGATCGTCGCCATTTCCGCATCGGTCATGTTGCCGTCGGCGGCCGAGACCAGCAGCATGGAATAGATCAGGGCGTCGTGGTGGTCGATGCTCATGGCAAATCCTTTAAGGCAAATCCTCTGGGGGGAAGTCGGGCGGGGGGATGTCGTCGAAATGCGGCGGCGTGTCTTGTGCCGCTTTAGGGGCGGGCTCGGCTGTTGGAGAAACGCCGGAGTTTGCGAAAAAGTTCCTAATTTCGGCCACGGCGTCGGCCAGGCCCAGACGCTGCACCGTCACGCCGGGCGGGAAGGCGGCTGCGAGGCGGCTGGGCAACGCCGAATCGAGCATGACGAAGACGCCTGTATCTCCCGCGCGCCGGATCAGACGGCCATAGGCCTGCTTGAGCTTGAAGCGCGCCAGCGCCTCGTCCCAGCCCTTGCCGCCGAACACCTGGCGGCGCGCCTTGTGCAGGATGTCGGGGCGCGGCCAAGGCACACGGTCGAACACGATCAGGCGCAGCGCGCGGCCCGGCACATCGACGCCATCGCGCACCGCATCGGTGCCGAGCAGGCAGCTATCTTCTTCGGCGCGGAAGATGTCGACCAGCGTGCCGGTGTCGAGCCCGTCGACATGCTGCGCCAGCAGGGTGATGTCGGCGTCTTCCAACGCCGGCGCGATGCGCGAATGGACGTCGCGCAGGCGGGCGATGGAGGTGAAGAGGCCGAGCGCGCCGCCGCCCGACGCCAAGAACAGGCTGCGATAGGCGCTGGCGACCGCCGCCGGATTGGCCTTGGCCACATCGGTGACGACAAGCACGCGCGTGCAGTTCGGATAATCGAAGGGCGAGGGCACGGCGATGCGCGAGACCGCGTGCGGCAGATGTTTCGCCCCCGAGCGCGCGTCGGCGCTGGTCCAATCTTCATTCCTGTCGGGGCCGGAATCGCGCAGGGTCGCCGAGGTGATGAGCGCGCCATGGCTCGGGGCCAGCACGTCGCGCGCGAAAGGCACGGTGGGATCGACCCAATGGCGATGCAGGCCGACATCGACCTCGCGGCCGTCGAGCCGCTCGACCGAGAACCAGTCGGCGAAATCGGGCGGCGCGTCCTCGTCGATGGTCGCCAGCATGGCGCGCCAGGCCGCGAGCGGAATGGCGGCGCGCCGCTCCAGGCTTTTCAGCGCGCCTTCGATGCGCTGGCGCGTCGCGGTGTCGAGCTCATCAGCCTTCTCGTCCAAGAAGCGCGCGAGCTTGGCGCCGAGCTTGGCGATCGGCGATTGCAGCGCGATCAGCGCTTCGTCGAGCGCGACGGCGGCTTCGGCGAGGCCGCCGATCAGCGGCGATTTTTCCGCTTCGATGCTGTAGCCGGCCTCGGCATCGGGCGCGCGGGCGATCACCTGCTGGCGGATCAAAGCGAGGAAGTTTTCCGTGGCGCCACGAGGATTGCCTGAGAGAGCTGCATCTTCTGCGAGGCGTTTCTGCCAGCCGTCGCCGGGCAGCGCGCGGGCGGCACGCAGAGCGTCGGCGAGCAGGCCTTCGGCTTCGACATCGCCGGCGAAGAGATCGCCGATGCGCTTTTGCAGGCCACGCGCGCGGGACGGGCGGCCGCCGGTGGTTTCCGCGCCGAGCAGCCAGCGACGCATTTCCGCCGTCTCGCGGCCGCCGAGATGGGCGGCGAAGGCGCTGTCGGCGGCGTCGAACAGATGATGGCCTTCGTCGAAGACGTAACGCGTCGGCACGTTGGCATCATCGAGGCCGGTGAGCGCCGCTTGCGCCATGACCAGGGCGTGGTTGGCGACCACGATGTCGGCATGGCGGGCGCGGCGCACGGTCTTCTCGATGAAGCATTTGCGCCAGTGATCGCAGGCGGCATAGATGCATTCGCCGCGCCGATCGGCCAATCCAAGAGTGGGCGCATAGCCCATGAGCTGCGCAAGCCAGGAAGGGAAATCGCCGCCGACCATGTCGCCGTCGCGCGTGGCGCGCGCCCAGCGCGTCATCAGCGCGGTCGGGATCGTCTCGCGCGGCGTCACGGCGGCGCGGTTGACCTGCTCTTCCAGGTTCAGCAGGCAGATGTAGTTCTCGCGGCCCTTGCGGATGACGACGCGCGAGGCCTTTTCCAGCGGATCGGGATGCAAGCGATCCAGCTCGGTATCGAGCTGGCGCTGCAAATTGCGCGTGTAGGTGCTGAGCCAGACCGCGCCCTTGTTCTTCTCGGCCCAGAGACTCGCCGGGGCGATATAGCCGAGCGTCTTGCCGGTGCCGGTGCCCGCTTCGGCGAGCACGATGCGCGGCTCGCCGGCCTGGTCGCGCGGCGCGAAGGCGTCGCTCGCGGCGGCGGCGTAGTCGGATTGCTGCGGGCGGGCTTCACGGCCGTGACCCACAAGATCGGCCAAGCGCTCGCGCGCCTCTTCCGGCGCGACGGGCAGCGCGCTCGGCGGCGGGGGCGGCGGCTCGTCCTGCCATTCCTTGAGCTTCATCCAGACGCGCAAGGGGGAGAGGCTGGTCTGGCCCGGCTCGGGCGCGGCCGCTTGCGGCATCACCGCGTTGAGCGCCGCCATGCATTCGGGGCCCCAAGCCCAGCCGGCGCGCGCCATGACGCGGGCGGTCTCCGCGGCTTCGCGCAAGGCCTCGCCGTCGAGCTTGGCCAGCCTGTCCAAGAGCGCGCCGACGGCCGCTTGCAGCGCCTCCGCTTCGGCGACCAAACCGCTTGCGACCGTCAGTCCCAATGCGTCGGCGAGGCCGCGCGGGGTGGGAAGGCAGAATTTGGCCGGGCAGACGAAGGCGAACAATTCGAGCGCGTCGCGCGCCGGGAAGACCGGCACGCCGAGGCGGCGGGCGGTCGCCGGGGCATGGCAGAGGATCGGCGGCGCCTGCTCGAACAGGCCGCCATCGCGCGGCCTATGGAGGCCGAGGTGGCGCGCCATCTCGCGCGGCGGCATTTCGACGATCTCGCCGTCGGCGGTGAAGGCCACCGCCCGGCTGACGCCGGCGACCAGGACGGGCGCGAAGGATGCGAGAGGTTTGTTCATGGTTTACCCCAATGTAGGGCGTCGGGCCGGGCGAGGCCAGCGCGGAAGGGCGCAAATCCGCCAGTCGGAGAAAATCTTTGGGGAAAAATACGGCCTGATGTCACATCCCGGCGCGCCGCCTCGTCTTGATAGCGAAACCGTCCCCAATATGCCCACCTCAAGCTGAAGGAGCTATCATGACCCCTCGCATGAACTACTACGCCGCCGCCCCCAAGGTGCTCAAAGCCATGTTGGACCTGACCAAGGTTCCGGCCGAAAGCGGCCTCGAACATAGCCTGCTCGAGCTGGTGAAGATGCGCGCCTCGCAGATCAACGGCTGCGGCTTCTGCATCCACATGCATTCGCGCGAAGCCATCGCCGCCGGCGAAACGGCCGAACGGTTGCTGCTGCTCGATGCCTGGCGCGAATCGCCGCTCTTCACCGACCGCGAACGCGCCGCGCTGATCTGGACCGAATCGCTGACCCTGGTGGCCGAGACCCGCGCGCCGGATGAGGACTTCGCCGCCGTGAAGGCGCAGTTCAGCGACGAAGAGATCGTCAACCTGACCCTGGCGATCACCACGATCAACGCCTGGAACCGCTTTTCGGTCGGTTTCCGCTCGATCCATCCGGTCGACAAGAGAGCTGCCTAAATGGAGGACGCATCTTCCACCTTCGCGCCGCTGCGCGCGCGCCTGGTTCGCATCGCTTATCGGATGCTGGGTTCGGTCGCGGAGGCGGAGGATGTCGTGCAGGACGCTTACATCCGCTGGCACCAGACGGATCGCGCCGCCGTGCGCGATCCGGGCGCTTTTCTGTCGCGCACGGTGACGCGGCTTTGCCTCGACCAGCTCAAATCGGCGCGGGCCAAGCGCGAAACCTACATCGGCCCCTGGCTTCCCGAGCCCATCGTCGAGTTGGAAGAGGACAATCGCGACGAAGTGACGCTCACGCTGATGATGGCGCTCGAGCGCCTGTCGCCGCTGGAACGCGCCGCCTTCCTGCTGCATGACGTCTTCGGCATGAGCTTCGACGATGTCGCCAAGGCGATCGAGCGCGATCCGGCGGCCTGCCGCCAACTCGCGGCCCGCGCGCGCCAGCATGTGCACGAGGCGCGCCCGCGCTTTCCGGTCAGCAAGGAACGCGGCCAGGATATCGCGGCGGCGTTCTTCACCGCGTCGAACCACGGCGATCTCGGCGCGCTGCGCCAACTGCTGGCGGCGGACGTGATCGCCTATACCGACGGCGGCGGCAAGGCTGCGGCGGCGCGCAATCCGCTCTATGGCGCGGACAAGGTGTCGCGCTTCTTCGCCGGCCTGGCGCGCAAGCATGACGGCGAGGCCTTCACCGGCCGGCCCGTGCCCTGCCGCGTCGATGGCCTGCCCGGCATCATGCTGGTCGACGAGCAGGGCCGCGCGGTGCAGACCATGGCCGTCGAGGTCGAGGACGGCCGCATCGTGGCGCTCTACATCACGCGCAATCCCGATAAGCTGGCGCGCATTCCGACTATGGCTTTGGAGCGGCGGTTCCCCCAGTAAGCGACGGATTTGACTAAAAATCCAGCCATTTACCGACTTTTAGGAGGCGCGACGGAAAATCCGCGGCAGGCCGTATAATCGACATCGGCCCTCGCGAGGGCCGCCGGGGACCTTCGCAACGACACCGGAATCAGCCGATGCCAGCCGCCGCCAACATCGTCTCGCCTGCCGCCCGTTCGTTCTTGCTCGCCTTGCCGATTCTCGGCGCGAGCTTTTCCGCAGCCCATGCGCTCGACGCTGCCGACGCGCGCCATCTGCTGGCCCGCACCGGCTTCGGCGCGACCATGGAAGACGCCGCCGCGCTCGCGCCGCTGACGCGCGAGCAAGCCGTGCGCAAGATCCTCGACGGCGCGCGCACGACCGCCGTAACCCCCGGACCCGAATTCCTCAATGCCAAGGAGCCGGCCTTTCCCGCCCTCGGCCAGTTGAACGCCGAGAACCGTAAGGCGCAGCAGGACAAGACCAACCGCCATGTCCAGGAGCT
>DASTMO010000050.1:0-32196 GCA_035714115.1 Alphaproteobacteria bacterium
ATAGCTGGTGGTCGGACCGCCGCCGCTATGGCCGAGCAGCACGACCTTCTGGATGCCCGGCTGCTTCTTCATAAACTCGACGCCTTCGCGCAAGTCGAGCTGGTTGGCGTCCCAATCGACCGCCGCTTCGTTGTTGTCGGAGCGCGGGTTCATGCCGAGCACGAGGAAGCCGCGCGCCGCCAATTCCGTGGCGGAGATATGGTTCATGAAATTGCTGGTGCGGTGGATCACCACCACGCCGATCTTCGGCGCCGGGCCGCTGTCGGGCTTATAGAGCGCGCCCTTGGCGGCGCTGTTGGAAAAGCGGATGTAGCGCGGATCGCTCTGGGCCGAAGCCTGAGACGCCGCCAATAGGAATGTGGCCAATGCGAAACTCGAGGCGAGCGCGGACGCGACGAAACGTGCCGTCATGATGTAACCTCCCCTATATGCCATGCGAATTTGTTTTATGAGACGGGCCGGCATGACTCCCTGGAGCCATTAAACGCCGTTCCCCAGGCACCGGCAAGTGACCCCAAATGCGCCCAAGGGACGGTAACGATGGAGGAACCGGGCCCGTTTGCCGGCGTTAATCGAGACCCAGGTTGTATTTCCCGCAGAGCGGCTCAAGATAAGCCCTCGGGTAACGGCCCGACCGACATCAGCAAGCCGCTTGCAGGCCCATATGACCGCGATCGCCCAGCCGTCCATCGGCGCCCCGCCTTCCCGCGAAACCGCCTCGCTCCGCTATAAGACCGTGCGCTCCCTGAGCGAACGGCTGGCCGCGCCCTTGAGCGCCGAGGATCAATGTGTGCAGTCGATGCCGGACGCCAGCCCGACCAAGTGGCATCTCGCGCACACCACCTGGTTCTTCGAGACGATGGTCCTGGTGCCGCACCTGCCCGGCTACAAGCCGTTCGATGACAGCTTCTTTTATCTGTTCAATTCCTATTACGAAGCGCTCGGCCCGCGCCATCCGCGCCCGCGCCGCGGCATGCTGACGCGGCCTTCGCTCGAACGCGTGATGGACTATCGCCATCATGTCGATGCCGCCATCGCGCGGCTGCTCGGCGACGCCTCCGCCGCCGTGATGGAGCGTGTGCTGCCGCTGGTCGAGCTCGGCTGGAACCACGAGCAGCAACACCAGGAGCTGCTGCTCACCGACATCAAGCATGCCTTGTCGTGCAATCCGACCTCGCCGGCTTACCTGCCGCGCGATGCGGCAGCGATGGGCGAAGCGCCGCCGTTGCGCTGGATCGAAGGCCCGCACCATATCGTCGAGATCGGCCATCACAGTGACGACGGCTTCGCCTTCGACAACGAGACGCCGCGCCATCCCGTGCTGCTGCAGCCCTATCGCATCGCCGACCGGCTGACGACCAATGGCGAATACCGCGCCTTCATGAATGACGGCGGCTACAAACGGCCCGAGTTCTGGCTGTCGGACGGCTGGGCCATGGTCCAGGCCGAGAATTGGCAAGCCCCGCTCTATTGGGCGCGCGACGGTCAAGACGCCGACTGGCAGATCTTCACGCTGCATGGGCTTCAAGCCGTCGACGACGCCGAGCCGGTCGCCCATGTCAGCCTCTACGAAGCCGCCGCCTTCGCGGCCTGGGCCGGCAAGCGCCTGCCGACCGAATTCGAATGGGAGGCGACCGCCGCCAAGGCCATGAGCGGCCGCGACCTCGATCCCGGCCGGCCGCATCCGCGCGCATTATCAGGTGGAGACGGCATGCGTCAGGCGACCGGCGAGGTCTGGCAATGGACGCGCTCGTCCTACGATCCCTATCCCGGCTTCAAGCCGCTCGCCGGCGCGCTCGGCGAATACAACGGCAAGTTCATGATCGGCCAGGCCGTGCTGCGCGGCGGCTCCTGCGCCACGCCGGAAGGCCACACGCGCCCGACCTATCGCAATTTCTTTCCACCATCGGCCCGCTGGCAGTTCAGCGGCATTCGACTCGCGGAGGATCTATGAACGCCCCCCATCGCACGGCCGCGGAGATTCTCTCGACCGATTCCACCGTCGGCGAATTCGGCCGCGCCCTGATCGCCGGCCTCAAAGCCACGCCGAAAAGTCTGCCCTGCAAGTTTTTCTACGACGAAGCGGGCTCGATCCTCTTCGACCGCATCTGCGAGCTGCCCGAGTATTATCCGACGCGCACCGAGCTGGCTCTCCTGGAGCGCCATGCCCAAGAATTCGCCGCGTTGATCGGCCCGGATGCCGAGCTCGTCGAATTCGGCGCCGGCGCGGGCCGCAAGGTGCGCCTGCTGCTCGATGCGCTGGACAGCCCGCGCAGCTATCTTCCGATCGACATTTCCGGCGACTATCTGCAAGGCGTGAGCAAGCGGCTCGCCAGCGACTATCCGAACTTGCGCGTACGCAGCGTGATCGCCGACTACACCAAGCCTTTCGCGCTGCCCGGCAAGGCGAACGGGGCGCGCCGCGTCGGCTTCTTCCCGGGCTCCACCATCGGCAACTTCCCACGCGCTGATGCCATCGCCTTCCTGCGCATGGCGGCGGACAAGCTGGCCGGCGGCGGCCTCCTCATCGGCGTCGATCTGGTGAAGGATCCGGCGCGCCTGCACGCCGCCTACAACGATGCGGCCGGCGTCACCGCCGCCTTCAACAAGAACATCCTGCTGCGCGCCAACACCGAACTCGGCGCCGACTTCGATCTCGACGCTTTCGCCCACCACGCCTTCTACGATCCGCGCGCCCAGCGCATCGAGATGCATCTGGTGAGCCTGACGCGCCAGCGTGTGCGCCTCCTGGGCCAGGACATCCTCTTCGCCGAGGGCGAGACGACCCATACCGAGGATTCGCACAAATACACGCTCGACGGTTTTCGCGCCCTGGCGCGCGAGGCGGGCTTTGTGCCGCGCGCCGCCTGGACCGATCCCGACAAGCTGTTCAGCATTCACTGGTTGGAGTCGGCGCAATGAAAGCCATGTGGAACGGCGCGGTGATCGCCGAATCCGACGACACCGTGGTCGTCGAGAACAACCACTATTTCCCAGCCGCGAGCTTGAAGCGCGACCATGTCAAGCCGAGCGGCACGCACACCCATTGCGGCTGGAAGGGCCAAGCGTCCTATTACGATGTCGTCGTCGACGGCAAAGTGAATTCGGACGCCTGCTGGTATTACCCCGAGCCGATGAAGGGCGCCGAGGCGGTCAAGGACCGTGTCGCCTTCTGGCGCGGCGTCACGGTGTCCTGACCGCCCTTCCGGCTACATCTTCCCGAGACCGAGCTTCTCGGCCATGCCGATGCGCTGCAGCTTGCCTGTCGCGCCCTTCGGGATTTCCGCCATGAACAGGATCTTGCGCGGCACCTTGAACTCCGCGAGCTTGCCGCGCGCGAAATCGCGCAGTTCGCCCTCCGTGCAAGCCTGATTTTCGCGCAGCACGACGGCGCAGGCGACTTCTTCGCCGAGCATCGTGTGCGGCACGCCGAAGGTGACGACCTGCGCCACCGCCGCATGGTCCATCAGCACCTCATCGACCTCGCGCGGCGAGATCTTCTCGCCGCCGCGGTTGATGATCTCCTTCAGGCGGCCGGTGATGGAGAGATAGCCTTCCGGATCCATCACGCCCTGATCGCCGGTGCGGAACCAGCCGTTCGTGAAAGCTTCGGCGTTGGCCTTCTCGTTGGCTTCGTAACCCGCGGTGACGTTCTCGCCGCGAATGACGATCTCGCCGGTCTCGCCGCGCCCGAGCAGCTTGCCGTCCTCGTTCATGATCGCCACCTCGGGGCCGGCGGCGATGCCGACCGTGCCGGGCTTGCGCGCGCGCGGCGGCAAGGGGTTGGAGGCCATCTGATGGGCCGCTTCGGTCATGCCGTAGGCTTCGATGACCGGCGCTTTGAAGACCTTCTCCAGCTCGGCCATCACCTGCGGCGGCAACGACGAAGACGACGAGCGGATCAATCGCAGCGGATTGCGCGCGATGCTGTCGCCGTTGCGCGCCGCGCGCGCCAGGATCGCCTGATGCATGGTCGGCACGGCGGTGTACCAGGTCGGTTTGACCTCATCCATCCAGCCGAAGAACTTCAGCGCGTTGAAGCCCGGCGAGCAGGCGACATAGGCGCCCGCCCCGATCGAGGACAGCACCGCCGCGATCAGGCCGTGGATGTGGAACAGCGGCATGACGTTGAGACAGCGGTCGGCCGCCGTCAGGGCGATGGCGGCGGCGACATTGCGCCCCGAGGCCGCGACGTTGACTTGGCGCAGCGGCACGATCTTGGGGCGCGACGTGGTGCCCGATGTATGCAGCACCAGGGCGACATCTTCCGGTTCGGCGAAGCCTGGCTTCACGGCGCTCTTGCCCGCGCCGGACGACTGGATCGCGAAGGTGCCGGCCGGGTCGCTGGCTTCCCACGCGATCTCATAGACCGGCACGTTCAGCTTCTTGGCCACCGCGATGGCGGGCGAAGCGCTGCCGCGCTCGACCAGCAGCGCCTTGGCGCCGAGATCGCTCAAGTAGAATTCAAATTCCTCTGCCTTGTAGTCGGGATTGAGCGGCGCGGTCGTCGCGCCGCAAGCGACCGTCAAAAAGGCCGTCGCCATCTCCGGGCCGTTGGGCAGAACGATGGCGACGCGATCGCCGCGGCCAATGCCGAGCGCGTTGAGATCGGTCACCGTCTTCTTCGCCAGGGCGCGCAAGCCCCCGTAGGTGAGCGCCTGGCGCTCGGGCGCGCCGATGGCCAACGCGGACTCTTGGCCTGCCGCGAGAAGCGACCAGACCGTATTCAAACTGCTCATTTACCGTTGCCTCCGTCTTGCGACGTCGTCGGCCGGCTGCGACAGCGCGGTGGCCGCGACTACGCTTGTTCTACTTTTGCGGGGGAACGATAGCATGGCGTCGCCAGAGTCCAAGCCTTGGCGCGCTCATGTCATTAGGCATTTTTATGGAGGTTTATCAGCCTGTTAAAGCTTAATGCCTTGGCGCATAAAGCTTTCTCAGCACGGCCGCGCCGAGCGCGCCGCCCGCCAGCACGATGGCCAGCGCGGCCCCGTGCCACAGCAGCCCGAGCCAGGCCGTATGGTCGGGATGGAAAAAGGCGAGGCCGGCGGCGCTGAGGCCCGCCATGCCGAGGGCGGCCAGCAGCATAGTCGCCAAGGGGCGCACCGGGCCGGCATGGCGCAGCATCAGCAGCATCACCGCCGTCAGCGGCACGCCCATTTCGGCGATATAGCGCAGGCAGAGCCAAGGCTCGCCCCAGGCGAAGGCCGCCGCCCCCATTTCCAAGAACTCGGCCAGGCAGCCGAAACCGGCGCTGGCCAGCCAGGCGACGGCGGGGAGGATGCCCAACAAGGCCCAGCGCGGCGAACGATCCGGCAGGCTGATGTAAAAGGCCGCGATCACCGCGCCGACGCCGGTCGCCAAAGTCAGCAGCCATTCGAACATTTCATGCGCCTCGCCGAGCGCTTCGAGCGAGGCCGGCTGCACACCGTGATAAGCGACCGACACCGCGACCACCGCGCCGGCGGCAAGCAGCCAGAGCGCGGCGCGCGCCAGCGGCGGGCGCAGGCGGCGCACCGGGCGCGCGTCGGCGGCGAGCTGCGCGATCAGGCGTTCGCTCTCGCTCATCGCGTCTCTCCCTCGCGGCTTTCCGGCCCGAACAGCTTGCCGCGCAGCGCCTTGATGGCGCGGTGCGTCGCCGTCTTCAGGGCCGGCACGCTCATGCCGGTGATGTCGGACGCCTCCTTCAACGACTTCTCCTCAAGCTTGAGCAGCTGCAACGCCTGGCGTTGCCCCTCGGGCAGTTCGGCGATCGCCTGGCGCAGACGTTCGGCCTCGCTGGTCCGCTCGACTTGGTTATTCGCCGCCGGGTCGGCAAAGGTTTCAATATCGAGGCCGAGATCGTCGGCCGAAGCCGGCACCAGCTTCTGGCGGCGCAGCATGTCGATCATGCGGCGCTTGGCGATCACCGACAGCCAGGGCAGGAAGGGTCGCGCCGGATCATAGGTCTGGCGGATGCGGTGGACCGTCAAAAGGACGTCCTGGACCAGATCTTCGGCCGCCTCGCCGCGCAGATGACGGCGGGCATAGCCGCGCAAATAGGGCAGCAGAGCCGCGAGCAGGCGCTGATAGCTCGCCTGCTCGCCCGCCTGGGCTTCAGCCATCAGGCGGCCCCAGCTCTCGCGGTCGGGCAGCGGCAAAGACGTCATGATGGGCGGAGGATAGCCGCTCGCCGCGGCGGCGACAAAAATTCTTCGCAGATGAAACCTTGTGGCGGCCGGCGCGAACCCCTGATCATGGCGGTCGATTCCCGGCTGCCGTCACGCTCCGAGAGGATCCCGCCATGAAATTCGCCGCTATCGTCCTGTGCGCCGCCGCCTTCGCCGCCGCGCCCGCCCTCGCCCAGCAGTCCGGCACCATGTCGACGCCGAGCATGCCGGCCGCCCCCGCCATGAGCGGCGGCATGTCCGACAGCAAAACCATGACGGATAAGCCGATGTCGGACAAGGCCATGAACGACAAGGCCATGAACGACGGCAAGATGGCCACGGACAAGGCCATGAACGATGCCAAACCGATGACCGACAAGAAGATGTAAGGCAAAATCGGCGGCGGCCACGCGCGGTCGCCGCCGGCTCTAAGGCGTCAGCTCGACAGCTTGGGCCGGAAGAACCACCAGTTCTTCTCGTTCAGCGCGTAGATCGGCTGATAGTGGCGAATTGCCGACGCCTGCACCACCTGGGCGATCTGGTTGTCCAGCACATAGGGCGTACCCTGATAGTTGACGACCAGAATCGCGTGGCCGACGCGCAGATTGAGATCGTTGAGCACGACGATGCGCAAGTCATCGTCGGGAAAGCCGAGCGCGCGCAGCGACAGATATTTGGCGATGGCGTAATCCTCGCAATCGCCGTTCATGCGGAAGAACTGGTTGGGCGATTCCCAATAGTCCGACTGGCCCCAGTTGGCTTGGTCGGTGGTGTAACGCGAACGGTTCATGCGCTCGTTCACGCGACGGATCTGGTTCGCGCGGTTCTCCGTGGCGATCTCGTCGAGAAAGCCCTTCCATTCTTCCGACATGCAGCGGCGGAACACGTCGCCCTTGCAGATGCTGAGCGGCGGATCGGCGCGGTCGCGATGGCGCTGCATCACGTCGTTCCACCGCGGAAAGGTTCCCAGATTGTCGGCACGGCGCGAACTGGCGCCGAAGATGTCCTCTTGCATCGCCGGCTGTTCCTGCGCCATCGCCGGAAGCGCTGCGAGCCACAGCCCCGCCATGCAGGCAAGCGCCAGCGCCAGGCGCGCGCCTGTATCGCCAAACCGTCCTGTTCTGCGCCCGAGCGTCATGCTTGTCCGCGATCAATGGTCCAGTGGACAAATTAGACGAAGGACGTTAAGCCTTTGTAAAGGCTAAAAGTCCAATACTTCCGCATAGATCGAAGGACGCCGGGGACCATGAGCCAGACATCGCAGCCCGAGACGCCGCATATCTTGGCGGCGGGCTTCGCGCGTCGTGCGCGGCCGCTGATCATCTCCTGCATCGCCATCGCCGTCGCCCTGTTCGCCGGCATTTTGGTCGCGCTCGCCCTCGGCAAGACCGACCGCGACCGCGAATTGCGCGCCTGGCAAAATCGCCTCAGCGTCGTCGCCGACAGCCGCTTCGCCGACATTTCCAACTGGCTCGAACGCCAATTCGAGGAGCTCGCCGGCATCGCCGCCAATACCTCCGTGCAGATCTATATGACGGAACTGACCACCGGCCAGCCGTCGCCCGACCAGGATCCGGCTTTCGCCACCTATTTGCGCAACCTGCTGACCGTCACCGCCGAGCGGGCGCGCTTCAGCGCGCCGCTCGAAGGGCCGGACGTGCCGGCCAATGTGCGCCGCATCGGCGTCGCCGGCCTCGCCCTGCTGGACCGCAACCACGCCTTGCTCGCGCAGAGCGGCGGCATGCCGCCGCTGGAGGGCGAGCTCGGCGCCTTCGTGAACAGCCTGCCGCGCGACAAACGCGCCCTGCTCGACATCCATCGCAACGCCGCCGGCCGACCGGCCATAGGCTTTGCCTTGCCGATCTTCGCCGTCCAAGGCGGCAACGACGCCGCGGCGCAGGTCGGCTGGATCGTCGGCGTGAAAGAAATCGCCGACGAGCTTTATCCGCTGCTGAAACAGCCCGGCGAAGTTTATAAAACCGCCGAGAACCTGCTGTTGCGCCAGAACGGCGCGCGCCTCGACTATCTCTCGCCGCTGGCCGACGGCACTGCCGGCCTGACGCGCAGTCTCGCCGCCTCCACCAGCGGCCTCGCCGAAGCCGCTGCCGTGGCGCGTCCCGGCGATTTCACCCAAGGCCGCGACTATCGCGACCAGGCGGTGCTGTCCGTCAGCCGCGCCTTCACCGCCGCGCCCTGGGTGCTCGCCGCCAAGATCAGCCGCGACGAAGCCTTGACCGGCAGCGATTCGCGCCGTCTGCAGCTCATCGTCGTCTTCGCGCTCGGCGCGGTGCTGATCGCCGCCATCATCTTCGCCGCCTGGTGGTATGGCTCCTCGCGCCAAGCCGCCGCCGCCGCCAGCCGCTATAAGCGCCTCGCAGACGACCACGAGCGCCAAGGCCTGTTCCTCAAACTCGTCGCCGACAGCCAGCCGACCTCGATCTTCATCCTCGACGACAAGGGCAATTACGGCTTCGCCAACGAGGAAGCCGCGCGCCTCGCCGGCTTGCCGATGAATGACATGACCGGCAAGCCGCTCGGCAACGTCATCGGCCCCGACGCCGCCAAGCCGCTGCTCGCCGGCGCCGCTAAAGCGCGCGAGACGCATCTGCGCCAGCGCAGCATCATCGCGGCTGACGACGACGCGGCGGGCCGCACCCGGCAGGTCGATTACATCCCGATCGGCGACACGCATGAAGTCGAGGACGGCGTCCTCGTCGTCGAACGCGACATCACCGCCGAGACCAACGAGCGCGCCAAGCGCGAACGCGCCCTGCTCGATCTGGTGCGCACGCTCGTCGCCCTGGTCGACAAGCGCGACCCCTACGCCGCCAATCATTCCATGCGGGTCGCCCAGGTCGCTCAGGCCGTCGCGCGCGAAATGGGCTTCGACGAAACGGCGGTGCAGACCGTGGGCTTCGCCGGCAGCCTGATGAACCTCGGCAAGATCCTGGTGCCGACCGAGCTTCTGACCAAGACCGGCCAGCTCAACGAGCAGGAGCTCGGCCTGATCCGCGATTCGCTGCGCGCCACCGCCGACTTCCTCGAAGGCATCGACTTCGGCGGCCCGGTCGTCGAAACGCTGCGCCAGCTCGGCGAACGCTGGGACGGCAGCGGCCAGCCGCGCGGCCTGAAGGGCGAAGACATCCTGCCCGAAGCGCGCGTCGTCGCCGTCGCCAACGCTTTCGTCGCGCTCGCCAGCCCGCGCGCCTATCGCGCCGGCATCGGTCTGGACGCCGCCATCGACAAGCTGCGCGAGCAGGCCGGCAGCGTCTTCGACCGGCGCGCCGTGGCGGCGCTGGAGAACAGCCTGGAGAATCGTGGTGGCCGCCAGGCCTGGGCCGACTTCGGAAAGCAGTGAGCCGGGGCAAGCGATAAGCGCTGCACGGCGCGCAAAGAAAAAGGGCGGCCCCTCGCGGAGCCGCCCTTCGTCGTTCAGGTGCAGGCCTTACTCGGCGGTGATGCCGCCGGCCTTGAGGATCGGCGTCCAGCGCGCCACTTCCTGCTGCACATACTGGCCGAGCCAGGCCGACGTGCGCTCCTCTCCGGTCGGCAGAACGCCGCCGAGATCGAGCAGGCGCTTCTTGGTGCCGGCGTCGTCGAGCGCCTTGACCAGCGCGTCGTTCAGCTTGTCGACGATCGCCTGCGGCGTGCCCTTCGGCGCGAAGACGGCATTCCAGGCGCTGACCTGATAGTTCGGCAGGCCGGCTTCCTTGGTCGTCGGGACGTCGGGCAGCGCCGGCGAACGTTCCGGCGTGGCGATGGCATAGGCCTTGATGTTGCCGCCCTGGATCTGCGTCACGAGGTTGACGATCTGGTCGCAGGCGTAATCGACTTTGCCGCCGATCATGTCGTTGATCACCGGGCCGGTGCCGGTATAGGGCACGCGGGTCGGCTTAATGCCGTTCATGACGTTGAACATGGTGCAGGTGGTGAAGGACACCGAGCCGACGCCGGCATGGGCTTCGTTCGCCTTGTCCTGCTCGGTCTTCAGGCGGGCGACGAATTCCTGCAGGTTCTTCGCCGGATAGTCCTTGCGCGCGACGATCAGGATCGGCGTGCCGGCGGCCATGCCGATCGGCGCGAAGTCCTTGGCCGGGTCATAGCGCAGCTTCGGATAGAGCGCCGGCGCGGCGCCGTGGGTGCCCATGTGCCCCATCATGATCGTGTAGCCGTCGGGCGCCGCGTGAGCGGCGCGCGTCGTGCCGGTCGTGCCGCCGGCGCCGGCGACGTTCTCGATGACGATCTGCTGGCCCAGCGTCTTGGACATATGCTCGCCGACGATGCGCGCGATCACGTCGGTCGGGCCGCCCGCCGCGAAGGGGACGACCATGGTGATCGGGCGCGTCGGGTAGTTCTGCGCCGAGGCTGACGACGCGGCGACGACGGTCGCGGCGGCGAGAGCGAAGGCGGCGAATGTGCGTTTCATACGGAGCTCCTCTGTTAGGGGGAAATCGCCGCGCCCGGCTTCGGCCGGAGCGCGGCGGCGGCGGTTATTCTTGGAAGGCTTCTTCGCGGCCCCGGCGCACGGACGGCAGGACCGCGATAACGATGACCACGAACGCCACCAGCAGAAGCCCGGCGGAGACCGGACTGGTGACGAAGGTGGCGAAATCGCCACGCGATAGAATCAACGCTTGGCGCAGCTTTTCCTCCATCAGCTTGCCGAGCACGAAGCCGAGCAACAGCGGCGCGGGCTCGAAGCCGAACTTGTAGAAGGCGTAGCCGGCGAAACCGAAGAAGGCGGTCAGCAGCACGTCGCCGGCATGGTTGTTGATCGAATAGATGCCGATGCAGCAGAACAGCAGGATCGCCGGGAACATCAGGCGGTAAGGCACCTTCAGCAGGCGCACCCAAACGCCGATCAGCGGCAGGTTGATGATCAGCAGCATCAGGTTGCCGAGCCACATGGAGGCGATCATGCCCCAGAACAGGTCCGGCGTTTTAGTCATCACCTGCGGGCCGGGGATGATGCCGTGGATGGTCATGGCGCCGACCATCAGCGCCATCACCGCGTTCGGCGGAATGCCGAGGGTGAGCAGCGGGATGAAGGCGGTCTGCGCGCCGGCATTGTTGGCCGATTCGGGACCGGCGACGCCTTCGATGGCGCCCTTGCCGAAACGCGACGGATCCTTGGCCAGCTTCTTTTCCAGCGTGTAAGAGGCGAAGGGGCCGAGCACCGCGCCGTTGCCGGGCAGGATGCCGAGGATGCCGCCGAGGATCGTGCCGCGCAGCACCGGCTTGTAGGACTGCTTGAACTCCTCCTTGCCGGGCAGCAGGCGGCCGATCTTGGCCTGCACCACGTCGCGCGTCTCGGGATTGTCGAGGTTGCGCAGGATCTCGGCGAAGCCGAACAGGCCCATGGCGAGCACGGCGAAGTCGATGCCGTCCATCAGATCGATCAGGCCCAGGGTCAGGCGCTCGTCGCCGGTCTGCAAGTCCGTGCCGACGGTGGAGAGCAGCAAGCCGACGAAGATCACCGCGCCGGCTTTCAGGATCGAGCCGCGCGCCAGCACCACCGCGAAGGCGAGGCCGAGCACCATGAGCGAGAAATATTCCGCCGGGCCGAAGATGAGCGCGAGCTTGGTGAGCGGCGCGCCGAGCGCGGCGATGACGAGAGTCGCCACCGTGCCGGCGAAGAACGAGCCGATGGCGGCGATGCCGAGCGCGATGCCGGCGCGGCCTTGGCGCGCCATCTGATGGCCGTCGAGCGTGGTGACGACCGAGGTCGCCTCGCCGGGAATGTTGACCAGGATCGCCGTGGTCGAGCCGCCGTACTGCGCGCCGTAATAGATGCCGGCGAGCATGATCAGCGCGCCGGTCGGATCGACCTGGAAGGTCAGCGGCAGCAAGATGGCGATGGTCGCGATCGGGCCGACGCCGGGCAGGATGCCGACCAGCGTGCCGATCAGGCAGCCGGCGAAGCAGAGCGCGACGTTCTGCAGCGACAGGGCGACGGTGAAGCCGAGCTCGAGATTGCCGAGAAAGCTGTCCATGACGCGGCTCCTAGTAACCGAGAAGCCACGGCGCCACCGGGATCGGCAGCGTCAGCAGCACTTTGAACAGCAGCCAGCAGAACAACGTCATGGCGACGCCGAAGATGGCCGATTCGATCAGGCGCGAATCGCGCGCCGCCAGGCTGCCGAGAATGACGCAGGCCGGACCGGCGACGAACAGGCCGAGCGGGCGGATCGCCAAGCCGAAGACGATCGCCGCGCCGAGGATGAACAGCGGGCCGCGGATGCTCCAGCGCTCGAGCGCCGCGCCGTCCTTGATCAGCGAGAAGCCGATGAGCGCGATGCCGCAGATGCCGCACAGCGAACCGAGCACCTTGGGCATCATGCCGGGGCCGAGCGCGCGCATCGTGCCGATGGCGAGATCGCTGGTTTGCCAGAAGGTGAAGAGCGCGAGAGCGATGAGAAAGAGGCCGGCCGCAGCCTCTTGCGGAGCGCGGATTCTGCTCATGCGCAAACTCGGCGCGGCGCGCGATGAAAAATCCCGTGGCGACCGGCAAGGCTCATATTCAACTCCGCACTACCCTGTTGGCGTAACTTTCTATGCCTATTGTATTAGGCGGCGGAGGGTTTGCATCTGATTTGTGTCAAGCTCCGCCCTTTTTTTGCAGGAAAATGCCGTTGGCGTGCGACCAACAGTCTGATTCATGCGCGACAAAGGAAGCAATGCCTCTCACGAAGGCATTGCTGCAGAGCAGCATCTCTGTCGCTTTGAATGTTAGCTTTCTCGCGGGGGATCAGACTTTGACCGCGCCGGCGGGCGACGGCGCCAGGCGCTTCTCGATCTGCGCGATGCGCGCCTGACGGCGAGTCAGCGTGTCTGTGCGCGACGCCGGCGTGCGCCAATATTTGACGCGCTCGACCAGCTTGGCGATGCCGCTGGTCTTGACGACAAAATCGTCGCCGCCGGCCTTGAAGGCGGACAGCAGCACATCGACCGTGTCGGATGCCGTGAGGAACAGGATCGGCGCGCGCTCCCCGATCTGCTTGCGATAGCGCTGGCAGGCTTCGATGCCGTCGACGTCGGGCATCATGATGTCGAGCAGGATGACGCTCGGCAGGTTGGCGAGCAGGAATTGCTCGCCTTCCTTGGCGGTCGAGAAAGCGACCACGGTGAAGCCTTCGGCCTTAAGCACGTCGCTGTAAAGACGTGCCTGGACCGCATTGTCGTCCACCAGAAGTATCAAGCCTTGCGCGGGAGCGGCCATTGGAGCCTCAACGAGAGCGAAGCCGGCACTATGGCCGCGCTCCATTGAGATTTGGTTAACACCTTATACCAAAGGAGTAACTACCCCCCGACTTTTAGCGGCCAATGCCGCCGAAAGATGTCTCAGGACAGGCGCGGCGGCTCGCCGTTGCGCGCCGTTCCGGCCTCATCGGCCGTTTCCGGCAGCGGCTCGAAGGCGCGCTGTTCACCCTCCTCCGCCGCCTCGGCCGGATCGGCCGCCGGCGTTTCCGCGAGCTTTTCGCGATAGGACTTCAGCGCCAGCGGGATCGTGCCGATATAGACCAGCATGATGCCGCTGAGCGTCGCCCAGGGCGCGGTTGCGAGCAGCGCGGCGAGCAGGCCGACGCCGAGCAGCGCCGGCATCACCCAGCGATGCGGCACACGCATCATCTTGAAGGAGAAGGTCGGCAGGCGGCTGATCATCAGCGCGCCGACGCCGACCAGCACCACGGCGTTGAGCAGCGGCTGGGCGAACACGGTCGGGCCGAATTCGAAACTCAGCATCATCGGCAGCAGCGCCGCGCCGGCGCCGGCCGGAGCGGCCATGCCGGTGAAATAGTTGCCGGCCCAATAGGGCAGATCGGTCATGCCGATGCGCGTGTTGAAGCGCGCCAGGCGCAAAGCGGCGCAGACGGCGTAGAGCAGCGCCAGCACCCAGCCGAAGCCGCCGAGCGCGTTGAGCGACCAGAGATAGACGAGGATGCCCGGCGCGACGCCGAAGCAGAGGAAGTCCGACAGAGAATCGAGCTCGGCACCGAACTTCGTCGTGCCGCCGAGCTTGCGCGCGACACGGCCATCGAGCGAGTCGAGCACCGCCGCGCCGACGATCGCCGCCACCGCCAATTCCCAGCGCTGCTGGAAGCCGAAGCGGATCGCGGTCAAGCCGGCGCAGAGCGCCAGCACCGTCAGCATGTTGGGCAGCAGCTGATGGAACGGCAGTTCGCGGATGCGGCGGCGTTGACCGAGCATGAGCGGCTCCTTACCCGGCCAGCGGATGGGTGACGGGCGCGCTCGGCAGATGCGCGATGACGCTGTCGCCGCCGGCGACATGATCGCCGACCTGCACGGCGACGACGCTGCCTTCCGGCAGATAGACGTCTGTGCGGCTGCCGAAGCGGATGAGGCCGAAGCGATCGCCGCCGATCACCTGCTGGTCGATCGTCAGGTCGCAAATGATGCGGCGCGCGATCAGGCCGGCGATCTGCACGAAGACGATGTCGTGGCCTTCAGACGTCGTCATGCGCACGGACTGGCGCTCGTTGTCGACGCTCGCCTTGTCGAAGGAGGCGTTGAAGAACTTGCCGGGGCGGTAATTGAGGCCGGTGATGCGGCCCGTCGCCGGCACGCGGTTCACATGCACGTTGAAGACGTTGAGGAAGATGCTGACGCGCGTCAGCTCGCCCGGCCCCATACCGAGTTCGGGCGGCGGCGCGGCGCGTGTGATCATCTGGATGCGCCCGTCGGCCGGGCTGATGACGGCGGACGGATCGGCCGGCGGCGTGCGCTCAGGGTCGCGGAAGAACCAGACGCACCAGGCGGTGAGCACCAGGCCGATGACGCCGAGCGCCGGCGAGAACAGCGCCAGGATCAGGCTGACGATGGCGAACAGCGCGACGAAGGGCCAGCCGGCAGGATGCACCGGAATGAGCGGAATGCCCGGCGGCGTCAGAAGCGGCGGAGTGCTGGAGGGCGTGGACACGGTCATCGATCCATTTGACGAGAGGCGAAAGGGAAACGCTTGGCGCGGCGAGGCGTGCCGCGCGCGGCGTCGGATAAAGCGGTCAGTGGGCGGCCGGCAGGGCGAAAACCTGAACCGGATAGATCAGGTCGGGATCGCGGATCTGCGATTTGTTGGCCTCGAAGATCAGGGCGTAGCGCGTGCCTTCGCCGTAGGTGCGGCGCGCCAGGCGCCACAGGCTGTTGCCCGGCTGCACGATCACGGCTGTGCCGGCGGTCAGGCCTTCGGTCGGGGCTGCGCGGTTGAAGGCATATTCGGCGCGATCGGTGACTTTGCCGTTGTCGTCGAGACGATCGACGCGCAGCTTATGGTCGCCCGGCGACAGCGCCTGCGGCAAGGCGAGCTTCCATTCATTCTTGGCGTCGGCCGCCGTCGCGCCGGCGAGCTTGTCGTCGAGATAGATATTGAGCTTGGCGCCGGCCGGCGCGTTGCCGCTCACCGAGGCGCGGCCCTTATCGTCGTAATCGATCACGTCGATGGTCAGGCCGCGCGCGCCGCGCCCGTCGCCGCCCGTGAAGGGCGATTGCAGCAGGCGGCTCGCGCCCTCGCCATTGCCCGGCACGCGCAGGGCCAGCACGCCTTGCGCGCCCTCGCCGTTCTCCGGCACCACCAGCACGACATCGGATTCGGAACGCAGTTCGCTGCCGTCGGGCAGCTTGGCGATGAGGCTGAGATTGCGCGAGCCCGGCGGCAGCGGCTTCTCGGGCACCAGCACCCATTCGCCGCGCTTGTCGGCCTGCACCTTGCCGATCTGCGTCTCGCCGTCCATGACGGTCACCTCGGCGCCCGGCTCGGCGCGCCCCGCGATCACGGTATCGCCGCTCGGATTGACGCGCACGACATCGAAGCTCGGCGCGGACGGTTGGCGGGCGAGCGGCGGCGCCTGCAACGGCTTATCCCCGGCACGCGTGACCGGTCCGGGCGCGGCCGAATCGGAGCCGCGCCAGTCGATAAGCCAATTGAGGCTGAGGGCGACGGCCACGACGAGCACGCCAAGCAGCGCGAGAACGACGGGCTTATCTAGCTTTTTCAAAGGCTTAATGATCGTGGTGGGAAGACCAGGGGCTAACCTAATACGCCATCCGCAGAGGCGCAATGGCGCGCCCGGTCAGGCCTGTGATGCTCTTATTGGCGAGCAATCGCGGGCAGCGACTTGAGATAAGCCGCCATCGCAGCCAGATCGGCATCGCTCAGCTTAGAAGTGCCGTTCTCGACCACCTCGGCCATCAGCGAGCCGACCGAATCGCCATCGGGCATCATGCCGGTCTTGAGCGCGAAGGCGATGTCCTCCTCGCTCCATTCGCCGAGACCGTCTTTCATGTCGGGCGTCAGGTTCGGCGCCGGCTCGCCTTCCGCACCATCCTTCGAGCCGCCCATCCAGCGGCTCATCACCAAACCGCCGAGCCTATCGCGCGGCGTATGGCATTCGGCGCAATGGCCGACCGCTTCGACGAGATAGCGGCCGCGCGTCCAGGTCTCATCCTTGCCCGCGACTTGCGGCAGCGCGCCCGGTTTGAAGTTGAGCCACTTCCAGACCATCACGCCGAGGCGGATGTTGAACGGGAAGCCGAGCTCGTGCGGCTGATTGGCTTTGTCGGATTTCGGCAGCGTGAAGATGTAAGCGCGCAGATATCTTAGATCGTCATCCGCCATCTTCGTGTAGCTGGTGTAAGGAAAGGCTGGATAGTAGTGGCTGCCGGTCGGCGAGCGGCCCTCGCGCATGGCGCGGATGAAATCTTCATCGCTCCACTTGCCGATGCCGTGCGTCTCATCGGGCGTGATGTTCGGCGTGCGGAAGGTGCCGAACGGCGTTTTCAACGCGCGGCCGCCGGCCAGCAGCTGGCCTTTGTTCGCCGTATCGGTATGGCAGGTCTCGCAACCGCCGGCATGGAAGAGATATTCGCCGCGCTTGAGAGCCGCTTCCGGCATGAGAGTTTGATTCGCCTGCGCGATACCAGCGGAAAGCAGCAACGCCGCGCCGAGAAAAATCGGCGCGGCCTGCCAATGTCGCGAGGAGACGGTCACGGCTTACTGCGGACGCGGGCCGCGGAAGTCGCGATGGCAGTTGTTGCAGACGCCGCTCGCCTTGGTGAAGGCCTCGGTATAGGCGGCGCTATTGCCGGCTTTGGCGGCGGCGGCGAGCGCGGTGAAATTGGTCGCGCCTTCATTCGCGTAAGCGACGAACTTCGGCATGTCGGTCCAGATTTCCGGCTTGGCGCGGTTCTTCAGCTTGTCGCTGCCGCTTCCGACCGGCACCAGGTTCGGCAGCTTCTTCATGTCGGCGCTGACATCTTCGGCGGCCTTGACGACGGCGGCGTCGAGCGGCGCGCCCTTGGCGGCGGCGGCAAGCGTCTTGCTCCATTCGCCGAAGCGTTCCATCACGTCATGGCGCTCCTTGGCCGCGGCCTCGACGGACTGCGCGGCGGCGGGCAAGGCGGAAACGGTGAAGCCGGCCAGGACTGCGGCGATGGCGGCGAAACGAAACTGCATCATAAAATTCCCCTCAGAATACGGCGTGCTGGGTGCCGCCGGATCCTTGTCAGATTGCCCAAGGGTTGCGTGACCGGCAAGGCTGCCTGGCGAAACGCACAAAGATTTGAAGGGCTTGCTCAAAATAGTGGAGCGGAGAACCGCCATTTTCGCATGGCTGAACGGCGACAAGGGGACTAGCCCGGCTATGAGCGCAGGCGTATAACCGCCGCCGTCCCGAGGACACTCCCCTTTCACATCTTCCGCACCCATCATGCTGCCAGCTCGTCTGCAGCGTCTCAAACGCGCCTTTCTCGGCGCACCCAAAGATCCCCTCGCCCCGCAGGCGCGCCAGCATATGGCTCTGGCCGCGTTCCTCGCCTGGGTCGGATTGGGCGCGGACGGCCTGTCGTCGGCCAACTACGGTCCTGAAGAAGCCTTCCTGGCGCTCGGCGGCCATGTCCATCTGGCGCTCTATCTGGCGCTCGCCACCGCCGTCACCGTCTTCGTCATCGCCCTGGCCTACAACCAGGTCATCGAGCTCTTCCCGTCGGGCGGCGGCGGCTACAAGGTCGCGACCACGCTGATCGGCCCGCGCGCCGGCCTGGTCTCCGGCTCGGCGCTGATCGTCGACTACGTCCTCACCATCGCCATCTCGATCGCCAGCGGCGTCGACGCTCTGTTCAGCCTGCTGCCGCTCGGCGCGCAGGCCTGGAAACTGCCGACTGAAGTGCTGATGGTCATCCTGCTGCTCGTGCTCAACATGCGCGGCATGAAGGAGCCGCTGAAGCTGCTGCTGCCGGTTTTCCTCGGCTTCCTGATCACGCATGGCGGCTTCATCATCGGCGGCATCCTGTCCCATGCCGACCACCTGCCGGCGCTGATCCCCGACACCATCACCGAGACCCGCGATTTCGCCGACGAGATCGGCTGGATCGCCCTGCTGTCGCTGATGCTGCGCGCTTTCGCCTTGGGCGGCGGCACCTACACCGGCATCGAGGCCGTCTCCAACAACGTCAACAGCCTGAAAGAACCGCGCGTCGCCACCGGCAAGGTGACGATGCTCTATATGGCCTGCTCACTCGCCTTCACCGCCGGCGGCCTCATCGTGCTCTATCTACTGTGGACCACCGAGCCGGTCGACGGCATGACGCTCAACGCCGCGACCTTCACCACCATCCTGGGAGCGGCGTTCGGCGAAGGCTCCTGGCTCGGCCAGGTGATCCTGACGCTGACGCTGGTCTTCGCCGCCGGCCTCTTGTTCGTCGCCGCCAACACCGGCTTCCTCGGCGGTCCCGCCGTGCTCGCCAACATGGCCGCCGACCGCTGGGCGCCGCATCAGTTCAGCCAGCTCTCCAACCGCCTCGTCACCCAGAACGGCCTCTTCCTGATGGGCGCGGCGGCCGTCGTGCTGCTGGTCATCACCGGCGGCGACGTCTCAATGCTGGTCGTGCTCTACTCGATCAACGTGTTCCTCACCTTCTCGCTCAGCCTTTACGGCCTGTGCGTGCATTGGTGGAAGAACCGCACGACCGCGCCGCGCGCCTATCGCCGTCTGTCGCTGGCGCTGATCGGCTTCATCGTCTGCGCCGGTATTCTCTCGACGACGATCTTCGAGAAATTCACCCATGGCGCCTGGCTCACCGTGCTGATCACCGGCGTCGTCATCGCCACCGGCTTCGGCATCCGCCGCCACTACCGCGCCGTCTCCGGCCAGCTCGCCAAGGTCGACGCCCTGTTCGCCACCGCCGCGCCGCCGATCCCGCCGGGCGCGGTGCAGCCGCTCGATCCCAAGGCGCAGACCGCCGTGTTCCTGGTCGGGCGCAGCCTGGGTGCCGGCATGCACACGCTGCTGTCGGCCCAGCGGCTGTTCCCCAATCAGTTCAAAAATTTCGTCTTCCTCAGCATCGGCGAAATCGACGCCGAGGCGTTCCACGGCGAAGAACTGCTCGTCGAGCTGCGCCAGGAGGTCGAGGACAACCTGGAAAGCTACGTCAATTACTGCCGCCGCCACGGCTGGGCCGCCACATCGATGCATAGTTTCGGCACCGATGTGGTCGACCGCCTGCTGACCCTGGCCGACATGGTGGTGCGGCAATATCCCGGCAGCATGTTCTTCGCCGCGCAATTGATCTTCGCCGAGGACAACGCCCTCACCCGGCTGCTGCACAACCAGACGGCCTACGCCATTCAGCGCGAGCTGCATCTGCGCGGCGTGCCCATGGTGATTTTGCCGATGAAGCTCTAATCGAGCCGCGCTATAAGGGCGGACCCAATAGCGATCCGAGCTTCATGGCCCGCGTCACCTCCCTCTGCGTTTACTGCGGCGCCAGCGCCGGTTCCGACCCGCGCCACGCCGACGCGGCGACCGAACTCGGCAAGTGGCTGGGCGAGAGCGGGATCACGCTGGTCTATGGCGGCGGCCGCGTCGGGCTGATGGGCATCGTCGCCGACGCCGCGTTGGCGGCCGGCGGCAAGGTCATCGGCGTCATTCCCACCATGCTGAAAACGCGCGAGATCGCCCATAGCGGCTGCGAGATGATCGCGGTGGACACCATGCATGCGCGCAAGCAGAAGATGTTCGAACTGGCCGACGCCTTCGCCATCTTGCCGGGCGGCCTCGGCACCCTCGACGAAGCCTTCGAGATGATCACCTGGAAGCAGCTTCGCATGCATGACAAGCCGATCCTGCTGCTGGACATCGCCGGCTATTGGCGGCCGTTCCGCGAGATGATGCGCCATGTCGTCGAGGGCGGCTTCGCGCGCGGCGAGCATGAGACGCTGATCACCCCGGTCGAGACCATCGCCGCCATCCCGGCCGCGCTTGCCGCCCTGCCCGAGCCTGCCATCCCGGCGCAGCCGGACAAGCTCTGACGCCTGCTCGGGCTGGCTTGCCTATTACTGAATAACCCTAGGATTTCTGGCGCTTTTCGCGCCTCGGACAGGCTTTCGCGCGCCCGGTTCCCGGCACGCCTAGGCAACCTTGCGCCGGCTCCCTCCCCTGTTTAAGGTGCCGTGCGCTTTTCGCCCGATTTCTTACCGCCCCCGCCCGCCTCCGGCGCCCGCGCCGGCCTTCCCCGCGGCGGCTTAACAGGAGACTGAGGACACCATGGCCAAGATTCAGGTCAAGACCCCGCTCGTCGAGCTCGACGGCGACGAGATGACGCGGATCATCTGGAAGTTCATCAAGGACAAGCTGATCCTTCCGTACCTCGATGTCGACCTGAAGTACTACGACCTGGGCGTCGAGCATCGCGACGCGACCTCCGACAAGGTCACCGTGGAATCCGCCGAGGCGATCAAGAAGTACGGCGTCGGCGTCAAATGCGCCACGATCACGCCGGACGCCGGCCGCGTGAAGGAATTCAACCTCAAGGAAATGTGGAAGTCGCCCAACGGCACGATCCGCAACATCCTCGACGGCACCGTGTTCCGCGAGCCGATCATCTGCCAGAACGTGCCGCGCCTGGTGCCGGGCTGGACCAAGCCCATCGTCATCGGCCGCCATGCCTTCGGCGACCAGTACCGCGCCACCGACATCATCATGCCGGGCAAGGGCACGCTGACCATGACCTTCACGCCGGCCGACGGCAGCGCGCCGATCACGCGCGAAGTCTTCAAGGCGCCGGGCGCCGGCGTCGCCATGTCGATGTACAACCTCGACGATTCGATCCGCGGCTTCGCCCGCGCCTGCTTCAACTACGGTCTGGCCAAGAAGTGGCCGGTCTACCTCTCGACCAAGAACACCATTCTCAAGGTCTATGACGGCCGCTTCATGGACATCTTCCAGGAAGTGTTCGACGCCGAGTTCAAGGCCGAGTTCGACAAGCTCAAGATCGTTTACGAGCACCGCCTGATCGACGACATGGTCGCCAGCGCGATGAAGTGGAGCGGCGCCTTCGTCTGGGCCTGCAAGAACTACGACGGCGACGTGCAGTCCGACACCGTGGCCCAGGGCTTCGGCTCGCTCGGCCTGATGACCTCCGTGCTGCTCGCGCCCGACGGCAAGACCGTCGAGGCCGAAGCGGCGCACGGCACGGTAACGCGCCACTACCGCGAGCATCAGAAGGGCAAGGAGACCTCGACCAACCCGATCGCGTCGATCTTCGCCTGGACCCGCGGCCTCAACTATCGCGGCAAGTTCGACGGCACTCCGGATGTCGTGAAGTTCGCCGACACGCTGGAGAAGGTCTGCATCGACACCGTCGAGGCCGGCTACATGACGAAGGACCTGGCCCTGCTGATCGGCCCGGACCAGAAGTGGCTGACCACCAACCAGTTCCTCGACAAGATCGACAGCAACCTGAAGGCCGCGCTCTCGAAGGCGTAAGCCTCGGCGTCAGCCTGACAGACAAAACCCCGCGGGATCGCCCCCGCGGGGTTTTTTCTGAGCTTAGGGCAGCTTTTCAGGATCGAACTGGATCGGGGGAATGTCGTAAGGCTTGCCGTTGACCATGATCTTCGGCAGCTGCACCGAGAAGCTGCCCGACAGCAGATCGGCGCCGACATAGAAGTCGAGCGAGCTTTCCGTCACGTCATGCGCCGCCGGCCATTCGTCGGGGCGCGGCACGGCCGCATGGCCGAGATCGATCCAATGGCTTTGCGATGCGGCGCGCGGCTCCATCGCTTCGAGGTTGTAGATCCCGAGCTTGTAGTCCGACGGCGCGAGCAGAAACTCGCGGTTGTCGTCCTTGTTGCGCAAGGTGATGAAGTCCTCGCCAGCGTCGATGTCGCTCGGCTTGGGCGTCTGGATCGTCACGGTGATCGCGGTCTTGCCGTCCGCCTTGCCCCCTGCGCCGATCGCGGTTGGACGCGCCGAAATGTTGAAGGTGACGTCGTCGCGCCGCAACACATAGACTGGCGCTACGTCGCCGGCGCAATCGGCGCAGCGCACATAGCCGCCGTCCGCTTCAGGCGTAGCAAGCGGAATCGGCACAAAGCGGAATGGCGGACGCGACGGCGGCATCGGCGGACTGTCCGGCGCTTGCGCGAGAGCGTTACCGCTTGCCGCGCAAACAGACAGCCAAACTAAGAGAATGGTTATGGCAAAGCGGCAAATCATTTAAGACGCCACGACCATTCCAAAATTTAGCCTAGCAAAACCAGCCGGAGCAACCGCCGTAAGGACCGAGATCACCGAATGCCGGCTTGGTCGTTCTCAAGATCGGGTTGGCTGGATCAATCTTCGGGATCAGTTTGATGACCTCACCCTCGAACGCTTCTTTACGCCTTTTCAGCCAAAGCTCAGTGTCACGCTTTTCGTTATCGATGACGAGGAAATAAGGGCCGGCTTGCGCCACGGACACGAAGATGCCCTTGCCAAGATAGGATTCGACGCGATATTCGCCGATGTAGTACGTGCGCCCGGCCTCTACGCGGAATGGGATCGAGAAGTCTCTTCTAGCAGTCCAAGTCTCGTTTCCGCCCGCGCCGAAGAAATTAAAGAACTCATAGTCGCCCGCGGGGACCTTGAATTCGTACACGAAGCCCGGCTGCCATTTGTCCTTGGTGAGCTCCGGATCGCCGGTCGCATCAATATTCGTCTTGAAGGAAGCTTCTTCGCCCGTCTGAATGTTACGAAACTTCAGACTCACTCCCTTGAAAATCGCATCTCCCGTCGTGACGGTCCCGAAGATCGTCGCGCTTTGATCAGCGGGCACCGTTTTCCAACGATCTGGACTGCTGACAACCGCGCAAGCGGCCAACATTCCTGTCAGCGCGCAGAGCAACACCACATTCAGAATCTTGCGCATTATTACCCCTTGTTTCGAATCACTCAGCAGAACAAGCCGCGGCAGCGCGGGTAAGGCCCAAAATCTCCGTAAGGAGCGACCGTGGTCCGCAAGTAGAGGTTCTCGGCCGGCGGGACAGGAATTTGCTTGATGACGTCCGGCTGAGGCGCGCCACGCTTCTTCTCCAGGAGTGCCGTGTCGCGCTCGAAATTGTCAATCAGCCGGAAATATCCGCCGAGCACAAAATCCCACAGCGGGCCTTCGTTGAGATAAGCCATCGAGCTGTATTCGCCGAGGTAATAAGTCTTTCCGGCCTCAACCGTAAAGGGTACGGAGAAATCCTTCTCGGAGCGATAATCCGTTCCGGAATCGACCGCGATATATTTATAAAACTCATAACGCCCAGGAGGCAGCGCCGTCTCGAAGAACCAACCGATCCGCTCTCTGCGGATATAGAGATCGCGCAGCCCGTCAGTATCGTAACCAGCCAAGGCTTGCAGCGAGGCGCTCTCGCCGGTTTCCACATTGCGGAAATGCAATTCTGCGCGGGCGATTCTCATCGCTGCCCCTACCGAAGTCACCGTGCCGAAGATGACCGCGCGCTGATCTTCGGGAAGCGTTTTCCAACGCTCCGGCATTTGAATGCCGGAACAAGCAGCAAGAAGCAAACAACAGGCCAAACAGCCGGCCACACTCAATAAACGCCGCATCATCTCCCCCGAGCGTTTGAATTTGACGGCTATTCTATTCGTCGCGCGGCGACGGAAATAGGTTCAGCTTGAGCATCAACGCCGCGCCATGAAGCGGGCAAAGAAAAAGCCCCGCGGATCGAGTCCGCGGGGCTATTTCCAAATGAAACGAAAGTTAAGCCGGCACCTTCGCCACGGCCTGCTCGACGGCATGAAGCGCCGCGTCGGCCTTGTCGGCATCGGGGCCGCCGGCCTGGGCCATGGCGGGGCGGCCGCCGCCGCCTTTGCCGCCGAGCGCCTCGGAAGCGATCTTCACCAGATCGACGGCGTTGAAGCGACCGGTCAG
Organism: Alphaproteobacteria bacterium; assembly: GCA_035714115.1. Taxonomy (GTDB): domain Bacteria; phylum Pseudomonadota; class Alphaproteobacteria; order SMXQ01; family SMXQ01; genus CAMAVH01. The sequence goes on from DASTMO010000050.1 coordinate 24,363, forward strand.
ATCATCGGTCACGGCGACCACGACGGACGCCTTGCCCTCGGCGACGCCGACCAGCGCGACGATGCCGGAGCCGACCTTGGCCTTGAACTCGTCGGCCATACCTTTCAGATCCTTGGCGGCGACGCCGTCGAGCTTGCGCGCCACCAGCTTCACGCCGGCCACATCCTTGGCCAATTCGCCGGACGACGCGCCGCCCGCGCTCGCGCCCGAAGCGCTGAGCAAGGCGAGCTGCTTCTTGGCGTCGGCCAATTCGCGCTCGAGGCGACGACGCTCTTCGGCCAGCGCGGCGACGCGCGACGGCAGGTCGGCCGGCGCGACTTTCAGCACGCTGGCGGCTTCCGCCAGCTTGGCGCCCTGTTCTTCATCCCAGCGGTCGGCGGCTTCGCCGGTCAGCGCCTCGATGCGGCGCACGCCGGAGGCCAGCGCGCCTTCGGAGACGATGCGGAAGGCGCCGATGTCGCCGGTGCGGCGCACATGGGTGCCGCCGCAGAGCTCGACCGAGTAATGCTTGCTGTCGCTCGTCGGGATCTCGTCCTCGATGCCCATCGAGACGACGCGCACTTCCTCGCCATACTTCTCGCCGAACAGCGCCATGGCGCCTTCGGCCACGGCGGCGTCGGGCGTCATCAGGCGCGTGGCGACGTCGTTGTTGCGACGGACCAGACGGTTGACGTCGCGCTCGATGGCGAGCAGCTCGTCCGGCGTGATCGGCTTGCTATGGCTGAAATCGAAGCGCAGACGGTCGGCGGCGACCATCGACCCCTTCTGCGTCACATGCGGGCCGAGGCGGCGGCGCAGCGCGGCATGCAGCAAGTGCGTCGCCGAATGGTGGCCGCGCAGCGAGGAACGGCGCTTGCCATCGACACGCAACTCGGCCATGTCGCCGACCTTCAGCGCGCCCTTGGCCAGCTTGCCGTGATGAACGAGCAGATCGCCGAGCTTCTTGTGCGTGTCGGTGACCGTGAACTCGCCCTTCTCGGCTTTAATCACGCCGACGTCGCCCTGCTGGCCGCCCGATTCGCCATAGAACGGCGACTGGTTGACGATCACCGAGCCTTCCTGGCCGGCCTTCAATTCCTGCACGCTCTTGCCGTCGGCGACGAGCGCGACGACTTTGCCCTCGGCGGTCTCGGTGGTGTAGCCGAGGAATTCGCTGGCGCCGACCTGGTCGCGCAATTCGAACCACAGCTTTTCGGTCGCCGCTTCGCCCGAGCCGGACCAGGCCGCGCGCGCGTCCTGGCGCTGCTTTTCCATGGCGGCGTCGAAGCCGGCGCGCGCCACCTTGCGACCCTGGCCGCGCAGCGCGTCTTCCGTCAGGTCATATGGGAAGCCGTAGGTATCGTAGAGCTTGAAGGCGACTTCGCCCGGCAGCTCTGCGCCGGAAGGCAGCTTCTTGGTCTCTTCTTCCAAGAGCTTGAGGCCGCGGTCGAGCATGGTGAGGAAGCGCGATTCTTCGAGCTTCAGGGTCTCGGCGATCAGCGCTTCGGCGCGCTGCAGTTCGGGATAGGCCTGGCCCATCTGCTTGACCAGGGCCGGCACCAGCTTCCACATCACCGGCTCGCGCGCGCCGGCGATGTTCGCGTGGCGCATGGCGCGGCGCATGATGCGGCGCAGGACGTAGCCGCGGCCTTCGTTCGACGGCAGCACACCGTCGGCCATCAGGAAGCAGGAGGAGCGCAGATGGTCGGCGATGACGCGATGGCTGACCTTGTGCGAACCGTCGGGATCGCCGCCGATGGCGTGAGCCGAGGCCTCGATCAGGGCGCGCAGCGTGTCGGTATCGTAATTGTCGTGCTTGCCCTGCAAGACAGCGGCGAGGCGCTCGAGGCCCATGCCGGTGTCGATCGAGGGGCGCGGCAGCGGCTGACGGTTGTCCGGCGCCAGCTGCTCGTACTGCATGAAGACGAGATTCCAGATCTCGATGAAGCGGTCGCCGTCCTGCTCGGCGCTGCCCGGCGGGCCGCCGGCGATATGGGCGCCGTGGTCGTAGAAGATTTCCGAGCAGGGGCCGCAGGGGCCGGTGTCGCCCATCGACCAGAAGTTGTCGCTGGTCGGGATGCGGATGATGCGCTCGTCCGTCAGGCCGGCGATCTTCTTCCACAGATTGGCCGCTTCGTCGTCGGTATGGAAGACGGTGACGCAGAGCTTGTCCTTGGGCAGGGCGAAGTCCTTGGTCAGCAGCGTCCAGGCCAGCTCGATCGCGCGCTCCTTGAAATAGTCGCCGAACGAGAAGTTGCCGAGCATCTCGAAGAAGGTGTGGTGGCGCGCGGTATAGCCGACGTTGTCCAGGTCGTTGTGCTTGCCGCCGGCGCGCACGCATTTCTGCGAGGTCGTGGCGCGCGCGTAATCGCGCTTCTCCTGGCCGGTGAAGACGTTCTTGAACTGGACCATGCCCGCGTTGGTGAACAGCAGGGTCGGGTCGTTATGCGGCACGAGCGGACTGGACGCCACGACGCGATGGTCGTTACGGGCGAAGAAGTCGAGGAAGGCCGCGCGGATGTCGTTGCTGGTCGGCATGGCTTTACATATGGCGGGCAAAGCGCCCGGTTGAAGAGCCCGGCGCCGCGAAATGCGACGCCAAGCCCCTGATATGTCCAGAATTTCGCCGGGTCCGGCGAAACCGAAGGCGGGATGCCGCTTTTACCCCGCCGAGGGACGGGAGTCCAGGAGCGCCCCCGCCCCCGCGCCCTGGGCGAGTGACGGCGAAACGGCAGTTTCTTGAGGCAAATCAAGGCCCGCCGGACCAGTCCGGACTAGGTTGACCGGGTCGTTCGCTCAAGGAGGCCGCCATGTTCTCAGCCACGCCCCGCCTTGTCTCCCGTCATGAGCATCTGCTCGCCGTGATCGTCGCCGCCATCGTCAGCGCCTGGGTGGCGTTGACCGTCCTGCTCGCGGCCATGCCCGCTTGGGGCGCCCTGGGCCTGATCGAGCCGACCAATATGTGGGAACGGGCCGGTTGGGACGGCTGGCGCGCCCATATGATGGTGTTCTGGCCGGTGTTCCTGCTGCTCGCCGTGGTAGCGCTGGTCGCGCTCAGCCTGCGGCTCTATCGCGAGCTGTGGCCCGGCGCGCTGCATGTCCATCCGCGCTCGCCGGTGGCCAGCGGCCACCGCATCCTGGCCGAGCGCTTCGCGCGCGGCGAAATCGACGAGGTGGAATATCGCGCCAAGCGCAAGGCGCTGGGCAAGCGCTAGGCGCTCCGCCAATACCGCAAACAAATCGGGCGGCGGATCGGGCGGACGCCATCCGGCGCCATGTTGCCCTTACCGCCGCCCGGTATGCTGGACGGTCGCTTTAACTGAGCCGCCTATTCTTCGTCGGGCGAGTCGGCGTCAGCGCCGCTCTCGGGCGAGCCCATCATCGCCTCGCCGACGACGCCGGCGTTCTGGCGGATGGCGCGCTCGATCTCCGCGGCGATCTCCGGGTTGTCGCGCAAGAAGTTCTTGGCGTTCTCGCGGCCCTGACCGACGCGCTGGCCCTTGTAGGAGAACCAGGTGCCGGACTTCTCGACGATATTGGCCTTCACGCCGAGATCGATGAGCTCGCCGGTCTTGGAGACGCCGGCGCCGTACATGATGTCGAATTCGACGACCTTGAACGGCGGGGCCATCTTGTTCTTCACGACTTTGACGCGGGTCTGGTTGCCGACGACCTCTTCCTTGTCCTTGATCGCGCCGATGCGGCGGATGTCGAGACGGCAGGAGGCGTAGAACTTCAGCGCGTTGCCGCCCGTGGTGGTCTCCGGGTTGCCGAACATGACGCCGATCTTCATGCGGATCTGGTTGATGAAGATGACCATGCATTTGGAGCGCGAGATCGAGCCGGTCAGCTTGCGCAGCGCCTGGCTCATCAGGCGGGCCTGGAGGCCGGGGAGGCTGTCGCCCATTTCCCCTTCGATTTCGGCGCGGGGCGTCAGGGCGGCCACGCTGTCCACGACGACCACGTCGATGGCGCCCGAGCGGACCAGCGTGTCGGCGATTTCCAGCGCCTGTTCGCCGGCGTCCGGCTGCGAGATCAAGAGGTCGTCGATGTTGACGCCGAGCTTGCGGGCATAGACCGGATCGAGCGCGTGTTCCGCGTCGATGAAGGCGCAGGTGCCGCCGGCCTTCTGGGCCTCGGCGACGACATGCAGCGTCAGGGTGGTCTTGCCGGAGCTTTCCGGGCCATAGATTTCGATGATGCGGCCGCGCGGCAGGCCGCCGATGCCGAGAGCGATGTCGAGGCCGAGCGAGCCGGTCGAAACGACTTCGGTTTCGACCACGCTGTCGCGCTGGCCGAGCTTCATGATCGAGCCCTTGCCGAAGTTGCGCTCGATCTGGCCGAGCGCGGCTTCGAGGGCTTTGTTCTTGTCCATATTGGTCTTTTCCAAAGGAAACGCGGTGACGCCCATAGGTTTTGCCCTCCTCATGTCATGAACGCCCTGACCGGCGTGATGCTGTCAGATATTCATGGTTTGTTCTCTTTTGCAAGGGGGTCTTTAATATACTGAATTATAACGACAATTCAGTCTATGTTCTCGGAGCGTTCACGGCCTTTCGCACAAAAGGGTTGGTGGGAGAGATTACTTCTGCACCGTCATCTTGACGATGGTGTCGGGGCTGCGCGGCGGCTCGCCGCGGGCCAGCTTGTCGACGTTCTCCATGCCCTGCGTCACCTGGCCCCAGATGGTGTATTGGCCGTTCAGAAAGCTGCAATCCTTGAAGCAGACGAAGAACTGGCTGTCGGCCGAGTCGAAGGACTGGGCGCGCGCCATGCCGACGGTGCCGCGGGTGAAGCGCGCGTTGGAGATTTCGGCGGAGAGCTTCTGGCCGGAGCCGCCGGTGCCGTTGCCCTTGGGATCGCCGGTCTGGGCCATGAAGCCCTCGATGACGCGGTGGAACTTCAGGCCGTTGTAGAAGCCCTGCTCGGTGAGCTGCTTGATGCGCGCGACATGCTTGGGCGCGAGATCGGGCCGCAGCTCGATCACCACCGGCCCCTTGCTCGTCTCCATCAGGAGCGTCTCTTTCTTGGCCGGCGCGGCAGACTGCGCGAATGCAGGCGCGGCAAGGCCGAGAGCGAGTAGAGCGGCGGCGGCGATCTTGAGGGGGCGCATCAGGGAACCTCGTGAGGGAAAAGAATGGAGCTGCCCCATTCTAGCCCGGCCCGCCTACCCTGCCAGCACTTCCTTCACCTTGCCGGCAAGCTGCTGCAGGCTGAAAGGCTTGGGCAGGAAATGCACATTGGCGCTTTCCGCCAGCTTCTCGCGCAGATTGTCCTCGGCGTAGCCCGAGATGAAGATGACCTTCATCGAGGGATTGGCCTCGCGCACGCGGCGCACCAGCTCGGGGCCGTCGAGCACCGGCATCACCACGTCGGTGATGACGAGATCGACGGGATCCTCGGCGCCCTTGATCACCTCGAGCGCGTTCTCGCCGTTCTTGGCTTCCAGCACCTTGTAACCCTTGTTGCGGAGCGCCCGCGCGCCGAACAGGCGCACGGCGTCCTCGTCCTCGACCAGCAGCACGGTGCCGACGCCGGTGAGATCGCGCGCCGGCGCGGCGTCATCGCCGTGGCTGGCGACACGCTCGGCGGCCTGGGCGTGGTGGCGCGGCAGATAGATCATGAAGGTCGAGCCCTTGCCGAGGGTGCTGTCGACCATGACGAAGCCACCGGTCTGCTTGACGATGCCGTAGACCGTGGAGAGGCCGAGGCCGGTGCCGGAGCCGACTTCCTTGGTCGAGAAGAACGGCTCGAAGATGCGCTCGAGATTCTCGGCCGGGATGCCGGTGCCGGTGTCGATCACCTCGACCTGGACATAATCGCCCGCCGGCATGATTTCGACGCCGCGCTGGATCTCGTGATCGAGCATGACGTTGGAGGTGCGGATGGTCAGCGTACCGCCGCTGGCCATGGCGTCGCGCGCATTGACCACGAGATTGATGATGACCTGCTCGAACTGGCCCTGGTCGACCTTGACCAGACCGAGGTCGCGGCCATGCACGACTTTCAGCTGGATGTTCACGCCGATCAGGCGGCGCAGCAGGTTCGACAGCTCGGCCAGGATGTCTGTGATGTCCAGCACCTTGGGCTGCAAGGTCTGCTGGCGCGAGAAAGCCAGGAGCTGGCGCACGAGATTGGCGGCGCGGTTGGCGTTCTGCTTGATCTGCATGATGTCGGCGAAGGTCTGCTCGCCGGGCCGGTGGCGCAGCAGCAAGAGATCGCAGAAGCCGATCATGACGGTGAGCAGATTGTTGAAGTCGTGCGCGACGCCGCCGGCGAGCTGGCCGACGGCCTGCATCTTCTGCGACTGGGCGAACTGTACTTCGAGCTGGCGTTGCTGCGTCGCATCGATGAAGTGCAGCATCAGGCCGGAGAGACGCCCCGCCGCGTCCTCCAGGCGCGAGACATAGAGCGTGGCGACGCGCAGGCGGTCGGAGGCGAAGGGCAAGCGCACATCGAACGGCGCGGCGGCGGCGGCGCCGCCCGAGGCCACTTCGGCGAGGCGCGCGCCGAGCATCTGGCGGTCGTCGGCGGCGACATAGTCGGCGAGCGCCTGGCCGGCGATGGCGCGCCCTGAGTCGCCGTCCTTGCCGGGCAGGCGGCCGACGATGTCGCGGAACATGCGATTGCTGTCGGTGACGCGGCCCTGCAGGTCGAGGAGCGCGATGCCGATGGGCGCATCTTCGAACAGGCGATGGAAGCGCTGCTCGGAGACGCGCAGCACCTGCTCGAGTTCGCGCTCGGCGGTCATGTCGCGCACAATGGCGCGCGTGCGCAGCTGACCGCTCTCGCGGTCTTCCTTGATGGTCTGGCTGACGGCGGCCTGGAACAGGCGGCCGCCCTGGGCGCGGAAACTCACTTCGCCGCTGGTGCCGGCGACCGCGCCGCCGAAGGGATCGTAGGGCGGCGCGCCCTTGGCGCGCACACCGGCGATGTAATCATGCAGGCGGTGATCGCCCTTTAGAATCTCGTCCGGCGAAGTGCCGAGCCAGCCGGCCAGCGTCTGGTTCACATAGAGGAAGCGCCCATCTTCATCGACCGAATAGAAGCCAGCGGAGGCGTTCTCGAGGAAGTCGACGAGCTTCTCGCGCTCCTCGCGCAGCACCTGTTCCATTTGGCGGCGCGAGGTGATGTCCTCGATGCGCCACAGCACATAGCCTTCGTGGTCCTTCACCGGATAGGCCGAAACGCTGCGCCATTCCGGCTCGGCCCCGTGCAAGCCGGGAATCGGCTGGGCCGGCGCGCCCATGCGCAGCTCGGCGTGGCCGACGCCGCCCGAGGCGGCGATGCCGCGCAGCAGCGCCATCTGGCGGCCGATCTCGCCGCCGGCGGTCAGCTTCTGCTCGAAGGCGCGCGAGGCAGCAACGCCATCACCGGAGAACATATGGGTGAAGGCCGGGTTGCCGTAGACGACGCGACCGTTCGGCGCGGTGATGGCGCGGCCATGCGGATCGGCATCGAGTGTGCCGACCAGCAGCTTGTTCTGCGCCACCAGCGAATGGCGCTGCCGCACGAAATAGGTGTAGGCGAAGATCGCCGGGATGGCGCAAACGGCGAGGCCGGTGGCGAGCGACAGTAGAAATTCGCCGAGCGGCCCCGTCTCGCCTTGCGCGGCGCGCAACTGGCCGACGCTGTACATCAGCCCGGCGAGCACTAGGAACAAGAGCGCGAGACCGCCCCACAGAGCCGGGCGCTGCCAGGCGCGGGCGCGGCCCGCCGGCAGCGGCTGATTCTCCGCCGCGCGCGCAGGCGGGCGCGTCGGCGTCGAAACCGCGTCGGGGGCGGGAGTATGGTCGGCCTGGTTGTTCATCGAAGATCAAGTGCTGGCGCAGCATGGTTAACGCCGCGCACCATA
>DASTMO010000051.1:0-79978 GCA_035714115.1 Alphaproteobacteria bacterium
GCCTGATCCTGACTGAGGACACGCTCAAGGGCCGCCGCCTGCAAAAGCTGATCGAGGATGCCGACAAGCTCGGCCTCACGGTCGCGCGCCTGCCCAAGCTGACCGACTTTCGCGAACATGGCGTCGGCGCGCCGGCCCAGGTCGAGCTCAAGCCGATCGCCATCGAAGATTTGCTCGGCCGGCCGCAGACCGTGCTCGACCGCAGCCGCATGGCCGAACTGATCGCCGGCAAGCGCGTGCTGGTGACCGGCGCGGGCGGCACTATCGGCGGCGAACTCACGCGCCAGATCGCTTCTTACGGTCCGGCGCGCCTGGCGCTGCTCGATCATTCGGAATATGCGCTCTACTCGATCGATCTGGAGATCGGCGAGCGCGCCCCTGGCCTGTCGCGCACGCCGATCCTCGCCGATGTGCGCGACGGCGCGCGCATCGATGCGATCCTCGCCGAGGAAAAGCCCGAACTCGTCTTCCACGCCGCCGCGCTCAAACATGTGCCGATGGTCGAGCTGCATCCGGCCGAGGGCGTGCTGACCAATGTGATGGGCACGCAAAACGTCGCCGAAGCCTGCGCCAAAGCCGGCGTTTCGGCCATGGTGATGATCTCGACAGACAAAGCGGTGAACCCCTCTTCGATCATGGGCGCGACCAAGCGCGTCGCCGAATGCGCGGTGCAGACCGTCGGCGCCGCCAATCCCGCCACGCGCTATGTCGTCGTGCGCTTCGGCAACGTGCTCGGCTCGACCGGTTCGGTGGTGCCGCTGTTTCAGCGCCAGCTCGCCGCCGGCGGGCCGCTCACCGTCACGCATCCCGATGTCACGCGCTACTTCATGACCGTGCGCGAAGCCGTCGAGCTGGTCCTGGAAGCGTCTGTACTGGGTACTGATGATGCCACCGACGCGCGCGACGGCCATATCTACGTGCTCGACATGGGCGAGCCGGTGAAGATCGCCGATCTGGCGCGCCAGATGATTCGCCTCGCCGGACAGCGCCCCGACCGCGACGTGAAGATCGCCTTCACCGGCCTGCGTCCCGGCGAGAAGCTCTTTGAGGAGTTGTTCCACGATGCCGAAGCGCTGACGCCGACGCGCTATCCCGGCATTCAGACGGCGCAGCCGCGCGGCGTCGATGCCGCGACGCTGCAAAGCGCGCTCAAGGCGCTTGAATCTGCCGCGAAGAAACGCGACCGCGCCGACATCCTCGGCCAGATCAGCCGCCTCGTTCCCGAATATGCCGCCCCGTCCCATAACGACGCCGCGCAATAGATCCACCCGCCCGGAGTACCCTTATGTCCACCCCTTCCAGCCCCGATCTCGTTCCCGTCCGCCGCGCCCTCATCTCGGTCTCCGACAAGACCGGCCTCGTCGATTTCGCCAAGTTCCTGGTGAGCCAGGGCGTCGAGCTGCTCTCGACCGGCGGCACGGCGAAAGCGCTGCGCGACGCGGGCCTGAAAGTGATCGACGTCTCCGAGGCGACCGGGTTCCCTGAGATGATGGATGGGCGCGTGAAAACGCTGCATCCCGTCATCCACGGCGGCCTGCTCGCCATTCGCGACAATGCCGAACATGCAGCGGCGATGAAGCAGCACAACATTCCGCCGATCGACCTCGTCGCGATCAATCTCTATCCCTTCGAATCAACCGTGGCGAAGGGCGCGGATTTCGAGACCTGCATCGAGAACATCGACATCGGCGGCCCGGCGCTGATCCGCGGCGCGTCCAAGAACCACCCCTGGGTCGCGGTGCTGACCGACGCCTCCGACTATGCCGCCGTGCAGGCGGAGATGGCCGCGAACAAGGGCCAGACGACGCTGGCGCTGCGCCGCAAGCTCGCCGCCCAGGCCTATGCCCGCACCGGCGCATACGATGCCGCGATCTCGGCCTGGTTCTCCAAACAGAACGGCGTCGATTACGCGCCGCGCGCCGTCTTCGCCGGCGAGCTCAAGCAGGAGCTGCGCTACGGCGAGAACCCGCACCAGTCGGCGGCTTTTTACGCCAATGTCAGCGATCCGCGCCCGGGCCTCGCCACGGCGACGCAGCTGCAGGGTAAGGAACTGAGCTTCAACAACCTGAACGATACCGACGCCGCCTTCGAGCTGGCCGGCGAATTCACCGATGCGCCGACCATCGCCATCATCAAACACGCCAATCCCTGCGGCGTCGCCACCGGCAAGACGCTGAAAGAGGCTTATCTGCGCGCTCTGTCCTGCGATCCGGTGTCGGCCTTCGGCGGCATCATCGCCATGAACAAGGCGCTCGACGAAGCGACCGCGACCGAGATCGCCAAGCTGTTCGTCGAAGTGGTGATCGCGCCCAAGCTTGACGACGCGGCGAAGGCCATTCTCGCCGCTAAGAAGAACGTGCGCGTGCTCGAGACCGGCGCCATGCCCGATGCGAGCAAGCCGGGCCAGACTATTCGTTCGCTCGCCGGCGGCTACCTGCTGCAGACGCGCGATTCGCACCGCCTGACCGCCGCCGATCTCAAGGTCGTCACCAAGAAGCAGCCGACGCCGGCGCAGATCGCCGACATGCTGTTCGCCTTCACGGTCGCCAAACATGTGAAGTCGAACGCCATCGTCTATGTGAAGGACGGCGCGACGGTGGGCATCGGCGCCGGCCAGATGAGCCGTGTCGATAGCTCGCGCATCGCCGCCTGGAAGGCGCAGGAATCGGCCAAGGCGGCCGGCGAGAGCGAAACCCGCGCCAAGGGTTCTGTCGTCGCTTCTGACGCCTTCTTCCCCTTCGCCGACGGCTTGCTGGCCGCCGCCGAGGCCGGCGCCACGGCGGTGATCCAGCCGGGCGGCTCGATCCGCGACGATGAAGTGATCAAGGCGGCCGACGACGCCGGCCTCGCCATGGTCTTCACCGGTATCCGCCATTTCCGCCACTGAGCGAGAAAGCGCGCTGAATCAAAAAGGCGGAGGGTGGTAAGCCCTCCGCCTTTTCGTTTGATCGCCGATCGGATCAGATCGCGGCGACCAACGTCCGGTTGGTTTCGAAGCCGGCATGAGAGCCGAGCAGCGTGATCGGCCCCTTCATGTCTTCCTGCCACAACAGCGAGTCGGCGTTGATGTTGAAGGCGAAGTCCTGGATGGTCATTTCGTAGACCGGGCCTTCGTCCGCCGAGTGGCTATGGATCGCCCAGCCCGGCGCGGTAAACATGAAGTCGCCGGCCTCCCACTCGTAACGCTTGCCCTGCACCATCGAATGGCCACGGCCGCCGAAGATGTAGTTCATCGCCGCCGAGACGTGGCGGTGCGGGCGGTCGGTGATGCCGCCCGGGCGCACGGTGATCGTCGAGAAGAAGTTCGGCGTCACGCCGTTGGAGCGGCCCGTCACCGGGTCCCACAGCAGATAGAGCCGGCGGCCTTTGTAGTTGGCGCCCAGATCGGCGAGCTTATCGAGCTCGCGCTTCACGTCCTGCCAAGCCCACAGCTTCGGCTTGAATTCGACCGGTTCGGGATTGACGAGCTGCTCGTAGGGCGCGAGCCAGGTGCCTTCTGCGGTCAGTTGGAAGCTGCCGAACGGATTGCGATGATCGGCGCGCGGCTCGCTCTTGGCCGCGGGCTTGGCTTGGTCGCCGTCGGCCGGCGGGTTCTCGTCGACGAAATGCGTGCAAAGTTTTTCCAGGAGCGCGCCGTTTGAATAGCGGAGGCGGACCTGGATCTCCTTGGTGTCGTTGACGTAATGATGCACCGACATGGAGGGCGAGGTGAAAGTGTCGTACTGCTTGAAGACATGCGCCTTGCCGTTGGCGATCGCCGTGCCGCCGCCTTGGATGCAGAAGTCGACGACGGAAGAATTCTGGCGCACCGGCGCGGTGCGTTCGCCCGGCAGCAGCACATTGAGCGACACGTCGACGCCCGGCGCGAAGGCTTTGCTGCCGTCGGTGCAGCGCGGATGGATGAAGTGGGTGCGGCGCACGCCGTTCGCCGGCTTGGCCACCGAGGCGAGGCGCTCGATTTCCTGCTCGATGCGCTTCTTCGGCACCTTCACCGGCTCCCACATCGGCAGATTGTGGTCGCCCCAGGCTTTCTCGTCCGGCGTTTGACGGCCGCACGCATCGACCAGATTGCATTCGATATCTTGGAACATCTTCATGGCGCCCTCTTCGACTGGCTTGAGTTGGGCCATTCTAATAATTAGATATCTAATGGTTCATTGATCTGGATCAAGCGGCCTCTGAAGTTAAACATTATATATTTCAGTGAGTTAAGAGCGCTTCGGCTCTTTGACGAACCACAGGATCGCGCCGCCGATCAGGAAAAAGACGAGCACGGTGGCCATGCCGGCGCGCTGGGTGCCGAACTGGGCGGTGGCGAAGCCGAACAGGGCCGGGCCGATGAAGGCGGTCGCCTTGCCGGTCAGGGCGTAGAGCCCGAACATCTCAGTCTGCATCTCCGGCGGCGCGAGGCGCGCCATCAGCGAGCGGCTCGCCGCCTGGGCCGGACCGAAGAAAATGCCGAGCGCGAGGCCGAGGCCCCAGAACACCGTCTTGTCCTCGGTCAGCAGGATCGCGCAGCCGACGACGAACAGACCGCAGAGCGCGATCAGCACCGTGCGCTTGGCGCCGATCCAATCGTCGATCCAGGCGAAGCCGGCGGCGCCCAGCCCGGCCGTCAGGTTCAGCGCGATGCCGAACCAGATCACCTCTTCGACCTTCATGCCGAACATGCCGGCGGCATAGATGCCGCCGAAAGCGAAGAGCGTGTTGAGGCCGTCGGTATAGATCATCTGCGCGATGAGATAGCGCGCGATGTTGCGATAGTTGCGCAAATGGCCGAGCGTGCGCAGCAGCGTCGCGACGCCGCGCTTCATCGCCGTACCCCAGGGCAGGCCGCTCGCCGCATGGTCCGGCGTGAAGACGAAAATCGGCCAGGCGAAGATGGCGATCCATAATGCGGCGATCGGCGCGGCGATGCGCACATGGGCGGCTTCCTCGCGCCCAACGCCGAACCAGGGTTCGGGATTGCTGACGAAGCCCATCAGCACGATGACGAGGCACACGAGGCCGCCGGCATAGCCGAGGCCCCAGCCCCAACCAGACAAGCGGCCGAGTTTTTCCTCCGGCACCAGATCGGTGAGCATGGCGTTGTAGAAGACGATGCCGAATTCGAAGGCGAGATTGGCCACGGCGACGCCGAGCAGCGCTTGCGGCACAAAGCTCTCATTCGGCTTGACGAACCACAGGCTCGCCGTGGCGGCGATGCAGAGAATGGTGAAAACGCCGAGCCAGGGTTTGCGCCGCCCGCCCTGATCGGCGATGGCGCCCATCAGCGGCGACAGGATCGCGATGCCGAGCGCCGAGAGCGTCAGGGCATAGCCCCAGCTTTCGGTCGCCGCCACCTCGTTGGCCGCCACGCCTTGCGCGAAATAGGCGGCGAAGACGAAGGTCAGGATCACCGCCGCGAAGGCGGAGTTGGCCCAATCATATAAGCACCAAGCGACAAGGGCCTTCTTGTCGGCATAAGCGGGACGCGACGCGGCGGGATGGCTCATGCGGCGATTAAAGCACGCATTTGCCGGTTCGCCACCGCCAACATCGCCAGATCGGCGCCGTTTGCGCTCTGCATCTCGGCCAAAATCTGCTGCGCGCGCAGGAAGACCGGACCGCGCGCCTGCAGCCAGGCCTCGACCGCCGCATGATCGCGCGCGCCGCCAGCCATGATGCGCGCCGACAATTCCGCCTGGAAGGCAAACAGCTCGTCGACGATGGCGGCGATGGCCTGCTTCTGCCAGGAGGTGGTGGCGACGATGGCTTGGGCCGAGGCCCGCAACCAATCGAGCGACAAGCGGTCGCCGACGGCATAATAGATCGCCGCGGCCTGCGGCACCTTGGCGACATCCTCGCCGGCCAGTTTCACGATGTCGGTCGCGCCGCCGAGCGCCGGCAGTTTCGCCGCCTCCTTGGCGAGATCGACCGGCGCGCCCTCTTTGGCGTAAACGGCAGCCGCCGCTTCGAAGCGCTCGCGCGCGGCCGGCGGCAGAGCCTCCGGCAGAGCGGCTTTGAGCGCGGCGATGGCCGGCGCGACGAACGTCATCGCGGCGGCGACATCGATCGGATGGCTGCGGTTTTGCACGAACCACAAGGTGGCGCGCTCCACCAGCTTGCCCGATTCGAGGATCATCGCCGTCTGCAGACTGGCCGGAACCTTGGCGTCGAGCGCCTCGATGGCCGCCCAGAACTCGCGCAAGGCAAAGGCGTCGCGCGTCACCGTGTAAGCGCGAGCGATGTCGCCTTCCGCCGCGCCGGTGCGATTGCGCAGATCATTGACGAAGGTGGGACCGACGCGATTGACCATGCTGTTGGTCGCGACCGTGGCGATGATCTCGCGGCGCAGCCGATGTTTGTCGATGGCTTGACCGAACCGTTCGCGCAATGCGGTCGGGAAATAGCGATGCAGGTCTTCGCCGAGGAAAGCCTCATCGGGCAGATCGCTTTCCAGCAGGGTCTCGTAGAGCGTCATCTTGCCGTAAGCGAGCAGCACCGACAATTCGGGGCGCGTCAGGCCTTTGCCGTTGACGGCAAGCGCCGACAGCGCCGCGTCGTTCGGCAGCTTCTCGACCTCGCGGTTGAGCTTGCCTGCTTTTTCCAGATCATGGATCAGGCGCACTTGTGAATCGAGGATCGCGCCGCCCTGCGCCTCCATGACGGTGAGCGCCTGCGTCTGCAGATAATTGTCGCGCAGGATCAGGCCCGCCAGCTCGTCGGTCATCTCGACCAGCAGCGCATCGCGCTGCTTGAGCGTCATGTCGCCCTCGCCAACCACCGCGCCGGTGAGGATCTTGATGTTCACCTCATGGTCGGAGGCGTCGACGCCGGCGGAATTGTCCACCGCGTCGGTGTTGAGCCTCCCACCCGTCTTGGCATATTCGATACGGCCGAGCTGGGTCATGCCAAGGTTGGCGCCTTCGCCGATGACTTTGGCGCGAATTTCATGCCCGTCGACGCGCAAGGCGTCGTTGGCGCGATCGCCCGCTTCCGCCTGCGCTTCAGTGGCGGCTTTCACGTAAGTGCCGATGCCGCCGAAGAACAAAAGATCGACCTCCGCCTTCAAGAGCACGCGGATCAGGTCGTTCGGCGCCATGCTGTCCTGCTTGAGGCCGAACAGCGTTTGAATCTCCGGCATCAGCTTGATCGACTTGGCCTTGCGGTCGAACACGCCGCCGCCCGCCGAGATCAACTTGGCGTCGTAATCGGACCATGACGAGCGCGGCAAAGCGAACAGGCGCTGGCGCTCGGCTAGGCTCGCCGCCGGATCGGGCGTCGGATCGATGAAGATATGCAGATGGTTGAAGGCCGCCAGCAGCTTGATATGCGGCGACAGCATCATGCCGTTGCCGAACACGTCGCCCGACATATCGCCGACGCCGACCACGGTGAAGTCCTGCGACTGGGTGTCGATCCCCATTTCGCGGAAATGGCGCTTCACCGATTCCCAAGCACCGCGCGCGGTGATGCCCATCTTCTTATGGTCGTAGCCGACTGAGCCGCCGGAGGCGAAGGCGTCGTCGAGCCAGAAGCCGTATTCCCGGGCGATGCCGTTGGCGAGGTCGGAGAAGGTCGCCGTGCCTTTATCCGCTGCCACCACCAAATAGGGATCGTCGTCGTCGTGACGGATCACGTTCTTCGGCGGCACGATGCCGGCGCCGACCCGATTGTCGGTGATGTCGAGCAAGCCTTTCATCAGCAGCGTGTAGCAGGCAATGCCTTCGGCCATGGTCTCGTCGCGCGAGGCGCCGGCCGGCAGCTTCTTCAGCACGAAGCCGCCTTTAGCGCCGACCGGCACGATGACGGCGTTCTTCACCATCTGCGCCTTCATCAGGCTCAGGATTTCGGTGCGGAAATCCTCGCGGCGGTCCGACCAGCGTATGCCGCCGCGCGCCACTTTGCCGCCGCGCAGATGGATGCCTTCCATGCGCGGGGAGTAGACGAACACTTCATAAAGCGGGCGCGGCAATGGCAGATCGTCGAGACTGCGCGAATCGAACTTGAAGGACACATAGCTCTTCGGCCCGCCGTCCGCGGCCATCTGATAAAAATTCGTGCGAAGCATCGAGAGGATGGCATTGAGGAAGCGACGCAGGATGCGGTCTTCATCCAGGCTCGCCACTTTGTCGAGCGCCTCTTCGTAGGCGACCTTCAGCGTCGTCTCGCGGCTTTCGGCATGGCTGCGATTAAGGTCGAAGCGAGCGACGAAGAGATCAGCCAGCATCCGCGCGAAATGCGGGTTGTCGCTGAATGTCGTCTCCATATAGGCCTGGCTGAAAGCGATGCCAGCCTGTCGCAGATATTTGGCGACGGCGCGGACCACGGTGATCTCGCGCCAATCGAGGCCGGCGAGCAACGCCAGCTTGTTGAAGCCGTCATCTTCCATGTCGCCCGACCACAGCCGAGCGAAGGCCGCCTCGAACAAAGGCTTGAGCGCTTCAAGATGAACGGCGGCGCCGGCGCGCGTCTGCATGCCGAAATCATGGATCCAGATGGTTTCGCCGCCGGCCCGCTCGATGCGGTGAGGCTGCTCGTCGATGACCTTGAAGCCCATGTTCTCGAGCATGGGCAGCACATCGGACAGCGGCACCGCCTCGCCGACGTTGTAGATCTTGAAGCGCACCAGATGGTCAGGCGCGCTGATCGGACGATAGAGATTGAGGCCGAGCGTCTTACTGGCACGCAGCGCCTCGATCTTGGCGATATCGCCGAGCGCCAGCGGCGCGCTGGTCGCCTCGCGGTAAGACGAGGGGAAGGAGTCGCCGTAGGCCTTCAGCAGCTCGAGACCTGCATCCTCGCCATAGGACGAAATCAGCGCCGCGCGCAAATCGTCGCGCCAGCCGCGCATGGCGCGCGCCAGCTTGGCTTCGATCTCGCGCGTGTCGTAGTCCGGCACTTCGCCGGGCCGCGTCTTGATGATGACATGCAGGCGAGCCAGCGGCGAATCGCCGATCTGGGTGTAGAAGGCCGAGACCGTGCCACGCAGCTCGCGGCAAAGAATGTCCTGAAAGAGCAGCCGCAATTCGGTGTCGAACCGCTCGCGCGGAGCATAGACGAGGCAGGATAGGAAGCGCTCGAACGGATCGCGGCGGATGAAGAGCGCGACGCGCGCGCGATCCTGCAGCCGCAGGATGCCGAGGCTGATCTCGGTCAGGTCGTCCTCGCCGATCTGAAACAGCTCGTCGCGCGGGAAAGTCTCAAGGATATGCAGCAGCGCTTTGCCGTCATGGCTCGCCGGCGCCAGTTTGGAGCGCTTCACCACATGGTCGACCTTGCGGCGGAGCAGCGGAATGAGGCGCGGGCTGAGATTGTAGATGTCGGACGTGAACAGGCCGATGAAGCGGTATTCGCCGACGACGCGGCCCTTGGCGTCGTATTTCTTGATGCCGATGGTGTCGAAATGCACCGGACGATGGACGGTCGAGCGTTTGTTCGCCTTGGCGATCATCAGCACATTGGGCGCGCGCACCAGGGCGCGCATATCCGGCGGCAGCGCCGATGCTTCCGTCGTCGGGTGGAAGATGGCGCTATGAACGTCGCGCAACAGGCCGAGGCCGGAGCCTTCGACCGGACGGCCGAGGCCCGGCTCGGCGGCATCGCCGCCGAAGGCATATTCGCGGAAACCGAGATAGGTGTAGTGGTTTGCGTCGAGCCAGCCGAGGAAAGCGCGCGCTTCGGCCAGCTCTTCCTGCGGCACGCCCGGCGCCTGATCGAGCTCGGCGAGAATGGCGGCGGCGCGCGCGCGCATCGCCGGCCAGTCTTCCACCGCGGCGCGCACATCGGCAAGCACCGTGCGCAGGCCACTCTCGATATCGGCAAGTTCGGCAGCGCTGCCCTGGCTGTCGATCTGCAAATGCATGACCGATTCAGCCTGGCCTTCCGGCGAGTCGCCATCTTTGGGTTCAGAGGGCAGCAGCTCGATCAGTTCGCCCTTGGCGTCGCGTTTGACGCGAATGATCGGGTGGATGATCTGATGCAGGCCCAGCCCCTTCTGCGACAACCAGCCGACGACCGAATCGACCAGGAAGGGCATGTCGTCATTGACGATCTCGACGACGCTATGGCCGCAGGTCCAGCCATCGTCGGCTAGACGCGGATTGTAGGCGCGCAATTTCGGAGTCTTGGCGGGACGGCTCTGGGAGAAACGCCACAACGCCAGGGCGCTGCCGGTCAGCGCCTCGCCGCTCATCTCGGCGACATCTTCAGGGGAAACGGCGGAATAGAACTGCCGCAAGAAACGTTCGGCGGCTTCGCCGCCTTTGCCGGCGGCGCGACGCGCCTGGGCGCCCGCTTGCCCGACCGCGTCTTCCTTGCGCTGTTCGATCTTGGAGGCCATGCCGGATTCTCCCTTTTCGTCGCAGGATTCTAATTTTGGCGCGGTGACAAATCGCCGTCAGCGAGATGAACCGGACGGGCCATTACGCAACGATCCACCCGCAAGACCGCTGCAGCCCGACCAAAAATTATCGCGGATTTTAGTTAATTTTGGCTTTCCGGCGGCTGAGATCTCGCTTTTTGCTCTTATTTCCCTCGAACCAGGAAGAAAACACCCGTCAAAACGCCAAAAATGCCGATGAAGGGGCTTTAGCCCTTCATCGTGCGGTGCCGTTGGCGCGGATCGACACCGTCATAGTCCATATAAAGGGCGAACCAGGGCAAATCGGGCTTGCCGACCGCCTGCTTGGCCGCGCTCAGAACCGCCGACCACCATTCCATCGGCTTAAGAGTGCAATGGGCGTTTTCGCCATTCGGCAGGTTCTTGTTGGCTGGGTAGCCCGCGATGGTGACGAACAGCATCTTGTCGGCGAAACCGAACATCTCGCGCAGGATCCAAGGCACATCTTCCTCGGGGATATGTTCGAGGACATCGGTGCTGATCACCGCGTCGAACGTCCCGCTCGGGTAGGCGCTATAGGGCGCATAGCCGGGGTCGTACAGGGTGATGTCCGACAGATTCCAATAGTCCTTGATCGAATCGTAGCTGTTGCCCTGCGGGTCGCGCAGGCCGCGCTGCTTATAAAAGCCGCCCTTGCCGGCGCCATAGTCGAGCAACGTGCGCGAGCCTGTCCGCGCCGTCAGTTCGCGGATCGTCGCGGTATGGGGCGCTAGGCTGCGGCCATCGAAGGTGTGCTCGGGCGGGCGATTGTGCGCCGCTTCGCCATGTTCATGCAGATCCTGATAGATCGCCACCAGCGCGCGATAGCGCGGGCTGGGGTTCTGCCGGCTGTAATCGGTGTCCATGGTCATGCCGTGTGCGTCGTCCGAACTGAGGACAAGATGGCGGAGTATGACAGCCTTGTCATGCTCCTGTAATTCAACTCACTGATTTTCCTGGATAAAAGGCAAATTTGATAGGGCTTTTTTAACCCCGCCCCGCCACTCTCGCGAAATTGCGGGATGACCCGCGGCAGATTTGCAAGGCATGCGATGACCGAGATGGATGGCCATAGCGAAAGCGGCTGGCGCGTGGAGCGGCTGATCACACCCTTGCCGCCCATTCCGCTCAAGATGCCCTGCCGCGACGCGTTCGAGCTGCTCAGCGAGCATGCCGCGACGCCGAGCCTCGCGGTGATCGATGATACCGATGAGCCCATCGCCCTGCTCAGCCGCCAGGATTTCTACATCGCCTTCTCGCAGCCGCTGGTGCGCGCGGTCTATGAGAAGCGCCCGATCGCCCGGCTGATGGCGTCGCATTTCATCCAGTCGCCGCCGCTGCGCGTCGACCACATGCTCAGCATCGAAGAGCTCAAGGAGCTGATCACCACTTCGGCACCGCGCGCCGCGGTCGACGGCTTCATCATCACGCGCGACGGCAAATATGCCGGCATCGGCAGCGGCGTCGATCTGCTCGGCATCTCGCTGGAGCGCGCGCGCGAGCAGATCACCGATCTCGAAGAGGCCCGCCGCGCCGCCATGCGCGCCAATCAGGCCAAATCGACCTTCCTCGCCAGCATCAGCCACGAGTTGCGCACGCCGCTGAACGCCATCATCGGCTTTTCCGAGCTGCTGCAGAAGCAATACGCCGGCCCGCTGAACGACAAGCAGCAGGAATATGTGACCGACGTGCTGCGCAGCGGCACGCATCTGCTGACGCTGATCAACGACATTCTCGATCTGTCGAAAGCCGAAGCCGGCAAGCTCGATCTCATCGACGGCGAGGTCGACCTCAACGGCATCGTGCGGCTCAGCCTGCGCATGCTGGCGCCGCGCGCCGCCGACAAAGGCATCACGCTCGCCTCGCATCTGCCGCACCGGCCGCTGCGCGTCTGGGGCGACCGCCAGAAGCTCAAGCAAGTGCTGCTGAATCTCTTGAGCAACGCGGTGAAGTTCACGCCGGCGGGCGGCAATGTCTGCGTCAGCGCAGTGGTCGATCAGCAGCGCCGGCCCGTGCTGACTGTGGAAGACGACGGCATCGGCATCGCGCCGCAGGACATCGACAAGGTGCTGCAACCCTTCGAGCGCGCGCAGTCGCAGATGGGCCTTGCCGTCGAGGGCACCGGCATCGGCCTGCCGCTGAGCAAGACCTTCGTCGAGAACCACGGCGGCAGCTTCATTCTGGAAAGCGCGCTCGGCCAAGGCACCAAAGCGACGGTCCGCCTGCCGACCGAGCGGCTGCGCTTTTACGGCGCCGTGCTCGAAGAAACCGAGGACTTCTGCTTGCCCGCCGCCGAGTAGAGCGGCGGATGGGCGTCGCGCGCGGCGCTCCAGGCTTCGCATTCCGCCACCACGCGCGGATCGTATTTCGCGCCGGCGCCGCGCCGCAATTCGACAAGCGCGACCTCGCGCCCTTGGGCATTGCGATAAGGCCGCGCCGACGACATGGCCTCGAACACATCGGCGACCGCAAGAATGCGCGCCTCGGGCAGGATCTCCTCGCCGGCCAGGCCCGCCGGATAGCCGGTGCCGTCCATCCGCTCGTGATGCTGCGCGACGATGTCGGCGACCGGGCCGGGAAAATCGATATTGCTCAAAAGTTCGGCGCCGATCGCCGCATGTTCGCGGATTTTGTCGCGCTCGGCGTCGGTCAGAAAGCCGGCTTTGTTGAGCAGATGTTCCGGCACGCCGATCTTGCCGATGTCGTGCAGTTCGGCGGCAAGCACCAGAGCGGTGCGCCGGGCGCGCGGCAAGTTCATCCGCGCGGCCAAGGCGTCGCAGAGTTGCGCGACGCGCTGCTGATGGCCGTGGGTATAGATGTCGCGGTATTCGATCATGCGCGCCAGGGTGGTGATGGTTTGGGCGAAGCGCAGGCTTTGCAGCGCCTGCGCCTCATCGATCCGGCGATAGCTGCGCAGCAGCAGAGCGAACAGGAGGGCCCCCGTGCAGAAGACGAACAGCAAGCCCTTGGCGATATTTTCGAGGAGCAAGGTGCCGTCGTCATGCAGCAGCAGATCGCTACCGACGATCCAGGCGACACCGACGGCGATGTAAGACAGGCTGATGAAGCCCGCCGCACACGGCGGCGTCTTGTCGAACCAATAGCGCGCCATGTTTTTCCCTCGGCTCCCCTGCGCCCCGCAGCGCAGTCAGGAATTTTTTCAGGGCTGGAACGTTGATCCGTGAGCGCGGCGATGCGCGGCACAACGGGAGACAAACATGCAGCCTGCCAGACTTGTCGGAGCGGTCGTTTTGGTTGTCGGGGTCATTCTGCTCGGCTTCGGCATCAACGCCACGGACGCGCCGGTCGATCAGCTCAGCGAAACCTTCACCGGACGCTACACCGATCGCACCATGTGGTACTTGGTCGGCGGTGGTGCCTTGGCAGCTGCCGGCATTCTAATCGCAATCCTGGGCGGCAGACGCGCCAGTTGATGGCCAAAGTGGTGGCTATCAACGTCAGCACGGCAGCCGAATGCAGCTTCGGCTACACTTTCATGTCAAACGCATAAGCCACTGATAACTATTGACCTTTCAAGTTCCTGCGATAAATTCGCAGGGCTTTTGGGGAGTAGCCGTCCACTATCCCGGTGGAGCTTGCGTCAACAGACTTGGCCCGAACCGTCGTTTTCTCGGGCCATGGCGCAGGCAGGGCCGTGGCATCTGTGAAAACAGGCGCACGGCGATTGGCGAGACCGATGGCGCCGCCTTCCTGACGTCCGAGCGGGAGGCCATGGCGCCATTGTGTCTCACGCTCGGCCAGGCTGCCTCCATGGACTCCATGCTCGTTTCCACCTTCGTCGTCGCCCTGGCGGAGATCGGCGACAAAACCCAGTTGCTCGCCATCGTGCTGGCGACGCGCTTTCGCAAACCCCTGCCGATCATCGCCGGCATCTTTGCCGCCACCATCGCCAACCACGCCCTCGCTGCGACTGCCGGCTTCTTCCTGACCGACTTCCTCGAAAGCCTGTGGTTCCGCTACGCCATCGCGCTCAGCTTCATCGCCATGGCGCTGTGGACCCTGGTGCCCGACAAGTTCGACGAGGAAGACGACAAGATGCGCGTCGGCGCCAGCGTGTTCGTCACCACGCTGATCGCCTTCTTCATCGTCGAGATCGGCGACAAAACGCAGGTCGCGACCGCGGCGCTGGCAGCGCGCTTCCACAATATCGAGATGGTCACGCTCGGCACCACGCTGGGCATGATGCTGGCCAACGTGCCGGCCGTGTTCCTCGGCGAAGCGGCGACGCGCGTGCTGCCGCTGAAATATGTGCGCATCGGCGCGGCGCTGATCTTCTTCGCGCTCGGCCTTTGGCAGCTCGGCGAGATCAGCGGCATCGGCGAGCGCTTCGGCGAATGGACCATGCCGGCGGACGGCCCGGTGATCCTCGCCATCGCCGCGGTTCTGGCGTTGACCGCGCTCAGCTACGGCCTGCGCGCGCCGGCATCGCTGTGGCACGGCGCGCCGTCCTGGCTGCGGCTCGGGGCGATCTTCGCGGCGGCCAAGGTGGTGCTGCTCGCGGCCGGCTGGGCGCTCGGCAGCTTCGTCTCCGCCGTCGGTCCGGCGCTCGACCATTGGATCGCCTTCACCCTTCTGATGCTGCTCGGCATCTTCACGGTGACGCAGTCCTTCACGCGCCGCTCGCATCACGAAGAAGAGCCGGAGCGCGACAGCGTCGAAGTGATCAGCTTCCAGGCGACCATGGTCAGCATGGACGCGCTGATCGCCGGACTGATCCTCGGCATGCTGCAAGCCGAGATCGGCATGGCGCTGATCGCCACCGCGCTGCTCGCTTTCTTCGGCGCCTTCGGCGGCGCGGCCCTGGCGCGCTTCGCGCCGGCGCCGCTGCGCCGCATGCCGGAATTGTGGGGCGGCGTGTTCTTCGTGGCGATCGGCGGCGTGATCCTGTTCCAGCATCTCTCCGCCGCCTGACGAAACCGAGCTCCGGCCTGAATCAAAAACCCCCGCGGGATCCGACCGCGGGGGTTTTCTTTACGCGTATTAGGCCAGGCCCTTATCCAAAGACGTAGGGCCAGACCTCGAGGCTGCCGCGATAGATCATGTCCAGCGCGACATAGACGATCACCGCCAAGCCGACATAAGCGATCCAACGATGCTTCTGCAGCAGACGGGCGATGAAGTTGGCGGCGAGACCCATCAGGGCGATCGACAGCACGAGACCGAAGATCAGCACGTAGGGGTAATCGCGCGCCGCGCCCGCGACGGCGAGGACGTTGTCGAGCGACATCGACACGTCCGCAACGATGATCTGCCAAGCCGCTTGCGCGAAAGTCTTTCGCGGCGCGCCCCCGGCGACCGAACCATCGGCGTTGAGATCCTGGTTGGCCAGAGCCTCAAGCGCGTTCTTCTCCTCGTGATGTTGCGCACGCAGCTCGCGCCACATCTTCCAGCTCACCCACAGCAGCAGGATGCCACCGGCCAGCAACAGGCCGATGATCTGCAGCAGTTGCGTCGTGACACCGGCGAAGCCGATGCGCAACAACGTCGCGGCAGCGATGCCGACGATGATGGCTTTGGTGCGTTGCGCCGCGGGCAAACCAGCCGCGGCGAGACCGATCACGATGGCATTGTCGCCTGCCAGCACGAGATCGATCATGATGACCTGCAGCAGAGCGGTCATCGCCTCTGCAGTCAGATACTCACTCATAGCGTACCCACTCCTTTTTTATATGGAGGGGCCAGCACGGCGCTTCATCGCGCGCAAGACCGGGCCTGCCTTCAGCGCCAACAAAGTCGGGCGATGAAGACGCGGGCCGCCGTGCGAATGAGGAAAAGTCGGCGGGCCACTCCTTGATTCCAGTCCGACATCACAGCCATCGAGGGCTGTCAGAGGGGCCCGGCCTGGTCCGCTAGATATATGAAATTGGCCGCAGAGCGGCAAGTGCGAACGGATCGCGCCGGATTCGCCCAGGCGATTCAGAGCTCTGGCGCAATGAGACGACGTTTCGGCCGTCAGCCGTCACGCCGGGGACGACTTCGTCATCGGGGTTTCGGGCAACGGGATGAATTCCGCATTGTCCGTCGGCGGCAACAGGATGCGCCCGGCCTGCCACTCCGCCTTCGCCTGCTCGATGCGTTCCTTGCGCGACGAGACGAAGTTCCACCAGATATGGCGCGGGCCAAGCGGCTCGCCGCCGAGCAACATGATCGTCGCCGGGCCTTGCGCCTTGATGGCCGGCGCCGCGCCGGGCTTGAAGACGATCATCTGGCCATGGCCGTAGTCGCGGCCTTCGACGCTGACGCGGCCATGGGCGACATAGGCGGCGCGTTCGGCATAGCCGTCCGGCACGGCGATCGTCGCGCCGTCCTGCAGTTCCACATGGGTGTAGAACATCGGCGAGCGCGTCTTGACTCCGCTCTTGAGCCCGAAGGACTCGCCGACGATCTGGCGCATCCATAGGCGCTCGCCGTCCTGGGTCGGCAACGTGGCGGCCGCATAATGGTCGAAGGCCGGCTCGATCTCCTCGTCGGCCTCAGGCAACGCGACCCAGCTCTGGATCAGATCCAGCGCGCCGCCCTGTCGCTTGAAGGCGCCTTCAAAGCGCTCCGAATGGCTGATGCCGCGTCCCGCCGTCATCCAATTGACGGCGCCCGGCTCGATCACCTGCTCGACGCCGAGGCTGTCGCGATGGGTGATCTGTCCGGCGAAGAGATAGCTGACGGTGGCGAGACCGATATGCGGATGAGGCCGCACGTCCACCTCGCGCGGGATCGGCGACGGCATATCGCTCGGCCCGGCATGATCGAAGAAGACGAAAGGCCCGACGCTGCGATGCAGGCGAAACGGCAGCACGCGGCCGACGACGAATCCGCCGCCAAGATCGGCCTTGCGCGCCTCGATGACGATGTCGAAAGACGGCGGCAGGTCGTCGGCGGTCATGGCGCAGCTCCTTACGATGAAGCCGCCATCATAGCCTGTCGAGGGAAGCGAACCAATCGGCGTAGGGCGTCGTGCGCGCGAGATGGCGATTGTAATCCGGCGCGCCGTCGCCCCACCACGCCGAGCCGCGCTCCCCGAGCGCGATTTTTGCGGTATCGACCGCGTGACGCGCTTTCTTCAGGGCAACCGCATCGCCGGATTTTTTCGCGTCGCGCACGGCGCGGCGCGCATCCATCAGCGCATGCACCAATTCTTCGCGTCGGGTCGGCTCAAGCGCGGGATCGCTCATCCGCCACAGCCGCCCACGCACCACGAAGTAGCGGCCATCGGGCGTGACGGGATGGTTCACCCCAAAGGCCAGACGAACGCGATCAGCGCCGTGCCCAATAAGGCGACGAGCACGGATAGGGGCAGGCCGAGCCGCCAATAGTCGTTGAAGCGGTAACAGCCCGGACCCATCACCAGCGTGTTGCACTGATGGCCGATCGGCGTGAGGAAATCGCTCGCCGCGCCGACCGCGACCGCCATCAGGAACGGATCGGGGTTGAGGCCGAGGCGCTCTGCCAAGCTGGCGCCGATCGGCGCCATGACCAGCACGGTCGCCGCGTTGTTGAGGAAGGGCGTGACCGCCATGGCGGCGACGAGCACTAGGCCGACGGCGGCGATCGGCGGAATTTGATTGGCCACGACGGACAAGCCCGCCGCGATCAGCTCCGCGCCGCCCGTGGTGCGCAGTGCGTCGCTGACCGGGATCAGCGCGCCGAGCAGGATCAGGATCGGCCATTCGATCACCTGATAGGCTTCCTTCAGCGTGAGCGCGCCGACCGCCAGGATGGCGACGGCGGCAGCGAAGAAGGCGACGGCGACGGAGACTGTGCCGCTGGCGGCGGCGGCCATGGCGACGGCGAGGATCAACGCGGCGCGATAGCGGTGGCGGCGTTCACCCAGGCGCAGATTGCGCTCGGCCAGCGGCAGGCAGCCGAGCGCCGAGGGCGCGTCGGCGACGTTTTTTTCCGGGCCGCGCAGCACGATGACGTCGCCGGCCTGCAGGCGCGCACGCTGCAGCCGCGTACGCACCGGCGCGCCGCGCCGGCTGAGCGAGAGAAGATTGATACCGTAGCGATCGCGCAACCGCAGCTGCTCGACGGTGACGCCGACCAAAATCGAATCGGGCGGGATGACCGCCTCCATCACCGCCAGGTCGCTTTTCGCGTCCTTGTCCTCTTCCGGCACTTCGCGGTCGTTGACCACCTCAAGATTGGCGTCGCCGACGATTTTTTCCAGCACCGTGGCGTCGCACTGCACCACCAGGATATCGCCGGCGAACAAGGTCCAATGGCCGCGCGGGACATAGCGGCGCGCGCCTTCGCGGATGATCGCTGCGACCGACAGATCGCCTTCGCCGAGCGCTTCGAGATCAGCCACGGTCTTGCCGACGAGAGCGTTCTTCTCCGGCAGCAGCACTTCGGTCTGATAGTTGTCGTCGCTGAAAGCCTCTTTGCCGCCGCCGCCTTCGCGCTTGGGCAGCAGCCGCCAGCCGAACGTGAGGAAGGCAATGCCGAGCACCGTCAGCACCGCCGCCACCGGCAGGAAATCGAACATGGCGTAAGGCTCGCCAAGCATCTCCTGCCGCATTTTCGAGACGATGATGTTCGGCGATGTGCCGATCAGGGTCATCATGCCGCCGAGCAACGCGGCGAAGGACATCGGCATGAGCACGCGCGCCACCGGCGTGCCGTTGCGTTTGGCGAGCTGAAAGGCGATCGGCATCATGATCGCCAAGGCGCCGATGTTCTTCATGAAGGCCGACAGCACGGCGACGATCGTCGCCAGCACGACGATCTGCATTTCGCTGCTGCGCATCCAGCCGGCGACGGGACGCAAGGCGGCTTCGGCGATGCCCGACTTGGCGATCGCCGCGCTGATCACCAATGCCGATGCGATGATGATGACGATGTCGTCGCTGAAGCCGCGAAAAGCTTCTTCGGGTTTGACCACCCCGCAGGCGAGCGCGGCGAGCAGCGCCAGCATGGCGACGAGGTCATAGCGCAGCCGGTCCCATACGAAGAGAGCCAGCGCGCCGCCCAGAATGGCAAAAATGGCGATTTGTTCGAAGGTCACGTTCGATCCGGCGCAAGAATTACCGGACGACCCCGGCTTCCTTCAACGCGACCGGGCAGGAAAAAGTTCCGCAGCTCTCTGCGCGTCAGGTCACTTGGTTGCCGCGCAGCTCCGCCAGCATGGCCTGAAGAGTTTCCAGGTAATAGGGCTTACGGATGACAGGTACGGCGCGCAGATCGGCCGGCAGGCTGAAGCCTTCGCCATAGCCGGTGGCGAAGACGAAGGGCACGCCGATCTCCTGCAGCTTGCGCGCGACCGGCAGGCTGGTCTCCGCGCCGCCGAGATTGACGTCGAGCAGGGCGAACACGGGTTGTGCCTCCTCGATCGCCTGCAAGGCCTGGCGCACCGTGTTCGCGGTGCGCACTTCGGCGCCGAGCTGGCTCAGCATGTCCTCGGCATCGAGCGCGATGATCAGGTTGTCCTCGAGCACCAGCGCCGTGCCGTCGATGCGTTCGCCGCCGACGCCCGCCGCCGGCTTGTCCTCGACCGGATGGGTCGGCCGCTTGTCGCCGCGCTTGACGTAAAGGCCGGGAATGGCGAAACGCGCGCGCAGCCCCATCAGCTCGTAGGCCACCTCGGCTTCGCCGTTGAGATCGTAGGGCACGGAACGCTCGATGATCGTCGTGCCGAAGCCGCGGCGCGACGGCGGCTGGACCGGCGGCCCGCCATGCTCGTTCCAGCGGATGATGAGCCGGCCGATGTCGTCGAACGCCCAACCCACCTCGACATGTCCGGAGCGGTCGCACAGCGCGCCGTACTTGGCCGAGTTGGTCATCAGCTCATGCACCACCAAAGCCATGGTGGAGAAGGCTTGCGGCACCAGCAGCACATCGTCTCCGGCGACAACGACGCGCTCCGCCTTGGCGCCGAGATAGGCGCCGGCCTCGGCTGCGATCAGCGATTTGAGCGGCGCGGGCTGCCAGTTGTCGTTGGTGATCTGGTCGTGCGCGCGCGCCAGCGCCTGCACGCGGCCGCCGATGATCGCCATGAAGTCCTGCACCGTGCCGCTCGGATCGCTCTGCGCGATCAGCCCGCGCACCAAGCCGAGGATGTTGCGCACGCGGTGGTTGAGCTCGGCGATCAACAGCTCCTGGCGCTCCTGCGCCGACTTGCGCTCCTTCTCGGCGATGTCGGCAAGGCGCAGCACCACTTCGAGAAGCGAGATGCGCAGCGATTCGGCGATGCGCAGATCGAGCGGGCTCCAGACCAGCGACTGGCCGCGCACCGTCTCGCGCCAGGCGTCGAAACTCTTGCGCGGCGTCAGGCGGATGCCGTTCGGTCCCAGCGTCGCCGGCTTCTGCGGGTCGCCGGCCCAGGTGACCGTGCGCTCGGCTTCCTTGCGAAAGAACAGCAGGAAATCGCGCGGCGTGCGCGAGATAGGAATGGCCAGCACGCCGGCGGCGCGCTCGGTGAATTCGCGGGCCGGCTCGTAAAGCTTGCCGATCTCATGCGTCGCGAACAGCGTGCCGCCGGTCGTTTCGCTGAGATGGCGCGCCAAACCGAGCGTTTCCTCGCGCGTCGGCGTGACGCCGTCGAGGCGGATATGGCCGTCGATGCAAACGCCAACGCCGTCGCATTCGATGATGCCGGAGAGCTGATCGGTGAAGTTGGCGATGTTCTCGAAGAATTGCGACTTCTCCGGGATCGTCGACATGAAATGGGTGTAGACCTCGCGCGCCCGCATCTCCTGGCGCATATCCTCCTCGCGCTCACGGCTTTCCAGCAGCAGCGAGAACATCTGGCCGAACAGCTCCGCCGCAGTGCGGCGCTCGAGCGAGATCAGGCGCGGGCTCATATGATGGCAGGCGAACAGCCCCCACAGCTTGCCATGGCGCAGGATCGACACCGACATCGACGCGCCGACGCCGATGTTCTTGAGATATTCGATATGGATCGGCGAGACGCTGCGCAGCACGCTGAGCGACAGATCGATCGTCTCGTCCGGGGTCGGCATGGCCGGCAATATCGGCACCGGCGTCGCGCCGATGTCGGCGATGATGCGCAGGAGATTGCGCTCGTAAAGAATGCGCGCCTGCTGCGGAATGTCGGAGGCCGGATAATGCAGGCCGAGATAAGGCGTCAGATGCGCCTGCAGCGTCTCCGCGATCACCTCGCCGGCCCCATCCTGATCGAAGCGGTAGACCATGACACGATCGAAACCGATCAACGCGCGCAACTGCAGCGCCGCCTTCTGGCAAAAGCTTTTGAACGAGGCCGCCTGCTGTAGATTGGCGACCATGCTGCGCACGGTCAGGCCGGAGTTGATCGAGTCCTCCGCCGCATGCGGCTCCGCCTCGATGACGATATGATCGCCCGAGACATGAACCGCCAGATCGAACAGATCTCCGTCATCGCGCAACACGAATCCGAAGAGACGTTCGACGCTGTTGGCGGCGCGCAGGGTTTGCAGCTTGTTGCGGATGTCGTGCACCGCGCGCCGGCTGATGACCTCGTTGAGCGGTTGGCCGATCAGCTTGCCGGCGTCCTGGGCCAGCCATTGACCGGCATTGCTCGATGCGTGGGTGACGACCCATTCGGTCGAGACAGCGAGCATGAAGCCGAACGGCTGGATCGCGCCGAGCCGGTGGATCGGCTCGCGGTCGCAATTGGTGAGATCGACCCCTTGCGCCGGGTTTTTGTGGTTCATGCTTACGCTTTCTCGAATGCGAGCGCGGCGCGCTCGAACAGATGGAAGGCCGCCGTCGCGCCGGCCAAGAGGGCCGCGGCGCGCGCCGGCTCGAATGGGATGGCCGCAAGCTTCTGCAGAAAAACGGGCCAAGCGTCTTTCCGCTCTGGCGCCTCGCCATGGCCAAGAAAAGCCGTGGCGCCCTGCGCGAAATCACTGCCGCTCACGCGCGCCAGCAAATAGCGCGCGCCGAGCTTGGAGCCTTCGAGCACATAGAGCGCGCCAAACGCTTCATCGTCGCCGGCCAACTGCGGTTGCGGCTGCGGCGTCAACCGCAGCAGGCCGAGCGCCGTCAGATCGGCTGCGAGCGCCGCGCCGCGTTTGCGCGACGGCCAATCGGCAATCAGTCGCTCCGCGCCAGCCGCATCGAGCGCCGCTTCCAGCGGCATGAGCGCCGCGCCTTGCGCTTGCAGAAATTCGCTATAGCCGTCGCGGCGCGCCAGATCGAAGCGCGCAAAAGCGCCCTCGGCGCGCTCATGCAGCGCGCGCGTGGTCGTGCGGAGCGTCTCGTGCAACGGTGTCATGGAATGGGCCACAATTTCGGTAAACGCGCCAAGCGGCCGAAAGGTCCGTGCTAGGGCGCGGAAATTGCGGCATTTTTTCCGGAAAGGGCCGGGGCGGCGCAGAACAGCACGGAGCCTCGCCTCTCGTCGCTAGGAAAATAGTCTGACGGCTCTATCATATCGTTCTCGCTGCGCCGCCATTCACGCTGCTTTGATATGGCGAAGGAACAATCTGGCGCGAGCTGAGTTCGCTCTAGGCTGTGATCCGATCAAAAGGAGACTTCGATGATGCGAATCGCCTTCGCCCTGCCGTTGGCCGCAACGCTCCTCACCCTCGGCGTCGCCACAGGCTTCGCGCAAACGCAACAGCAGGTGCGCCTGCGCGGCAGCATCGACGAGGTCGCCGGCGACAAGCTGACCTATGTGATCCGCGACGGCGCGACGATCAATGTGCTGATGACGCCCGACACCCGCATCACCGCCGTCAGCGGCACCACGCTGTCCGACATCAAGCCCGGCTCTTATGTCGGCACTGCGGCGGTGCCAGATAAAGACGGCATGCTGCGCGCGCTGGAAGTGCATATCTTCAACGAGGCACAGCGCGGCGTCGGCGAAGGGCATCGCCCGTTCGACCTCGCGCCCGAGAGCACCATGACCAACGCCACGGTCGGCATGGATGTCGCGCCGACCGCGCAGGTCGCGCAAAGCACGGCGGAAAACGACGCGCGCCGCATCCTGACGCTCAATTACCCGGGCGGGCAACAAAAGGTGATCGTGCCCGACGACGCACCGATTGTGCGCCTCGAGCCGGGCGCGCGCGATCTGATCGCCGCCGGCGCGAAAGCCAATGTCACCGGCTACAAAGCGCCGGATGGCAGCGTTACGGCGACATCGATCAGCATCGGGACCAACGGCTTGACGCCGCCGATGTGAGGCGGCGAAGATCGCCGCCTCGTCATTCTCGGGATCGGGTCATGCGCATTTGCATTTTCGGCGCCGGCGCCATCGGCGGCAATATCGCCGGCCGCCTGCATAAAGGCGGCGTCACGCCGTCGCTGATCGCGCGCGGCGCGCATCTGGCGGCCATCAAAGCCGGCGGCCTGACGGTGAAGTATGCCGGAGACAAGGCCGAGTCGTTCAAGCCGCAGGCGAGCGACGACGCGCGCGATCTTGGCGAGCAGGATCTCGTCATCGTCACCGCCAAAGCGCCGGCGCTGCCCTCGGTCGCCGCCGGGATAACGCCGCTGCTCGGCCGCGACACCGCCGTGCTGTTCGTGATGAACGGTATCCCCTGGTGGTATTTCCAGAACCACGGCGGCGCGCACGACGACCGCCGCTTGGCCAAGCTTGACCCGGGCGATGCCATGCGCCGCGCCGTCGATCCGGCGCGCGTGATCGGCGGCACGATCTACTCCTCTTGCAGCGTGACCGCGCCTGGTCTGGTCGACGTCACCAGCCCGATCAACAAGCTGATCATCGGCGAGCCGACTGGCGCGATCACGCCGCGCACAGCGGCCATCTCGAAGATACTAGAGGCCGGCGGCATGGCCGTGCCGGTCGTCTCCGACATCCGCAACGCGGTCTGGACCAAGCTGATCTCGAATATCTCCAGCGGCCCGCTCGCCGTGCTCAGCCAGTCGAACTTCCTGACGATCTTCGCCGAAGAGGCCTGCCGCGAGGCGGTCCGCCGCACGGTCGGGGAAGGCGTCGCCATCGCCGCCGGCATGGGCTGCGCCGCCGAAGCGGACGCCGAGGACGTGCTCAAGCGGCTGTCGCCGAGCAAACATAAGCCGAGCATCCTGCAGGATCTCGAGCTGGGCCGGCCCATGGAGGTCGATGCGCTTTATACCGTGCCGCTCGATATGGCGCGGCTGGCGGGGATCGCCACACCGACCCTCGATCTGCTCGTTACGTTATTGAAACTTCGAGCGAAATCGGTCGGTCTTTACGCCACCCATTAGGCGAAGCGCTGGTTTTGGGAACTCACGCCTAGGCTTGAGCGTCTCTCATATGCCCCCATCCACGGCGACGAGAGTTCTCATGGCATCCGGGGGATAGCCGAGCGGCGAAAGGTCGCCGGCCTATGTCCGCCTGTCGTGATGAGAGACCCAACGATGCAAACGACCGAGACCAAAGCCGGCACCGGTATTGCCGGGTTGGACGATATCCTGCGCGGCGGCTTCGCGCGCAGCCACAGTTACCTGGTCGAAGGCGATCCGGGCACCGGCAAGACCACGCTCGCCTTGCAGTTCCTGCTCGAAGGTTCGAGGAACGGCGAGAAGGGCATCTATATTACCTTGTCTGAAACCGAGCGCGAGTTGCGCAGCGGCGCGGCGTCGCACGGCTGGGCGCTCGACAAAAACATCAAGATTTTCGAACTGGCGCCCCCCGAAAGCCTGCTCGACGCCGAGCAGCAGCAGAGCCTGCTCTATTCCTCCGATTTGGAGCTAGGCGAGACCACCAAGCTGATCTTCGACGCGATCGACAAATTCAAGGCGCAGCGCGTCGTGCTCGACAGCCTGTCGGAGATCCGGCTGCTGGCGCAGGGCTCGCTGCGCTATCGCCGCCAAGTGCTCGCGCTCAAACATTACTTCGCAAAGCAAGGCGCCACCGTGCTGATGCTCGACGACATGACGAGCGACATCGGCGACCGCACGTTGCACAGCATCGTCCATGGCGTGATCCGCTTGGAGGAAATGGCGCCCGATTACGGCGCGCAGCGCCGCCGCATGCGCGTGGTGAAATATCGCGGTCAATCCTATCGCGGCGGCTATCACGACTTCGCCATCAAGACCGGCGGCCTCGCGATCTTCCCCCGTCTCGTCGCGCTCGAACATAAGACCGGCTACAAACGCACGCAGCTCAAGAGCGGCATCGACCAGCTCGACAGCTTGCTCGGCGGCGGTGTCGAGACCGGCTCGAGCACGTTGCTGATCGGCCCCGCCGGCACCGGCAAGACTCTCTACGCTTTGCAGTTCGCATTGGCCGCCATCGCGCGCGGCGAGAAAGCCGCGCTCTTTCAGTTCGACGAAGAATTGACGTTGATGTTCGATCGCATGAAAGCCATGGGCATCGATCTGGAAAAATTGCGCGATGACGGCAAGCTCATCATCGAACAGGTCGACGCCGCCGAACTGTCGCCTGGCGAATTCGTCCATCGCGTGCGCGCATTGGTCGACAGCGCCCAAGCCAAGACGGTGATCATCGACAGCCTCAACGGCTATAGCACCGCCATGCCGCAGGAAAACTCGCTCATCCTGCACATTCATGAATTACTGCAATATCTCAACCGCCAGGGCGTCGCGACGTTCTTGACCGTGGCCCAGCATGGGCTGGTCGGCGATATGCGCACGCCGGTCGACATCACTTACCTTGCCGACACTGTAATTTTGCTGCGCTTCTTCGAAGCGCTCGGCCAGGTCAAGCGCGCCGCGTCGGTCGTCAAGAAGCGCGCCGGGCGGCATGAAGACAGCATCCGCGAATATCGCATCGGCATTACCGGTCTCGTTATCGGCGAGCCGCTCACGCAATTCCAGGGCGTGCTGCGCGGCGTCCCCGTCTATGTCGGTGAGCGGGCAGGCGACATGCTCGCGAGCGAGACGTGAAGCTCGCCGACGATCAGCCGCATGCGCTCGTGCTTGCACCCAATGGGCGTGACGGCACGGTCGCTCAAACCTTGCTCAAGGAAATAGGCATCGTTGCGGCCAATTGCCGGGATCTCGCACAGCTGCAGCAACAGCTGTCCGCCGATATCTGGTTCGTCGTGATGACGGAAGAAGCGACGCGCGGCGCCGATTTGCGTTTTCTCGCCTCCTGGATCGCCGGCCAGCCGGCCTGGTCCGACTTGCCTTTCATTCTGCTGACCTCGCACGGCGGCGGCATTGAGCGCAACCCGATGGCCGCGCGCCTGTCGGAAACGCTCGGCAATGTGACCTTTCTCGAACGGCCGTTCCATCCGACGACCTTCGCCAGCTTGGCGCGCTCCGCACTCAAGGGGCGACGCCGTCAATATGAGGCGCGGGCGCTTCTTGAAGACTTGCGCGAAAATGACGAACGTCTGCGCAGTCTCACCGAGAGCCTTGAAGGCCGCGTGCGCGAGCGCACCAGAGAGCTCGAGCAGGCGCATGCCCAGGTCGTCGAGCAGATGGCGGTGCGTGCGCGCGCCGAAGAACAGCTGCGCCACGCGCAAAAGCTGGAAACCATCGGCCAACTCACCGGCGGCGTCGCGCACGACTTCAACAATCTCCTGATGGCTGTGATCGGCAATCTCGATCTGTTGCGCAAGCGCATGCCTGACGACGAACGCCTCACGCGCCTGGTCGACGGCGCGTTGCAGGGCGCGCAGCGCGGCGCCGCCTTGACCCAGCGCCTGCTCGCCTTCGCCCGCAAACAGGAACTGCAAAGCAAGCCGGTCGATTTCGCGCATCTCATCCGCGATATCCGCTCTCTGCTCGAGCGTTCGTTGACGCCCGGCATCGAGCTGCGCCTCGAACTGCGCGACGGATTGCCCAATGCTTTGATGGACGCCAACCAGGTCGAAGCGGCGCTGCTCAATCTCGTCGTGAACGCGCGCGACGCCATGCCGAACGGCGGGACGCTGACCGTCGGCCTCGACGCCATGAAGGTCGACGGCGCCGAAGACATGGCGCCGGGCAGCTATTTGCGCCTGAGCGTCAACGATACGGGCGTCGGCATGGATCAGGAAACGCTCGCCAAAGCGATCGAGCCGTTCTTCTCGACCAAGGAGCTCGGCAAAGGCACCGGTCTCGGCCTGTCGATGGTGCATGGTCTGGCGGTGCAATTGCGTGGCGCGTTGCGGCTGTCCAGCGAATTGGGCAAAGGCACCCGGGCCGAGCTATGGCTGCCCGCGACCCGTCAGGCAGCGGCGCAAGCCGATGCGGCCCCTGAGCCTGTGCCGCCGCTCAATCGGCGGCTGCGCATTCTTGTGGTCGACGATGATCTGCTGATCGCCATGAGCACGGTCGACATGCTCGACGATCTCGGCCATGACGTGACGGAAGCCCATTCCGGTTCGGAAGCGCTGCAGATTCTCAGCGACGGCCAGCCGTTCGATTTGATGATCACCGACCATTCCATGCCGGGCATGACCGGCATGCAGCTCGCCATGATCACGCGCGACCTGCGCCCCGGCCTGCCGATCCTGCTCGCCACCGGCTATGCCGAACTGCCCGAAGGGCCGACGATCGAACTGCCGCGCCTCGCCAAGCCCTATCAGCAGAACCAGCTGGCGAGCCAGATCGCCAAGCTCGTCTGATGGAACGCCCGCGCGGAACGGGGAACGCGGCGAATCGTTGTCTTCGTGATCAGTCACGGAGGCCGCCCATGGACAGCGACAGCCCGCTGCGTATTACGTCCCGTCAACGCTTCATCGCGATCCTCGCGCTTGCCGCGCTGGTCTTCGGCCTCGGCTATGCGAAAGCGCAGATGCACGACAGCTGGGTCGTCGAAAAGGCCGACGCCCGCCAATCCGCCTCTCAATCCTATGTGGCGGAGATGCCGCCGGACGTCGAGATCCGCCGCACGCGCTGATCTCAAGCCCGTAGAGCTTGCTGGATCAGGCTATCGAGCGCGCTGAGGAATTTCGAGCGGTCCTGCTTGGAAAAGGGCGGCGGCCCGCCGCCCGTCTCGCCGAGCTCGCGCAAGTGACGCGACAGCTCGCGCCCCGCCAAAGCGCTGCCGATATTGTCCGCGGTCCATAGCCGGCCGTTCGGCGCGAGCGCGCGCGCCTGTTTCGCCAAGCAGCGCGCAGCCAGCGGAATGTCGGAGGTGACGCAGACGTCGCGCGCCGTGATGCGCTCGGCGATCCAATCGTCGGCTTTGTCGGCGCCTTCCTCGACCGTCACCATGCGCACATGGGCGCGCCGCGCCGGCGGGATCGGCCGCGAGCCGTTCGAGACGATATAGACTTGCAGCTGCAGGCGGTCGGCGACGCGATAGACTTCCTCGCGCACCGGACAGGCATCGGCATCGACGTAAATTTCGGTCATGCACGCTTGTAGCGTCAGCGTCGCGGGCGATCCAGGAATTCGTCGAAGGCGTCCATCTGCGGCGCCAATCCCTGCTCGATCAGCGCGCGCATCAGATTGTCGCCGAGCCGGCCGGCATCGAGCAGCGCCGCCGGCGCCTGGCCGAGCAGGTGCGCCATAAGGCCAAGCCGCGTCGTGACATGAGCGCCGTCGAACACCGCGCGCACCTTCTTGACCGACAGATCGTCGGCCATGTCGTCGTCGCCGGTCTCGCCGAGCGCGCGCGTAGCGCTGACGAATGCGGCATAGTCGGTCAAGCCGGGCGACAGGCGCTCGATCTTTTGCAGCACCGCCGTCGACGCCAGCGCGTCCTTGGTGGCGCTGGCCGCTTGGGCATAGGCTTTCGACTGCTTGAGGCGCGTATAGAACTGCTCGCGCCGCCCGCCGGACTTGGCCGCCCATTCGGCTTCGGTGAACAGCGCCGCTTCGGCGAATTCGGTTTCGGCGCCGCCATCGCTGCGGCAATAGACGATGCCGTCCTCGACCTCATTGACGATATAGGCGCGTCCGTCCTTGGTGATGACGGTCGAACCCGGAGTGAATTTGGACGGCATGAGGCCTCGCGCTGCAAAATCAACATCGCCATGCTACGGCATCGCCGTGACAGACGTGGGCGCAATCGGCTCGCAACTGGAAATCTTGGAAGAATTGGAGCGGGCGAAGGGATTCGAACCCTCGACCCCGACCTTGGCAAGGTCGTGCTCTACCCCTGAGCTACGCCCGCTCGGCGCAACGCCGTCCCCTAGGGGTCGCTGCGGGCCGTAAGTCCGCAGGATTGCCGGGAAATTCGCGAATTTGCCCGGCGGGGGTCGGCGAGAGGCCGGGATAATACTCAAAGCCGGACGCTTTGCAACCCTCGTGGGATGGCCCCGCCGGGAGGTCCAAATCCCGCTTCAAGGCGCTCTCCCCTTGCCGCCGGCGGCCGGACACGCCATTTATTAGGCCAATTCTTTCAATCCCCTATCTGTCGAGAACGATCATGGCAGGCTTTCCGGGCATGCCCGGCACCCAACCGCCGCTAGGCCAGCAATCCCAGAGCGATCTGGTTTCCGGCGCCGCCGCGCCGCAGAGCCCGAGCGCCAGCTTCGGCGGCAGCTCTGCCGTCGGCGCCGCGCTGGGCGGCGCGCCGGTCCCCGCGGCCGCGCCGGTCGATGCCGTCATCGATTCCTCGACCGCCACTTTCATGGCCGACGTGATCGACGCCTCGTTCGGCCCGGTCATCATCGTCGACTTCTGGGCGCCCTGGTGCGGCCCCTGCAAGCAGCTCGGCCCGGCGCTCGAGAAGGTCGTGCGCGAGCAGAACGGCAAGGTCCGCTTGGTGAAGATCAACGTCGACGAGAACCAGGATCTCGCGGCGCAGATGCGCATCCAGTCGATCCCGGCCGTCTACGCCTTCAAGGACGGCCGCCCGGTCGACGGCTTCGCCGGCGCGCTGCCGGAAAGCCAGCTGCGCCAGTTCGTCGGCGGCCTCGCCAAGCTCGCCGGCCCGACCTCCGAGGAAGAAGGCTTCAAGGAAGCCATGGCGCAGGCCGAGGAGATGGCCGCGAGCGGCGATCTCGAGACCGCCATCGCCATCTACGCCGAAGTGCTGGCGCAGGATCCGAAAAGCGTCGACGCCATCGCCGGCCTCGCCAAGCATCAGCATGCCAGCGGCGACAATGAGGCCGCCAAGGCGACGCTCGCGACCTTCACCCCCGAGCCGAACAAGGCCGAGCCGACCGCCATCGCAACCGTGCGCGCCGCCATCGAGCTCGCCGAGCAAAGCGCCGGCGTGTCCGGCGAAGTGGCCGCGCTGGCCGCCAAGGTCGCCGCCGACCCGGCCGACCATCAGGCGCGCTGCGATCTCGCTGTCGCCCAGTTCGGCGCCGGCAAGCCCGATGCCGCCATCGATGAGCTGCTCGCCATCATCAAGAAGAGCCGCGACTGGAACGACGGCGCGGCGCGCGCCCAGCTCGTGAAAGTCTTCGAGGCGCTCGGCCCCATGCATGAATTGTCGCAGAGCGGCCGCCGCCGCCTGTCGTCCATTCTGTTCTCGTAAGGAGAAGCGATGGCGCGCGGCATCTTCGATCCCAACTTCGAGGATTTGCCGGGTCTCATTCCGGTCTTCCCGCTCGCCGGCGTGCTGCTGCTGCCCAACGGCAAGCTGCCGCTCAACGTCTTCGAGAAGCGCTACCTCGCCATGACGCGCGACGCGCTCATGACGCCGACGCGCCTGATCGGCATGATCCAGCCGACCGGGCTTGCCGATGGGCCGAATGGCCCCGAGCTGTTTCCCGTCGGCACCGCCGGGCGGCTCATCAGCTTCTCCGAGACCGCCGATGGCCGCTATCAGATCGTGCTCGATGGCTTGATCCGCTTTCGCGTGCGCGATGAAGTGGATCTGAAAGACGGCTATCGCCGCGTCATGCCGAACTTCCTGCCTTACAAGGACGATCTCGAGATTTACGGCACGGTGCGCGACCCAAGCCATGCGCGCATCGACCGCGAACGCATCAACGCGGCGCTGGCGCGCTATTTCGGCGCCAAGCATGTCGAGGCCAATTGGGACGCGCTGCGCCAACTCGACGACCGCGCGCTGGTCACGACGCTGGCCATGAGCTGCCCCTTCGACCCTACGGATAAGCAGGCGCTGCTCGAATCCGCCGACATCGCCACCTGCGGCCATACTCTGGCCGCGCTGCTGGAGATGGGCGCGGGCGGCGCGGAAGGCGGATTCGACACTCCGCCGACGCCGACACGCCATTAATCTAAGCGCCTTGAGGATCACGATATGAGCGACATGCCGCCGCCGAGCAAAGAGATCGACCGCAAGCTGCTGGAGATTCTCGTCTGCCCGCTGACCAAAGGCCCGCTGCGTTACGACGCGGCGGCACAGGAATTGATCAGCGAAAGCGCCGGCCTCGCCTTCCCGATCCGCGACGGCATTCCCATCATGCTGCCCGACGAGGCGAGAAAGCTCGATGCTTAAGACCCTGCGCCATTGGTTCAGCCATCTGCTGAACCCTCACGATCACAAACACGGCCATGATCATGGCCATAAGCATGATCACGATCACGACCATTCGCACGGCGATCATGCGCACGATCATCACGGACATGATCATGGTCACGATCACGGCCATTCGCACGATCATCACGACCACGACCATGGTCACGATCACGGTCACGGTCACTCGCACGGCGGCACGCATCATCACGAACATGGCCCCGGCGCCGATCATCAGCATCATTACGGCCCGCTGCCGGAAGAGATCCGCATGAGCCGCGAAAGCAATCTCATCGAGATCGATTTCGACGACGGCGAGACCTATCAGTTTTCCGCCGAATTCCTGCGCGTGCATTCGCCATCGGCCGAAGTGATGGGCCATGGCCCGGGCCAGCAGATCACGGTGGCCGGCAAGCAGGACTTGGCGATCGTCAATCTGGAGCCGGTCGGCAATTACGCCATCCGCATCATTTTCGCCGACGGCCACGACACCGGGATTTTCTCCTGGGGTTATCTGCATGAGCTCGGCGAGCGCCAGGAACATCTCTGGCAGCTTTATCTCGACGCGCTCAAGGCCAAAGGACTGAGCCGCCAGGCTTGAGCCGTCTATTCCGCGTCATGCTCGGGCTTGACCCGAGCATCCATATTGCCATCGCTTGAGCGCCGGACGAATGGACCCTCGGATCAAGTCCGAGGGTGACGAGCTTTCGCTTGCTAAAGCTACAGCGCCTCGCCGCGCGATAGCCGCGGCAATTCGCCGACCAAGCCCATGGCGTGCTTCATGAAGAAGCCCTTCACCGGACCGGCGCGGTTGACGGCGCGGAAGCCGAGCCGGCGCGCCAGCACGAGCGGGCCGATGCTGTTGGAGAACAGCTTGTTGAGGCCATCGGTGATGCCGGCCAGCAGCACATTGTCGAAGCGCCGCCAGCGTTCGTAATTGGCCAGCACCTCGCCGAAGCCGATGTCGAGGCCGAGACGCTGCGCATCGACCAGCACTTCGGCGAGCGCCGCGACATCGCGCAGGCCGAGGTTCAAGCCCTGGCCGGCGATCGGATGGATCGTGTGCGCGGCATCGCCGATCAGCACCAGCCGCTCGTCGGTGTAGCGTTCGGCGTGCAGCAGCGAGAGCGGATAGGACCAGCGCGGCCCGACGCTCTCGACCTGCCCGAGAAAATCGCCGACACGGCGGCGGATCTCGTCGTCGAAATCTGCCTTGTTCAGGCTGAGATAGGTCGGCGCGAGTGTCTCGCGCTCGGTCCAGACCAGCGAGGAGCGATGGCGCCCTTCGGCATCGTCGGTCATCGGCAGGATGGCGAAGGGGCCGGCCGGCAAGAAGCGCTCATGAGCGATGCCGCCGTGCGGCTCGTCATGCGCGATGGTGCAGACGATGGCGCTCTGCGGATAGGACCAACGCGTGACCGCGATGCCGCGCGAAGCGCGAAGCGCCGACTCTTTGCCTTCGGCGGCGATCACCAGCGTCGCGTGGACGATGCGGCCGTCGGCGAGCGTGGCCACCGCGCGCGCCGGCTCGTTGACGACGCTCGCCAGTTCGGCCGGCGCGAGCAACGTGAGATTGGGCAATTCCTTCAGGCGGGCGGCGAGCGCGGCGCGGATCACGCGGTTCTCGACGATATGGCCGAAGGGCTCGGGCGCTTCGTCTTTCTTGGCGAGCGTCCGCGAGTCGTCTCGTGCGAGAGCGCGGGAGTCATAGTGCACGAAGGCGAAGCTGTCGTCGTCGCTCACGCGGATATCGCGGATCGGCTCGGCGGCCCCGCCTTTGTAATGAGCTCCCTGCGCCAGCACATGGTTCCACAGGCCGATGCCCTCGAGGGCGCGGCGCGAGCCGGCGGCGATCGCCGAGACACGGCCGTCGAACGCGGCGTCGAGTTGGCTTTCGAGCACGGCGCGGTCGAGCGCGATCACCGAGAAGCCGGCCTGGGCGCAAGCGACGGCGGCGGTGAGGCCGACCATGCCGCCGCCGACAATCAGGACATCAGCCACAAGGATGTCGGCGGCCAAAGGCGTGGAAGAAGAGGAAGCGGAGCTCATGACGGCTACCTAGCACGGATGAAGACATGCGGCTTTAGACAAGCGCGCGTCGGTTATGGCTGCCAAATTTCATAGGCGCTGCCTTTGTCCATATCGGACGGACCGATTTGGGAACATTCCCTGTCCTATCTGCAACTTATTCAGAATAATCCCTTTTTTGGGATTTGCTGAAAAACTATGCAGTTTTGAAAAACTGCGCGCTATTGGTGCATTCGGCTATTTGCGGTGCATGGCAGCAAATTCTGCTTATGTCTCAAGGTCTTGATTCCGTTGGCTGGAATCGACTTTTCGCGGTCCCCGTTCCAGCGGCACGAAAGTTGAAAAGGTAAGGCGCGTGACGCCGTCTGCAACGGACGGCGTCAACAGACCAGCCGTCTTTCGCGCCGCCCGGAGCCGCCAGGCCCGCCGACGCAGAGGATGAAAGGGCGGCGGTTCGTCACTTTGGAAGGGGACCTCCAAATGAAACTCGTTATGGCCATCATTAAGCCGTTCATGCTCGACCCGGTCCGTGAAGCGCTCACGGAACTGGGCATCCAGGGCATGACGGTCACGGAAGTAAAGGGCTTCGGCCGCCAGAAGGGACACACGGAAATCTATCGCGGCGCGGAATACGCGATCGACTTCCTGCCCAAGACCAAGCTCGAAGTTGCGGTGTCCGACGATGTCGCCGAGCGCGTCGTCGAGACCATCCAGAAGGCTGCCCACACCGACAAGATCGGCGACGGCAAGATCTTCGTGATCGACCTGCTGCAGGCCGTTCGCATCCGCACGGGCGAAACCAACGCCGATGCACTTTAAGGAGAAGACCACAATGTTTCGTCTGAAAACTCTCGCGGGCCTCGGCGCTATGGCGCTGGGCATGACCGCGTCCGTCAGCGCGTTCGCGCAGGAAGCGGCGGAAGCCGCCGCGGCGCCCGTCTTCAACAACGGCGACACCGCCTGGATGATGACCTCGGCGCTGCTCGTCCTGATGATGAGCATCCCGGGCCTGGCGCTGTTCTACGGCGGCATGGTCCGCTCCAAGAACATGCTCTCGGTGCTGATGCAGGTGTTCTACACGGTCTGCATCGCCGGCGTGATCTGGGTCGTCTACGGCTACAGCCTCGCCTTCACCGGCGGCAACGACTTCATCGGCGGCTTCTCGAAGGCCTTCCTGTCGGGCATCGACACCTCCTCGGCGGCGGCGACCTTCACGGTCGGCGTCTCCATTCCGGAGTATGTCTACATCGCCTTCCAGATGACCTTCGCGATGATCACCCCGGCGCTGATCATCGGCGCCTTCGCCGAGCGCGTGAAGTTCTCGGCCATCGTGCTGTTCATCCCGCTGTGGCTGACCTTCATCTACTTCCCGATGGCCCACATGGTTTGGTACTGGGCCGGCCCGGACGCGATCGACACGGCCGCCAAGGCCGTCGCCGCCGCGACCGATGAAGCGGCCAAGACCGCGGCGACCGCCGCCCTCGACGAAGTGATGGCCGACGCCGGCTTCCTCTTCAAGATGGGCGCCATCGACTTCGCCGGCGGCACCGTCGTGCACATCAACGCCGGCATCGCCGGTCTGGTGGGCGCGCTCATCATCGGCAAGCGCACCGGCTTCGGCAAAGAGCCGATGTCGCCGCACTCGCTGACCATGACCATGATCGGCGCCTCCCTGCTGTGGGTGGGCTGGTTCGGCTTCAACGCCGGCTCCAACCTCGAAGCGACTGGCCTCGCCGCCCTGGCGATGGTCAACACCTTCGTCGCCACCTGCGCCGCCGCTCTCGGCTGGATGATCATCGAATGGCTCGCCAAAGGTAAGCCCAGCCTGCTCGGCATCGTCTCCGGCGCCATCGCCGGTCTCGTCGCCGTGACCCCGGCTTGCGGCTTCATCGGCCCGATGGGTTCGGTGGTCCTCGGCTTCATCGCCGGCATCGTCTGCTTCATCTTCTGCTCGGCGGTGAAGAACGCTCTCGGCTACGACGACTCGCTCGACGTCTTCGGCGTCCACGCGATCGGCGGCATCCTCGGCGCCATCGCCACCGGCATCTTGGTCAACCCGGACCTCGGCGGCGGCGGCGTGTACGACTATGTCGCCGGCGAAGTCGGCGCCTACGATCTGTCGGCTCAGGTGATGAGCCAGATCAAGGCCGTGCTCGTGACCATCGTCTGGTCGGGTGTCGGTTCGGCGATCCTCTACAAGGTCGTCGACATCCTGATCGGCTTGCGCGTCCCGCCCGAGCAGGAGCGCGAAGGCCTCGACGTGGTCTCCCACGGCGAACGCGCCTACCACATGTAAGCGGCGTTTCCTCCGCCTCCGGCTCACGCCGGGGGCGGACGGAGAGCCGGCCTCTTCCAAAAAAACTGCCCGGATGGTTCATCGCCATCCGGGCATTTTTATTGGCCGATACCGAGGAGAGATTAAGGACCCTTGTCCTCGGCCAAGCTGGAGCCGTCGCGGCGCGTCGTCGACGGCACTTCCTTGGTGTAGACATAGCCCGGCTGATAGACGACGGTCGCCGGCGGATTGGTGACGACCACCGGAGCGGGCGCGACCACGGTCGGCGCCGGAGCCACGACCACGGGCGCCGGATTGACGACGACCGGATTGGGATTCTGCACGATCACATTCTGCGCCAGGGCAGAGCCGGCGAAACCAAAGGTCGCGAGAGCGACGGCGCACACCAAACGTTTCGACATGATGGTCCTTTCCGCTTCGCTTCAGCGAAGCCCTTCTTGTTGACGTGATGAAAACGCAGACCCGCGCCGGCAGGTTCCGGCGTCTGCGTTCCGTCCCAATTATGATTCAGCCGAGTTCCCCGGCTTGTGAGCCGTCATAGGCGCGCTTAGGATCGCGGCCATGCTCAACTCCCGCCTCGACGATCTGCCCGGCTATCCGTTCGCGCGGCTACGCAAGCTGCTCGACAAGGTGAAGCCGGCCGCGAATGTCGCGCCCACGATCATGTCGATCGGCGAGCCGCAGCATCAACCGCCGGCCTTCGTGGCCGAGGTGCTGGCGAAAAGCGCCGAGGGCTGGGGCAAATATCCGCTGCTGCGCGGCACGCCGGAGTTTCGCCGCGCCGTCGAGGGCTGGCTGACCCGCCGCTTCGCTTTGCCGCAAGGCTTCATTGCGGCCGACGAGAACGTGCTGCCGGTCGCCGGCACGCGCGAGGCGATCTATATGTTCGCATCCGTCGCCATTCAACGAGACGGCGATACCAAGCCGCTCGTGCTGGTGCCGAATCCGCTCTATCACGTCTATGCCGGCGCGGCGATGATGGCGGGCGCCGAACCATTGTTCGTGCCGGCGACGGCAGCCAGCGGCTTTCTGCCCGATTACTTGTCGCTGGCGGACGATGTCTGGGCGCGCACCAAGCTGGTCTATCTCTGCGCCCCGGCCAATCCGCAAGGCGCGCTGGCCTCGCGCGATTACCTGACCGCGCTGCTGCGCAAGGTCGTGGCGCATGACGCGATCCTCGCCGTCGACGAATGCTATTCGGAAATCTATGACGCGGAGAAACCCGTC
This sequence comes from Alphaproteobacteria bacterium, assembly GCA_035714115.1. GTDB lineage: Bacteria > Pseudomonadota > Alphaproteobacteria > SMXQ01 > SMXQ01 > CAMAVH01. Next base: position 37,159 of record DASTMO010000051.1, read on the forward strand.
GGCGCGCTCGAGGCCTGCGCCGGGCTGGGAACCGAGGCCGCCGACGCGCTCGACCATCTCGTCGTGTTCAATTCGCTGTCCAAGCGCTCCAGCAGCCCCGGCCTGCGCTCCGGCTTCATCGCCGGCGGGCGGCCGTTGATCGCCGCCTTCGCCAAACTGCGCGACTACGCCTCCAGCGCCACGCCCTTGCCGATCATCGCGGCGGCGAGCGAACTGTGGCGCGACGAGGCCCATGTGACGGACAACCGGGCGCGCTATCGCGCCAAATTCGATCTGGCGCAGGCCGCGCTCGGGCCGCGATTCGGCGCCGTTCGGCCGGCCGGGGGATTCTTTTTATGGCTCAATACCGCCAAAGCCGGCCTCGGGGATGGCGAGGTGGCGGCCAAACGGCTGTGGCAGCGCGCCGCCATCCGCACACTGCCGGGCGCCTTTCTCTGCCCCGAAACTGACATCGCGCCGGGTATGGATTATCTGCGCGTCGCCCTTGTGCATGACGAGACGCTCCTCGCCGAGATCTTGCCGCGTTTCAGCGCCGCGCTGGCCGATTAGGCCGGCTCGCGCTTGCTTCCTCGGAAACGTGGTTGCGCGATTCGTCTTGGCGTAGAATAAGAACGCCATGGCACGCTCCTCCGCCGATACGGGCAAGTCCCCGTTCCTGCCGCCCGAGGCGAGCGCTTTTCTGCGCCGCCGCCTGACCGAAGGTCTCGGCGCGCTCTTGATGCTGCTCGGCGTCGGCCTGCTGCTCGCCCTGTTCAGCCACGATCCCAAGGATCCCTCGGGCAATGTCGCGACCGCGCCCGGCGCGGCGATCAGCAACTGGCTCGGCGCGCCCGGCGCCTGGAGCTCGGACTTCCTGCTGCAGAACTTCGGCATTTCCGGCGCGATCATCGCGCTCACGTTCATCGGCTGGGGCTGGCGCACCATCATTCATCGCGGCATCGCGCCGATCTGGCTGCGCGTGCTGCTGCTGATCGTCTCGATTCTGCTGATCGGCGCCGCCTGCGACGGCCTCGACCGCATCGAAGTGGCGGCCAGCGGCGGCGGCTGGCGGCTCGGCGGCTGGGTCGGCGCTTCGGTTTTCTCCAGCCTCTACGCCCTCAGCAACCTGCTGGGCGTCGCCGACGTCGGCGCGGCCGTGCTCGCCGCCATCGCCGGCGTGATCGGCGTGATTTCGCTGATCGGCGCCAGCGGCTTCTCCTGGTCGGAATGGCGCAAGGCCGGCGGCGCCACCGCCTCCGCGCTCGGCACCGGCGCGCGCGGCGGCATCGAAGGCGCGACCATCGCGGCGCGCACCACCAACGATCTCATCGCCCGCGCCAAACGCCGCTTCGGTAAGCGCCCGCGCGTCGAGCCGCGCTTCGCCGGCGAACTGCCCGAAGATGACCCCGATGAAGAGCCGCTGATCGCGCTGCCCGAGCCGGACGACGAGGACGACGATCCGGAGATCGACGAGCGCCCGGTCAAGAAAGCCGCCGCCAAGAAACCGCGCGAAGAGCCGCTGATCGAAGCGCCGGTCAAAAAGGCCGCGCCGGGCAAGCGCGCCGGATCGCGCCAGGCCACCCTCGATCTCGTCGCCGAAGGCGAATATCAGCTGCCGCCGCTCGATCTGTTGAAGATGCCGCCGGAGAGCAAGGGCGATCCGTCGATCAACAAGGACTCGCTCGAGCAGAACGCCAAGATGCTGAAATCCGTGCTCGAGGATTTCGGCGTGAAGGGCGAAATCCTCAAAGTGCGCCCCGGCCCCGTCGTCACGCTGTACGAGCTCGAGCCGGCCCCCGGCATCAAAGCCTCGCGCGTCATCGGCCTGGCCGACGACATCGCCCGCAACATGAGCGCGGTGTCCGCGCGCATCGCCGTCGTGCCGGGCCGCAACGTGATCGGCATCGAACTGCCGAATGCAACCAGAGAGACGGTCTACCTGCGCGAGCTGCTCTCGACCGCCGAATATGAAAGCACCGCTTCGAAGCTGACGCTGGTGCTCGGCAAGGACATCGGCGGCGCGCCGATCATGGCCGCCCTCGACCGCATGCCGCACCTGCTGATCGCCGGCACCACCGGCTCGGGCAAGTCGGTCGCCATCAACACGATGATCCTGTCGCTGCTCTACCGGCTGCCGCCGGACGAGTGCCGCTTCATCATGATCGATCCGAAGATGCTGGAACTGTCGGTTTATGACGGCATCCCGCATCTGCTCGCGCCCGTCGTCACCGAGCCGGGCAAGGCCGTCGTCGCCCTGCGCTGGACGGTGAAGGAAATGGAGAACCGCTACCGCGCCATGTCGCAGCTCGGCGTGCGCAACATCGCCGGCTACAACCAGCGCCTCGGCGAAGCCGCCAAACGCGGCGAGAATCTGATGCGCACGGTGCAGACCGGCTTCGAGAAGGAAACCGGCAAGCCGATCTTCGAAGAGCAGCCGCTCGATTTGAAGCCGCTGCCTTACATCGTCGTCGTCGTCGACGAGATGGCCGATCTCATGCTGGTCGCCGGCAAGGACGTCGAATCCTCGGTGCAGCGCCTGTCGCAAATGGCGCGCGCCGCCGGCATTCACTTGATGATGGCGACGCAACGCCCGTCGGTCGACGTCATCACCGGCACGATCAAAGCCAACTTCCCGACGCGCTGCAGCTTCCAGGTCACCTCGAAGATCGACAGCCGTACCATCCTTGGCGAATCGGGCGCCGAACAGCTGCTCGGCCAGGGCGACATGCTCTATATGGCGGGCGGCGGCCGCATCTCGCGCGTCCATGGTCCCTTCGTCTCCGACGAGGAAGTGAACAAGGTCATCAAGGCGCTGAAGGATCAGGGCGTGCCGGAATATGTCGAGGCCGTCACCGAAGAGGACGAAGGCGGCGCACTGCCCGGCATGGGCGGCGGCGAAGGCTCGGGCGACGATCTTTACGACCAGGCGGTCGCGCTGGTTTGCCGCGAGCGCAAGGCTTCGACCAGCTTCGTGCAGCGCCATCTGCAGATCGGCTACAACCGCGCCGCGCGCATCATCGAGCGCATGGAAGCCGAAGGCGTCGTGAGTTCGGCCAACCATGTCGGCAAGCGCGAAGTGCTGGCGCGAAATATCGAAGAACGCTCTTAGGGCGGGTCGGAACGCCAAGCGCCCGCTGGCGTTTATTCCTAGACCCTTGCGGATCCCCGCATTTCCGCCATCTTTACACGATGAAATCCTCCGCCATGACCGCCCGTTCGACCATGACCCGCCGCGCCCTGCTCACCGCGCTTCTGGCGAGCGCCGCCGTGCTGGCGCTCCCCAAACTGCCGGCCTTAGCCGCCAAGGCCGTGCCGGCGAAGCTGACCGACGCGCAGAAGGCCGATCTGGCGCGCGTCGAGGCCTACCTCAACAGCATTCGCACGCTGAAGTCCGACTTCATGCAGGTGGCGCAGAACGGCGCGACCAACCAGGGCAGCGTCGCCATCCAGCGCCCCGGCAAGATGCGCATCGAATATGCACCGCCGTCGCCGCATCTCATCGTCACCAGCGGCAGCTTCCTCGTTTATGTCGAGAAAGACCTGAAGCAATCGAGCTATTTGCCGCTCGATTCGAGCTTGGCCGGCTTCCTGGTGCGCGAGCAGATCAAGCTGTCGGGCGATGTCACCGTCACCGGCTTCGAGAAGGACAAGGGCGCGATCCGCGTCTCGCTCGCGCAAAGCGACGAACGCGAGAACGGCCAGCTCACCCTGGTCTTTAGCGATGCGCCGTTGCAATTGCGCCAGTGGAGCGTGATCGACGGCCAGGGCCAGACCACGCGCATCAGCCTGATGGATCCGCAGTTCGGCGTGCCGGTGGATCCGAAGCTGTTCGGCTGGGACCGACCGAAGGATTGGCGCGAACAAAACTGAGCCGCGCCGGCTGTCTTTTGCCGATCACAAAATCCGGCGCAAGGTTAGTGCTGAGATAAAGCCAAATACTATCAATAACTTAAGATTAGCGGGCAGCGTCGCGCGGTCTCTTGATTGGGGCGCGAAACGTCTTATCTAAGACTCAACGCGAGGCGTTCCGCCTTGCCCGGAAACGTTTCCCCTGACGTTTCCGCCGGCTCCTAGGAGCCCAGAGCGCCCGGTGGATCCCCCTCCCACCGGGCGCTCTTCATTTCAGGGCGGCGTTCAAAACTTAAGATTCAGCCCGAGCGCGACGCTGTCGTAGTCGTAGGCCTCGTTCATCGCATAGCGGCTGGCGACGACCAGCAGGCTGGCCTGGTCGGTCAGGCGATAGACCAAGCCGAGGCTCGGCCGCAGCCAGTCTTCATCGCTGACGCGCCCACTGAGAAAGGTGCGCTCGTCGATCGTGTGATGCCACGCCAGGCTCGCCATGGCGTCGAGCCGCGGCGCGATGGCGTAGAGCGCGGTGAGCATCGTCGAGGCGACATGGAGATAGGATTGTTGCTCGCGCGGGCTGCCGTCGGCGAAGGACTGGCGGCCTTCGTCATAGCTGTAAGCGCCGGTGAGCGAGAATTTCCAATCGCCCGCCGGATAAAGCAGCGCGGCGAAAGCGCCGTAGCTCATGATGTCGCCGGACGACTGATCTTGGGGCGACGGACCGAAATGATAGATGCCATCGAGCGTGCTGCGCCCGATCGTCGCGCCGACCGCGAGATAAGGCAGCAGCATGGCGCCGCCGCTGAACCGCAAGCCGGCCTCCGCGATGTCGCCGCGAATCCGCAGATTGCGGTTGCGCAGATCGATGTCCTGGCCGGAATAGCTGAAATCGAGACCGGCGAAACCGCGCGCGCCGACGCGCGCGTTCAAGCTCGCAAGGCCAGTCGCGAGGCTGCGTTGCTCGGGCTGGCCCGGCACCTTTGAATTCATGCCGGTCAGCTGATAGCCGAGGCTGGCGTTCCAGCTATGCAGCGTGTCTTCGGCCTCGACAGGACGCAGCATCTCGAACAGCCGCAGGCTTTCGCGAGGCGCAGGATAAAGATTTGGCTTGAGCAATTGGGCTTCGGCCGCTGCGGCGGCGAGCAGCGTCGAAAGCGCGATCGATCCCGCGAGATGCAGCCGAAGTCCCATGCCGTCCCCTTGCGGCTGCGCCCCGCATGTTGGGCCGGAGAACAGCGTTTGGCTGCGCTTTATCAGCGGCTTTCGCAGGCAGGACAACGCTTTTGACGCCGCCCCCCTCGAAAGGGCAGGTCAAAATTCGGTGAGGAGCGGGCGTTATTTCGGCCAGTCGTTATTTCGGGCCCGGCTGGGGAATGCTCATCACCCGCTTGATGAAAGCCGGGCGGGATTTGAGACGCTCGAACCAAGCCTCGACCTTGGGCAACGCGGGCTTTGCGACGGGTATGGCGAACCAGCGGTTGGCCATGATGCCGAGCGGAATGTCGGCCAGCGAGAATTCGCCGGCGAGATAATCGTCCGTGCCGAAGCCGGCCTCGAGGCGCTTGAACATCTGCGCCGCCCGGTCGCCCGCCGCCGCGATCGCCGCCGGATCGCGGTTCTCGGGACGCACGCGCAGCGTGGTCATGAACAATTCTCCCATCGCGCCGTTCAGCGTGGCGAGCTGCCAGTCCATCCATTTGTTGGCGACGGCGCGGCCCTCGGGCGTTTTCGGCATCAGCCGGCCGGCGCCGTATTTCTCGTCGATGTAGCGCAGGATGCTGTTCGATTCCCACAGCAGAAACTCGCCGTCCTGCAGGGTCGGAATCTGGCCGTTGGGATTGAGCAGCAGGTAGCCGGGATCCTTGCTGTTGCGCGGCTGGGTGCCGCCCGTCAGGTCATATTCGAACGGCAGGTCGAGCTCGTCGCAGGCCCAAGTGACCTTCTGGCAGTTGGAGGAATTCTCATATCCGTAGAGCTTGAGCATGGCCGTTCTCCCCGCGTGTCTCGCCTTGTCGTTTCGTCGTAGCACGGCGACTCGCTTAGAAAAAGCGCCGCCGCAGAGGCGGCGCGGGCCGTTTTCAAAAGCGCCTCTGGCCGCCGCCGGGCCGGCGGATTAATCTGCGCCTCCCCCCGTCTTGTTCCAGGATCCGCCGTGACCGATTTCCTGTTCGATCCGCCTGCGACGCCGAGCCTGCCGGTCGCCGGCAGCGCCCAGCGCTTTCCCGTCGGCACGATCTACGCCTTCAGCGGCACCTACGGGCCGAACCGCTCGGAGCCGGCAGTCTTCACCAAGGCGACCTACACGCTCGCGGCCAATGGCGCGGCCGTGCCGCTGCCGAGCCGCACGGCCTTGTTCGAGCCGGAGATCGAGCTGGTGATCGCCATCGGCGCGGCGGCGCGCGCCATCGAGACGGCCAAGCAGGCGCGCGATTGCGTCTTCGGCTATGCCGTCGGCCTCGATATGACCCGGCGCGACCTGCAGCGCGGCGCGCGCAATGCCGGCCAGCCCTGGGACATGGCCAAGACCTTCGACGCCGCCTCGCCGATCGCCACGATCCATCGCGCCGCCGACATCGGCCATCCGCAGAACGGCCTGATCACGCTCGACGTCAACGGCGAGCGCATGCAGGCCGGCGACCTGGAAGAAATGTCCTGGGCGCCGCTTGATCAAGTCGCGCTGCTCTCCAAATACGTCACCCTGCGCCCCGGAGATCTGATCTTCACCGGCACGCCAAAAGGCGAAGCGCAACTGAAAGCCGGCGACACGCTGCTCGGCAGCATCGCCGGCCTCACCGATCTGCGCGTTTCCATCACCGCCGCCCATTCATAAGGATCTCGCCCGCCCATGCCGCTGCGCGTCGCCACCTGGAACGTCAATTCCGTCCGCCTGCGCATGCCGCTGGTGCAGAAGCTGATCGGCGAGGCGAAGATCGACGTTCTCTGCCTGCAGGAAACCAAGGCGCAAACCAGCGACTTCCCGTTCGACGGGCTCAAGGCGCTCGGCTTCAAACATATCCACGCCCATGGCCAGAAGAGCTACAACGGCACCGCGATCCTCTCGCGCGTGCCATTCACGCCGGGCGATCAGACGCGCTGGTGCGACAAGGACGATTGCCGCCACACCATCGCCGTGCTTGGCGACGGCACCGAGATCCATAACTTCTACGTCCCGGCCGGCGGCGACATTCCCGATCCGGCGCTGAACGTGAAGTTCAAGCACAAGCTGCAGTTCCTCGACGAGATGAAGAGCTGGTTCGCGGCACGCTCGAACCCGAACAACAAAATGATCGTGGTCGGCGATCTCAACATCGCGCCGCTCGAAGACGATGTCTGGTCGCACAAGGCGCTGCTGAAAGTCGTCAGCCACACGCCGATCGAGGTGCAGAAGTTCGCCGAGGTGCAGGCCTCGCACCGCTTCGTCGACGCCATGCGCAAATTCGTGCCGCCGACCGAGAAACTCTACACCTGGTGGAGCTATCGCTCGCCCGACTGGGCCAGCGCCGACAAAGGGCGTCGGCTCGACCATGTCTGGGTCACCGGCGCGCTCGAAGACCGCTTGAAGGGCATGGACGTGCTGCGCGCCGCGCGCGGCTGGGAGCAGCCCTCCGATCACGTGCCGGTCGTGGTGACGCTGAAGTAATCCTCGAAATAGATCAGCGTGTCCCGGCCAGCTCGCTCTTGGCCAGGTCCAGCTCGTAAAAACCCTGCTGACAGGTGTCGGCCGCGCGGCGCAGCAAAGCCCGGCCTTCGTCCGCCGCGCCCGCGAGCAGCTTGGCTTGGCTGAGATAGAACACCGATTCGCAAACTTGCCCGTCGATCTCGCGCGCCGGTCCGACCTGGGCCGCGGCCTGCATCGCCGCCGCGTCGATCTCGCCGCGGAAGAAACGGATGATCGCGGCCGGCCATTTGGTCATGTCGATCTGCGGATCGAGCTTCGTCAGGATGCCGCCGTCCGGCGCGCCGCTCTTGCGCCGCGCGAGATAGATCCACAGCGGCGTATAGGGATCTTCCGGGTTCGCGGCCATCGCCTGCTGAAGATCGTCCAGCGCCGCGCCGTAGCGCTTCAGGATGATACGGGTGAGGCCGCGCGCGCGCAACGAATCCGTATCGCCGAGCTTGATCGCCTCGTCATAGTTCGTAAGGGCGCGCTCGTACTCGCCGCGAACGCGATAGATCTCGCCGATCCCCGAGATGGATTCGCCGTCGCGCGGATTCTTCTTCAGCACGGCCAGGTAATCGGCCATCGATCCATCGAGATCATGGCCGTAATAGCGCGCGGCAGCGCGACGCCGCAGCAGCGACTCCGTTTCTCCAGCCGTTTTCATGACTTCGGTCAGGTCGGCCGCCGCTTCGAGATATCGGGAGTCGCGCGCATAGGCGCGCGCGCGATGAAAATAATACTCCGCTTGCGGATCGATCTCGATGGCGCGCGTCAAAGCGGCGATGGCCGTCGGAATATTGTTCGCCATGTAGTAGGCATTGCCGCAGACCGAGTAGGCCGCGGCATATTCGGGGTCGAGCTTGACCGCTTGCGAGCAGTCGGCGAGCGCGCCTGCGACATCGTCCGTTTCGAGTTTGAGCAGGGCGCGGTTATAGAGCGCGTCGATATCGTTCGGATCCTGACGCAGCGCCTCATCGAAATCGGCGCGGGCGCGTTTTACATCGCCCTTCTCGGCGTAGATGAGGCCGCGATTGACGATGGCGCCGACGAAACGCGGGTCGCTGGCGATCGCGCGATCGATATAGCTCAAGGCTTGGTCGAGCCGGCCGATTTGCGAATAGAGAAAACCGAGATTGCCGAGCGCGAGGCTGTCTTCTGGATCGAGTTCGATGGCGCGGCCAAAATCCGCCGCGGCAGCGGCCTTGTCGCCCATCTTCAAACGCGTGATCCCGCGCCTGGCCATAGCGCGCGCGTAATCGGGCTCGATCTGCAATGCGGCGTCGAAATCGGCGAGCGCCTTGTCGTATTGCCGCTGATCGCTATAGACGGCGGCGCGATTGACGTAAGCCCGCGCAAGTTTCGGATCGCGGCGCAGCGCTTCGTCGTGATCTCGCAAAGCGGCGTCCAGGTCGCCTTGGCCCGCCCGGATGTTGCCGCGAAGGGTGTAAGCCATCGTCAAGCTGGGGTCGATGCGCAGCGCGCGATCGTAATCCGCCAGCGCCTCCGCAAGCTTGTCGCGCTTGCTGTAGTAATTTGCGCGATTGACATAGGCCAGAGCCAAGCGCGGATCGAGCCGGATCGCCTCGTTGAAGTCGGCGAGCGCGAGGCCGTCTTCGCCCCTGGTCAAACGCAACGCGCCGCGATTGGCGAAGGCGGGCGCATAATCGGTATTGAGGCCAATGGCGCGATCATATTCGGCGATGGCGGCGTCGAAATCGCCTTTGGCGTCGAACGAGACGGCACGGTTGTAATGGGCGAAGGCACGGTCTCTGGTGCCATAGCCTTGCGTGGCAAGCACCGCGGCGCAGGCTGCGATGCGGCGGTCGGCGCCGATCGACTCGTCGCCGCATAGCATGAAGTCGGCCGAGGGTTGCGCCGATGCCGTGCCGGCGAAAAGGCACATGGCGGCCAAGCCGACCAATGACGCGCGACGCATCGCTCTCCCCCGAAAGCCGTCGATGATTTGCGCCGATTATAGCCGCGCGTTAAGGCGCGAGTCTGTAGCCGCCGCGTTCGGTCAGCAGGATCTCGGCGGCGGCCGGATCGCGCTCGATTTTTTGGCGCAGGCGATAGATATGCGTCTCCAGCGTGTGCGTGGTGACGCCGGCGTTGTAGCCCCAGACCTCGCCGAGCAGGGTCTCGCGACCGACGACATGATCCTTGGCGCGGTAGAGATATTTCAGGATCGCCGTTTCCTTCTCGGTCAGGCGGACCTTCTTCTTGCCGTCGGCGGCCTGCAGCAGTTTCGCCGAGGGGCGGAAGCTGTAAGGCCCGATGGTGAAGACGGCATCCTCGCTCTGCTCGTGCGTGCGCAGCTGGGCGCGCAAGCGGGCGAGCAACACGCCGAGGCGGAAGGGCTTGGTGATGTAGTCGTTGGCGCCCGAATCGAGGCCGAGGATCGTGTCGGCTTCCGAATCGGCGCCGGTCAGCATGACGATGGGGCATTTGACGCCCGAGCGGCGCATCAGCCGGCAGACCTCGCGCCCATCCATGTCGGGCAGGCCGACATCGAGGATGATGGCGTCGAAATAGTCGGTCTTGACGATTTCCAACGCCTTGGCCGCCGTATCGGCTTCCACGGTCTGGAATTCTTCATGCAGCTGCAATTGCTCTGCGAGCGCGGTGCGCAGGTCGGTGTCGTCGTCCACCAGGAAGATGCGCTTGCCGGTCTTGGCGCCGTTGGTCTCGTTCATAAGCGGAAGTTCCGATGGAAAAAGGGCGGTATTATGGCGGCGCAGCATAGCCGATGAGCCTGGCGGCGCAATCGGCGCAGGGAAGACGGACGGTCACCTTTCGGTGACGGGGTACGCGCATTTCCCCCAGGCGGATCAGCCCTTTAGACGATTGGGACAGGGCGCCGGCAGGGGTGGCCAGCCCGCCCGCCCCATGATAATCAAACGGGATCATCCAACGCGGCGGCCCTACCCGCCGCGCCTCTGTCGCCCCATATTCTTCCAACTATGGCCCTTCGCACCCCCTCTGTCGCGCCGAACACCCCGTTGAGCGATGTCGCGGAGCCGCTGATCGCCGTCGATCGCGCGCTTGCCGATCTGCGCCGCGGCCGCATGATCGCGGTGACGGCTGCTGAAGGCGCGCTCCTGGTGCAAGCCGCCGAAGCGGTGACGCCGCAGAGCCTGGCGCGCATCGCCGAGCTTGGCGCCGGCGCGCCGCTGCTCGCACTGACGGAACGGCGCGCCCATGCGGTCGGCCTCACAACGGCGAAGGACGCTAAGGTCGTCACCCTGGAGATCGCCGACGGCACGCCGGCGCAAGCCGTGCGCGATATCGCCGATCCGGCATCCGACATCACCTTCCGTCTGCCGCCGCCGCGCGACCTCGCCGCCGCTCTCCTGTCCTGTGCCGTCGCCGCGCTGCATCTGACCAAGCTGGCGCGCTTGCTGCCGACCGCGCTCATCGCGCCGCTTGCCGCGAAAGAGCTCGCCGCCGTCATCGAGGCCAACGATCTGCTCGCCGTCAGCGCCGCCGATGTCGACGATTACGACACGCGCGCCGCGCGCAGCCTGAAGCCCGTGAGCCAAGCGCGCGTGCCGCTGTTCGACGCCGAGAACGCGCGCATCGTCGCCTATCGCCCGAGCGACGGCGGCATCGAGCATCTCGCCATCGTCATCGGCGAGCCCAAGGCCGACCAGCCGGTGCTGATCCGTCTGCATTCGGAATGTTTCACCGGCGACCTGCTCGGGTCTTTGCGTTGCGACTGCGGCGATCAATTGCGCGGCGCCATCGCCGCGATCTCCGAAGCGGGCAGCGGCGTGCTCCTGTATCTCGCGCAGGAAGGTCGCGGCATCGGCCTCGTCAACAAGCTGCGCGCCTATCAATTGCAGGACGGCGGCGCCGACACTATCGACGCCAACGAGCAGCTCGGCTTCGACGCCGACGAGCGGCTCTACCTGCCTGCGGCGCAGATGCTGCGCGACATGGGCTTCTCGCGTGTGCGCCTGCTCACCAACAATCCCGAGAAGGTCGCAGCGCTGCAGGCCTGCGGCATCGAAGTGGTCGAGCGTGTGCCTCACGCCTTCCCCGCCACCCAACACAACAAGGCCTATCTCGAGACCAAGGCCAAGCGCAGCGGCCACCTCTTCTAATTCTCCGCTTCATACGGCGGGGCCGAAATTCGGCAAAAACTGCCGGGCCGAGCCTGCCGAGTGGCTGGAATGGCCTGCCGCTCGGCCTGATTAACCAACTGATTTATATAAATATTCTCCTTGGCCCCGGACTTGCTCCTGATCTCGGCAAGGAGAACCATGTCCAGCCTCAACCTCGCCAGCCTGCCCCCCGCAGGCGCCCCGATCCACCCATCCAGCGGCGCGCCAGCCGATGCTCCGCGGCGCGCGCCGGCGGCCGACCTGTCGGCGCCGCCGGAGGCGACGGCCGAGGCGAAGGATGAGCGCGGTTTCTTCGATCGCATATGGGGCAAGGACGGCTTCAGCTTCGGCGCCCTGATCGACATCATCAATCCGCTGCAGCACATCCCCGTCGTCGGCACGGTCTATCGCGCCATCACCGGCGACACGATCGGCCCGGCCTCACGCATCGCCGGCGGCACCTTGTTCGGCGGCGTGATCGGCCTGATCGCATCGAGCATCGACACCGCGGTGAAAGAGGAAACCGGCCGCGACATCGGTCAGCATGTCCTTGCCATGCGCGACGACGACGGCGTGAAACGCGACGTGACGACGCCGACCGGCCGGCCCGAGCGCGACAGCGTGCTCTATGCCGGCGATTTCACGCCGCGCGATTCCATCGCCCTGCCCATTCCCGCGCCGGCAACGATGCTGGCGCAAGCCGAGCCTGCCGCGCCAGCCGCAAGCGCGCCGCAGCAAGCGGCGGCATCCGCCATTTCCCCGGCTGCTATTTCCGGGGCCGCTGTCCCTCAAGCCGCCCCGCAGCTTGCGAGCGCGCCCGCGCAAAGCGCGATGCGCGCCTCGTCGGTGCAGCATGAAGCGGCGAACGGCGTCGGCGGCGCGCCCGTGCCGCTCTCCAGCAACGTCAGCCGCGGCATGCGCGGCGCCAACTTGCCGACGCCGCAAAGCCTCGCTGCCGATCCGGCGCTGCTGCGCCAGATGCAGACCACGCGCGGACCAAGCAACGCGATCCGCGCCAAAAGCGAAGCCGCCGCCGGCCCGGTGCCGAGCTTTCTCGATTACACGCCGAAGAACGCGGCGCTGCGCAGCGTCGATGCCGATGCGCCAGCTGAGACGACCGCGAACAACAAAGTGCAGCCGGTCTCGGCCGCCGCCGTGCCGGAAGTGCCGGCAGACCTGATCAGCCGCATGAACATGGCGTTGGAGAAATACCAGACCATGCAGCGGGTGACCGACCGTCCCGCCGTGAATATCGCGCAATGATCCACGGGGGCTTACGCCATGGGGGCTGACGCCAGGGGGGGGCTGACGAAGGTCGGCCCGCTCGCTATATAGCGATCATGGATATCGCAGTCTGGTCCGATCCTGAAACCCTGCCCGTTCATCGCGGCGAACTGCTGTGGGGGCGCCATCGCGTGCCTTGCGCCATCGGCAAGAGCGGCGTCAATCCCGACAAGCGCGAAGGCGACGGCGCGACGCCGGCCGGGCGCTTTCCCTTGCGACGCGTGCTTTATCGCGCCGACCGCCTGACCTTGCCGCAGCTTACGCTGCCGGTCTCAGTCATCGAGCCGTCGAGCGGCTGGTGCGACGATCCCAACGACAAGGCCTACAACACGCAGGTGCTGCTGCCGCACAAGGGGCGCCATGAGCATCTGTGGCGGCTCGATCAGCTCTACGATGTGGTGGTGGTGATCGGCCATAACGACGCGCCGGTGCGGCGCGGCTACGGCAGCGCCGTCTTCATGCATGTGGCGACGCCCGACTACGGCCCGACCGAAGGCTGCGTCGCGCTCAAGCTCGACGATCTGATCGAATTGCTGGTCGCGGCCAAACCCGGCGACGATCTGATCGTCGCCGGTTAAGAAAGACTGCTGCGAGGTCCGAAGAGGATAATCGCAGCGCCGATCAGGCAGACCGCGCCGCCGATGAGATCCCAGCGGTCGGGCCGCGCGCCTTCCACCAGCCACAGCCATAAAAGCGACGCGCAGATATAGACGCCGCCGTAAGCGGCATAAGCGCGTCCGGCATGGACGGCGTCGATGGTGGTGAGCAGCCAGGCGAAGAGGATCAACGCGGCCACGCCCGGCATCGCCCACCAGGCCGGCTGGCCCAACCGCAGCCAGGCCCAGAACGCGAAGCAGCCGGCGATTTCCGCCAGCGCCGCGGCCGCGTAAGCGATGAATGTCGCCATCAGGCCTTCTCGGGATAATGGCGCTCGCCGAAAATCGCCGTGCCGACACGCACATGGGTCGCGCCGAGCCGCGCGGCGAGCGCATAATCGGCGCTCATGCCCATGCTGAGCTGGCTCAAGCCGGCGTCCTTGGCCAATTCGCGCAGCAGCGAGAAATGCAGCGCCGGCTCCTCGTCGACCGGCGGGATGCACATCAGGCCGACGACCGGCAGCTTCTTCTCGTCGATGCACCAGCGCGCGAAAGCGACCGCTTCCGCCGGCAAGATGCCGGCCTTCTGCACTTCCTCGCCGGTATTGACCTGCACGAACAGCTTGGGCCGCTTGTTCTGCTTGTCCATCTCGGCGGCGAGCGCCTCGGCGAGACGCGCGCGATCCAACGATTGGATCACGTCGAACAAAGCCACCGCGTCGCGCGCCTTGTTGGTCTGCAACGGGCCGATCAAGTGCAATTCGAGATCGGAATGATCTGCGCGCAGCGCCGGCCATTTGCCCTGCGCTTCCTGCACGCGATTTTCGCCGAACACGCGCTGGCCGGCGGCCAGCGCTTCGGCGGCGGCGGCGGCGTCATGGCCCTTGCTGACAGCGACGAGCGTAACGGCGGCCGGATCGCGGCCGCTCGCGCGCGCCGCTTCGGCGATCTCACCGCGCACCGCGACAAGATTGGCAGAGATGGCCGAGGCCGATTTGGGTTGTGCCGAGGTCTCTGACATGTAGGATGTGCCGCGCCGACGGAGAAAGTGGATTAATGGCTTCGAGTTTATCAGACGTCGCGCGTCATCTCAATTTGGCCCGGCAGCGAACAAGCCGCGCGGATGAACCGCGCGCGGACAAAACGCGGCATTTGCCGAGCCTCATCTTGATGACCGATACCCGGCGCACGCATGACCCCGTGGCCGACGTGCTGCATTTGCCGCAAGGCTCGGCGGTGATCTACCGCCACTACGAGCTGGTGCCGCAGGCCCGCCTCGCCCTTGCCCGCATCCTGCGCGCGGCAACCTCGGCGCGAAAGGTCAAGCTTCTGATTGCCGACGACATGCGCATGGCTCTCGACGTGCGCGCGGACGGCGTGCATTTTTCCGAAGGCGCGCTGCAACGCGCCGGACGGCAGCTGCGCAAGCTGCCGCATTGGCTGGTCACCGCCGCAGCCCACTCCGCCCCCGCGCTGCGCCGCGCCGCGCAGGCCGGCGTCACCGCCGCGTTGCTGTCGCCCGTCTTCATCACCATGAGCCACCCGGGCGCCGCAACGCTCGGCGCTTTACGTTTCGCGTCCCTGGTGCAGAGCAGCGTGCTCCCCGTCTACGGCCTCGGCGGCATCAACGAACGCAATGCGCGTCGCCTGCGCGGCACGGGAGCGGCCGGGATCGCCGCCATCGGCGGATTGACCTTGCGCCGTCGCCACGGCAATCCGGGCGAAAACATCGACAACGATTTTCTCAGCTTCGGCTCATGAGCGAATGGCGCTAAATTGACGCCATGATTTCCTTCGCCGACATCCTGGCGCCGATCACCCCGGCGCAATTCTTCGCCGACTATCACGGCCGCCGCTGGCTGCATGTGCCCGGGGCCGGCAGCCCGCGCGGGGCGGACAAATTCGCTGCCGTCATGACGCGCGCCAAGCTGGACAGCCTGGTATCGACCATCGGCATCTGGAATGCGCAATCGCTGCAGCTGGCGCGCGACAGCGCCATGATCTCGGCGAAGGATTATTGCGATCCCGAAGGACGGCCTGATTCGCAAAAGCTTCAAGCGCTGCTGCGTGACGGCGCCAGCCTGGTTCTCAACGACATCGATCTGCAAGCGCCCGGTCTTTCGACCGTTTCCGCCTTGGCACAAGCGCTGGAAGACACTTTAGAAGCCAAGGCCCAAGCGAACCTTTACAGTTCGCCGCGCCAGCGTCAGGCGTTCGCCAGCCATTACGATTCGCACGACGTCTACGCCGCGCATATCGAAGGCGAGAAGCTTTGGCGGATTTACGAGGGCCGCGCCGAACTGCCGATCGAACATCCCGCTTATAAAAGTCAGTCCGCCGAAATCAACGACAAGGCCAAAGGCAAGGTCGTCGCCGAAGTTCTGATGAAGCCGGGCGATCTGCTCTACTTGCCGCGCGGCCAATATCACGACGCCATCGCGCAAACCGAACGCACCACGCATATTGCCTTCGGCGTCGTCGGCGTGATCGGCATGGATGTGGTGAGCGCGCTTTACGCCCGCGCTGTGGACGATGTGACGTTCCGCGCCGATCTGCCGCGGCGTCACGGGCAAGGACCGAATACCGGGCGCGCGCTGTTCGACGAGCGGGTCGCCGCGCTCGGTCGGCGCTTGGCCGAACTGGCGGCGGCGCCGGACGTGATCGCGGCGCTGCATAACTTTCAAGACGAATACCGCTATCGCAGCAAGCGTCCGGAGATGCGCTATGAGCCGACCGCGCGCGACTTCAGCGTCGTCGCGCAGGGCGGCCGTTGGGCGCTCGCGCGCGCCGGCAAGGGCGTGCCGATCCCGCCGGGCCTCAACGAGCCCGTCGCTTGGATCGTCGGGCGCGAGAATTTCAGTGAAAACGAGCTGACGAGCGCGTTTCCCCTGCTCGATGGCGATACGCGCGGCGAGTTGTTGCGCTCGCTGCTGTCGATGAAGGTGATCGCCGCAATCTAAGCGGCGCGTCTACGAAAAGGCCGCGCTCAAATCGCGCTTCAAGGCGGCGAGAGCATCCGTCCAATCCCGGCTCTCGTTCTGGCGATAGAGCGGCATGCCCGGAAACCAGGGTGATTCCTCCCCCTCGGCCATCCAGCGGAAATCCGGGGGCGCGGGGATCAGCACGCGGCAGGACCGCCCGACCATGGCGCGCAGATGGACGTTCGTGTTGCTGACGCAGACGTAATCGTCGATCTGCGCGAGCAGCGCCAGCATGCCTTCGAGATCGTCGTTCAACGCCGTCAGGTCGTGGACCGGCCTGCCGGCGGCGGCGGCCAAACCCTCGATCTCACCGGCTTGGGGCAGGCGCTGCAACGCCAGCAGCGTCCCCGGCAATCCGGCCAGCGCGCGGCCGATGTCCTCGAGCGGCGCGAGCTTGAACAGCGCTCCGAGGCGGTCTGCCGTCCCGGCGCGCCAGGTTACGCCGATGTAAGGCGCCGGTCCCAGCGCCGCCAGCCTCTCGGCGATCTCCGCAGCGCGCTCAGGCAGCGGCAGGACGCGCAACGTCGGCGGGATGTCGCTGATGGCGTGCATGTTCAAAAGATGCGGCAAGTCTCCGGCGACGAGGGCGCGATCGGCGGCGGGCCGGCGGCTCCGATCCGTCACGACCGCGTCGAAGCCGGCGACACGAGACATTAGCCCGTGAATCTTGCCGCTGACTTCGGCAGCGACCCGCGCCGCGCCGCGCTGGCGCAAGGGCGCCTGGAAGCGCAAAAAGAAAATCTCGTCGCCGAGACCCTGCTCGCCAAGCAGCAGAAAGGACCGGCCTTCGATGTCGCGCGCCGCCAACAGTTCATTCGAAGCATGGGACGCGAGATCAGCGCGAAAGTCGCGCGCCGCATAATCGCGCCAGCCGTCTTCGAACTTGCCCGATGTGAGAAGCGCCATGCTTCGGTTGTGGCGCGCCCGGCGGTAATCCGGCTTAAGGTGCAAGGCCTCGTCATAAGCGGCGATGGCCGCGCCGTATCGCATCTTTGCTTCAAAGCAAGTGCCGATATGTGAATGGACTTCGGCAACGCCCGGCTTCAAAACGAGCGCGCGCTCGAACGACGCCAGCGCTTCGTCATACCGTCCGGCGCGTTTGAGAGAGTTGCCGTAGGACACATGAATGATCGGGCTTTGCGGCGCCAGCGCCAGTGCGCGGCGCAACACGGCGAGAGATTCCTCGGTCTCGCCCGCTTCATGCAAGGCGACGCCGAGACTGTTGAGCGTGACGGCGTTTGACGGATCGGCGGCGGCGGCGCGGCGCAGCGGGGCAAGCGCCGCGGCGGCTTGGTCTTCCAGCAAAAATGCTTGGCCTTGATTGGCAAGCGCATGCGCGTTGTTCGGATCGAGCGCGAGGGCTCGGGCGATGGCGGCCCGCGCCTCGACGGGCTGGCCCTGTTCGAGAAACAGCGTTGCAAGATTGTTGAGCGGCGCGATATCGCGCGGCGCGGCGCGCGCTGCTTTGCGCAGCATGTCCGCCGCGCCGGCGAAATCGCCCGCGGCACGCAGCGTGAGGGCAAGCTGTTGGCAAAAGCCGGGCTGGTCGGGAGCGAGCTTCGCCGCCTGGCGCAAAGATGCGAGCGCGCCGGCCGCATCGCCGCGCGCCTGCTTGGCCTTGGCAAGATTGGCGTGATAGAGCGCTTCGCGCGGCCGTGCGGCGACGGCTTGCGCGATACGCGCTTCGGCCGCGGCGGCATCTCCGCGTTGCAGGCGCAGCATGCCCGACAGATTCAACGCGTCTGCATTCTTTGGATCGGTGGCGAGCAGATTGTCGTAGAGCCTGGCGGCCTCGTCGAGACGGCCGGCCTTGTGAGCGGCCAGCGCCGCCTGCAAAGGGCCGGACGCGCCCGTCACGGATGCGCCAGCCGGGCGGCCTCGGCCAGCCACAAGTCGGCATAATCGACGTTCTGCCATTCGGCAAACCAGGGGCCGCCGCGCGTGTAATGCACCACCGCCGGCGCGCCGACCGCAGGCTTGGCGCTCCAACCTTCAAGCCAGTTCCAGGTTTCCGGCAAAGCGCCGATCGCCGCATCTTCGAGCCACTGAAAACGATGCAGGAACGCGCCGCTTTCGCGATTGGCGACATCGGCCGTCAATTGCCGCGTCTGCGCATGGCCGCAATTAAACAAGATCAGGCTCGACCAGTTCTTGCGCGGATATGTCGTCTGAATCTTGCCGTCCATTTTGGTCGTTTCTGTCGGACGGTAATCATGCTGCACGCAGAGCGCGCCGTAACGCGCGGCATTTTCCGCCGTGGCGTAGGCAGCCAAGCCAGCGATGTCCGCGGTCCAAAGAAAATCGCAATCGCAAAACAGCGCCCAGCCGTCATAGCCGGCGAGATGCGGCACGAGGAATCGCGTGTAGGTGAATTCGGTCGAAGCCAGCGGATCGGCGTCGCGCCGGTAGAGCCCTTGCGCGCGCAATTCACCTTGCTTGAGCGGGACGACGTCGACAGGGATCGAGGCGTGACGCAGCAAGGAATTGCGGCAAACGTCGTAAGCAATTTCCTCGCGGCTGTCCCAGCCGACAAACACACGGAAAGGCGATGCGGACAAAATGGCGATCCTGATGCGTTACATAGGAGTTCTAATATATCTCAGGACGGCGAGCGGAACACGGCCTTGAGATCTTGCGATAGGCGGGCCAGGGCGGCATCCCAGGCTCCGTCCGCCGCCTGACGATAGATGCGCGTGCCAGGAAACCACGGCGACGCGTCGCCGGAAGCCATCCAGCGCCAGTCCGGCGGCATCGGCACCAACACGCGTGACGGCAGGCCGAGGCTCTGGCGCAAATGCACGTTGGTGTTGCTGACGGCGGCATATTCGTCGAGCAGCGCCAACAGTGCGTGCATTTCGACGAGGTCGTCATTGAGCGATGTCAAATCATGGACCGGCGCGCCCGCTGCCGCCGCGACGGCGTCGATCTCGCCGGCCATGGGCGCGCGCTGCAGCGCCAATATCGCGCCCGGCCAGCCGCGCACCGCCTGCGCGACGGCTGCAAGCGGCGCCTCCTTGAACAACGCGCCGTTCTTGTCGATGCCGCTGCGCCAGGTGAGACCGAGATAAGGCGCCGGCCCGAGAGCGGCGAGGCGCTCACGCAGCGCCGCCAGACGAGCTTCGTTGGGCTTAAGAGCGAGAGGCGGCGCTGTCACCTCCTCGCCTAGGACATAGGGCAGATCATCGATCAGCAGTCTTATGTCCGCCGTAGGCTGAGCGTCATCGGCCAACAGTTCGTCGATGAATGCGGCGCCGCCTAACAAGGGGGCGAGTTTCGCGCCAGGCCGATAGGAGATGCGCGCGCCGCGCGCCTTCAATGCCGGCGCGTAGCGCAGGAAAAAGAGTTCGTCGCCGAAACCCTGATTGCCGGCGAGGAAGATTTTCCGCCCGGCAAGATCTGCGGGCAGGCGCGACAAGCCCGCCGCTCGATCGGCGTGAAAGGCGCGGGCCGACGGCCGAAAACGATAATCCTCCCAGCCTTGGGCGAAATGCCCATCGGCCAGACGCTGCAACGCGCGAGCAAACCGGCCTTCGGCGTAGTCTGGATTTATCTGCAGCGCGCGCTCGTAAGCCGCCATGGCTTCGCTCATTTGGCCCATGGCGCGCAAGGCAGCGCCCAAATGAGTCCAAGTTTCCGCCGGCGCCGCGCCGCTCTCGAGCGCGCGGCGAAAATCGCTCGCCGCTTCGGCCGGACGACGCAGGCGAAAATGCGCATGTCCGAGATTGCTCCAGGCCGCGCCGTAGCCCGGCTCCAGCGCCAGCGCTTGACGAAGCGGCGCCTCCGCCTCGCGCAGCTGCTCCGCCCGCAGCAGCGCCGCGCCGAGATTGTTCCAAGCCATCGCATCCTGCGGCGCGCTTTGCGTCGCCCGGCGCAAGAGCGCGATCGCCTCTTCGACGCGGCCCAGCGCCAAATAGACCTGACCGAGATTGATCAGCGCCGGCCCATGATCGGGCTGCTCCTCGAGCGCGCGGCGCAACGGCTCCGCCGCGTCTTCGAAACGCTGCAGGGCGGACAGCGCCGCTCCCAGATTGCTCAAGGCCTTGATAAAGCGCGGCGCGGCGGCCAGCGCAGCGCGATAGCGCGTGATCGCGCCGGCGACATCGCCGCGCTGCGCGGCCAGCGCGCCGCTCAGGCAAAGCGCGCCGGGATCGGCCGCGTCGGCGGCCAAAATCTGACCGCAGAGATGGTCCGCCTCCGCCAAACGCCCCGCTTGAGCTGCGGCGATGGCTTGGCGGAGCGCCTCGTTCGGTTCGGGTTGCGGCGTCATGAGGTCTGAGGAGCCCGGTTCTGAAAGGCCCGGCTCTGAGAAAACCGGCGAAAATCAATTTCGCTGCTGTAGCACAGTCCGCTCCTCCTGCCAGCTTGCCTCCAGGCCGGTCGGCGGACTGAAATCAGAGGTTCGAACTACATCATATTGTGGTCCCCAAACGGTTATCTCTAGGGATTGAAGAATATCTTCCCGAATGGATTATTTTTCTTAAAAATCAAACAGATAACCAGCTCTGTTAAGTTTATTGATTGCTTCGGACGCGGCAGAATTCATCTAACTATATGATTTATTACAAGTTTTCGGCCTATGTGGCGAAAATGCGACGGGGGTCGGCGAAATTTTTCGCCTGGATTGTAAGCACATACGGGAAAGGGTATCCAAACTGCGTGCTTTTAGGCACGGGTCCGGCAGAGGGGGTTCCTTGGCTGGATAACGGGACGGAGCAAGTAGCGCGGCCCAAATCACTGTTCCAAATGGTCCCTCGTCGACGGATTTGCAGGGGGATTAAACCGGAGGTTTATCGGTATGAAGAAACTGCTTTTGGGCTCGACGGCCCTCGTCGGCGCGTCTTTCGCGGCGACCGCTGCTCTAGCGGCCCCGGAAGTTCGCCTCGGCGGCTACCTTGATTTCCAGGCCGGCTTTGCCAGCCAGGACACTGACGGCTTCGGCCCCGCCCCGGGCGTCCCGACGGTCAGCTCCGAGCGCGGCTTCGGCTTCCTGACGGACACCGAGCTGCTCATCCGCGCCAGCGACAAGCTGGACAACGGCCTGGCTTGGTCGGTGAAGATCGAACTCGAGGCTGACGCCGACACGGTCAACCCGGGCTCGAACGACAACGCCGACGAGGTCTCGCTGGTGTTCTCGGGCAGCTGGGGTCAGCTGACCCTCGGTAACGAAGACGGCCCGGTCGATGCCAAGAACTACGCTGGCGACGGCGCGATCACCGGCATCGGCGTGACTGGCGCCCGCGGCTTCCGCCGTTGGACCGACACGCGCTCGTTCGGCAACAACCTGTGGGTTGCCGGTACCGATCCGCAGAACACGTCCGACGCGACGAAGATCATGTACTACACCCCGACGATCGCCGGCTTCCAGTTCGGCGTGTCGTACTCGGCCGACAGCCAGGATAACGGCGCGTCGCGTTCGACGGACGGCGGTGCGACCTCCACCAGCGCCTTCGAGAACTGGTGGGAACTCGGCGCCAGCTACGACCTGAAGGTCAACGACGACCTGGCCCTCGGCTTCACGGTCGCCGGCTCGCTCGCCGACGCCGAAAACCAGCAGACCACGGAAGACATCAAGGCGTGGTTGGTCAGCGCGAAGGCTGAGTTCGGCGGCTTCACCGTCGCGGTCGGCTACGGCGATGACGGCAAGTCTGGTGCGACCAAGGGTCTCACCAACGCCGACACCTCGGGCTACAGCGCTCAAGTGAAGTACGTGACCGGCCCGTATCAGGTCGGCCTCGGCTACATGCACAACAAGCAGGGCGCGAACGCCGGCACCGGCACCGCCACCACGGTCGCTGGCGTCTCGTCCAACAACGCCGAGTTCACCTCCGACACCTTCACCCTGGGTGCTCAGTACACCCTCGGCGCTGGTCTGGTCGTGTACGCCGATACCTGGTACTTCACCAACGACAGCGATGGCATGTACAACTCCTCGGAGAACAGCGCCATCGGTATCCTGATCGGTACCCGCGCCACGTTCTAAGACGGATCTTCGGTCCGTCCGCGAACAGCGGAGCGTTTGAGAGGGCGGCAGGGCAACCTGCCGCCCTTTTCATTTGTCTCGCGTCTGCTCTAGCCCCTTGAATCACATCGGCTTTTTATAGACCTGCTCAGGCTGGGCCGCGCGGCTCTGGCGGGCGGGCGCGCTTTCTCCTATATGTTGAGCGCTTTCGCCGCCGGCCTTTGCCGGCTCGCACAGGATGTCCGCACGCTCATGACCAGCATTTCCTCACGTCCGCTTGCCGCTTTCCGCCGCCGCCTCGCCCTCGGCGCCCTCGTCCTGCCGATCGCGCTCGCCGCTTGCGGCGGCTCGCCGCCGCCGGTCGATAGCACCAATTACCCGATGGACCGCCGCGAGAAAGAGAAGCTCGACGCGGAAAAGCGCGGCGAATCGGGCAGCATCTTCGGCAAGGACGGCTTGATCCTGTTCGGCAAGAAGAAGGAAGAGATCGCGCCCAACGGCGTCGCGGTGAACAGCTTCCTGTGGCGCGCCTCGCTCGACACGCTGTCCTTCATGCCGCTCGCCTCCGCCGATCCGTTCGGCGGCGTCATCATCACCGACTGGTACAGCCCAGCCGAAACGCCGGACCGCCGCTTCAAGGCCAACGCCTACATCCTCGACCGCGACCTGCGCGCTGACGGCATTCGTGTGACCTTGTTCCAGCAGCGCCGCGACGGCGCCAATTGGGTCGATCTGCCGGTCGAGCAGAAGACCTCGACCGATCTAGAAAACGCCATCCTGACGCGCGCGCGTCAGCTGCGCGTCGATCAGACCAGCACCCGCTAAAGTCCGGCCGCCGGCGAAAAAGCCCCGCGCCGCGCGCGCTGGGGCTTGCCCTCGCGCGTCCCGGCGTAGAAAATCCCGCCGGGCATTAAATCCCGATTTTTCACAGCGTTTTGGCGATTGCGCGCCGGCCCACGAGCGGCGTGCCGCCATCCGTCTTTCAGGAAACCGTCATGTCGTCCGCCTCCCCCGCCAATCCTCGTTCCGAGCGCTACAACGTCAGCGAGACGGAAGCGAAATGGCGCGCCGAATGGGAGACGCGCGGCACCTTCAAGGTCGGCTTCGACACGGCCGCCTACAAAGCCAAGCCCAAGTACTACGTGCTCGAGATGTTCCCCTATCCGTCGGGACGCATCCACATGGGCCACGTGCGCAACTATACGATGGGCGACGTCGTCGCGCGCTACAAGCGCGCGCAGGGCTTCAACGTGCTGCATCCGATGGGCTGGGACGCCTTCGGCCTGCCGGCGGAGAACGCCGCCATCGAGCGCGGCGTGCATCCGGCCGACTGGACCTATTCGAACATCGCGACGATGAAGGGCCAGCTCAAGCTGATGGGCCTGTCGCTCGATTGGGACCGCGAGATCGCGACCTGCCATCCCGAATATTATCGCCATCAGCAGCGCATGTTCACCGACTTCATGGCGGCGGACCTGGTCTATCGCAAGGAGTCGCTGGTCAACTGGGATCCGGTCGACAACACCGTGCTCGCCAACGAGCAGGTGATCGACGGCCGCGGCTGGCGCTCCGGCGCGCTGGTCGAGCGCCGCCAGCTCAACCAATGGTTCTTCAAGATCACGCAATTCGCCGACGATCTGCTCGACGGCCTGAAAACGCTCGAGCGCTGGCCGCAAAAAGTGCGACTGATGCAGGAGAATTGGATCGGCCGCTCCGAAGGCGCCTATATCGACTTCGAGGTGGAAGGCCGTAAAGATTCGCTCACGGTTTTCACCACGCGCCCCGACACGCTCTACGGCGCGTCCTTTGTCGCGGTGGCCGCCGATCATCCGTTGATTGCCGAACTGGCGCAGACGAACAAAGGTCTCGCCGCTTTCGCGGAAGAGACGCGGCGCGGCGGCACCACCGAAGAAGCGATCGAGACCGCCGAAAAACACGGCTTCGACACCGGCTTGAAAGTGAAGCACCCCTTCATCGCCGGCGCGACCCTGCCGGTCTATGCCGCCAACTTCGTGCTAATGGGCTACGGCACCGGCGCGATCTTCGGCTGCCCGGCGCACGACCAGCGCGATCTCGACTTCGCGCGCAAATACAAGCTGCCGGTCAAAGCCGTCGTCATCCCCAAGGGCGAGGACGCGGCAACCTTCCAGGTCGGCGACGAAGCCTTCACCGATGACGGCCTCTTGGCCAATTCCGATTTCCTCAACGGCCTCGCCGTAACTGAGGGCAAGCGCGCCGCCATCGCCAAGCTCGAGTCCCTCAAGCGCGGCAAGGGCGCGATCATGTATCGCCTGCGCGACTGGGGCATCTCGCGCCAGCGCTATTGGGGCTGCCCAATCCCGGTGATCCATTGCGGATCCTGCGGCATCGTGCCGGTTCCGGCCGACCAATTGCCGGTGCGCCTGCCCGAGGATGTCGACTTCTCCAAGCCGGGCAATCCGCTCGACCGCCATCCGACTTGGAAGCATGTCGATTGCCCCAAGTGCGGCAGCAAGGCGACGCGCGACACCGACACGATGGACACCTTCGTCGATTCGTCATGGTATTACGCGCGTTTCTGCTCGCCGCGCGACAATGCGCCGGTCGATCCGAAGGCCGTCGAATATTGGTTGCCGGTCGATCAGTACATCGGCGGCGTCGAGCATGCGATCTTGCATCTGCTCTATGCCCGCTTCTTCGCGCGCGCCATGCAGAAGACCGGGCGTTTGCCTGTGGCGGAGCCGTTCAGCGGCCTGTTCACCCAAGGCATGGTCTGCCACGAGACCTACAAGGACACGGCCGGCAAGTGGCTGTTCCCCGAGGACGTCGACAAGAAGCCGGACGGCACCGGCGTCAACGTGAAGGACGGCAGCGCCGTCACCATCGGCCGCTCGGAATCCATGAGCAAGTCGAAGAAGAACGTCGTCGATCCCGAGACGATCATCCGCGACTACGGCGCTGACACCGCGCGCTGGTTCATGCTGTCCGACAGCCCGCCCGAGCGCGACATCGAATGGACCACCTCGGGCGTCGACGGCGCCTTCCGCCACATCAACCGCCTGTGGCGCATGACCAACGAATTGCGCGGCGACCTGCCTGCGCCGAACGCGGCCGCGCCGGCCAGCTTCGGCGGCGTCGCCACCGCCCTGCGCCGCGCCACGCACAAGACCGTCGCCGGCGTGACCGACGACATCGAGCGCTTCCATTTCAACCGCGCCGTCGCGCGCCTCTATGAATTCGCCAATGCGATCGGCAACGCCGATTCGGAGAACGGCGATGACGCGCGCTGGGCGCGGCGCGAAGCGCTCGAGGTGATGGCCAAGCTGATCGGCCCGATGATGCCGCATCTCGCCGAAGAGATGTGGACCATGCTCGGGCACAAGACGCTGCTCGCCGAGACGGCCTGGCCGGTCGCCGACGTCAGCCTCGTCGTGGAGACGAGCGTGACGGTCGGCGTGCAGGTCAACGGCAAGATGCGCGGCACCGTCGAACTGCCGCGCGACGCGGCGCAGGCCGAAGCCGAAAAACTGGCGCTCGCGCTGCCCACCGTCGTCGCGGCGATGGACGGCAAGCCGGCGCGCAAAGTGATCGTCGTCCCCAATCGGGTGATCAATGTTGTGGTCTAGAACCGCCGCTGCCGCGCTGCTGATCGGCGCGAGCCTCGCCCTCGCCGCTTGCGGCTTCCGTCCGCTCTATGGCGAGCGTTCGCCCGCTTCGATCAGCGCGCCGGAACTGGCGGCGGTGCAGATCGACATCATCCCCAATCGCGAAGGCCAGCTCGTCCGCAACAGCCTTTTGGACAAGATGCGGCCGCGCGGCGGCGGACAGAAAGAGCTTTATCGCCTGACGGTCACGCTCAGCGTTGGCCGGGAGAGCTTCGGCATCCGCACCGACGACACGGCGACCCGCGGAAGCCTGACGATGATCGCGAGCTATAGCCTGAGCGACATCGCCAGTGGCGAGCC
This sequence comes from Alphaproteobacteria bacterium, assembly GCA_035714115.1. Taxonomy (GTDB): domain Bacteria; phylum Pseudomonadota; class Alphaproteobacteria; order SMXQ01; family SMXQ01; genus CAMAVH01. The sequence goes on from DASTMO010000051.1 coordinate 63,512, forward strand.
TCTGCTGACGGCGAGCAGCCGGGCGGTCAGCAGCTACAACATTCTCGATTCCGATTTCGCGACTTACGTCAGCGAGAACGACGCCATGCGCCGCACCGCCGTCGACCTCAGCGAGGAGATCAAGACGCGCATCGCGATCTTCCTCTCCTCGCGCAAGGCGGGTTGAGCGCTTGAAAATCCAGCCGGCCCGCGCCGACGGATTCTCGCGCAAGCCCGATGCGGCCGTGCGGGCCGTGCTGCTCTACGGCCCCGACAGCGGCCTGGTGCGCGAGCGCGCCGAGAACCTGATCAAAGCCGTCGCCGGATCGCTCGACGATCCGTTCCGCACCCGCGAGATCTCGCCCGCCGAGATTAAGGACGATCCGGCGCTGCTGCGCGACGAAGCCAATGCGCTCTCGCTGATGGGCGGGCGTCGCGCCATCCGCCTGCGCAATGCGGTCGATAGCCACGCCAAGCTGTTCGAGGAATTGCTCGACGACGAGACCAAGGCCGATTCGCTGATCGTGATCGAAGCCGGCGGCCTGTCACCCTCCTCCAAGCTGCGCGGCCTGTTCGAGGATCATCCCAAAGGCGCCGCCGTCGCCTGCTATCTCGATGACGAATCGACGCTGGCGGACGTGATCCGCGACAGCTTGCGCCAGGCCAAGCTCGATGTCGCCTCCGACGCGTTGGAGTTTCTCGTCGGCCGGCTCGGCGGCGACCGTATGCTGACCCGGCGCGAATTGGAAAAGCTCGTGATCTATTGCGACGGCCAAGAGCGCGTGTCCTTGGCCGATGCGGAGGCCTGCGTCGGCGATTCCTCGGAGCAAGGCGTCGACGATATCGCCATGGCGGTGGCGCGTGGCGACATCGGTGAGCTTGACCGCACCTACGAACGGGTGACGCGCGAAGGCACCCATGCCATCGCCATCCTGCGCGCCGTGTCGCGCCATTTCGAGCGGCTGCATTTCGTCGCCGGCAAAGTCGCCGAAGGCGCGTCGGCCGACATGGCGATCAAAGGGCTGCGACCGCCGCTGTTCTTCAAGGCGGTAACGCCGTTCAAAAACGCGCTGCGCCAATGGCCGGCGAACAACGCCAGCCGCGCGCTCGATCTCTTGTTGAAGGCGGAGATGGATTGCAAGACGACGGGCATGCCGTCCGAGGCGATCACCGCGCGCGTGCTGATGCAACTGGCAACGGCAGCCCGCAGGGCCGCATCTTCAAGGTAACAAACGCGAAGCGTTTGAGGCACGGCGTAGCGCACGTTAAGCGCGCTTACTTGCCGCTCTTTACTTGCCCATGCGGCGCAGGACGTCGTCGAGCTGATCGAGCGTCTTGTAATGCACCGACAGCACGCCGCCTTTGCCGTCGAAGCTGATGCCGACTTTCAGGCCGAGCAAATTCGTCAGGTCGCGTTCAAGAGCGACGATGTTGGAATCGCGCGGCGCGGCTTTTTTCTTCGCCGCATCGCCCTTCGCCGGCGACGCCTTGCGCCGTTCGGCCTTGGCCAGCTCTTCGACCTGACGCACGGAGAGATCTTCGGCGATCGCCTGCTTGGCGATCTCTTCGGCGCCTTCGATGCCGATCAGCGCGCGCGCATGGCCGGCGGACAACTCGCCCGACTCGACCATGAGGCGGATGCCTTCGGGCAATGACAGCAGACGCAGCAGATTGGCGATATGACTGCGGCTCTTGCCGAGCACCTTGGCCAAATCTTCCTGCGTGTGCTTGAACTCGTCCATCAACCGGCGGTAGCCGTCGGCCTCTTCCATCGCGTTGAGATTCTCGCGCTGGATATTTTCGACGAGCGCGATCTCGAGCGCGTCGCGATCGCTGAGCTCGCGGATGTTGACCGGCACTTCATGCAATTGCGCGAGCTGCGCGGCGCGCCAGCGGCGCTCGCCGGCGACGATCTCGTATGCATTGGGTTCGCTGGCGAGACGGCGCACCAGGATGGGCTGCAGGATGCCCTTCTCCTTGACCGAATCGACGAGCGACTGGATCTGCGCTTGATCGAAGCGGTGGCGCGGCTGGTATTTGCCGGGACGGAGAAATTCGATCGGCACGGCCTTGGCCGGGCGGGCCTTGTCGAGCTCGGCATAATCGGCGCTCTCCTCGCCGAACAAGGCGGCGAGGCCGCGGCCGAGGTTTTTCGGCCTAGTGCTGGAAGTTGGGCCGCTGCCCGACGCGCCGGCCTTGTCGGTATCGGCGGTCATGCCGCCCTGGCCTGCTCGCGCTTGAGCATTTCTTTGGCGAGCTGAATGTAGGCCTGCGAGCCGATGCAGCGCATGTCGTACAGCAGGACCGGCTTGCCGTGGCTCGGCGCTTCGGAGATGCGGACGTTGCGCGGGATGACCGTGCTGTAGACCTTGTCGCCCAAGAACCCGCGGACGTCGGCGGCGACCATGTCGGTCAGATTGTTGCGGCCGTCATACATGGTCAGCACGACGCCTTGCAGCTCCAGGCTCGGGTTGAGCGCACGCTTAACGCGCTCGATGGTCTTCAAGAGATGGCTCAGACCCTCGAGGGCGAAGAACTCGCACTGCAGCGGGACCAGCACCGAATCGGACGCGACCAGAGCATTGAGGGTCAGCAGACCGAGCGCTGGCGGGCAGTCGATCAGCACGTAGTCATACGCGCCGCGCGAATCGCCGATGGCGGACTGCAGACGGTATTCCCGCTTCTCGACGTCGATCAGCTCCAGCTCGGCGCCGGCCAGGTCGACCGTGCTGGGTACGACCCAGAGACCCGGCACCTGACTCTCGACAGCTGCGGCGGTCAGACGGCCGCCTTCGAACAGCACGTCGTAGATTCCCCGGCCGCGCTTGTCGTGCGGGATGCCGAGGCCGGTCGAGGCGTTGCCTTGCGGGTCGAGATCGATCACCAGCACGCGCGCTTCGCAAGCCGCCAAGGCCGTTGCGAGGTTGATGGTCGTCGTCGTCTTGCCGACGCCGCCCTTTTGGTTGGCGATGGCGATGACGCGAGTTTGCTCGCCGATCAAGCCAATCGGCCGCGCCGAGGGCGCAGGCGTCGGGGCTAGAGGCCGAATGGTCGGGGTGATCGTGGCGGGTTCGCCGGCGTGGTCTTTAAGTTCTTGATCTGACACGGGAAATTTCCCTGATGTGCAAGAGGCTGCCAGCCGGGCCGGATCGGCTGGGAAGCTGTTCGATCTGCATATTCCAAGATTTATGGGCTGCGGTCAATTCATCCGCTACATTTATGCCCTTCAAGAACAGACATTCCGTGCCCTGTTGCAGGAAAGACTCGGCATAGCCGAGCAGCTTGTCGAGCGGCGCCAGGGCGCGCGCGGTCACGGTATGGGCGGGGATGACCGTCATACTTTCGATCCGAACTGCATGAATCTTCACGGTAGTTTTGGTTTCCCGCGCGACCGTCGAGAGGAACGCGCATTTGCGGCTGTCCGATTCGACGAGATGGACATCCCACTGCCGCCCCTCGTCCGCCGCCATGATGGCGAGAACCATGCCGGGAAAGCCCGCGCCGGATCCGAAATCGACCAGGGTGCGGCGTCCCCCATCATGCGCCACAGCCGGAATCAAAGGGGCCAGTTGAGCACTGTCGAGCATATGGCGTCGCCAGAGATCGGGCAGCGTGTCCTTGCCGACGAGATTAATCGCTTTCTGCCACTTGATCAGGAGCGCGGCGTAGAGCTCCAGCCGGGAAATTGTTTCACGTGAAACAATTCCCGAGCGGGCGAAGTCTTCAGCGCTCAACGGGGCTTCGGTCACGCGCCGTCAGGCCGACTTGCTGGCCGGCGCCCGGCGCTTTACATGCGCGAGCAAAGCGGTCAGCGCGGCCGGCGTCATGCCGGGAATGCGGCCGGCGGCGGCCAGGCTTTCCGGCTGAATGCGCTTGAGCTTGTCGCGCAGTTCGGTCGAAAGCCCGCCGATGCTGGCGTAATCGATATCGGCAGGCAGCAGCAAGGCTTCGTCCTTGCGCAGCGCGCGGATGTCCGCTGCTTGACGTTCCAGATAGCCGCTGTAACGACCGTCGATCTCCAACTGGCTGGCGATGGCCGGATCGAGCCCGCTCAGCGCCGGCCAGATCGCCGTCAGACGCGCCAGAGTGATATCGGGATAGGCCAGTAAGGCCATGGCCGTGCGGCGTTGGCCATCCTGATTGATATTCAGCCCGGCGCGCAGCAGCTCGGGCGGCGTCGCGTTCAGCGATTCGGCGAGGCGGCGGGCCTCGCGCAGAGAGTCGGCCTTGGCGGTGAAGGCAAGGGCGCGGCGCGAGCCGACGCAACCCAGCGCCATGCCCTTCGCGGTCAGACGCTGATCGGCGTTATCGGCGCGCAGGGTCAGGCGATATTCGGCGCGGGAGGTGAACATGCGATAGGGCTCGGTGACACCTTGGGTCACCAGATCGTCAATCATGACGCCAAGATAGCCGTCCGCCCGATCCAGAACGAAGGGCTCGAGGGCGCCGCTTGCCTTGAGCGCGGCATTGAGTCCGGCAATCAAACCCTGCCCGGCCGCCTCTTCGTAGCCTGTCGTGCCGTTGATCTGGCCAGCGAGAAAAAGGCCCGGAACACGGCGTGTTTCGAGGCCTCGGCTCAGTTCGCGAGGATCGACGTAATCGTATTCGATGGCGTAGCCAGGGCGCAGAATCACCGTGCGCTCGAGGCCCGGGATGGTCTTTAGCAGAGCTTCCTGCACCTCGGCCGGCAGCGACGTGGAAATGCCGTTGGGATAGACCGTCGGATCGTCGAGCCCTTCCGGCTCCAGGAAAATCTGATGGCGCTCGCGCCCGGCGAAGCGCACCACCTTATCCTCGATCGAGGGGCAATAGCGCGGCCCCGTGCTTTGGATCTGGCCGCTATACATCGGCGCACGATGCAGGTTGGCGCGGATCAGAGCATGGCTGGCGTCGGTCGTGCCGGTGACGTGGCAAGCCACCTGGGGCGTGTCGATTCGTGTCGTCAGGGTCGAGAACGGCACGGCGGGATCGTCGCCCGGCTGAGCATCGAGGCCGGCATAATCGATGGTGCGGCCGTCGAGACGCGGCGGCGTCCCGGTCTTGAGCCGGCCCAAAACAAAGCCGGCGCGCTCCAAAGTCTTGGACAGGCCAAGGCTCGGCGCCTCGCCGACGCGCCCCGCCGGGATCTGCGTCTCGCCCATATGGATCAGGCCGCGCAGGAAGGTCCCGGTGGTCAGCACCACAGCGGCGCAAGCCAGCTCGCGGCCATCGCCCAACAGGACGCCGCGCACGGCGCCGGCCGCATCGAGGCGCAGATCGTCAGCCTCGCCGCCGATGATCGTCAGATTGTGCTGTTCGGCCAGCAGCCGCTGCATGGCCTGGCGATAAAGCTTGCGGTCCGCCTGGGCGCGCGGCCCCTGCACCGCCGGACCCTTGCTCTTATTGAGGATGCGGAATTGTATACCGCCCTGATCGATAGCGCGGCCCATCACGCCATCGAGGGCGTCGATCTCGCGTACCAGATGCCCTTTGCCCAATCCGCCGATGGCCGGATTGCAGGACATCTCGCCGATGGTTTCAGGCTTGTGGGTCACCAGAGCCGTACGCGCGCCCATGCGCGCAGCCGCCGTCGCGGCTTCGCAGCCCGCATGGCCGCCGCCGATGACGATGACATCGTATTTATCCACAGAACCGGACATGGGCCGCAATCTATGAAGCGTCCCTCGGCGCGTCAATCAGCGCATCGGCCGGGCGGTGCTGTTTCACGTGAAACATTGCCATAAGCCCTTATTTCCCAATGCAAAAGTCGCGGAAGATTTTATCGAGGAGATCCTCGACGCCGATCTTTCCGGTGATCTGGCCAAGCGCTTGAGCCGCCAAGCGCAGTTCCTCCGCGAGCAGTTCGGGGGCGGTAGCACCGCGGGCTGACTTCATATGACTTACGCATGAAATCAATGAGTTACGATGCCTTTGGCGAGTTAAAACCGGGGTCGCCGAGAGTTCCATGCGCTCCGCCACGGCACTTTCCAGCCGTTTCAGCAGTTCCGGCAGACCGGCGCCCGTTTTGGCGGAGATTTTGACCGTATCCGCCCCCTCAAACTGATTTGGAACCGTTCCAATATCGGTTTTACTGAGTATGACGATGGTATTTTTATCTATTTTATCAATGGTATACTGGTCGGGCTGGGCGGTAGTGTCAAACAAGGCGAGCTTGATGTCCGCCTCCACCGCGCGCGCCTGGGCCCGCCGGATGCCCTCGTCCTCGACCTCATCGGCCGAATCGCGCAGGCCGGCGGTATCGGCGAGCACGACCGGCCAGCCGCCGAGATCGAGATGCGCCTCGATGACGTCTCGCGTCGTGCCGGCTTGGGACGAGACGATGGCAACCTCGCGCCGAACCAGCGCATTGAGCAGACTCGACTTGCCCGCGTTGGGCGCGCCCAGGATGACGACGGACATACCGTCGCGCAAACGTTCGCCGCGTCGATTGTCGGCAAGATGCCCGTCGAGTTCGGCGATCAGTTCGCCGATTTTTGCCGCCGCGTCATTCAGCATGTCGGGCGGCAGCTCTTCGTCGACGAAGTCGATCGCCGCCTCCTGGTAGGCCAATAGGCCAAGCAGCCGCGCGCGCCAATTCTCGTAAAGTAGGCCCAGCTCTCCTTGGGCCTGGCGGCGCGCCTGACGCCGCTGCGCCTCGGTCTCGGCGGCGACCAAGTCGGCCAAGCCCTCCGCCGCGGTCAGATCGAGCTTGCCGGCGATGAAGGCGCGTTTGGAAAACTCGCCAGGCTCGGCCAGCCGGAAACCTTCAAGTCGGCCTAGCGCATCGAGGGCGGCGGCGACCCCCGCCCGCCCGCCATGGAGATGCAGCTCGGCGACATCCTCGCCGGTGAAGCTGGCGGGCGCGGGAAACCACAGCGCCAAGCCGTCGTCGAGCGCCTCGCCGCTCGCTGGATCGTGCAGGGCGATCCGCACGGCCTGGCGCGGCGGCGGAACTTCGCGCCGGCAGAGCCGCGCGAAGATCTCGCGGGCGCGCGGCCCCGAGACGCGATGGACCGCGACGCCGGCGGCGCCGTGGGCGCTCGCCAAGGCGTAGATCGTATCGTTGTCTGAAGTCATCGGAACGGCCGCAAAAGCACCATGATTGCGCCCTACTCCTCGCATGAGCGCCGAAACGCCGCAACATCGGGGGCTTGGGCTTTTTAAGGCTGCGGCGGAGGGGCGGCGTCTCGCGGATGACGCATCATGCAAATCTCCGGCTCCTCGCTGCTGCGCGTAATTCTGCCGTCTGCGTTCCTGCTCGCCATGGCCGGTTGTAACAGCTGTTCCGGCTGGCTCTGCTACAAGGATTCGCCCGCCGCATCTTCTCCACGCACCAGCCAATCGCTGGATTGCTCGACGAACTCCATCACGTCTCCACGCACCGCTTGTGTCGAACAGCGCGATTCGCGCAAGAACGCGGATTGCAGACAAGCTTACGAGCGGCGTGTCTATAATTGTCGCTGATCATTCGTCCGCCACAAGAGTTCCCCCATGCCATTGCCGCCGAAAAATCTCCTCGGGCAAGAGACCAGCCCCTATTTGCTGCAGCATCAGGACAACCCGGTGCATTGGCGCGCCTGGGGGCCGGAGGCGCTGGCCGAATCGCGCGCGACCAACAAGCCGATCCTGCTGTCGGTCGGCTACGCGGCCTGCCACTGGTGCCACGTGATGGCGCACGAGAGCTTCGAAGACCCCGCGACCGCGGCGGTGATGAACAAGCTCTTCGTCAACATCAAGGTCGACCGCGAAGAGCGGCCCGACATCGACGGCATCTATCAATCGGCGCTGCAATTGCTCGGCGAGCAGGGCGGCTGGCCGCTCACCATGTTTCTCACGCCGGACGCCGAGCCCTTCTGGGGCGGCACCTACTTTCCGCCCGAGGAGAAATTCGGCCGCCCCGCCTTCGTCGATCTCTTGCTGAAAGTGTCGGAGGTCTTCCGCACCAGCCCGCAGGACATCGCGGCCAACGCCGCGAAGATCAAGACCGCCCTCGACAATATGGGCCAGCCCAAGAAGGGCGCGCTGGTGCCGGTCTCGATCCTCGATCAGGTGGCGGATCGGATCCTGCGCGAGTTCGACATGGAGCATGGCGGGCTCGGCAGCGCGCCGAAGTTTCCGCACAGCAGCCATTTCGAGCTGATGTGGCGCAGCTATTTGCGCAGCGGCAAAGGCGCCCATCGCGACGCCGTGGTCATGAGCCTGGAGAAGATGAGTCAGGGCGGCATCTACGATCATCTCGGCGGCGGCTTCGCGCGCTATTCGACCGACGCCAAATGGCTGGTGCCGCATTTCGAGAAGATGCTCTACGACAACGCCCAGCTCATCGAGATCCTCGCCTTGGTCTGGCAGGAGACGCGCGCCCCGCTCTTCGCCCAGCGCGTCGAGGAAACCGTGCAATGGCTGGCGCGCGAAATGATCACCGAGACGGGCGGTTTCGGCGCGACGCTCGATGCCGACAGCGAACATGAGGAAGGCAAGTTCTACGTCTGGAGCGAAGTCGAAATCGACGCAGCGCTGAAGGATGTTCCAGCCGAAGAGCTGGCGCTGTTCAAGCAAGTCTATGACGTCACTCCCGAAGGCAATTGGGAGCACAAAATCATCCTCAACCGCACCGCGCATGCGGAGCTGTTGAACGACGAACAAGAAGCCGCGCTGGCGCGCTTACGCGCGAAACTGCTCGCCGTGCGCGCCGGCCGCGTGCGTCCGGGCTGGGACGATAAGATGCTGGCCGACTGGAACGGCATGATGATCGCCGCCCTCGTTTTCGCTGGCGGCGCGTTCGGCCGCGACGATTGGCAGGGCATGGCCGCACGCGCCTATCAAGCGGTGCGGGCGAATCTCGCCAATGCCGGCCGCCTCTCCCACAGCTATCGCGCCGGCAAGAAGCGCGGCGACGGCATGATCGACGATTACGCGCAGATGGCGCGCGCGGCCCTGGCGCTGTTCGAGGCGACCGGCGATGCCGCCTATCTCGCCGATGCCGAAACTTGGGTCGCCACGTTGAACACGCATTTCTGGGACCGGCAGGATGGCGGTTATTTCTTCACCGCCGACGATGCCGAAGGCCTCATCGTCCGCCGCCGCGACGCGACCGATCACGCGACCCCCGCCGGAAACGCCGTCATCGCCGGCGTGCTCGCGCGTCTTTGGTTCGTCACCGGCAAGGACGACTACCGCGCCCGCGCCGAAGAGACGGTCTCGGCCTTCGCCGGCGAGATCGCGCGCAATTTCTTCCCGCTGCCGACCCTGCTCAACGCCAACCAATTTCTGCAGCATGGCGTGCAGATCGTGCTCGCCGGCGATGCGGCGGCGACGAAATATTTGCGCGCCGCCGTCGAATCCGTCTCTCTGCCCGACCGCGTGATCCAAACCATCGCGCCCGGCCAAGCGTTGCCCGAAGGCCATCCAGCCAAGGGCAAGGGTCCGCAGGATGGCAAGGCCGCCGCCTATGTCTGCGTCGGCCCGACCTGCACTCTGCCGATCAGCGATCCGGCGCAATTGGTCGAAGCCCTCAAGGCCGCGCGAGTCATCAAGGCCGCCTGATGCTGCAAACCTTCGCCGCAGAGCCCGGCGATTTCCGCCACATGATCGAAAGCCCGATCGGCACGCTGACGCTGACCGAGCGGGCCGGCGCCATCGTCTCGCTCGATTGGGGCAAGCATGGGACGCAAAGCGCGACGCCGCTCTTGCGCCGCGCCGCCGAGCAGCTGGCGGCCTATTTCGCCGGCCGCCTCAAAGCCTTCGATCTGCCGCTCGATCCCGCCGGCACCGAGTTTCAACAGCGCGTCTGGCGGCGCATGGACGAAATCCCCTACGGCCAGCTGATGACCTACGGCGCGCTGGCCAAGGCGACGCGCTCCTCGGCGCGCGCCGTCGGCGGCGCTTGCGGACGCAACCCGATTCCGATCATTCTGCCCTGCCATCGCGTGCTGGCCGCCGACGGCCGCCTCACCGGCTATTCCGGCGCCGGCGGCGTGGAGACCAAACGCCTGTTGCTCAAGCTCGAAGGGTCTCTCGAACCCGAACTCGCCTAAGTCACAACCCCCAGAACACGAGTCCGCATATGACCAAAGCCGTTCGCATCCACAATTACGGCGGGCCCGAAGCCCTGCGCTATGAAGACGTGCCCGACGAGGCGCCCGGCGCCGGCCAGGTGCGCCTCAAGCAGACGGCCATCGGCCTCAACTTCATCGACATCTACTACCGCACCGGCGTGTACAAGGTGCCGCACATGCCAGTCACGCTCGGCTGCGAGGCGGCGGGCGAGATCGACGCGATCGGCGACGGCGTCACCGAGTTCAAGGTCGGCGACCGTGTTTGCTACGGCGGCGGTTTCGGCGGCTATGCCGAATCGCGCGTCATGCCGGCCGACCGGCTGATCAAGATCCCCCACGGCATCACCGACAAGCAGGCCGCCGCCATGACCCTGCAGGGCATGACGGCGCAGTACCTCCTGCGCCTGACCTATCAGGTGAAGAAGGGCGACACGATCCTGATCCATGCCGCGGCCGGCGGCGTCGGCCTGATCATGTGCCAATGGGCCAAGCATCTCGGCGCCACCGTCATCGGCACGGTCGGCAACGAAGAGAAGGCCAAGCTCGCCGCCGAGAACGGCTGCGATCATCCGGTCATCTACACCAAGGAAGATTACGTGCAGCGCGTGCGCCAGATCACCAAGGGCGAGATGCTGCCGGTGGTCTACGATTCGATCGGCAAAGACACGTTCGAGCGCTCGCTCGACTGTCTGCGCCCACGCGGCCTGATGGTGAGCTTCGGCAACGCCTCCGGCAAGGTCGATCCGGTCGATCTGCAGATCCTCAGCCAGAAGGGCTCGCTCTTCCTCACCCGCCCGACGCTCTACAGCTACAACATCACCCGCGCCGAACTCTTGGCCAATGCCAAGGAGCTGTTCGACGTGGTGCTGTCGGACGCGGTGAAAATCAAGATCGGCCAGACCTACAAGCTGAAGGATACCGCACAGGCGCAGATCGATCTCGCCGCGCGCAAGACCATCGGCAGCACCGTTATTCTTCCTTAGATGATTTTGCTTTGAAACAGGCTTGACCTGCATCAAGGCCGCCTGTGGTGGCGACGCCTAGCTTAGCGATGGTTTCCAACAAGCGAGGTGCGTCATGTCCAGCAACGTCGGCGGCGTCGATCGCGTTCTGCGCTTTCTCGTCGGGCTCGCCGTGCTCTCGGCGATCTTCTGGTATCCCGGCGAGGCGCGTTGGTTCGGCCTGATCGGCCTGGTGCCGCTCACCACCGCCCTGTTCCGCTTCTGCCCGCTCTATTCGATCTTCGGCATCAGCAGCTGCCCGCGCGGCTGACGCACCAAGCCAACAAAAAGGGCGCTCCCTCGCGGGAGCGCCCTTTTCGATTCTTGCCTGTGTCGGCTAGGTGTTCATCGAGTCGAAGAAGTTTGAATTGGTCTTCGTCTCTTTGAGCTTGCCGAGCAGGAATTCCATCGCATCGGTGACGCCCATCGGCATCAGGATGCGACGCAGCACCCACATTTTGGCCAGCGTGCCCTTGTCGACCAGCAGCTCTTCCTTGCGCGTGCCCGACTTGGTGATGTCGATGGCCGGGAAGGTGCGCTTGTCCGACAGCTTGCGGTCGAGGATGATTTCGCTGTTACCGGTGCCCTTGAACTCTTCGAAGATCACTTCGTCCATGCGCGAGCCGGTGTCGATCAAGGCGGTCGCGATGATGGTGAGCGAGCCGCCCTCTTCGATATTGCGCGCCGCGCCGAAGAAGCGCTTGGGGCGCTGCAAGGCGTTGGCGTCGACGCCGCCGGTCAGCACCTTGCCCGAGGACGGGACGACGGTGTTGTAGGCGCGGGCGAGGCGCGTGATCGAGTCGAGAAGGATGACCACGTCGCGCTTATGCTCGACCAGGCGCTTGGCCTTCTCGAGCACCATTTCGGTGACCTGCACGTGGCGCGTCGCAGGCTCGTCGAAGGTCGAGCTGACGACCTCGCCCTTCACCGAACGCGACATGTCCGTCACTTCTTCGGGACGTTCGTCGATCAGCAGAACGATGAGATAGACCTCTGGATGGTTCTGCGAGATCGCGTGGGCGATGTTCTGCAGCATCACGGTCTTGCCGGTGCGCGGCGGCGCGACGATCAGGGCGCGCTGACCCTTGCCGAGCGGCGCGATCAGGTCGATCACGCGCGTCGTGTTATCTTTGATCTGGCCGGACTTGCTCTCCAAGCTGAGGCGCTCGTTGGGATAGAGCGGCGTCAGGTTGTCGAAGTTGATGCGGTGGCGCACCTCGTCGGGCGGCGCGAAATTGATGGTGTTGACCTTCAGGAGGGCGAAGTAGCGCTCGCCGTCCTTCGGCGCGCGGATCTGGCCTTCCACCGTGTCGCCCGAGCGCAGGCCGAAGCGGCGCACTTGCGAAGGCGAGACATAGATGTCGTCGGGGCCGGGCAGATAGTTCGCTTCGGGCGAACGCAGGAAGCCGAAACCGTCCTGCAGGATTTCCAGCACTCCGTCGCCGTAGATGGCGCTGTCGTTGTCCGCCAGCTGCTTGAGGATCGCGAACATCATGTCCTGCCGGCGCAGGCTCGAGGCGTTCTCGATCTTGAGCTCCTCGGCATAGGCGAGCAGGTCCGCCGGGGATTTTTTCTTCAGTTCTTGGAGATTCATGATGAGGTTCTGGCGTGAGAGCTGGAACGAGGAGGATACGGGGAGGATTTCCGAGCCGTTGCCCTGTCCCTAGCCGGGAGAGCTGCCACCGGTCATGCCGCCTGCGGTGGTTCTTGGTCGGAAACGTCGAGGAAGGAGCGGCGAGAAGCGTCGCCGGGCGGGATGTCGCTCATTAAGCCAAGGACCGCGCCGCCTGTCAAAAGGATTTCGGCGCGATTACGGGGATTTAACCCTGATCCGCCTGCGTTCCCAGATCAAAACGGCTTCACGACGACCATAATGACGACGACGATCAGGATCAGCGTCGGGGCTTCGTTGGCGAAGCGGTAGAACTTGGCCGTGCGCCTGTTGCGGTCGGTGGCGAAATCGCGCTGCCAGCGCGTGAAAGCGCCGTGCAGCCCGCCCATGCCGAAAAACACCAGCACCAGCTTGCTCCAGATCCAGCCCGAGGACCAATCGACCAGTCCGGGGGTGGCGAGCAGCAGGCCGCCGAAGACGAATGTGGCGATCATCGCCGGGTTGATGATGGCCTTAAGCAGACGGCGCTCCATCACTTTCAACATCTCCGAGGCTTGCGAGCCTGGCGCCGCGTCGCAGTGATAGACGAACAGGCGCGGCAGATAGAGCATCCCGGCCATCCAGGCGATCACCGATATGATATGCAGCGCCTTGATCCAGGGCATCCATTCGGCCAGGAATTCCATCCGCGTCCCCTTAAGCTTTGCCGACGAGATCGGCCAGCGCGGCGATGAAGCCGGCGTCGGTGCCGAGCGCCGGTACCCGGATGTAGAACGGCACGCCGTGATGGTCCGCCAGTTCGCGATATTCGATGTCGAGCTCGACCAATGTTTCGGAATGTTCGGAGACGAAGGCGATCGGCAGCACGACCAAGCCGAGCGCTTCTTCTCCCGCGCGCTTGATCTCGTCGTCGGTCGCCGGGCCGATCCATTCGAGCGGGCCGACGCGGCTCTGATAGCAAACCCGCCAGTCCAAACCTTGCGCATCCGCCCTGAGGGCGGCCACGACCGCCGCCGCCGTGCGCTCGATCTGTGCCTGATAGGGATCGCCGGCGTCGATCACTTTCTTGGGCAGCCCATGAGCCGAAAACAGCAGACGGAATGGGCCTTTTTCGCGCGCTGTATTCAGCGCCGACCGCAGCTGCGCCGCCAGCGCGGCGACATATCCGGCGTGATCGGGATAGTCACGTACTTGCACGGTCGGAACATTCATCCCGGTCGACTCGGCGGCGCGGTGCCAATCCTTGAAGGAGGATCCCGTGGTCGTGCCCGAATATTGCGGATAGAGCGGCAGCAGCACGATCTTGTCCGGGGCATAAGCTTTCACCGCATTCGCCGTCTCATCGGCGAACGGATGCCAATAGCGCATGGCGACGAAAACGCGATGATCGGCGCCGAGCTGAATCTCCAACGCGCGCGCTTGTTCGTCGGTCAGTTCGCGGAGCGGCGATTTGCCGCCGATGCGGGCGTAGATCGCTTGCGCGGTTTTGGCGCGCCGCGAAGAGATCAGCTTGGCGATCAGCCAACGCAGCGGATTGGGCAGGCTGATGATCGCCGGATCGGAGAAGAGATTGCGCAGAAACGGCTGAACCGCGTCCAGGCTGTCCGGCCCGCCGAGGTTGAACAGAACGACAGCCGTTTTCATCAAGACGGCTGCCAGTTCTGCAGCAGGGCCGACAGTTCGGCCACATGGGCTGGCGGCGTGATCTGCGGCACGCCATGGCCGAGGTTGAAGATGAACGGGCCTTTGCCGAGCGCGCCGAGGATGCGGCGCGCCTCGGTCTTCATCGCCTCGCCGCCGGTCACCAGCATCATCGGATCAAGATTGCCCTGCAACACCACGCGCGATTGCAAACTGCTGGCCGCCCAGTCGAGCGGCACGGTGGCGTCGATCGACATGGCATCGACGCCCGATTCCGTCGCGTAAAGGCCGTAGAGCGCCCCAGCGCGGTTGGGAAAACCGATGATCGGCACATTCGGATGCGCCGCCTTCACCTTGCGCACGATGCGCATGGCCGGCTCGACGCACCAGCGCTGAAACTGCGGTTCAGGCAAAACGCCGGCCCAGCTGTCGAACAGCTGCAAGGCTTCGGCGCCGGCTTCCACTTGGGCGATGAGATGGGCGCTGATCGATTCGACGAGCAGGTCGATCACAGCGGAGAACGCCGCCGGCCGGCCATATGCGAACCCCTTCAGCTTCTCAAAATCGCGCGAGGAGCCGCCTTCGACCATATAAGCCGCGATGGTCCAGGGCGCGCCGGCAAAACCGATCAGAGCGACATCCTGGGGCAGCGCAGCCTTGGTCTGGCGCAGCGCCTCGTAAACCGGCTCCAGGTAGGACGTGAGCTTGTCCGCATCGAAGGTCGGCAGCGCTTTCGGATCCTCGATCGGCTCAAGGACAGGGCCGCGGCCCTTCTCGAAAGCCACTTTCTGGCCGAGCGCGTCGGGGATCACCAGGATATCGGAAAAGATGATCGCCGCGTCCATGCCGAAGCGGCGGATCGGCTGCAAGGTCACTTCCGTCGCCATCGCCGGGTCGTAGCAGAACTTCAGGAAATCGGCGGCACGGCCGCGCATCTCCTGATATTCCGGCAGATAGCGTCCGGCCTGGCGCATGAACCAGAACGGCGGACGATCCACGACTTCGCGCCGAAGCGCTCGCAAAAAGCGTTTCTCGCTCGGCTTGTCGGCATTCGGCGGCGTGGCGGATTCGGTCATGCGGTCTCGCTGTTTCCCGCAGCGGTTCTACTACAATCTAAGAATCTTAAAAGGTTGTAGTAGTTGTTGGTGCTGTGGAAATCGGGGATTTCGGGTTGTCGGTTTTTTGCTCCGACAGGCAGCAGTTACGCGGCGTAGGTTGGTTCGGATTGAGGATAAGCATGGCACGAATCCGCGCTTGGGCGGCTTTTAGCGACGAATCCGCGGGATAAGAATTACGGGGATAAGACGGATAAGCCTGCCGCCGGCTCACTTATCCGCAGGACTCACAGCGGCGTTGAAAATCATCCCGTCCGTTCGACTGCCGTACCGTCTCCGGCGCTTCGGGCATGGTTTGCGCCCGCATGTGGGCAAGTCGCGATTTATCCCCTTCGATCCCCTGCCCTGGACGCGAAATCCACAAGCGCGCGCCTAGCCTCTACCGTCTTATGCCGCCGCCGCTTATAAACATTGCCATGTCTAACGAATCCTCCAGGCCCGCCGTTCCCGTTCCTTCCGTCGTTCTCGCGTCCGCCAGCGCCGCGCGCGCCGGCATGCTGACGCGCGGCGGCGTGCCCTTCGTCAAAGACGCCTCCTCGGTCGATGAAGATGAGATCAAGCGCGCCATGCGCGCCGAAGGCGCCAGCGCTGATGATCTCGCCGTCGCGCTGGCCGAGATGAAAGCGCGTCAGGTCGGCCGCCGCCATCCCGGCGCGTTCATCATCGGCTCCGATCAGGTGTTGGTCTGCGAAGACCGCTGGTACGACAAACCGCCGGACCGCAAGACGGCTCGCGATCAATTGCTCAGCCTGCGCGGCAAGACCCATATGCTGATCAGCGCGGTGATGGTCGAGCGCGACGGCGAACGGCTATGGCACCACATCGGGCGCGCGCGCCTGACGGTGCGCCCGTTCGGCGAAGAGTTTCTCGAAGCCTATCTCGATGCGGCCGGCGACGCGATCTTGAGCTCGGTCGGCGCCTATCAGCTCGAAGGTTTGGGCGCGCAGCTCTTCTCGCGCGTCGAGGGCGACTATTTCACCATTCTCGGCATGCCGCTGTTGCCGCTGCTCGCCATGCTGCGCAAAGAGGGGCTCGCGACGCCATGACCAGCGCCTGCTGCATCGGCTGGCCGATCGAGCATGTCC
>DASTMO010000052.1:0-37943 GCA_035714115.1 Alphaproteobacteria bacterium
GACGCGTCGGGCGTCGCGCGCTATGCCGACGGCGCGCCGCCGAGCGGCCGGGACGACTCCGACGTCGGCTATCTCTACCGCAGCCTGGAAACCGGCGACGCTTATTCCTGGGTCGGCGAAGGCTCCATGAATGCCATCGCGCCGATCGTCGGCCCGCGCGGCATGCTCGGCGCAGTGCATATCGCCCTGCCGGTGACGCCGCCGTCCGCCGATCTGGCGCAGATCGAAGAGCGGCTGACGGCGCTGACGGCGAACGAGCGCGACGAACATTTCATCTATCTGCTGATCGCGGCGGCCGCCGTGCTGCTGACGAGCCTGATGGTCGCCATGGCGAACGCCCGCGACCTCAGCCGCCCCATCGAGCAGCTGAGCCGCCTGACGGCGCGTTACGGCAAAGGCGATTACGACGCAGAAGTGCCGGTGGCGCGCGACGACGAGATCGGCGACCTGGCCAAGGCCCTGCGCCGCATGGCGCTCAACCTGAAAGAGAGCACGGTATCACGCGACCAACTGGAGCGCGCCGTGGAAGACGCCCTGCGCGCCAGCCGCAGCAAGAGCGAGTTCATCGCGCTGATGAGCCACGAGCTGCGCACGCCGCTCAACGCCGTCATCGGCTTTTCGCAGATGATGCAGAAGGAAGTGCTCGGCCCGATCGGCAGACCGCGCTATCGCGAATATGCCGGCGACATCCATGAAAGCGCCATGCATCTCCTCGAAATGGTCAACGAGATCCTCGACAGCGCGAAGGTCGAAGCCGGACAGCAGGAGCTGCGCGAAGAAGATCTCGATCTCGCCATGCTGATCGACGCGACGCTGCGTCTGTTCGGCGAGCGCGCCTTGCGTCATCGTTTGCGGTTGCAGGCCGATATCGCGAGCGGCCTGCCGTTGCTGCGCGCCGACCGCCAGATGCTGCGCCAAATCCTCAACAACCTGCTGTCGAACGCGGTGAAGTTCACGCCGGAAGGCGGCAAGGTGACGGTGCGCGCCGGACGCACCAACGAGAGCCTGTGGCTCGCCGTGGAAGACACCGGCATCGGCATCAAGCCGGAGGACATTCCCAAAGCGCTGACGCCCTATGTCCAGATCGACAGCGCGCAGAACCGCGAGCATCGCGGCACCGGCCTCGGCCTGCCGCTAGTGAAGGCGCTGGCCGAACTGCACGACGGGACGTTGGTGATCGACAGCGCGCCGGGCGCCGGCACGACGATAACGCTGTTCTTTCCGCAAAGCCGCATCGTCTCGCCCGCCGAAGCCGGCCAATCGTCCCTGCCGCTCTGGCAGAGCGCCGCCAGTTAAGCCTTCGCGTTCAGGCCTTCGGTCGCCATCTCGCGCGCGGCCTTCTCCTCGCCGATCTCGGCCGCCAGCGTGTCGCGCAACTGCGCGGCCTCCAATTGGCGCGCCCACATGGCGGCATATTTGCCGCCCTTCGCCAAGAGATCGCCATGACGGCCGCGCTCGACGATGCGGCCCGCCTCCAGCACGATGATCTCGTCGGCATGGATCACGGTCGAGAGGCGATGGGCGATCACCAGCGTCGTTCGGTTCGCCGAGACCTGCTGCAACGCCGCCTGAATTTCCTTTTCCGTATGCGAATCGAGCGCCGAGGTCGCCTCGTCGAACAGCAGGATCGACGGCTGCTTCAAGATGGTGCGGGCGATGGCGACACGCTGCTTCTCGCCGCCCGAAAGCTTCAGGCCGCGTTCGCCCACGCGCGTGTCGTAACCCTTGGGCAATGACATGACGAAATCGTGGATCGCCGCCAGCTTGGCTGCCGCCTCGACATCCGCCGCGCTCGCGCCGGGCCGCCCATAGGCGATGTTGTAATAGATCGTATCGTTAAACAGCACGGTATCCTGCGGGACGATGCCGATAGCCTGGCGCAGGCTTTCCTGCGTCACGCGGCGCACGTCCTGACCGTCGATCTCCACGCCGCCGCCGTTCACGTCATAGAAGCGGAACAGCAGGCGCGAGATGGTCGATTTGCCGGCGCCGCTCGGCCCGACAATGGCGACCGTGCGGCCGGCCGGCACCGTGAAGTCGACGTCTTTCAGGATCGGACGCGCCGGATCGTATGAGAAATCGACATGGCTAAAGGCCACCTCGCCGCCTTTCACATTGAGCGGCTTGGCGTCCGGCGCGTCCTTCACTTCGCGTTCGATGCCGAGCAGCTTGAACATGCTCTCCATGTCGGTGAGCGACTGCTTGACCTCGCGATAGACGTAGCCGAGGAAATCGAGCGGCAGATAGAGCTGGATCAGGTAGGTGTTCACAAGCACGAAGTCGCCAACGCTCATGCTGCCGTCGGCGACGCCCTGCCCGGCCATCATCATGATGGCGATCAAGCCGGCGGCGATGATGCCCGCCTGGCCCATGTTGAGGTAGCTGAGCGAGGTCTTGTTCCAGGTGGCGGCGCGCTCGTAGCGCGCCATGGCCTCGTCGTAGCGCCGCGTCTCATGGCCTTCGTTGTTGAAATATTTCACCGTCTCGAAGTTGAGCAGGCTGTCGATGGCGCGCGTGTTGGCCAGGCTGTCGACCTCGTTCATCTCGCGGCGGAATTTCAGGCGCCATTCCGTCACCGTCAGGGTGAAGACGATGTAGGAGCCGATGGTGACGAAGGTGACGGCGGCGAAGCGGATGTCGTAAAGCGCCCACATGATGCCGCAGACGATGAGGATCTCGAGCAGCGTCGGCACGATGTTGAACAGCATGAAGGCAAGAACGAACTCGATGCCCTTGATGCCGCGCTCGATCACGCGCTGCAAGCCGCCGGTCTGGCGGTCGAGATGGAAGCGGAGCGAGAGAGCGTGCAGATGTTCGAAGACGCGATAGGCGACGCGGCGCACGGCGCGCTGCGTCACCTTGACGAACAAGGCGTCGCGCAATTCGCCGGAGGCGGCAGCGGTGAAGCGCAACAGGCCGTAGCCGACGATGATGGCGATCGGCAGCGCGACAGCCGTCGGCACGTCGCCTTTGGCGGTGAGCGCATCGACCGCCATCTTGTAGATCATCGGCACATAGACGGTGGCGAGCGTCGAGACGCAAAGCAGGATCAGCGCGCCGACCACGCGCAGGCGCAGCTCGAGCGAATTGGCCGACCAGAGGAACGGCATCAGCGCGCGCAGCACATGCAGGTCGAGCCGCCGCGTCAGGCCTTTGCGGGGAAGGTCGGGGCCGCCGGGACCGTGGGTCGTTGTAGGATCGACGGGATTGGGCTGCCGGGTCGAGGCGCCCTCGGCGAGAGACATGGGAAGTCCTGACGCTGGGGGTTCGCCGAGACGGCGAACGGGATGGGTCCGACCATTGTAGCGAGGCCGGACGGTTCCGTCAGGATATGGTCAGGCGATTGCGGAAAGGCAACCGGCCCAGCAAATCAGCCAGCAGGGTCAACCAGCCAAGGTCAATCAGCCAAGGTCAGCCAGGACGCCGCGAATTGCCGAGCTTGGCGCGGCCAGCCGGCGTCATGCCGCTGGCGGCGTCGCGATAGACGCGATGCAAGGCCGCATCGAGCCGGGCGCGCGCCTGGCGCGCCTCGCTCGCCTTGGCGTCGAAGTCGGCGGCGTCGAAATCGGCGGCGCGCAAAGAGCGGCTCATGGCGCTGCGCGAACGGCGCAGGCCTTCGGCCAGCTTGGCGATCTCCATGCGGCGCTGCTCGAAGGTGCGCTCGAGCAAATGACGGTCTTCCGGCGGCAGCTCGCGCAGCGTGCCTTCGAACATGCGCGGAATGCTCGGGCCTGGCGGCGGCGGCCCGAACAAGGCGCGACCCTGCCAAGCGCCGATCAGCCCGATGAAAAACAGGTTGAGCGCGATCGAGCCGACGATCAGGCCGCGTTTCCAGGTCCAACCGTCACGCCAGCTGCGCCGCTCGAACGTCTCCTCGTCGCTCATGGCGCGATGTCCCCTTCATAAGCCCCGAAGCCGCCGTCGGCGGCCTGCGACACTGTATAGTCGCTGCCGTCGCCGTTGGAATAGGCCGGATCGACCGAGAAGCCGACGAACAGGCCGAGCGCCGCCATCGTCGCGCCGACCGCGGCGGCCGGCTTGAAAACGACACGCATCAAGTCGAACAGGCCGAAATGGCGCGCCGGCTGGATTTGGCGCGGCGGGAAGGCCACGGCGGCCGTCAGGCGCGCCATCGCCTCGTCGGGCACGGCGGCGTCGAAATCTTCCAGCGCGCCGTCGAGCAGCCGCGCCTCGTTTAGCGCGGCCTCGATCTGAGCGCGCTCGGCCGGGCCGCCGGCGGACATGACGCGCGTCATCAGCGCCTGGGCCGCCGCGCGTTCATGCGCGGGCCAGCGCTGGGGCGCCGCGCCATAGGCGGCGAGAATCTGCGTCAAACGTTCGATCGACATGCTCTCTCTCGAAGTCGTCATGACTCCTCCTTCGCCGCGGTCTCGACGCCGCGGCTCTGCAGTTCCTGGCGCAACGCGCGACGCGCGCGCACCAGCAAGGATTCCAAAGCGGAGACGGACAGCTCCAGGGCCGCAGCCGCCTCCGCGTTGCTCAAGCCCTCGTAATAACTCAGCGCCAAAGCGGCGCGCTGACGTTCCGGCAGCGCCTGCAAGGCCGCCTGCACCAGCCGGTCGCGCTGACTGCGCGCCAGCTGCGTCTCGGCGCTCGGCCGCTCGTCGGCCGGATCGCCCGCCGCCTCGATCGGCGCGAAGCTGGGCTTACGCTTGCGATCCAGGCAGAGGTTCATCACCACGCGATAGAGCCAGGTGGTGAACTTCGCGCCGCGCGGCTGCCATTCGCCGGCCTTCTGCCAGACACGCAGGAAAGCCTCCTGCGAAATCTCCTCGGCCTCGGCCAGATTGCGCATCATGCGGCGCGCGACGGCGAGCACGCGGCGGCCATGGCGTTCGACCAAGACATGGTAAGCGCGGCGGTCCCCACCACCGATCAGCGCCACCAGTTCTTCGTCGCTCGCGTCCTGCATCCGCCCCGTGGGCCGTTCAACGACCTGGGACCTCCGTCCGCCGACGATCACGGCTTTCAGCATCCTTGGTCCCTCCTGATCGGGCGACCGTCCATCGGCCGCGCCGGAGCGAACTCCGACGCGGCCGACCGGACAGCCAATCCCGGGGGGAGATTAGCCCCGATGGCGACGGCCAGACAGCAGATCGTCGGCGATCTTCTTCTGATCCGGGCTCATCGTGTTGTAGAGCGTCGTGAAAGCCGCGGTGAACTCGCGCTGACTGTTCAGGCGGGTCTCCGACGCCTTGTTGCGCTCGGCCATGCGTTCCGGCGCGGTCAGCGCCTTCGGCGTCTCGCCGTTGGCCCGCTTTTGCCAGACTTCGGCCTGCGACAGGGCGAAGGCGCGCTGCTGCTTCTGCATGACGCCGACCAGGGCGTCCCACTGCGGCTTCTGCGCGTCGGTGATCTTCAGGCGTTCCTTCATATGCTCGGCGCGCTGCTCGAGATTGAAGCCGCCTTGCGGACCGCGGTGCTGCGGGCCGCCATGCTGCGGGCCACGCATCTCGGGACGCGGGCCATTGTGCATGCCCGGGCCGCCCATCGGGCCGCGATCGGGGCCGCCCTCAGGGCCGAAGGCCGCATGTTCGAAGCCCGGCGGAGGCGCCGGCGGGGCCGGCGGAAAGGCGAGCGCCGTGCCGGCGGCGATGCCGCCGACAAGGGCGATAGCGGCAGCGGTGGCGGGAATGAACTTCTTCATCGGGATCTCCTAAAGCCGCCCGGGGCAAGCCGACCCTTGGGGCGATGGGGGCGGCGGGATCATCGTCCGCGCCGAGGCTTCAGAGAGATAAACGGGCGACCCGGCGATTCCCTGCGCCCGGCAAACCCTGGATTTTTAAGGTGTTTTCAAGACGAAATGCGGCGCGATCTGGGCGCTAGAGCTGCTGCGCCTGGAACGTGTCGCAAGCCGCCAGGCTTTTGGCGTCGAAACCGCGTTTGAACCAGCGGGCGCGCTGCGCGCTGGTGCCGTGGTTGAAGCTTTCCGGCACGATGGTGCCTTGGGTGCGCTTCTGGATCGCGTCGTCGCCGATCTGCGTCGCGGCATTGAGCGCCTCGTCCAGATCGCCCTCGTCGAGCAGGCCTTTGTCGGCGGCGTCGCGGCCCCAGATGCCGGCGAAGCAATCGGCCTGCAGTTCGACGCGCACGGAGAGCGCGTTGGCATCGGCTTCGCTCAGGCTTTGCCGCATCTGGTGGAACTTGCCGAGCACGCCGAGGAGGTTCTGCACATGATGGCCGACCTCATGGGCGATCACATAAGCTTGGGCGAAATCGCCGGGCGCAGCGAAGCGCCGGCGCAGCTCGTCGTAAAAGGCGAGGTCGATATAGAGCTTGGCGTCGTTCGGGCAATAAAACGGCCCGCTGGCCGCTGACGCGAAGCCGCAGGCCGAGCGCACGCTGCCGGTGAACAGCACCAGGGTCGGCTCGGGATAATCGCGATTTTGCGCGTCGAACAGCGCGCTCCAGGTGTCTTCCGTTTCGGCCAGCACGACCCGCACGAAACGGCTCATCTCGTCCTGCGCCGCCGGGCCGGAGGCAGTCGGAGCTGGCCGCTCGGCTTCGAGCGGCACGAGCTCGCCGGTGCTGAGCAGGGCCAAAGGGTTGAATCCGAGCGCCCAGGCGATCAGGCCGACGGCGATCAGGCCGAAAATCCCTAGGCCGCCGCCTCGGCGTCCGCCGCCAATCGGCACCCTGAAACCGCCGCCGCCGAAACCGCCGAAACCGCCTCCGGCACCCCGCCGATCCTCGACGTTGCCGCTCTCTCGCCGGCCTTGCCATCTCATGCGACGCCCTCCTCCGCTGCCCGCCGGTTAACGCGCGAAAGGCGGCAAAGCTCCGCCGCGGGCTCCCGCCCGGATGGGGGGCCAATAAGGCGAATTTTACCGATTTGGATGGGGAATTGGCGCGCTCGGAAGGATTCGAACCTCCGACCCTCAGATTCGTAGTCTGATGCTCTATCCAGCTGAGCTACGAGTGCCTGCACATTCAAGTCCGTCAGGTCGATCCCTGACAGCGAGGGCGGACACTACTCAAACGACCCCGGCTTGGCAAGCGGCCATGCCCATCTTCCTATTCGACCCCCGCCGATGCCCTTTTTGGCTCCGCAGAAGCCGCAGTCACCGATGAGCAACAGTCCCCGGGCAATGGCCCGATGCCCCCATCGGGCATGGGATCGCCCTTGTCGGACGCCCGGCGGTTCATTAGAATTTCAGGGATATTAAGGGGTTGTGAAAAGTTTACTGCTCTCATAGAACCTTGCGTTCAGAGGGCGCTTTTCACAAGTAGAGCGTGCGCCACGCCGGAGACATAGGGGTATTCGTCGACATGGCCCGATTGACCAACTGCGCCGCGGCGTTCACGGCGGCGATGATTCTCGCGGGTTGCGCGGCAGTATCCGACACCTTGTTCCCGCCCATGGCCGGCGAAAGCAGCGCGCCGCCGCAGCGCGTCGTCATTCCGCCGAGCGCCGCTGAAGTCGGCGCCATGCCGCCGCTCGGCACCGGCAGCTTCGAGCCCGCCGGCGTCACGCCCGGCTCGAACACCGGCACCGATGTCGGCCGCAAGATCCAGGCGATGCGCGGCGACCTGACCAAGCTCCAGGGCTCCGTCAGCCAGTACAACAGCCAGCTGCAGGCGATCCGCGGCGAGACCGTATCGAACGCGCAGCGCTATCACACCAGCGTCGCGGCGATCAATTCGCGCCTGCAGGTCGGCACGACCCCGGGCAACCCGATCCTCGTGCAGCAGTGGAACACGGCGCAGCAGCAGCTCGACAGCATCTCGAGCAGCGTCGCCAAGATGAACACTCTGGCCAACCAGGTCGCCGGCGACTCTTCGACCGCCGCCTACCTGCTTGAGACCACGCGCGCCACCTACGGCCTGTCGGGCGCGGTGGACGAAGACCATCGCCAGCTCTCGGTGCTGGAAGACGACGTGAACCGCTCGGTGGTTCTCGTCGATCGCCTGCTCAACGAGCTGAACGACGACGTCACGCGCCAGATGAACTATCTGGCCAACGAGCGCCGCAACCTCTCGACCATGTCCCTGGCGATCAAGAACGGCGAAATGCTCGGCACCAGCCTGGCCAACCGCGCCTTCGACGCCAACACGCCGATCAGCGGCGGCCGCGCCACCAGCGCGACCAGCAGCCCAGCGGAACTGGCCGCGCGCCGTCCGCTCGTCGTCATCCGCTTCGACCGTCCGGATGTCGATTACCAGCAGGCGCTCTACACCGCCGTGAACCGCGCTCTCGAGCGTCGTCCGCAGGCGATGTTCGATCTGGTCGCCGTCGCGCCGAACCGTGGCACCGCCGCCCAGGCCGCCGCGCTGACCACGACCGCGCGCCGCAACGCCGAGAACGTCATGCGCTCGCTGACGGGCATGGGCCTGCCGGCCAGCCGCCTCAGCCTGTCGGCGACCTCGAGCAGCGAAGCTCAGAGCAGCGAAGTGCATCTCTACGTGCGCTAAGCCGCCGCTTCATACCGC
Organism: Alphaproteobacteria bacterium; assembly: GCA_035714115.1. Taxonomy (GTDB): domain Bacteria; phylum Pseudomonadota; class Alphaproteobacteria; order SMXQ01; family SMXQ01; genus CAMAVH01. The sequence goes on from DASTMO010000052.1 coordinate 8,452, forward strand.
ATCCTGAAAGGGCCGTTCTTGCGAACGGCCCTTTTGCTTTGCGGCCAACGGTAGAGACGTTACACAATGGCGCTCCCCCATTGCCGAAGGAGCGCCCGATGACCCGCGCCGATCATTGCTGGGACGATGTGATCGATCCCACCGACAAGCAGATCTACGCCGAGTTCTTCAACCGCCAGGAACGCATCGTCGGGCCCAAGCCCGCGCTGCTCGCCATCGACCTTTACGACAAGGTCTATGCCGGCGGGCCGAAAACGGTCAGCGAGCTGAACAAGGATTTCCCCGGCTCCTGCGGCATCAACGCCTGGACCGCCATCGAGCCGACCAAGCAATTGTTCGCTGCGGCGCGCGCCGCCGGCATCCCGATCATCTACACCACCGGCAATCCCAACCCGCGCGTGGTGGCGACCAATCGCCAGCGCCGCCCGAGCGAGGCGAGCGGCGACGGCTACGCCATCCGCGCCGACTTCGCGCCGCAGCCCGGCGATCTGGTGATCAAGAAGGAACGCGCCTCGGGCTTCTTCGGCACGCCGCTGGTCGCCCATCTGCAGATGCTCGGCGTGCGCAGCCTCATCATGTGCGGCGAAAGCACCTCGGGCTGCCTGCGCGCCAGCACGGTCGAGGGTTTCTCCAACGGCTTTCACATGACGGTGGTCGAGGAATGCTGCTTCGACCGCTCGATGCTGTCGCACAAGGTCGCGCTGTTCGACCTGCACCACAAATACGCCGACGTGATGCATGTCGAAGAGGTGGTCGCCCACCTCGGCGGCTTGGCGCTTAAGAAAGCGGGCTGAGTCTCGCCGCTTAAACGGACAGGTTGTCCAACAGGCGCGTCGCGCCGAGGCGGGCGGCCGCGAGCAGGCGGGCTTCACCGCCAAGTCCTGGGCCTTTCAGCGCCGTCAGCGGCGCGAGCGATGCGGTGTCGCGCAGCTCGACATAATCCACCGCGTCGAATCCGGCCTTCAGGATCGCCGCCTTCGCCGCATCCAATGTCTTGGCGATATCGCCGCCGCCCTTGAGCGCGGCGGCGGCGGCCTGCAATTCACGCTGCAAAGCCGGCGCGACCTTACGCTGCGCCGGCGTGAGGTAGGCGTTGCGCGAGGACAGCGCGAGGCCGTCCGCTTCGCGCACGGTCGGCACACCATGAATGCGCGTCGGAATGTCGAGATCGGCGGCGAGGCGGCGGATGACGCAGAGCTGCTGATAATCCTTCTCGCCGAAATAGGCGTCGTCGGCTTGAGCCTGATTGAGCAGCTTGGTCACCACCGTGGCGACGCCGGCAAAGTGGCCGGGGCGGATCGCGCCTTCCATGCCGTCGGTCAGGTTCGCGACCGTCACCGTGGTGGCGAAGCCGTCGCGATACATGGCCGAGACATCCGGCGCATAGAGGAGATCGACGCCGAGCGCGGCGAGCTTGGCGGCGTCGGCCGCTTCATCGCGCGGATAGCGCGTGTAATCTTCGTTGGGCCCGAACTGCATCGGGTTCACGAACAGGGTGACGATCACATGATCGCAGTCGGCGATGGCGCGGCGCGCTAGCGTCAAATGGCCTTCGTGCAGCGCACCCATGGTCGGCACGACGCCGACGCGCAGGCCGGCGCGGCGCCAAGCGGTGACGCAGCCGCGCAGATCGTTGGCGTTACGCGCAATGACGAGAGGTCCGGCGAGCGGCGCGGCGGCATCCATGCGAAGCGATTAGGCCCGCTTGGGCGACTTGCCGGACGGCAAGCTCGAGCTGGGCCCGCCGCCGAACAGATGATCGTTCGACGGGAAGGCGCGGCTGCGCACTTCCTCGGCATAGGCCTGGGCGGCGGCCTCGATGTCCTTGCCGAGCTCGGCGTAGCGTTTGACGAACTTCGGCGTGAAATCGGTGAAGACGCCGAGCATGTCGTCGACCACCAGCACTTGGCCGTCGCAGGCAGCGGAGGCGCCGATGCCGATGGTCGGGATCTCGATGCGCTGCGTCAGCTCGCGCGCGACCGGCTCGACGGTGCCTTCGACCACCAGCGCGAAAGCGCCGGCTTCGGCGATGGCGAGGCCATCGGCGATGACGCGGTCGGCGTCGCTGTCACCGCGGCCGCGAATCTTGTAGCCGCCGGTGGCGCGCACCGACTGCGGCTTGAGGCCGACATGGCCCATGACGGGAATATCGCGCGCGGCGAGGAAGGCGACGGTCTCGGCCATCTCGACGCCGCCCTCCAGCTTCACGGCATCGGCGCCGGTCTCGGCGATGACGCGCGCGGCGGCTCTATAGGCATCGGCCGGCGAAGCCTGATAGCTGGCGAAGGGCAGATCGACGACAACGGCGGCGTGGGACGCGCCACGCACCACAGCGGCGCCGTGGGCGATCATCATATCGAGGGTGACCGGCAGGGTACTGTCGAAGCCGTAAACCACCATGCCGAGCGAATCACCCACCAGCAGAAAATCGACATAGGGGTCGAGCCGGCGCGCCATCGGCGTGGTGTAAGCCGTGAGGCTGACGATCGGCGTGCCGCCTTTGCGCGCGCGCAATTCGGGAACGGTGACCGGCTTGGCAACAGAAGCGGTGACGGTGGACATGAGGCACCTCCCGGGGGCGGGGCTGGCAACGCTGTCATTATACTTAAGCAAGCCGGCGGGTTTTACGCCCTTTATGCCGCGCTGCAAAATGGATTTCCCCAACCCATTGAAGTTAAAGGAAATTACCGGGTCGCGACGATGAAAATCCGGCGGAAAGGCAACAAAGTCGTGCCGTCTGCGCGGCGCGGATAGGCCGCCTGCATCTTTTCGCTGTAAGCGGCGTAGAAGTCGCGCGCCTCCTCCTCGTTCAGCGCGCCGAGCACCGGCCCGAGGGCCGAGCCGCGCGACCATTCGGCCACCGCGTTCTCGCCGCTCAGGACATGGAGATATTCCGTCTCCCAGATGTCGAGCTCGCGCGATTCCTTGACCAGCCAGTCATGGAAGACGGCGGGCGGCGCGACCTCGGGGAAGAGATGCGGCGCGACGCGATCCTTCCAGCGCGGATCCTTCGCGATCTCGACCAGCGCATCGATGCGCGGGCTGCCGTGGCCGCGCGGCATCTGCACCGCGAGCACGCCATGGGCCATCAGCGAGCGCATCAATTTGGGAAAGAGGCGCTCATGGTTGCCGAGCCAGTGGAAGGCGGCGTTGGAATAGACGACGTCGACCGGATCGCCCGCCATCCAGGTGGCGAGATCGGCCTGCACATATTCGAGCGGATAGCGCACAACCGGCCCGGCGGCCTGCACCGCGCGCGCCTCGGCGAGCATTTCGGATGAAGAATCGACGCCGGTGATGCGGGCGCGCGGCCAGCGCTGCTGGAGCAATCGCGTGGTGTTGCCGCTGCCGCAACCGAGATCGTAGACGCGGCCGGGATTGCCGGCCTGGATGCGCGCCAGCAAATCGAGCGCCGGGCGCTCGCGCGGTGCGGCGAATTTCAGATATTGATTGGGATCCCAGGGCATCGCTGAACTCTACGTAAGATTATTCTGCCGGATGCGGCGCGCCGGCGTTGCGCAACGCGCGCACCCGGCGCGCGTCGGGCTGCGGCAAGGTGAGGCGGAAAGCCGTGCCGTCTTCGCCCGAGGTGACGAGCGCGATGTCGCCGCCATGGGCGCGCGCCAGATCGCGCACGATGGCGAGGCCGAGCCCGGTGCTGCCGTCGCGCGCCGAGCCGGCGAAGGGCTGGAACAGGCGCGAGCGCACGTTCTCAGGCAGGCCGGGACCGTTGTCGGCGACATCGATGACGATGCGCGGCGAAGCGCTCGACTTGTCGCTGCGCGCCGCCACCGCGATGCGCGAAGCGCCCGCCGTGCCGGCATTGCGCAAGAGATTGCTGAGCAGGCGAGCCAGTTGGTCGCGATCGGCATAGACCTCGAAATCGGCCGGCACGCTGTTGACGATCTCGGTCTTGTCGCCGAGCGTCGGCGACAACCAGGTCGAGATGTCGGCGACGAGATCGCGCAAGGGGAAGGCGCTCGGGATGATCTCGGGGCGCGGCTTGGCGAAATCCATGGTGCGCAGGCACAACTGAATCGCCCGATCGATCGCCTTCACCAACAGCGGCGTGGTGCGCTTGACCTGCGGATCGTTGCTCATGCTCAAGCGGTCGGACATGAGCTGCGCCGTCGAGAGGATATTGCGCAGATCGTGATTGATCTTGGCGACCGCCTCGCCGATCGCCGCGAGGCGCGAGCGATGGCCGAGCGCGGCGCGCAGGCGTTGCTGCAAGCTGGCGAGCTCCGCTTCGGCGAGGCCGATCTCGTCGCGCCGCTTGCTCGGCACGATGATGCGGCTCGGATCGTCGGGGTTCTGGCTGAAGGCCATCATGCTTTCGGTGAGGCGGCGCATCGGGCGCACCATCAGCCAGCGGAGCGAGAGATAGACCAGCACGGCGGTGACCAGCGAGACGACGGCCGAGACGAACATGATGCGCTCGGTGAAGTCCCACATGGCGGCGCGCAGCGGCGCCTCGTCCATCACCAGCTCGACGGTCATCTTGGCGTCCTGCGGCGACGGGCCGCGCACGCGCAGCACCCGGTTGCCGGGTTGGATCAGCGTGTCGACCACGGCGGCGATGCGGTCGAAGAACATCTCGCGCCGCAGACTCACCATGTCGTCGATCTGCAGTGGCGCGTCGTCCGACAGGATCAGCGCTTTCGATTCGAGGCGCTGCAGCACGACGCTATGCGCGCCGACATGGCGCAAGAGCTCGTCCTGCAGTTCGCGGCTCAGCATGTTGTCGGGCGTCGCTTCGAGCGCGAGCGCGGCGAGATGGGCGGCGGCGATGCGGTCTTCGAAATAGGTCGAGCGGAAACGCGCCACCGAGGGCACGAAGATGAGCACTTCGGCCAGCATGACGAAGGTCATGGTCAGCACCAGCAGGCGGGCCGACAGGCTGCGGTACGGCGACGGCAGCGATTTGGCGGATTCGGGCATGGCCCCTAACTTACCCCAAGCGGCGCGGTCCCGCCCAGCCGGCGGAACGCGGCGAGACCTTCATGTGGGCCGCCTGAGCGGCATTGCCAGCCCTGTTTTTACGCGCCAAAACCCCCCGATCCGGCGCGGCGGGACAGGATTTATGGCCCGGCGAGCCTCGCCGGACCCCATATCTTGAAAAATGCTTTATTTTTCAATGGACTGAGCGGAATTACCGGCGCAAAAAACCGGCCAAAGCGCGTTGACTTCCCAGGTGCCAGCCCTTATACAGCGGGCCTCGCATTCAACTTTGAGCCGTCCGAGGGAGTTTTCCCGTGAAGCGCACTTATCAACCCAGCGTCCTGGTCCGCAAGCGTCGGCATGGTTTCCGCGCGCGTATGGCGACCGTCGGTGGCCGCGCGGTGCTGTCCAACCGCCGCAAGCAGGGCCGCAAGAAGCTCTCCGCCTAAGATCATGGGGATTCTCGACCGCCTCAAGCGGCGGCGGGAATTCCTCATCGTCGCCAGCCAAGGCCGCAAATGGGCGGCCGCTGGCCTCATCCTGCAAGCCCGGCCCCATCAGCCCGCCGATCCCGACGCCGCAGCCGCTCCCGCAGCATCGCGCGTCGGCTTCACCGTCAGCCGCAAGGTCGGCAACGCCGTCGCCCGCAACAGGGCGCGCCGTCGCCTGAAGGCCGCCGCCGAAGCGGTCATGCCGACACAAGCCCGCGCCGCCTACGACTACGTTCTGATCGGCCGCCAGCAAACCATGACTCGCCCCTTCCCCGCCCTGCTGCAAGACCTGGAAACGGCGCTGCGCAAGACGGGCGCGCATGTCTCCTCGAAAGACAATGCGGACGGCGAAAAGAGCCGGCGCGCCTGACCATGACGAGCCGCGCCCCCCAGAACCTAATGTCGACTGTCGCGCGCGCCGCCCTGTTGGGCGCGATCCGCACCTATCAACTCACGCTGTCGGCCGCCTTCGGCCCCTGCTGCCGCTTCTATCCGAGCTGCTCCCATTACGGCTATGAAGCTGTGGCGCGCTTCGGGGCGCTGCGCGGCGGCTGGCTCGCCGCCAAGCGCATCGGCCGCTGCCACCCCTGGAACGCCGGCGGCATCGATGAAGTGCCGGACGAATGGCCGGGCTGGCGCAACGCCTCTTCTTATTCCCCCCATGACGCGCATAGCGCGTCCCATCAAGGGGCCGCGCACGTCGCGCGCCCCATTACAGTCGAGCGGATCGGTTCATGAACGACCAACGCAACCTGATCATCGCGATCGTCATCTCGGTCGCCATCATGTTCGGTTTCCAATTCTTCTTCGAGGCACCGCGCCAGGAAGCGGCGAAGCGCCAGCAGGCGGAGATGGCCGAGCAGGCGAAGCAGGCCGAGGAGAAGGCCGCCGCCGCGACGACGCCGACCGCGCCCGCGACCAGCGGCAGCGCCATCCTGCCGCAAACACCCAATGCCGCGCCGGGCAACCTGATGCCGCAAGCGCCGACCACCGGCGATCGCGTGCCGACCGGCGCCGCGCCGCGCCTGCAGATCGAGACGCCGCGCCTCAACGGCTCGATCTCGCTGATCGGCGCCCGTCTCGACCAGCTCACCCTGGTCGACTATCACGCGACCGTCGACCCGACGAGCCCGCAGATCGCGCTCTTCGCGCCGGCCGGCACCGAGCATCCCTACTTCGCCGAATTCGGCTGGCTGCCGCAGGGCCAGGGCATCGCCGTGCCCGGCCCCGACACGCCGTGGCAGAGCGAAGCCAAGAGCCTGACGCCGTCGACGCCGGCCGTGCTGCGCTGGAACAATGGCCAAGGCCTGACCTTCATCCGCACCATCGCGGTCGACGACAACTTCATGTTCACCGTGACCCAGCGCGTCGATAACAGCGGCGCGGCTCCGGTCACCCTGTTCCCCTACGCGCTGGTCTCGCGCACCGGCACGCCCACCACCTCGGGCTATTTCATCCTGCATGAAGGCCCGGTCGGTGTGCTCGACGGCCAGCTGCGCGAGCCGAGCTACAAGGACGTCGTCGAGCAGAAGGCCATCACCCGCAAGACCACCGGCGGCTGGTTCGGCATCACCGACAAATATTGGCTCGCCGCTCTGATTCCCGACAAAACCAAGACCGTCGACTCGCGCTGGGTGCATGGCACCGAGAACGGTCTCGACAAATACCAGGCCGATTGGCTCGGCGAAGCGACCACCGTCGCGCCCGGCGCGTCCATCGAGGTGAAGTCGAACCTGTTCGCCGGCGCCAAGGAAGTGAAGCTGCTCGACAAATACGAAGACGAGCACGGCATCCTGCTGTTCGACAAGGCGGTCGATTTCGGCTGGTTCTACTACCTGACCAAGCCGTTCTTCTACGCCATCGACTTCTTCTACAACCTGCTCGGCAACTTCGGCCTGGCGATCATGATGGTCACGCTGATCGTCAAGATCCTGTTCTTCCCGCTCGCCAACAAGTCCTACGTGTCGATGAGCGCGATGAAGAAGCTGCAGCCGGAAATGATGAAGCTGCGCGAGCGCTATAAGGACGACCGCCAGAAGCTCAACACCGAGATGATGGGGCTCTATAAGCGGAGCAAGGTCAATCCGGCGTCGGGCTGCCTGCCGATCGTCATTCAGATCCCCGTGTTCTTCTCGCTCTATAAGGTGCTGTTCGTCACCATCGAGATGCGCCACGCGCCGTTCTACGGCTGGATCAGCGACCTGTCGGCGCCCGATCCGACCACGATCTTCAATCTGTTCGGCCTCCTGCCCTACGACGTGCCGCACTTCCTGATGATCGGCGCCTGGCCGCTGATCATGGGCGTGACCATGTTCCTGCAGATGAAGCTGAACCCGCAGCCGCCCGATCCGATCCAGGCGAAGATCTTCATGATCATGCCGGTGATCTTCACCATCATGCTGGCGCCCTTCCCGGCCGGCCTGGTGATCTACTGGTCGTGGAACAACCTGCTGTCCATCGCCCAGCAGTTCCTCATCATGCGCCGCATGGGCGTCAAAGCGACCTGAGGCACATGACCGAAGCCGACGACAAACTTCGCGAAGACGAGGCCCGGCGATTGTTCGCCGGGCCTTGCGACTTCACGGCCGGCGCGACCAAGGTCGAGCAGCTGCCGCCGGCGCGCCTGGTGGAGATCGCCTTTGCCGGGCGCTCAAACGTCGGCAAGTCGAGCCTGGTCAATGCGCTCACCGGGCGCAACACCCTGGCGCGCACCTCGAACACGCCAGGCCGCACCCAGCAGATCAACTTCTTCGATCTCGGTGGCGTGATGATGCTCGTCGACCTGCCGGGCTACGGCTACGCCAAGGTCTCGAAGGACAAGGTCGGCGCCTGGAACCGCACCATCGAGGCTTATTTGAAGGGCCGCCAGACGCTGCGCCGCGTCTGCCTGCTGCTCGATGCCCGCCACGAGCTCAAGAAGAGCGACGAGGAGACGATGAAGCTGCTCGATAGCTGCGCCATCTCCTATCAAGCGGTGCTGACCAAGGCCGACAAGGTCAAGCCGACGCCGCTGGCCGCGCTCAAGAGCGACATCGCCGCCGTGCTGGCCAAGCACCCCGCCGCCCATCCCGAAATCCTCGTCACCAGCGCGCTGGCCGGCGAGGGAATTCCCGCCCTGCGCGCCGCTTTGGTCGCCGTGGCGGCTGGCCGTTAGATCGGATAAGGTTTCTGCCATGACACAGAAAAGAAAGCCCTCCTACGACGCCGTGTGGCTCGACAAGGCTCGCACGCTCTCCGAAGCCCTCCCCTATATGCGCCGCTACGCCGGCGAGACCTTCGTGGTCAAGTACGGCGGCCACGCCATGGGAGATCCGGAACTCGCTAAGATGTTCGCGCGCGACGTCGTGCTCTTGAAGCAGGTCGGCATCAATCCGATCGTCGTGCACGGCGGCGGCCCGCAGATCGGCCAGATGCTCGACCGCCTGAAGATCAAGAGCGAGTTCGTCGACGGCCTGCGCGTCACCGACAAGGCGACCGTCGAGATCGTCGAGATGGTGCTGTGCGGCTCGATCAACAAGGCGATCGTCACCGAGATCAACGAGGCGGGCGGCAACGCCGTCGGCCTGTCGGGCAAGGACGGCAACCTGATCCAGGCGACCAAGCTGAAGCGCCGCCACAAAGCGAGCGATTCGAACATCGAGAAGATCCTCGATCTCGGCTTCGTCGGCGAGCCCAGCCGGGTCAATCCGCACATCCTCGAAGACCTCAAGGATTCGGACATCATCCCGGTGATCGCGCCCATCGGCGTCGGCAAGAATGGCGAGACCTTCAACATCAACGCCGACACGGCGGCGGGCGCCATCGCTCCGGCGGTCGGCGCGACGCGCCTGTTGATGATGACCGACGTGTCGGGCGTCCTCGACAAGCAAGGCAACCTGATCCCCGAGCTGACCATCAGCGAATGCAAGAAGCTGATCAAGGACGGAACGATCAAGGGCGGCATGATCCCGAAGATCGAGACCTGCATGTTCGCGGTCGAGGGCCAGGTCGATGCCGCCGTCATCATGGACGGCACGGTGCCCCATTCGCTGCTGCTCGAGATCTTTACCGAGCACGGCGTCGGCACGATGATCCGAGAGGACTAAGCCTCTCCATCGAATCAAAAGCCCGCGCGGATCGCTCTGCGCGGGCTTTTTTGCTACTCGCTGAAGAAGCTTAGCAGCCAGTTCATCTCGTCCGGCGTCAGCGGATAGTCGGTGCCGTTCTTGGCCGCCAGGATGTCGCGCGGCGCGACGCCGGCCAAACGCGTCTGCAGCTTAATGGCGAAGCGCATGGTCAGACCGGCCTTCCAAGCCAGCGCCGTCATGCCCTTGGCGCTATGGGCGGCGACGATGCGGGTCACCACCGTGCGCGCCACGCCCGCCTTGTAGGCCAAAGCGAGGCCGAGAAACTCGCTGTTGCCGAGCGACAAAGCTTCGTCGAGCGCGTCCTCGTTCAGTTCGCCCTTCAGGTACAGCCGCTGGACATATTCGGCGAGGCGCGGGCCGCCTTCGCGCATCAGGTTGCGGTCGAGCAGTTTGTTGCCGTCGTCGGCCGCCGCTTCAGCGTCGCGCGTCGCGTCTTCCACCGGGCGCAGCGTTTCTCCGGCGGCGATGCGCTTCTTCACCACCTGCGAAACCTCGCTCAAGGTCTCGGGCGGCAGATCCTCGCGCTTCATCAGCACGGACAGCAACGAATCGGCGACGAAACCGGCGAGCTTGGTCGCCGTGCTGCGCGGCAATTGTGGGCGGCGCACGAAGGGCGCGTGCCAAGGCTTGTGCGGCGGCGCGCGCTCGGCGAGCAGATCGAGCGTTTCTTCGCGGATCTGCGCGCTCGAATTGGCGAGCAGCGCCGTCACTGCCTCGATGCTGCGGCTTTCGGAAATCACGTCGGCGACGCGCGAGCCGAGACCAGCGCGCCGGGCGATGGCCGCCACGGCGCCGCCCCGCGCATCGTCGCGCGAGGCGGTGTCGATGATGGCGATCAGGTCGGCTTCGCTGAGCAGCGGAGAGAATTGCAGCAAGGGCGCGGCGACCGACACGTCGGCGTCCTGCGCCAGATGACGGACGATGTCTGCCGGCGCCTGCGCCACGTCCTTCAGGGTCTCGGCGATAATGCGGCGCACGCGCGCCGCTTCGTCGCGCGCCAGGATGTCGAGCACTTCGAGCGCGATGTCGCGCAGCTTGCCCTGCTCTTGGGCCGACAGATGCGGCGCGATGCGGGCGATCTTAGCGGCAAGATCGGCGCGCACCAGCTCGTCGGCGTCGCGCGCCAGGATCAGATCGGCTTGGCCCGGCGTCGCCTCGTTGGCGGCGATGGCGCGGCGCACTTCGGCGGCCGGATCGGCGGCGAGATAATAGAGGATTTCCGGCTTCACATCGGCACGGCGCGCCAGCTTGCGCCGCACCTGCATGTCCGGATGGCGCGCGAGATCGCGCGCGTCTTCGTATTCGATGGCGACGCCGATGCCGGCGCGGCCCAGGAACCGCTTCATCGCGCCGATCATGCCGGGCGCTCTTCGTGAGGATGATCTGAAAAAGCGACTTGGCCCTTGCCGGCCTGCTTGGCCGCGTACATGGCGCCGTCGGCGCGCGCGAGGAAGGCATCGAGGTCGGCATCAACGGGCGAAGCCAGCGCGAGGCCGAGCGAGACGGCGAAAGGCCTCGCCGGGTCGCCAGACATATGCGCCAGGCCTTTCACCGCGGCGAGAATGGCGGCCGCCTTGCTCTCGGCCCCGGCGCGATCCGCGCCTTCGAGCCAGAGGGCGAATTCGTCGCCGCCGAGGCGCGACACCAGATCCTGGCCGCGCGTCAGATCACTCAGGATGCGCGCGACGGCGCGCAGGGCCTCGTCACCCGCGCCATGGCCGGCGTGGTCGTTGACCAGCTTGAAATTGTCGAGATCGCAGTAGACCAGCGCGCCGGATGGGCGGGCTTCGGCGCGGGCGCGGCGCCAGCGGCGCTCGACCTCGTCATAGAAGGTGCGGCGATTGAGCAGGCCGGTCAGACCGTCGGTGCGCGACAATTGTCGCAGCTGTTCGCGATCCTCGATCTGCGCCAGGGCGATGCCGAGATGATCGGCTACCCCGCCGATAAGTGCGATGGCGTCGGCGTCCCACGGCCGGTCGTCGAGCGCCTTCAAGACCACCAGCCCTTTGACGGCATGGCGATAGCGCGCCGCGGCGACGAGCCAGACGCCGGCCGCAACCGGCTGATCGAGCGAAACGGCGGCGGCGAGCGGCGCTTCGCGCCAATCGGATTCAAGACCCGCCCCGCTCAAATCGACATGCGCGGCGACTGCGTAATGATCCCCCGCATCGGCGCGCAATACATGGCAGCTCGCGGCGCCGAACGCGCGGGCCGTCGCCATGGCGGCGGCGCTGAGCATTTCGGCAGGCTCGATGCTGTCGCGCAGGGCGCGCAGGATATGGCCAAGCAGGCGCTCGCGCAGATCGGCGTGGGCCAAAGCGGCATCGCGCGCGCGCGCCGCGGTGATGTCGCGACAGATGCCGCGCGTGCCTTGCCAGACGCCTTCGCTATCGAGCACCGGCACGGCGGAGAGCCGCAGGCAGGCGGCCTCATTATCGGCGCGGCGCAGCCAAAGCTGCAGGTTCTCGATGGGCTCGCGCGCCGTGAAAGCGGCGGCGTCATCCTGAGGATCGGCGAGAAATTGCGCAGCCGGCCGACCGATCAGCTCGGCAGCAGCGTAGCCGAGCGCGCCGCGCGGCGAGACGAAGACGAACTGGCCGCTCCTGTCGGTCTCCCAGGCGAAATCGCCGGCGATATCGACAAGATCCTTATAGCGCTGGCGCGAATCGATGAGCGCGCTCTGCAGACGCCGGTCGAAAGGAGATTCGGCGTCGCGCGTTTTGCCGAAAACGCCGATCAAGCCTGGCCCCCGGCGCTGCGGCGAAGCGCGCCGCTGTCTACATTAGCAGCGACGGCGGTCGGCGCCGCCGGCAAGGTCTTCGGCGGCGAGAGAAATTCCTCGATATCGAGCGACGGCTTGCCGAACAGCCAGCCCTGGCCGTAATCGACGCCGCATTGGCGCAGGAAGGCGAGGTTGGCTTCGTCCTCGACCATCTCGGCGACGGTGGCGATGCCGAGATCGTTGCACAGGCCGGCCATCGCCTTGAGGAAGGCGGCGGCTTTGCTGTTCTTGAAAGCGTCGCGCACATAGATGCCGTCGATCTTCACCACGTCGACATCGAGCGCACGCAAGTAATGGAACGCCGCCGCGCCAGAGCCGAAGTCGTCGAGGCAGACCTTGTGGCCTTCCGCGCGCAAGCCTTTGACGATGGCATTCACGCCGCGCAGGTCGGCGATGCGTGCCGATTCCGTGACCTCGAACGCGACTTGGCGGCGCACGCCTTCATGACGCTGGAGCAGCTTGTGCAAAGCCTTGACGAAAGACGGCAGGCTGAGGGAGCTGCCCGAAAGATTCACCGCGAGCATATGCGTGCGGCCTTCGGCGCGCTGCGTCTCGAGCCAAGCCAGCGCCTTGCCGCACATGGCCAGATCGAAGTCGCAGATCAGACCCGTCTGCTCGGCGAAGGTGATCGCTTCATAGGGCGTCAGGCGGTTGCCGAACTTCGGAAAGCGCGCCAGCACTTCGAAATGGTGGATCTTGCGGTCAGCCAGCGCCACGATCGGCTGAAACGCCATGGCGAAATCGCCTTCGACGACGATCGAGCGGAATTCCGCCAGCTTATGCACCGTTTCGCCGATCATGGCGCTGAGGCCGGCGCTGGCGCTGGCGATCTTGAAATCGCCGACGCGATTGTCGGTGAAGCGGTTGACGATGAAGGTCATGGCCTTCACCTGTTCCGGCTGGCCCATGCCGGAGACGTCCATCTCGACGAGGGCGCGCGCCACGGTGACGCCGCCCGTCAAAGCGCCGGGCTTCTTCGCCGGCGCTTTCTTGCCCGACGCCGGCGCCTTCGGCAGGCATTGCGGGTCCATCTGACGCGACAGATGGACGATCATCCGCTCGAAGCCTGGAATGTCGGCATCCTTGGGATGGATCAGGCCGAAATTCTCGCCGTCGAACTGGCCGGCGAGATCGCCGTTGACGGCCAGCGCGCGCAAACCGCCGCCGATTGCAGCGACGAGTTGGCCGCGCGCGTCGCGGTCGAGCCGACGGCGCAATTCGTTGAGGCCGGTGAAACGCAGCAGCGTCAGCGTGTAGGACTTGCCGCCTTCATCGACGGCGATGGCGCCGGCAGCGCCGAGGCGCTCGGCCGCCAAAGCGGCGAAGGAGCGCGAGTTGCAAAGGCCGCTGTCGCCGCCGCTGACCAGCGGCACGGGATCGTCGTCGCCCAGGCGCGGCTCATGGCCGCCGGCGCGCAATGACAGGTAATAGCGGCCGCCCATGCCCTGGGCTCCGTTTTGCGCCATATCCGGCAAACGATAGCCGATCAGGCAGAGCGGCGCGCTCGGCGGCGAATTGTCCTCGCCGGTGCCGCGCAGACGCAGAACGACGTTGCGGATGCGCTTGCCGCGCGCGCATTGCGCCAGCACCTCGCGCATCATCGGGCGGTCGGCGGTGGCGACCAGATCGAGGAAGCTTTTGCCAGCGAGGGCTTGCGGCGCAAGGCCGACAAAGGCCGCCGTCGCGCCAGCGGCGAAGGCGACATGCTGCTCGCCGTCGAGCTCGAGCAGGAGATCGGCGGCGGCAAAGGCCAACGCGACGAAACGATCGCGCTCGGCGCGAAGCGCCGTGACCGGATCCGCAGCGCGGGGCGTCTCGACGGCGCGCGCGGCAGCCGAAAGAGCGACGGGACTGTTCTCGGGACGGTTCATGGCAGCCTGAAGGTGAACGGGCGCGGGACGGCGACTGACGACGGCGATCTGGCGTCCCAGAGCGGCGGCCCGCCTTTTCTTGCGTCCACCGGTGACAGCCTTGTCGTAAAATAGCGGTGAGGGACTTAACGAAGCGTTACGATCAGCGGCAAAACTTGCCAGAATATCATGGAAAATCAGTCAGTTAGAAAAGCACCCCCGGATCGCGCCCCGCTCTCTCGGGTGCGCGATTGGGTGTTCGACCTCGACAACACGCTCTATCCGCGCACCAGCCGCCTGTTCGACCAGGTCGATGTGCGCATGGGCGCCTTCCTGTCCGAGCAGTTCAATCTCGACCGCGTCGCCGCCCGTGAGATGCAGAAACGCTATTTCCACCAGTACGGCACGACCCTGCGCGGGTTGCTGCTGCACCACCCCGAAGTCGATCCGCACCGCTATCTCGATTACGTGCATGAGCTCGACCTGACGGTGATCACGCCCGCCCCGGCGCTCGACGCGGCGCTCGAAGCGCTGCCCGGCCGTAAGCTGGTCTTCACCAACGGTTCGCTGCGCCATGCCGAGAACGTGCTGGCCCGCCTCGGCATCGCCCATCATTTCGCCGATATCTTCGACGTCGCCGCCGCCGAGTTCGTCTGCAAGCCGGACCCCGACTGCTATCAGCGCATGATGCGCGCCCATGGCGTGACGCCGACCCAAGCGGCCTTCTTCGAGGACACGCTCGTCAACCTCACGCCCGCCGCCGCGCTCGGCATGGCGACCGTGCTGGTCACCCCGCTCGAGAATCCCGAAACTTTGGTGCCGATGCCCTGCGCCGAGGGGCCGGTGCACTATGTCACCGACGATCTGACGGGCTGGCTGCGCGAGACGGCCGAGGCCTTGAAAACGGCCTGATTTTCTCAGCTTTTCGAGGGGAAAAACCCTCTCTGCGGGCGGTTGACAGGCACCGCCCCCTCCCGCATGTTCGGAGCCCTTTTCCCGCCCGTTTCTTCGGAAAAAGCCCCCTTTCCTGAAAGCTAGAAGGACTTCCGCTTCGCCATGGACAAGAAAGCCCTGCAGACCGCGATCGACGCCGCCTGGGATGCCCGCGACGGCATCAACGCCACCACCAAGGGCGAAGTGCGCGACGCCGTCGAAGCCACTCTCGAAGGGCTCGATGCCGGCGAGATCCGCGTCGCCGAGAAGACGAGCGGCAAGTGGGAGGTGAACCAGTGGGCCAAGAAGGCCGTGCTGCTCTCGTTCCGCCTCAACGACAACATGCCGCAGCCGGGCGGCCCGACCGATCCGAACCGCGGCCCCTCGCCCTGGTTCGACAAGGTCGGCTCGAAGTTCGCCGGCTGGGACGACGCGCGCTATCGCAAGGCCGGCTTCCGCTCGGTGCCGGGCTCGGTCGTGCGCCGCGGCGCCTTCGTCGCGCCGGGCGTCGTGCTGATGCCCTCCTTCGTCAACCTCGGCGCTTATGTCGACAGCGGCACCATGGTCGACACCTGGGCGACCGTCGGCTCCTGCGCCCAGATCGGCAAGAACTGCCACCTCTCGGGCGGCATCGGCATCGGCGGCGTGCTCGAGCCGCTGCAGGCCGGCCCCGTCATCATCGAGGACAACTGCTTCATCGGCGCGCGCTCGGAAGTCGCCGAAGGCGTCGTCGTCGAGACCGGCTCAGTGCTCTCCATGGGCGTCTTCCTCGGCGCCTCGACCAAGATCATCGACCGCAGCACCGGCGAAGTGCATGTCGGCCGCGTGCCGGCTTACTCGGTCGTCGTGCCGGGCGCCATGCCGGGCAAGCCGCTGCCGGACGGCACGCCGGGCCCGTCGCTCTATTGCGCCGTGATCGTGAAGCGCGTCGACGAGCGCACCCGCTCGAAGACCTCGATCAACGAACTGCTGCGCGACTAAGGAGCAAGCCGATGGCAACTGACGTCGCCGATCTGAAAAGCCCGCTCGCTCTCGCCCAGGACCTGATCCGCTGCGCCTCCGTGACGCCGGCGGACGAAGGCGCTCTGGGCAAGCTGCAGCGCGCCCTCGAATCGCTCGGCTTCGTCTGCCATCGGCTGCCCTTCCATCAGGACGGGACGGCGGATGTCGACAATCTCTACGCCCGCCTCGGCACGGACGGCCCGAACTTCTGCTTCGGCGGCCATACCGACGTGGTGCCGACCGGCGATCTCAAAGGCTGGACGGTCGACCCCTTCAAGGCTGAGGTGATCGACGGCGTGCTGTTCGGGCGCGGCGCATCCGACATGAAGGGGGCCATCGCCGCCTTCGTCGCCGCGGTGGCGCGCTTCAAGGAGAAGCATCCGAAACTGCCCGGCTCGATCAGCCTGCTTATCACCGGCGACGAAGAAGCCTATGCCATCAACGGCACCCGCAAGGTGCTCGACTGGATGAAGGCGAAGGGCGAGAAGATCGACGTCTGCATCGTCGGCGAGCCGACCAACCCGCTGAAACTCGGCGAGATGATGAAGATCGGCCGGCGCGGCAGCCTGGTCGGCTACCTCACCGTGTTCGGCACCCAAGGCCACACCGCCTATCCGCATCTGGCCGACAACCCGATCCCGCGCATGTTGAAGATGCTGACCGCCATCACCGAGCACAAGCTCGACGAGGGCACGGCGCATTTCCAGCCGACCACGCTGGAAGTGAGCACGGTGGACGTCGGCAATCCGGCCTCGAACGTGATCCCGCCGCAGATCAGCGCGACGTTCAACATCCGCTTCAGCGACGCCCATACCTCGGCGACGCTGATCAAATGGCTCGACGAGACCTTCAAGGGCATCGCCGGCAACACGCGCTACGAATTCCGCACCCATATCACCGGCGAATCCTTCCTGACTCCGCCCGGCCCGCTCAACGATCTGGTGGCCGGCGCGATCAAGGAGGTCACCGGCATCACCCCGGATCAGTCGACGACCGGCGGCACGTCGGACGCACGCTTCATCACCAACCATTGCCCGGTGGTGGAGTTCGGCATGGTCGGCCAGACCATGCACAAGGCCGACGAGCGCGTCGCCGTCGCCGACATGGATAAGCTCGCCGACATCTATCTCCTCTGCCTCGAACGCTACTTCGCCAAGAAGGCGTAAGCATGCTCGACGCCCGCCATGCTTAATCTGCGCGATCTGTCGGCGGGCGTTTACGGCGCATGGCGCATGGCCTGGGCCGATGCCGGCGGCCTCGCCCATTTCGACGACAGCGAGCGCGGTTTCTGGCTGTCCTTCTGGGCCGCCGTCATCGCCGCGCCGGCCTACGCGTTGGTCGTCGCCATCAATGTCGCGACGCCGGACGGCAGCGGCCCGCCGATCGACGGCACGCGGCTCTTGATGGTCGAGCTGATCGCCTATGTCATCGGCTGGACGGCCTTTCCGCTGGCCATGGTCACTGTGGCCGACAAGCTCGGCCGCGCGCAGTTCTATTCGCGCTATATCGTCGCCAACAATTGGGGCGGTTTGCTGGAGATGACCGCATTCTTGCCGGCGGTCGCGGCGGCGCAGGCCTTCGACGCGTTGACCGTGCTGCCAGCGCTCGTCGCCATCGCCATGTTCGCCTATCAGTGGTTCATCGCGCGCACGGCGCTGTCGCTCAGCAACCGCCAGGCGCTCATCCCCGTGGCCGTGAATTTCGTCATCGGCCTCACCGTCGCCTTGGTCGCGCGCGAGCTGATCGACCCGCCGCAATCGCCGGCGAGCAAGCCGCAGGTCTCCATGCAAATGTCTCCGGAACAGCGCGCTCAGTTCGAAGCGACGCTCGATCAGATGCCGGCCGAACGGGCGGCGATCTTTCGTCAATCGCAGGGTCGCGACGCCTCGCAGGCGCCCTAGCGTCAGCTGAAAATTTTGATCGCGCCGACCTAGCTGCCGAAGGCGGCGATGACTCCATGTCGCACGTCGGCCGGCAAGCGGTAGTGATATTCGCCGGTCTCGCCGAGCCAGTCGCGCATCAGGAACAGGCCTTCGCGGCCGGGCAGCAAGCGCGCCAGCGTCTTGCCGAGGCCGGAGAAGACGCCGGCCAATTGCTGGCTGCTGGTCAGGCCGAGCAGCTCCTTCAAGGCGTTCGAGGCAATGCCCGCCTCGCCGGCCTGCGCCACCTCCCACAACAGATTGGCGGCAAGGCTCTCAGCGCCGTAGCAGCGGCAGACGGCGGCGACGTCCTCGGCCGTCAGCGGCCGGGCGTCCTCGATCGGGCCGTCGGCGCTGAGGTTCACCACTAGGCGGCCATCGCTGAGCGCGCGTTGTAATTCAGCCAGCGTCAGGCTGACGGTCAGGGTGATGCGTTTATCGCCGGTGAAACTGATATCCATGAAATCAGCTTAATATGTTTATATAGTGTATAAAACTAATTTTAGAATATAAGCCATTCTTTCACATATCCAGTCCGATCAATCGAATAAATACGTGAAAACTGTATAAACTATACAATAATGAATATACGCCGTATAAACGTTTAGTAACGCACTTGGGTGAGATAAAGCCCATCCGGTGGGGCGGTCGGGCCACCTTTTGTGCGATCCGCCGCAGTCAGCGCTGCCGCGACGTTCTGCGCGGTCCACTTGCCCTCGCCGACTAGCTTCAAGGTGCCGACCATGATCCGCACTTGGTTGTGCAGGAAAGAGCGAGCCTTGGCGACCACATGAATCTCCTCGCCGACGCGGCTGACCGACAATTCGTCGAGGGTTTTGACCGGGCTGTCGGCTTGGCACTCGGTGCTGCGGAAGCTGTTGAAGTCGTGATGGCCGACCAGGACTTGCGCCGCCTCGTGCATGGCTGCGGCGTCCAGCGCGACAGGCAAGTGCCAGACATGGCCGCGCTCCAGCACCGCCGGGGCGCGGCGCGTCAGGATGCGATAGAGATAGGCGCGGCCCGTCGCCGAGAAGCGCGCATGGAAATCCGGCGCGGCGATCTCCGCCGACAGCACGGCGATGGGATCGGGCTTGAGATGGAAGTTGAGCGCGTCGCGCACCTTGTCGGGCGGCGCATCCTTGGCGATCTCAATATGGGCGACCTGGCCGAGCGCATGGACGCCGGCATCGGTGCGGCCCGCGCCATGCACGACGACGCGCTCCTGGCAGAAGGCTTCGACCGCCTCCTCCAGCGCCTGCTGCACCGAGGGACCGTTCTCCTGGCGCTGCCAACCGACGAACGGCCCGCCATCGTACTCAATCGTGAGTTTGTAGCGCGGCATCAGTCTTCCGGCGTGTCGAGCAACGTGCCAGGCGGCATGGCGAAGCCGCGCAGGAACGCCGGGGCATCGAGCGCGGCTTTGCCTTCGCGCTGCAGCTTCCTGAGCGTGAGGATGCCGCCCGCGCCGCAAGCGACATTCAGATGCTCGTCCAGCACCATGCCCGGCATTTTGCGCGCCGCTTCGGTATGGGCATAAGCCGCCAGCAGCTTGATGCGCTTGCCGTCGTGGCTGAAGAACGCGCCGGGCCAGGGCGTCAGCGCGCGCACCTGGCATTCGATCTCGGCGGCGCTCTTGCGCCAGTCGATCACGCCGTCGGCGCGGCTGAGCTTCTTGGCGTAGGTGGCGCCCTCGGCGGGCTGCGGCTGCGGCTTGAGCGTGCCGGCTTCGACATCCTTCAACGCCTGCACGATCATCATGGCGCCGAGCGCAGCCAGCGCGTCATGCAGATGATCGGCGGTGGTTTCCGGCGTGATCGGCACGGCTTCTTTGAGCAGCATCGGGCCGGTATCGAGCCCCTCGTCCATCTGCATGATGGTGATGCCGCTCTCGCTGTCGCCCGCCAGGATGGCGCGCTGGATCGGCGCCGCGCCGCGCCAACGCGGCAAGAGCGAGCCGTGAATGTTGAGGCAGCCATGCTTGGGCGCGGCAAGAATCGCTTTGGGCAGGATCAACCCATAGGCGACGACCACGGCGACATCGAGCTTCAGCGCCGCGAAATCGGCCTGCGCCTCCGGCGTTTTCAGCGACACCGGTGTGCGCACTTCGAGGCCGAGGGCGAGCGCGGCCTCGTGCACTTCGGAGCGTTTTTCCAACTGGCCGCGCCCGGCGGGCCGCGGCGGCTGGCTGTAGACGGCGGCGATCTCGTGGCCGGCCTCGTGCAGCGCTTTGAGCGCCGGGACGGAGAAGCCCGGCGTGCCCATGAAAGCGATACGAAGCGCCACGGGCCCTACGACCGGCTGACGGCGACCGGCTCGGCTTTCTTGGCCTTGCCGAGCTTGCGCAGGATCATGCCGCGCTTGAGCGAGCTGATGTGATCGACGAACAGCGTGCCCTGCAGGTGATCGATCTCATGCTGCAGGCAGACGGCGAGCAGGCCGTCGGCTTCGATCTCGCGGATCTCGTTCTGCTCGTCGAGATAGCGCACCTTCACCTTGGCGGCGCGCTCGACGTCGGCGTAATGGTCCGGCACCGACAGGCAGCCTTCCTCGTAGGTCGAGACGTCGTCGGACTTCCAGAGAATTTCCGGATTGGCCATGCGGAACGGCTGCGGCGGCTCGTCCTTGCCGGCGACGTCGATGACGATGACGCGCTTGGCCACGCCGATCTGCGGCGCGGCCAGGCCGATGCCCGGCGCGACATACATCGTCTCCAGCATGTCGTCCATCAGACGGCGGACGGCCGCATCGACCTTCTCGACGGGCTTGGCCGTGACCTTCAAGCGAGGGTCCGGCGCGGTGATGATGGGCAGAACGGCCATAAGCGGGAATTTCCTTTCGGCCTTTAGGTAGGCCGGGGAAAAGGCAGCGTCAAGCCGCCATCCGGTCGCTCCGCAGGGCGCGCCGTGCTAAGCTGGCCACACCGCGAATTTGCCGAGTCCGCCGCTGCCATGACCAGCCTCGAAATCCTGTTTCTCGTCCTCGCCGTGGCCTTCGCCGCCGGCTTCGTCGCCTTGTTCCTCGGCCGCAGCGGCTTGAAGGCCGACGCGACCGAAGCGCGCCTGCTCGCCGCCGAAAGCCAGAAAGCCGCCGAGGAGCGTCTGCGCGATGCCGCCGCCGCCGAAACGCGCCTCGCCGCCGTGCAGGAAAGCCTGGCCGCCGCCCTAAGCGAGCGCGGTGCCGCGCAGGACGCGCGCGAGGAGGCCTTGCGCGCCCAGCAGCAGGCCGAGAAACAGGCCGCGCTGGCCGCGCAGGAGCTCGCCGCCGCCAAGGCGCAAATGAGCGACTGGGAAGCGACCAAGGCGCAGATGCTGGAAGCGACCAAGGCCGCGCTGCTCGCCTCGGGCCAGACCATGTCGTCCAAGCTGCTGGAAGACCATAAGCGCGAAGCCGAGGCGCAGAAGAAGGAAAGCGCCGAGCTGGTCAAGAAGACCACCGAGGAATTGCAGGGCCATGTCGGCAAGCTGAACGAGAGCGTCAGCGCCCTGCACGGCCAGGTGCAGCAGACGACGGGCCGCACCGAGACGATCCTGCGCGCGCTCTCTAACCCGGCCGGCGCCGGCCATTACGCCGAGATCGGCCTGGAAAATTCCCTGCGCGAGTTCGGCCTGATGGCCGGCCGCGACTTCATCATCCAGCACACCATCGACGGCAACGAGGACGGCGCGCGGCTACGCCCCGACGCCGTCGTGTTCCTGCCCGGCAACACGGTGCTGACCATCGACAGCAAGGCCTCGAAATTCCTGCTGGAAGCCGCCGAATCGGAAGGCACCGAGCGCGAGGCCGAGACCTATGCGGCGCTGGCCCGCACCATGAACCAGCATCTGAAAGCGCTGGCCTCGAAGGATTACGCCACCGCGCTTCAGCAAACCTATCGCAAGGCCGGCAAGGGCGAGCGCATCGCGCGCGCCATCAACATCATGTATCTGCCGACCGAAGGCGGCATCGAGCGGCTCGGGCGCGCCGACCCCGCCTTCCAGAAGAAGGCCGTGCAGGAGAACATCGTCGTCTGCGGCCCGACCGGCCTGATGTCCTACATCGGCTTCGCGCGCATCGAGGTCGATCTCGGCAAGCAGGCGGAGAACCAGGAAAAGATCATCGCCGCGGCGCGCAACCTGATCGAAGCGGTCGGCCTGGTAATCGGCCATGTCGCCGGCGTCGGCAAGGGCATCAAGGCCGCCGCCGAAAGCCACGCCAAGCTGGTCGGCTCGATCAACAGCCGCTTGCTGCCGCGCCAGCGCACGCTGGCCAATCTCGGCGTGCGCCAGGCCAAGCAGAAGGATCTGCCGGGGGCGCTGCCCTCGCTGCAGATCGTGATGCAGGACGACGGCCATCTGATCGAAGGCGAATCGGAAGAGATCGAACAGGCGCCGGCGCTCTTCGACGAGCGCAGCTAGCGAGAAATCAGGCGAACTTTTTCGACCATTCGCCGACGATCTTGACCATGCCGTCGGTCAGGCGCGCCAGATCGGCGCGCTCGATGGTGAAGGCCGGCGCGCAATAGACGATGTCGGCAAAGGGCCGCAGCCACAGGCCTTCCTGCACGAAGCGTTCGCGTAGCCAGCTCAGCCCCTTCATCTCTTCGAGTTGGATGACGCCGATCGCGCCCTTGGCGCGCACATCCGCCACGCCGCGCATCGCGCGTGCCGGCTCCAGCGCCTCTTGCAGATGCGCTTCAATGGCAGCGACCTGATCGAGGCGCGGCTCGCGCTCGAACAGGTCGAGCGAGGCGTTAGCGGCGGCGCAGGCCACGGGATTGGCCATGAAGGTCGGCCCGTGCATCAGCGCCTTTTGCGGATCGTCCGACAGAAACGCCTCGAAGACCCGCTTGCTCGCCACCGTCGCGCCGAGCCCGACCGTGCCGCCCGTCAAAGCCTTCGAGAGGCAGAGGATGTCCGGCGTCACCCCGGCCTGCTCGCAAGCGAACATCGTGCCGCTGCGGCCGAAGCCGGTGGCGATCTCGTCGAGGATCAGCAGCACGCCGTGCCGCTCGCAAGCCGCCGCGATGGCGCGCAAGGTTTCCGGCGTATGGACCTTCATGCCGCCCGCGCCCTGCACCAGCGGCTCGACGATCACCGCGGCGACGCGCGAGCGCTCGCCCGCCAGCAAGGCGTCGAACGCCACCTCGCCGGCGCGATCTTGCGGCAGGTCGCAGATGACCTGCTCGGGGATGTAGCCGCGAAAGAGGGCGTGCATGGCGTCCTCGTCCTCGGTGTCGCTCACCGCCATGCAGCCCATAGTGTCGCCGTGATAGCCGTGGCGAAAGGCGACGAATTTATTGCGGCCGTACTGGCCTTGGTTCAGCCAGAACTGCACGGCCATCTTGAGCGCCACTTCGACGGCGACCGAGCCGGAATCGCAGAAGAAGACGCGGTCGAGATCGCCGGGCAGCATGTTCGTCAAACGCGCGGCGAGCTTGGCCGCCGGCTCGTGCGCCAAGCCAGCGAACATCACATGGGGCATCGCTTCCGCCTGACGGCGGATGGCATCGACGATATGCGGATGATTGTAGCCGTGGCAGGCCGTCCACCAGGACGACAGGCCATCGATCAGCTCGCGCCCGTCCGCGAGCTTGATGCGCGTGCCGGCAGTGCCCGCCACCGGCAAGGGCGGCAGGGCGGTGCGCATCTGCGTGTAGGGCATCCAAAGATGCGCCAGGCCTTCAGCAAGCCAGGCGGGATCGCTCATTTAAGAGCAGCCGCCCGTGCCGCAAGAAGAAGTCATCGGTTTGTAGCCGAGCTTGTCGAGCAGCGAAGCGTCGTCGACGTCTTCCGGGTTCGGCGTGGTCAGCAATTTATCGCCGTAGAAGATCGAATTGGCGCCGGCCAGCAGGCAAAGCGCCTGGGTCGATTCGTCCATCTCCAGGCGGCCGGCGGCGATGCGGACCATGGAGGCCGGCATCATCACGCGCGCGACCGCGATGGTGCGCACAAAGTCCATCGAATCAAGCTTGTCGCGCTTGGCATTGCCGTCGAGCGCCAGGGGCGTGCCTTCGATCTGCACCAGCGCGTTGATCGGCACGGAGTCGGGATGCTGCGGCAAATTGGCCAGGGTGACCAGCATGGAGGCGCGGTCGTGCTCGCCCTCGCCCATGCCGATGATGCCGCCGCAGCACACCTTGAGACCGGCGTCGCGCACGTTGGCCAGCGTCTCGAGCCTGTCGCCGTAGGTGCGCGTGGTGATGACCTGCGGGTAATATTCTTCCGACGTGTCGAGGTTGTGGTTGTAGTAGTCGAGGCCGGCGGTCTTCAAGCGCGCGGCCTGCGCACCATCAAGCATGCCGAGGGTGACGCAGGTCTCCAGCCCCATCGCCTTGACGCCTTCGATCATGGGCACGATGCGGTCGAGGTCGCGCTCCTTCGGGCTGCGCCAAGCCGCGCCCATGCAGAAGCGGCCGGCGCCGGCATCTTTCGCCTTCTGCGCGGCGGCCAGCACTTCGTCCAGCTCCATGAGCTTCTCGGCCTTCAGGCCCGTGTCGTAGCGCGAGCTTTGCGCGCAATAGCGGCAATCTTCCGGGCAGCCGCCGGTCTTGACGTTGAGCAGCGTCGAGAGCTGCACTTCATTGGGATCGAAATATTGGCGCAGCAGGCCTTGGGCCTTGAACAGCAGATCGCTGAGCGGCAGGGCGAACAAAGCCTCGGCCTCGGCCTTCGTCCAATCATGGCGAATATTCGGGTCCGTCTGCGGAGCGGCGGGGGCGTCGATGCGAATCTGCGTGGCCATGGGACTTCCAAACTGGCGAAAAGTGACCGGACTCTAGTCCAAAGGCATCGCTTGGCAAAGCCTGGGTTTATTGCGAGTTTGGCGTCTCCCGAGACCTTTTTCGACACCGACTTATGCACAGCCCCGCCCCCCCGAGCCTCTCCGCCTTCGCTCGTGAGAAATTGGCCGACATCGCCGCCAAGGATTTGACGCGCGCGCTGCGGCCCACCGCGCGCGGACCGATTGTCGGAGATGGCTTGATCGTCGAGCGCGGCGGGAATCGGCTGGTTTCCTTCTCGTGCAACGATTACCTGGGCCTCAGCCATCATCCCAAAGTCATCGAGGCCGCCGTCGCCGCGACGCGTGCCTATGGCGCGGGCGCGGGCGCATCGCGCTATGTCACCGGCGACAACCCGCTCTATCGCGCGGTCGAGACGCGTCTGGCGCGCATCAAAGGCACCGAAGGCGCCATCGTCTTCGGCTCGGGCTATCTCGCCAATCTCGGCATCATCCCGGCGCTGCTCGGCGAAGGCGACCTGATCGTCGGCGACGAATTGATGCATGCCTGCATGCATGGCGGCTCGCGCCTTTCGCGCGCCAAGATCATCCTCTTCCGCCACAACGACGCCGATCATTGCGCCGAGTTGTTGGCGAAACATCGCGCGCAGTACCGCCACTGCATCGTCATGACCGAAGGCGTTTTCAGCATGGACGGCGATGCCGCCCCGGTGAAGCGGCTGGCGGAGATCGCCAAGCAGCACGACGCCTGGCTCTTCACCGACGACGCCCATGCCTTGGGCGTGATCGGAGAGGGCCGCGGCAGCGCTCATGCGGATAAGGCCGATGGCCAAGTGCCGCTGCAGATGGGCACGCTGTCCAAGGCCGTCGGCGCTTACGGCGGTTATCTTTGCGCCGACGCCGACACGCTCGATCTGGTGCGCCATCGCGCGCGCAGCCTGATCTATTCGACCGGCCTGCCGCCCGCCGCCTTGGGCGCGGCTGACGCGGCACTCGAATTGATCGAGACCGACGCCGAGTTGGTCGCCAAACCGCGCGCCAAGGCGCGGCTCTTCACCAGCGCGCTGAATTTGCCGGAGGCGCAGAGCGCCGTGGTGCCGGTCATGCTCGGCGAGCCGAAGCGCGCGCTGGGTGCGGCGGCGAAGTTGGAAGAGGCCGGCTTCATGGTGGTGGCGATCCGCCCGCCGACCGTGCCCGACGGCAGCTCGCGCCTGCGCGTCACCTTCTCGGCCGCCCATGAGGACGCCGACATCGAGCGGCTGGTCGATGCGACACGCAAATTGGGAATCGCCGGATGAGCAGCCTGTTCGTCTCCGCCGCCGGCACCGAGATCGGCAAGACCTTCGTCGCCTGCGCGCTGCTGCATCAATTGCGCCGGCAGAATCGCAAGCTGCGCGCGCTCAAGCCCGTCATCAGCGGCTACGACCCGCGCGAGGCCGCAACCAGCGACAGCGGCCTGTTGCTGACCGCGCTTGGCCTCGACCCGACAGCCGAAGCGGTGGCGCAAATCTCGCCCTGGCGCTTCAAGCTGCCGCTGTCGCCGCATATGGCGGCGAAGCGCGAAGACCGCCGCGTCGATCTCAATCCGCTGCTGCATTTTTGCAAAAAGGCGCTCGACGACCGCGCGACCTTCACGCTGATCGAAGGCGTCGGTGGCGTCATGGCGCCGCTGAACGACGACGAGACGGTGATCGACTGGATGGCGGCGCTGAAGATTCCGGCGCTGCTGGTCGGCGGCAGCTATCTCGGCGCCATCAGCCATATGCTGACCGCCGCCGAAACGGTGCAGCGGCGCGACATCCCGCTCGCCGGCATCGTGCTCAGCGAATCGCCGGAGCAGCCGGTCGAAATGGCGGAGACCGCCGAGACCATCGCGCGCTTTTTGCCGAAGGTGAAGGTGCTGACCATGCCGCGCCTGGCGCGCTTCACCGATGCGCCGGACCTGACAAGCTTGGTCGAGGGGCTATAACGGCCGTCTCGCCTTCAAGGCCGCGCCGAGCGTGCCGTCATCGAGATAGTCGAGCTCGCCGCCGACCGGCACGCCATGGGCCAGGCGGGTGACTTCGACATTGCAGTCGCGCAAGCGGTCGGTGAGGTAATGGGCCGTGGTCTGACCGTCGACTGTCGCGCCCATGGCGAGGATCACTTCCTTCACCTCGTCGCCGCGCGAGCGGTTGACCAGCTTGCCGATGGCGAGATCGTCCGGACCGACGCCGTCGAGCGCGGAGAGCACGCCGCCCAGCACATGATATTTGCCGCGAAAGACCCCGGCGCGCTCCAGCGCCCAGAGATCGGCGACGTCTTCCACCACGCAGATCGTCGCCGCATCGCGGCGACCGTCAGTGCAGATGGCGCAAGGGTCGCTGGTGTCGAGATTGCCGCAGACAGAGCAGGCGCGCACCTTCTCGGCGGCATCGTTCATCGCCGCCATCAGCGGCTGCATCAGCGATTCGCGCTTCTTGAACAGATGCAGCGCGGCGCGGCGCGCCGAGCGAGGGCCGAGGCCCGGCAGTTTGGCGAGCAGTTGGATCAGCCGCTCGATCTCGGGACCGCTCACAGGCTCACCAGGGGACTTGTTAGAACGGCAGCTTCATGCCGGGCGGCAGCTGCAGGCCGCCGGTGACCTTGGCCATCTCTTCGGCCATGGCCGCTTCGACCTTGGCCTTGGCGTCGTTGAACGCCGCGACGATCAGGTCTTCCAGCACCTCGACTTCGTCACGATCGACGATGGCCGGATCGACCTTGAGCTTGCGCAGCTCGCCCTTGCCGTTGAGCGTGATCTTGACCATGCCGCCGCCGGACTGGCCGTCGACTTCCATCTCGCTCATCTTGGCCTGCATCTCAGCCATCTTGGACTGCATCTGCTGGGCCTGCTTGAGCATGTTGCCGAGGTTTTTCATCAGCGAAAATCTCCGTCTGGGTCGGGCATGTCGCCGCCGTAAGCGCCCTCGTCGGGCGGCGGCGCGTCATCGAAAGCGGGGGCTTCGTCGGTGCCAATTTCGTCCGTCAGCGGAACCTCGCCGTCGAAGCCTTCGGCCGCGTTGGGCATGGCGTCGGCAAAGGCCGGCTGGCCGGATTTGACGCCGACGATCTTGGCGCCGGGGAACATCTGCATGGCCGCGCGCACGAACGGATGAGCGGCGGCTTGCGCCATCTCGCTGCTCTTGCGCTGCGCCGCCTGTTCGCCGAGCGACGGCTCGCCGCGCTCTTGCGAGATCACGACGACCCAGCGCTGGCCGGTCCATTCGGTCAGGCGCGCGCCGACGCGGCTGGCGAAATCGCGCGGCACATGCGGCTCGGGGCGCAGCTCGACGCGGCCCGGCTCGAAGCGCACGAGATGCGTGTCGTTGAACAGCAGATCGAACAGCAGCGCCTCACGCTTGCGGTCGAACAGCTGGGCGACGTCGCGATAGCTCTGCGGCATCGGAATAACATCGCCCATCGGCTGGGCTTGCGGCACTTGCGCAGCGGCGGGGGCGGACTGCGCGCCTCCGTTCACCACCATCATCGTCGGCGCGTTCATGGGGGCCGAAGAAACAGTCGTGCTAGAAACAGCCCGCGTCGCGCCGCCGTTCGGCGCGGCAGCTCCAGCAGAGGCGCGCGGCGCGGAAGCCGTACCGCCGTTCGCGGTCAGCGTTTTCACCAGATCGCCCGGCGGCGGCAGTTCGGCAGCATAGGCGAGGCGCACCAGGATCATCTCGGCGGCCTGCATCGGATTAGGCGCGGACTGCGTTTCTTGCAGACCCTTGAGCAGCATCTGCCAGGCGCGCGCCAAAGCGGGCATGGAGAGGCTCTCGGCCAAGCCCGCGCCGCGCACGCGTTCGGCTTCCGGAACGGTGACGTCCTTCGCCACATCGGGCGCGACCTTGATGCGCGTGATCCAATGGACCAATTCGAGCAAGTCTTCGATCACGGTGGCGGCATCGGCGCCGGCGACATGCTGCTCGGCCAACACGGCGAGCGCCTTGGGCGTGTCGCCCTTCATCACCGCCTCGAACAGGTCGAAGACGCGGGTGCGGTCGGCGAGGCCGAGCATGTCGCGCACCAGCGCCTCGCCGATGGTCTTGGCCTCGGCGCCGAGGCCGTGCGAGATCGCCTGATCGAGAATGGAGAGGCCGTCGCGCGCCGAGCCGTCGGCGGCGCGCGCGATCAGCGCCAGGGCGGCCGGCTCGATGGCCGCGCCTTCCTTGGCGGCGACGTCGCCGAGCAGTTTCTGCAGCTCCGCTTCATCGAAGCGGCGCAGATCGAAGCGCTGGCAGCGCGACAGCACCGTGATCGGGATCTTGCGCGATTCGGTGGTGGCGAAGATGAACTTCACATGCTCGGGCGGCTCTTCCAGCGTCTTCAACAAAGCGTTGAAGGCGTTGTTCGACAGCATGTGCACTTCGTCGATGATGTAGACCTTGTAGCGCGCCATCTGCGGGCGATAGCGCACGCCCTCGATCAGCTCACGAACGTCATCGACGCCAGTGCGCGACGCCGCGTCCATCTCCAACACGTCGACATGGCGGTCTTCGGCGATGGCGACGCAATTGTCGCAGACGCCACAAGGCTCCGGCGTCGGGCCGCCCTTGCCGTCCGGCCCGGTGCAATTGAGCGCTCGGGCGATGATGCGGGCGGTCGTCGTCTTGCCGACGCCGCGCACGCCGGTGAGCATATAGGCTTGGGCGATGCGGCCGGTGGCAAAAGCGTTGGCCAAGGTCTGCACCATGGCCTCCTGGCCGATCAGA
>DASTMO010000053.1:0-26053 GCA_035714115.1 Alphaproteobacteria bacterium
GCCATTCTTCGGCAAAGTCGCGTCGTGGACCGCCGGATCATGCAGTCGCATGGCGAGCTCCGGAAACTGCGCGATGGTGGCGAGCGACGGCGAGTTTTTCACCGAATGGGTATTTTCTTTGTAAGCAAGCCCCCATACGGCGAGCGTCGCGTTCGGCGCGTCTTTCAGGACCGCGCCGCGGATCGTGCGCGCGGCCCAGTCGCGGCGATGGCGGCTGTTTGCCACCCAGGCCTTGACCACGCCGGCATCGGTGCCTTTTTCGTCGGCGAAACGGATGACAGTCGCCAGATCGCGCTCCAGATTGCCGCCGGCGATGCCGAGACCCGGGGCGAGATAACTGTACTGGCCGATGCGGCGATCAAGCTTGAGCGCCGGCACGATCTCACTCCACACCGCGCCGATCTGCTCGCACAGCTCGGCCATGGTATTGGCGACGCTGACCGACGCGACGAGGCACATGTTGATCGAGATTTTCGCCAGCTCGGCGCTTTCATAGCGCATCGGCAGGATCGGGCAGCCGAACGCTTCCAGCACTTCGCGATAATGCGCCGGCAAGGGCGCGGCGGGATCGGCGCAGCCGACGATGAAGCGCTCCGGCTCGGTCGCGCGCTCGACGGCGCGCCCGAATATCAGCGTCTCGACCTGATAATAGAGGCGCTCGGCCGCGAGCGGCAAAGCGCGGGTGTAGCCGGGCGGCACCTGGCACAGCACGACCAGCACGCCGGCGGGCGACAACGCGGGGATGACTTGGCCGATCAAGGTGGTGATCGACGTCAGATCGCTGCGGCCCTGGTCATCGGTCGGCACGTCTGGCGCGATATAGACGACGTCGCAGGCTTTCAGATCAGCCGGATCGGAGGTGAAGCGCTGGCGTGAACCGTTGGCGGCCAGCATCTCGTCGAGGCCGGGCTCGATCACCGGCAGATCGCCGGCGCGAAGCTTGGCCGTCAAGGCGGCGTCCTTGTCGTAGCAAACGACGTCGAAACCCTTAGAGGCCGTGCCTGTAGCCGACACCAGCCCCAGATGAGTCATGCCGACGAAACCGACGCTGGCGCTCATGCCGCCTTCTCCTCAGCCGCTTCGCCGAGACGGCGCAGCATGGCGTTCAACCAAAGATCATCGGTCAAGTCAGTGCGCGCGCCGCCCTGGCACAGGCGTTTGAAATGCGCGTATTCGGCTTCCCAAGTCGGATCGTCCTGCACCAGCGTCACGGCCTCCTCGGGCGGGCGTCCGCTCGGCAAGACGCGGCGGCGCACGGTGAAGCGGCTCGGCCCCCATTTGCACAGCGATTCGATATGCGCCGTGCCGTTCTCGGCGAAGATGTCGCAGGTGAAATGGTTGCGCCAGGAGAGCAGCGTCATTTCGAACTGCAGGCGCGGACGCGAGGACTCGCTGGCGAACACCACATGGTCCGGCGCCCGGTTCTCGAAGGCGTTGCTGGCTTGAACGGCGAAGTCGTCGCCGAGATCGCCGAACCAGAAACGCGCCGTGTCCAAAAGATGGCTGCCGAGATCGTGCAGCACGCCCGAGCCATGATCGCGCCAAGCCGACTCGCGCACCAGCCGCGCCGTGCCGTTGCCGTAGAACATCCGGCAGCTATAGATCTTGCCGAGCGATCCGCCGGCGATCAGATCGCGCATGCGCACGAAATGCGGCTCGAAGCGGTGGTTGTAGGCGGTATAGCAAACGACGCCGCTCTTGCGCACCTTCTCCTGCAACGCGGAAATCTCGGCGTCAGCGGCCGCCCACAGCGGCTTTTCGACCAAGACATGCTTGCCGTTGCCGACGAGATAGCCGAGCAGCTCCATCTTGGGGCCGTCCGGAATGCAGCACAGCGCCGCATCGTAATCGGCGAGCGGCACGTCGCGCAGATCGCGATACTGCGCATCCGCATTCACCGGATCGACGCTGGCCACGAAATCGGCGCCGGCGAACTTGCGGCGCTTGTGCCCCTGAACCCCGAGGCCGACGACGATCACGCGCACGGCGGCACGCCCCTTACGAAAGCCTTGCTCACGAAAACTCCACGTGGCGCTCGACGTCGGCGATCTTCTTCTCGACATGCTCCGGCGTGATCGGAATATTGCCGTCCTGCTCGCATTCGCAAGCCGCGGCGATCGAGCCGAGGATCGTCGCCTGGGCGGCGGAGCCGGAAACCAGCGTCGCCAAGGTCGCATAAGCGAGCAGCGCGTCGCCGGCGCCCACCGCGTCGACCACGCGATCGACGAAGCTGTCGACCGAGAAGAAGCTGTCGAGCGCTTCATGGTCGGCGTCCTTGCAGGTCAGCACGCCGCGATCGCCGAGCTTCAGGATCAGCGTCTTGCAGGCCGCCGCGTCGTAAAGGCGCGAAGCGAGCGGTCGCACGCCCGAATCCTGGTCGGCCAGCGCGAAGCGCGCCTCGCGCTCGTTCGGCGTGATCAAGTCGAAGCCCTGGAATTCCGTGATGTTGCCCCAGCGGCTCGCCACTTGGCTGTCAGCGACGCGGAACGCGCCGTCCGGAATCGCCTCGACGAGCGGCGGAATGGTGCGGCGGTTGAAGATGCCGTGGCGGAAATCGCTGTAGACCACCGCATCGGCCTTGACCGTCTTCACCGATTCGATCAGCGCGCCGAGAATCCCGTCGGCGATCGAGCGGTTGTCGAGCGTGTCCACCTTCAGCAAACGATAACCATCGACCACGATGGCGTTCTTGTTGGTGGTCGGGCGCGTCGGATCGATCACCGGGCGCACCTGCACACCATGCTCGGCGAGCTTCTCGAGCGCGAAATCTTTCAGCGCGTCGTCGCCCAGCACTGTGGAGAAGACGACATCGGCGCCGGCGGCGCGCAGATGCTCGGCGACGATGCCGGCGCCGCCGACATAATCGACGCGGTCTTCATAGAGCACGCTCATGGTCGGCGTCTTGGTCTGGCCGCCGATCATGGCGCAACGCGTGAAGCTGTCGATGATGGTGTCTCCGACGACATGCACGCGCTTGCCGCCCATCGCGCCGAGCGTGGCGCGCAGATCGGCGAAGCTGATCTTCTCGCGCTCCATCAAGGTCAGAAGCTTGTCGTACTTGATTTCCGGCGGCGCCAGATCGATCAGTTTCGAGGAGGAATAAACCACGTCGCCGGGGGTGAAGATGATCTCACCGCCGTAAGCGGCCAAGGTCTCGACCTCTTCCTGCGTGCGCGGATTCACTTCCTTCGCGCCGTACTCGTAGCCCTTGGCGAAATAATCCGGCTGGATGATCGAGAGATTCTCGATCGGCGTGGCGTTCTTATCGATCACCACATAGTCGACCATCTCGAAAGCGGCGAGATTGGCCGCGCGTAGATCTTGCGGCACATGCGGGCGATACTGCCCTTTGGCGATATGCTTGTCCGCCGTGATGCTGATGATCAGCTTATCCGCCTTGCTCTTGGCGTAGATAAGATGGCGCAGATGGCCCGGATGCACCACGTCGAACACGCCGTGGCACATGATGACTTTCTTCTTGCGCGGCCGCGGCCCGATCGCCGCTTTCAGCTCTTCCGGCGTTTTGATTTTATGACCGAACAATTGCGTGAGCGAGAGACTCATGCCGTCTGCTTTCCACCGAGATATTGAAACCAGGTCTTCGTCGCTTTTTCGATCGAAGCGGGATCCCACAAAGGCGCGTCCTTCCAGTGGGAGATTTCGGCCATCATGCGCGCGACGCCGTCCTCGAAGCTGACGGTCGGCTTCCAGCCGATCTGCGAGGTGATTTTCGTGATGTCCGCCCAAGTGCAATCCGGTTCGCCCGGGCGCTTGGGGATGTATTGCACTTCGCCGCCGATCAGCTCGATCAGGCGGTTGACGCTCTGCGGATTGCCGGCGCCGACGTTGAAGCGCTCGCCAACGATGGACGTCTTAGCCGCAGCCAGGAAAGCCGCCGCCACGTCTGAGGCATAGATGAAGTCGCGACGCTGCGAGCCGTCGCCGACCACCGTGAACGGCTTGCCCGCCAGCTTCTGGCGGAAAAACACGCCGAACACCGCGCCATAGGCGCCCGTGGTGCGCACGCGGGTGCCGTAGGCGTTGAAGATACAGATCGAGTTGACCGGCAGGCCGTAAACGCGGTGCCAATGGAACACCGCCTGCTCGCCCTGATATTTCGACAGAGCGTAGGGGTACTGCGGATCAATACGGTGATCCTCGCGCGTCGGCGTGTCGGCCAGGCCGTAGCAGGACGACGAGGCGGCATAGACGACCTTCTCGGTCTTGGCGGCGCGGGCGCATTCGAGCACATGCACCGTGCCCTGCACGTTGGCCGACATATATTCGATCGGCCGCTCGATCGACGGCACGATGTCGCCGATGCCGGCGAAGTGGAAGACGTGCTTGGCGCCATCGAACAAGGACGAGCCCGGCTCGAGGGCGCGCACGTCGATCCATTCGGCCGACAGATCCTGATTGGCGCCGTGGTGCGCAAGATTGCTCTCGCGCCCGCCGATCAGGCTGTCGATCACGCGCACCTTGTAGCCCTGCTCCAAGAGCAGGTCCACCATATGGCTGCCGATGAAGCCTGCGCCGCCGGTGACGACGGCAATAGGTTTCTGGCTCATGCCGCCTTGACCGCTTTCAGCGTCTTCACGTTGAAGTAGCGGTCGTCGCTCATGCTGTTCGGCAGATCGCCGCGCTTGAACGCCTGGCAGAGGTCGCGCGCGGCGTCCTCGATCGTGTACTTCGGCTTGAAGCCCAGCTCGCGCTGAATCTTGTCTGAATTGATGTGGTAGGAGCGGATGTCGTCGGTCGGCGTGGTGACCAGTGAGATGTCGCCCTTCTGCGGGAATTCCTTCTCAACGACTTTCTTGACGACCAGCGCGATGTCCATGATCGACATGTTCTGGAAGCCGCAGTTGAAGGTCTTGCCGGCGATCTTGGCCGAGTCGATCTCGAGCAGCATCTTGTAGAGGTCGCACATGTCCTGCACATGCAGGTTGGGACGCATCTGCGTGCCGCCGAACACGGTGATCTTGCCGTTGTTCACCGCATGGTTGGTCAGGATGTTGACCGACAGGTCGAGGCGCTGGCGCGGCGCGTAGCCGCACAGCGTCGCCGGGCGGATCGTGACGCAGACGAAATCATCGGACTGATGCTTGAACAGCAGCGGCTCGCACATGCCCTTGTACTTGTTGTACAGCGTCAGCGGCACGAGCGGATGATCCTCGGTGACGTCCGGCTGGTCGGACACGCCGTAGACCGAGCTCGACGAAGCGTAGATGAAGCGCTTCACGCCGGCGGCCTTGGCGGCCTTCACCATCGGCTCGAATGCGTCGAGGTTGACGCTGGTGCTGAGGTTCTCGTCCAGCTCGAAGCTGGCGTCGTTGGAGATGCAGGCGAGGCTGATGACGATATCGACGCCCTTGAAGGCATCCGCGAGCTTCGCGGTGTCGCGGATGTCGCCCTGGATCAGCTTGAAGTTGGGATTCTGCTTCGGCAGAAAATCATCGCCGAAATAGCAGATGTCGTAAGCGGTGACCTTGTAGCCGAGGTCGAGGAGCTGCGGGCAAAGCAGGCTGCCGACATAGCCGGCACCGCCGGTGACGAGCACGTGTTTCATGAGAATCCTCTCTGGGGCGTAAAAAAGCCGGGCCGGCGGTTAGACCGCGGCCGGCACTTTGATGCTGTAGCCGGCGGCGGTGGCGTCCTTGTAGAACATTTCCACCGTCTCGCGCGAGTAGCCGACGAGGTCTTTGCCGACGAGGCTGAGCTTGGCCAAAACGTCGTTGGTGACCGTGATGATGTGGCAGCCGATCTCGTCGGCCTGGAAGATATTGAGCAGCTCGCGCGGGCTGGCCCACAGCAGCTCGGCCTTGGGCTTGCCGGCGAGGATCTTGCGCGCCTCGATCATGTGCGGCACTGGATCGACGCCGGTGTCGGCGACGCGGCCGGCGAAGACCGAGACGATGGCGGCCACGTCGGGCGACACCGCGTCGGCGACGGCGCGGACTTGTTCGAGCGTCATGATGGCGGTGATGTTCAGCACCACGCCCTGCTTCGACAGGCGCTCGATCAGCGGCGCCGCCGATTCGCCCTTCGTGTTGGTGATGGGGATCTTCACGTTGACGTTCTTGCCCCAGGACGCGATCTGCAGCGCCTGACGCTCCATCTCTTTGAAATCGTCGGCGAAGACTTCGAGCGAAACAGGACGGTCCGGCACCTTGGCGAGCACGTCGCGGCCGAACGCCTCGTAGTCCGAGATGCCGGCTTTGCGCATCAACGTCGGGTTCGTGGTGAAACCCTTGATGAGCGGATTGGCGTACATCTCGAGGATGCCCTTCATATCCGCCCCATCGGCGAAAATCTTGACTTTCAAATCGCTGAGCCGCGTCATTGGTTGAGACCTTTCGTTATGCTCGCTCGTGTTTTCGTCCGAACTGCTCTGCACGCAGGATCCAGTCCGCCGCCTCTGCCAGCGACGTCACCGTCGCCGCTTGTTCCGTCGGCCGCGCCTCGGCCGTGTAGCCCCTGTCCAAGAACAGCGCCGCGCAGCCGGCCTTGCGGCCTGCCTCGATGTCGCTGTCCCGATCACCGATCATGTAGCTGCCCGAAAGATCGATGCCCCATTTGCGCGCCGCATCGAGCAGCATGCCGCAGCCTGGCTTGCGCCGCGCCTCGTCGCCCTGCCCTGCCGCTTGCGCGCGTGTTTCGTAGCACACCTCGACATCATCGACAGCCGTTTCCGCGCGCAGGATGCGATGCATTTCCTCGATGACCGACTGCGGCACCAGGCCTGCTCCGACATCCGGCTGGTTGGTCGCGACGATCACCAGGAAGCCCGCCGCTTTGAGCGCAGAGACGGCCGCAGGAGCGTCGTCATAGATGCGGAAGTCGGCCAGTTTGGTCGGCGCGA
This sequence comes from Alphaproteobacteria bacterium, assembly GCA_035714115.1. Lineage (GTDB taxonomy): Bacteria > Pseudomonadota > Alphaproteobacteria > SMXQ01 > SMXQ01 > CAMAVH01. The sequence continues at coordinate 6,860 of DASTMO010000053.1, forward strand.
AAGAGCGCCCATCGCGAAATTCCGGGATCGTCAGCACGCCATCGCGGTCGAGAAAGACCGCGCGCCGCGGATCGGCCGGACTCACCACTTGGTTTTTTGCGTCTGCAGCGCCGGATGGGAGACCAAGCAATGCCAGACCACCGCCTGAAAGGCCTCGGCATGGGGCGTCACGTTAGCCGCGTCCACCGTCGGCACGATCACGGCGATGTCGGCCACTTGGCCGGTGTAGCCGCCGTCGCGCCCGACAATGCCGAACACCTTGGCGCCGCGTTCCTTGGCCAACTTCAGGCCGTGGACGAGGTTCATGCTGACGTTGTGCTCAGCGTTGCCGCCCCCGACCGAGAATACGAGGATGCCGTCCTTGTCGTTGACGCGGCTCGTCTTGAGCCAGCCGGCGAACACCGTCTCCCAGCCTTCGTCGTTGGTGCGCGCCGTCAGCTCGGAGACATTGTCGGTCGGCGCATAAGTCTCGACGTCGCACAACTTGCGGAAATCGTTCACCGCATGGCCGGCATTCGCCGCGCTGCCGCCGACTCCGAGAACGAAAAGCCGGCCGCCGCCGTCACGCACGGCGCGAATGCCGTCCGCCATGCGGTCGACGGCGCCATGATCGAGAGTGGCGCAGATCTGCGCGGCGTTCTGGAAGAAGGTGGTGGCGTGGCTCATGGTCATGATTCCTGTCAGGCGATGCGACGGTGAAACGAAACTCGAGTCATTCGGCAAGCTACATTCAGGCAAGCTACCGCACTTTGGGTGAAACAGGTTTCACCCATCGCGAGCCGGATGCCGCCCGCGCGTGAGGCGCAGCTAGACGGCAGCGGTCACGGCCCACCGCGGCAAAACGGCAGACACGTCGCGGCCCAAAACCTTCAACAACAGCGTCACGCGATCGCGCGACGCCGACGACAGCAAAGTCCCGATGCAGTCGGCGAACGGGCCGTCGATCACACGCAGCGATGCGCCGGGATCGAGACGGTCTTCCGGCGCCTGCAGCCGCCCTTCGTCCACATCGGCGCGCAGCGCCTCGACGAAGCCGTCGGGCAAGCGCGAAGGCGTTTCGCCGCGGCAGATCAGCTTGCGAATCCCGTAAGTCGAATTGATGCGCGACCAAGCTTGCCGCGCCACATCGAGGCGGACGAAAAGATAGCCAGGGAACATCGGCGACAGAACGGTCTCGACGCGACGCGCATGGCGCCGCGCCCGCTGGAACGCCGGCAACCAAGCGAGAAAGCCCTGGCGCGCCAGGTTCAATTGCGCGCGCGCTTCTTGGTTCGGCAAGGTGCTGACGACATACCAGCCCAGTGAGGAGTCGGCGGAGCGAGCAGTCATGCTTGCGCCACCTCCACGAGGTCGAAATCGTCGTCCGAAACGATCTTGAGCAAAGCCGGGGCGAGAATGCGTTCGCCAGGCAAGCGGCCCGCAGTTTCGGCGAGCAGCGCAGCATAGATCTCCTGCGGACGGCGTTGATCGGTCAGGGCCAAAGCATCCCAGCCGTCGATCTCGGCCAGCGAGCGCACTACCGGCAATCCATGCAGCCGGTCGCGGTTGGTCTCGCCATCCAGAATGGCAATCAGCTCAACTTCTGCCTCACGGGCCGCGAGAATGGCGATCTCCGCCAGCTCGCCGCCGCCGGCCAGGACGCAGCGACGCACGCCTTGGGCGCGCGCGCGCACGAACAACTCGCCATATTGCCGACGAGCTTCGCGGAAGAACTCCAGCGAAACCTCGAGATACTCGGCAACCAGCCGGCTTTTTTCGGCAAAGCCTTTCGGGGTGAGATAGTAGGCGTACCGCTTGTAAGGCGCGCTGCGCGCCTTGACGTAGCCCTTCATCATCGCGCGCTTGACCAGGGCATTGATCAGGCCGATGGCCACCCCGACACGCCGCGACAACGTCGCCTGCGTGACCACCTCACCGCGCTCGACAGCGGCGAGAAAGTCCAACTCGGTTTTCAAGCGCGGTTTCATCGCGTTCTGCGGCCCCCTATTGGCCGCCAGATATAGCCGTGAGCGACTATACCGTCAACGCATGAATTTCACGCGATGAATTTCAATAATCAATTAATTTCAATTAGTTAAACTTACCCACAGGGTTAAATTTCGGCGACGTCCGGTAACTGGGCATAAGGCCGCTCAAAGAGCGGCGGCGGGCCGAGAGGTTTGCTTCGCGGAATGACGATGTCGCCGTTCTCGGCGATCTGCGGCAGGCCGTAGCGCGGCAGGACGGCGACGAGTTCTTCGAGGCGGCGCATGAGATCGTCGGCGGCGTCGCGGGCGATCTGGCCGGGCCGCCGCGTCTCAGGCGCGGCCTGCCCCTCGGCGAGGGCAGGGGCGGCCGCGGCGAACAGGCCGAGCAGCGTGATGGCGGTGGCGGTCAGGCGGCGGACGGTCATGGCCCTCTCCCGAAGCGGTTGCGGGTCGATTATAGCGTCGCTCAGCGTTCGGCGCGCGGATCTTCCGCTGGTTTTGGGGCATCGGGCGCTTCACCCGCCGCCAAATCCTTCAGCGTCAGCCCGGCAAGCGCCCGCTCGATCCCCTCCTCCACCGCCTTGGCCGCCGCCATGACGCCCGGCTGGCCGCCGAGGCGCGAGGACAACCGCATGCGCCCGGGACCGGAGCCGCGCGCCGCCGTCAGCACGGCGATGGCCTCGGTGGTTTCCGGCGGACGGGCCGGCACGTAACCCGCGCGCTTGCCTTCCAGGCAACGGATGAAGCCGGCGCCCTCAAGCATGGCGAGCACGGCGTCGACCGTCGGGCCCGGCACCTGATAGCGCTCGACCAATTGATCGGAATTGGGCGGCGGCGCGCCGTCCTGGAAGCATTTGGCGATCCAGGCCGCCACCGCGAGCGCCAGATGCTCCTGGCCGCGCAAGGAGAGCTGCAGGTCGCGCCGCTTGGCGACGACGCATTCGGGATGCTGGTGGTAGTAGGCGACCGAGCAACCCGACAGCAGGATCAGCCACGCGACATAGAGCCAGATCATGAACAGGATCAGCGTCGCAAAGGCCGAATAGACCGCGGAATAATTGTTCGATTTGACGACATAGGCGGCGAAGGCCCAGCCGACGCTCTCCCACAGGAAGCCGGCGACGGCGCCGCCGATCAACGCCGACAGCCACTTCACCTGCGTGTTGGGCAGGAAGCGGTAGAGCAGCGTGAAAGCGACGATGATGATGATGTAGGGGATCAGGCGGCCGGCTTCATGCAGCAGGAAGCCGACGCCCGGCACGGAGGAGAGCGCCGTCATGGCCGACGAGCTGCTCACCGTCGCCGAGATTCCGAGCGAGGAAAAGACCAGCATGGGGCCGAGCACGAGGATGCTGATGTAGCCCGAGAAGCGCGCGGCGAGCGAACGGTTCTGACCGACGTTCCAGATGGCGTTGAAAGCCATCTCGATCTTTTGGATCAGCGACACGACCGTGTAGATCAGCATCACCAAGCCGACCGAGCCGAGCACGCCGACCTGCATGTTGTTGACGAACTCGATGATCCGGGTCGCCACCTCCTGGCCCTGGTCGCCGAGCGGCGCCAGCGCGTTCTGCAGGAAGGGCTCGATCTGGTTGTGCACCCCGAAGCCCTTGAGCACCGAAAAGGTGATCGCCAGCAGCGGCACCAGCGACAGCAGGGTCGTGTAAACCAAGCTCATGGCGCGCAAACTGAGATTGCCCTCAGTCAAATCGCGCAGCAGCGCGTAGGCGATCTGCAACGCGACGAAGACCGGACCCCGCCAGCCGCCGCGCGCGCTGCGTTCCCAGATCTTCTGTTCGAGCCATTCCTTCAAACGGGCGATCATCGCCGACTCCTTGCCCTGGCTTGCCAACCGACCTAACGGCTTGTCATCCAATCTAAAACGCCGGCCAGCGCCGCGCCATTCCGGCTTGATCCGTCCCTGCCGAAATTACAACTAAAGAAATAGAGACGCCGCACACCATAACGGGATGACGCGGGTGACCGCGGCACAGCGGCGACTTGTCGCAAGCCGGCATCAATTTGGCGCTGCAACGGACAAAATCGCCCGCCGCGCTTTCGAGCTTGCGCGAAAAAGCCCGGAAAAGCTGGCGTTTCGCAGGTTCGCGCGGAACTCTTATGCAAGTTTCCGCAATAAAACTAAGGGTAATCGCGCCTCGCCGATAGGGCCGGACAATGGACAGCCCAAAAGGGCGCGCGTAAAATCCGCGTCATACGAATGAGCGCTTATACGCAAAAACACCCATTGGTTTTTATTTAGGAGGCTATGCCATGTCCGACGTCACCGAGAAGGAAGTCATCGATCACGCCGCCGCCGAGGCTGCGATCCAGCAGTTCTCGTTCGAAGCGCCGAAGATTTATGACGGCCGCAAAGCCATCGTGAAACTGACCAGCAGCGAGCGCTCGGCCGTCGCCGTGCATTGCCTCGGCCAGGGCGGCGAGAACAACCTGCACTTCCACTCCGGCGTGGACATCACCTGGATGGTGCTGAAGGGCCGCGCCCGCTTCTACGGCCCGGAGAACGAGAAGGTCCGCGGCGAATTCGGCCCGATGGAAGGCCTCGTCGTTCCGGCCGGCGCCAAGTACTGGTTCGAGAGCTGCGGCAAGGACGACCTCGAGCTGCTGCAGATCAAGACCTACACCCGCGGCCGCGGCAAGGATAAGCGCATCGACGCCGCTCCGCGCGACTACGACATCATGGCCGGCGCCAGCCACTTCGACGGCAGCGGCCCCAAGAAGGTCGCCTAAGCCGCCAAGGCTTGGAAACGCGAAGGGCCGGGGAGCGTTCCTCGGCCCTTTTCGATTCCGCCCTATCGGCCTCAACGCGCCGGGGTGACGACCGTCCACGCGCGACGCAAATAGCCGATCAAGGCCGCCACCTCCGCATCCAGCAGCTTCGCGTCCGGCATGCGATATTCCGAATGGGGCGCGGGATGATAGGCCTCGCCGCCGAGAATCAGTTGGCGCAATTCGACATCCGTCATCGCCAGCGCCAGCGGATCGCCTTTGAGCGGCGGTACGCTGACGGGGCGAGCGTTCGAACCCTCGCCGATGCTATGGGTCTGCCCCTCCATCTGCGCGCCGTGGCACACCGCGCATTTTTTCAAATAGAGCTCCCGCCCTTGAGCGACGGCGTCAGTCGGCGAGGCTTCCTCGCGGCGCGTGGTTTCCGCCTGGCTGTCGCGCTGCTGCTTGCTCCAGCTCGCCTTCACATAGTCGAGCAGCGCGGCGACCTCGTCGGCGCCGAGCCGCGCGCCGAACGGAGGCATCTCGACGTCCGACAGGCGCAGCGCCATCGCGTGGGAGCCCGACTGCAGCATCCAATAGAACTGCAGATCGCTCATGCGCCACGCTTTGCCGGTCGCATCGAGCGGCGGCACGAATGACGCGTCCCCCGACAGGCTCGCGTCGCGGCCTTTCATATCCAGCCCGTGGCAAAGCGCGCAGTTTCGGCTATAGATGGCCGCGCCATTCGGCGGCGCCGGCTGTTGGGCTTGGGCCGCGCCAGCTACGAGAAGCGCGCAAGCCGCCGCCGCGAGACGAGACAACAAAGCCATGCCTTTATCCGTACGGCGGCAGAACCGCCCGACCTCTCGAATATCGGGCCCCCATGGGCCGGCGCAGTCTCGCCGACGTCGCACCGCGCTTCAAGCCCTGTGCGCGCTCTGCGCCCTAGTCATCTCCATGGCGGCGATGGCGCAAAGCCGGACGGAAACGCCGCAGGAGCGAGCCCGCTTCGATCAGGCTTACGCCGATTTCAAGCTCGGCAATTACGCCACGGCACTCGGCGAGTTCGAATCCCTGGCCGAAGCCGGCAACGTGGCCGCGCAATATAATCTCGGTTTCATGCGCGCCAAAGGGCTCGGCGGGCCGACCGATTATGTCGCAGCTTATGTCTGGTTTTCCCTGGTTGCCAAAGCCGGTCAAGAGCGCGGCGCGAAATCCCTCGCTGAAATCAAGGCAGCGATGAGAGAGCCGCAGATCGCCGAAGGCGAGCGGCGGCTGCGCGCTTTTGCGCCGCGCTGATCAAACGACCAAATAGGCGATGACGAAGGCGATCACGACGCCGGCCAGGGAAATGCCCAGGACATAGCGCATGACGCCCAATTTGGCTCCAGCGCGGGCCTCGGTCGGTCGCATATGCTGCGGATCGCTCATCTCTCACTCCTTCGCTTAACGGGCGCGCGGTTTCTCATAGGCCGGCGCCGCCTTTAAGCTCTCCTTCGTTGCCGACGGCAGGCTGACGTTGTCGCCATCGATCATGCTGAGCTGCTCCATCGGCACGACGACCTGATGGGCGCCGAGGCCGAGGAAACCGCCGACATCGATCACCGCGCCGACGATGCGCGCATCTTTGCTCAGCAGCAGCGAGTCGATCTTGCCGATAACCTCGTTGGCGCTGTTGCGCACGTTCGAGCCGATCAGATCATCGCTGCTCATCGCGCCGAGCGTATCGACCGGAGCCGGCGTATTGGCCGCCGTCTGATCCGCTGCGCCGGGTAGCGCGCCGCGCATGTCGGGCATGGCGCCATTGTCCGTCGCGCTCGGCATGTCGCTTTGCGGCGCAGGCATGGCCGGCATGTCGCCCGGCGCGCGCTCCGGCATCGATTGAGCGACAGCGGTCAGCGGCAAGCCGATCGCCGCGATGGCGGCGATGCCGATCAGCTTGTCGGATAAGGGAACTTTGCGGGGCATGAGAGCCTCCTTCATCGTGATATCCGTGACATGGAATAAACCACGAGGACGGCCGGTCGTTCCGCAAGCCGCGTCGGAACCGGACGCCTATTTTCCCTACGCGCCAACTGCACATGCGAAAAGGCCCGCTCTGGATGAGCGGGCCTTCGCCGCTTTTGAACTTTATAGGCAGCGGGTCACATCCCGTTCACAGCCTTCTTGTGATAGCTCATGTCGATATATTTGGTCGGGTCGGTGATCGTTTTTTTCGGCGTGCCGAATTGAGCGCGCAAATCGAGCACCGCCTTCATGCCCGCCATGTTGATGTCGGCCTTCTGATTGAGACCGCCCGCGCCGGTCGTCAGGCCGCCATAGATGATCTCGGCATCGGCGACCGACAGATCCTTGATGCGCGACTGCAGGACTTTGATCGATTCGCCCTTGTTGGCATAAACATAATCATGCGCGTTGGCGATCGCCTTGAGCCAGGAGACGACCTCCTTCTCATGCGCCTTGGCCCAGTCGCGCCGCACCACATAGGCCGAGCCCTGATAGCCGCCGAGCGCGGCGGCCGCGTCGTCGAGAATGGTGTAGCCCATGTTCTTGGCGTCGATGTCGTTCGGCGAGCCGACGATGGCGGCGACAGCCTTGTTCTCCTTCATTGCGGCGATGCGTTCCGGGCCGCCGCCGACCGACACGAATTGATAGTCCTGGCCGAACTTCAGACCTTTGTTGTCGAGAATTTTATAAAGCACGAAGGCATAGCCGCTGTTGGGCGAATCGACCGCAATGGTCTTGCCTTTGATTTCGGCGTAGCTCTTGATCTCAGGGCGCGCGACCACGGTGTTGAGGCCGGAATGCACGCCGCCGACGCCGATGACATCGTAATTGGCGAATTGCTTGGCGCCCTGTCCCTCATGGAAGGCGACGACATTGTCGATCGAGCTCGTGCCGATGAAATATTTTCCGGCCATGAAGTCTTCCATCTGCGGCGTTGACCCCGATGTGCGGTCGAGCTTGATGTCGAGGCCTTCCTTGGCGAACAGGCCTTTGTCCTGGGCGATCCAGATCGGCAGGTTCGACGCGCCGCCGAACGAGATCATGGTCAATTGCGTCTGCGCGGACGCGGCCCCGGCGGTCATCGCGGCGGCAACTAGCGAAGCGGACAGAAGTCCGGCGTGTTTGGCTATGCTCATGGACGGCTCCCTATGGGACGGCGATTGGTTCGCCGCCGGTTATCGAACCGCCTCATTTTTAGGTCTTGTGTATGAGTGGACGGTTCTTGTCCCTCGACTATGGCATGGAGGCATCGCTCTGGCGACTCGCGCGCGGACGCTTATAATCCTGCCCAAGCTCGCAGGGCATGCCTGCCGGCAACAGAAAACCAAGGGGAGAACACCGCATGGCCACCGCCGTTCATGCCGGAAAAACGCTGACGCTCACCACCTCCGACGGCCACCAGCTCGGCGCCTATCGCGCCGATCCGGCGGGGACGCCGCGCGGCGCTGTCGTCATCCTGCAGGAAATTTTCGGCGTCAATGACCACATTCGCGACGTCTGCGACGGCTATGCCAAGGACGGCTATGTCGCCATCGCGCCGGCGCTGTTCGACCGCGTCGAGCGCAACCTGGAGCTCGGCTACGACGCCGCCGATCTCGATCGCGGCAAGAAGGCCCGCATGCAGCTGAAGTGGGACACGGCCCTGCTCGATGTCGAAGCGGCTGCCAAAGCGGTACGCTCGGCCGGCAAGGTCGGCGTGGTGGGCTACTGCTACGGCGGCTCGGTCGCCTGGCTCTGCGCCACGCGCGGCGACTTCATCGACGCCGCGGTCTGCTACTACGGCAACAACATCGCCGAATTCTCCGGCGAGAAGCCGAAGGTTCCGGTGATCATCCACAGCGGCTCGGAAGATCACAACATCACGCGCGAGAAGGCCGAGATCGTCATGAAGGCGCGCCCCGAGGTGCCCTACTATCTCTATGAGGGCGTCGGCCACGGCTTCAATTGCGACAAGCGTGCGGATTACGACAAGGTTGCCGGCCCATTGGCGCGCCAGCGCAGCATCGATTTCCTGCGCAAGCATATCGGCTGAGCGACTGCAGGACCGCTGCACGGGCGAGGAGCAATCCTCGCCCGTTTTCATTTACCTGACGGCATTGTCGGGAAAGCCGACCGGTTTTGGCGCCGAACGGCCTGTCGCCTCGCACCAATAGCTCGTGTCGTAGAAATGCTCGGCGGCATGGTGCGGCGGCGCATAGACGTCCATGGCGATGCGCAGCTCCATGTTCTTGCGGATCGCTTCCGGATTGATCGCGCCGTGCGGCACCACGCTGGCGTAAGCCTCCTCGGCGCGCTTGCGCGTGAAGCCTTCGCGCGACATCAGGAGCTGCAGCGTCTCCTCGCGATTTTCCGGCAGCAGCAGCCAATCGGCCGCAGCCGCCCAGGCGCGCACGAAGCGCACGACCAGCGGGCGGTTCGCCTCGACCCAGCTGCGCAAGCCCCAGCCGCAGGCCAGCGGCCAGCGCGGCACGTATTTCGCCGCGTCGGCGAGCAGCACGCCGCCGGCGGACAGCGCCTTTTCCGAAGACGGCGGCGTCAGCATCGCGGCCGCGACCTTGCCGGCAAGAAACGCTTCCATGCGGATCGGGGTATTACCGATGATCTCGACTTCGTATTCATCTTCGCCGATGCCGTGATCGCGCATGATCTTGCGGCGGATGAGATCGAGATTGGAATCGCCCGGGTCGCCGGCCAACAGCTTGCCGCGCAGATCTTCCACGCTTTTGAGGCCCGGCTGGCCGACGAGATAGCAGCTCAAGCCTTCTTCGGCCTGCATGAACAGCACGTAATCGACATGGTCCGACGTCGCGCGCGCGATCATCGTGTCCGCCGAAGAGAGCGTGATGTTCCAGCGGCCTTCGGCCATCTGCTGGTTGTGTTCGGGCGCCAGAGTGGCGACGTGAAAATCGATCTCAAGCCCTTCCTTGGCGAAGAAGCCTTTGCAATCGGCGATGACATGCGGCGGCCGGCGGCGATAGCCGCTGATCGTCAGACGGTCCATAAGCGCTCCCTTGATGATGCGCGCCAGCGCGCGCTTTTTGTCGTTTTCTGGCGCGGACCCTAGCAGCCGCTTCGCGCATCGGCAATTCGCCGACCAAAGCAATAAGGTCATCTATAAGATACTCATGTGCGCCAAGCCTGCGATTGCCAGACGGCTTCAAGCGCCATAACGTTTCGCCATCAATAAAGCCGGGGGACGATTCAAAAACATCCTCGGCAAGGGGAGAAACGTCATGCGCATCGCTATCGCCACGCTGCAACTCTGTCTCTTCGGCTTCGCTGCCGCGCTGTTCGCTCACAAGGCGACGGCGCAAGACGTCGCCGCCTTCTACAAAGGCAAAACGATCTCGATCTACAGCGGCCACAGCGCCGGCGGCGCTTACAGCGCCTATGCCCGCCTGCTCGAGCGCCATATGGGCAAATACATTCCGGGCAATCCCAGCAGCGTCGTGCGGCTGATGGAAGGCGCGTCGGGGCGCACGCTCGCCAACTGGATGTACAATGTCGGCCCCAAGGACGGCACCGCCTTCGGCATCTTCCACGAGCGGCTCGGCCTGGAGCCGATCATCGACAGCGAAGGCCTGCAATATGACGGCCGCAAGTTCACCTGGCTCGGCAGCATGGATAAGCAGACCTTCGTCTGCGTCGCTTGGCACGCCACCGGCCTCAAGACCGTCGACGATCTGCGCAAGCGCGAGGTGGTCGTCGGCGGCACCGGCACCGACGGGCCGAGCTCGGTCTTTCCGCGCATGATGAACGCCATGCTCGGCACAAAATTCAAGGTCATCAGCGGCTATGCCGGCGCCGACGAATTGCTCGCGGTCGAACGCGGCGAGGTCGACGGCCGCTGCGGCTTCGGCTGGGACAGCATCAAGGCGACCCGGCCCAATTGGATCCGCGATAAGCAGATCAACGTGATCACGCAGTTCTCGCTCAAGCGCATGGCCGAGCTGCCCGACACGCCGACGATGATGGAGCTGGTCGACAAGCCAGAGGACAAGCGCGTGCTCGAGCTCGTCTTCGCCACCGGCGAGATGGGCCGCCCCTTCGCCGCGCCTCCTGGCCTGCCCAAGGATCGCGCCGACGCGCTGCAGGCGGCTTTCTTGAAGGCCGTCGCCGACAAGGATCTGATCGCCGATGCGGAAAAGCAGAACCTGGAGATCGACCCGATCTCGGCGCGCGACATCCAGGCCTTGCTCGACGAGCTTTACACGACGCCCAAAGACGTCGCCAAGCGCGCCGCCAGCTTCCGCAAATAGCCGGCGTTTTAGGCAGAATAAAGCGGCAAAATAAAAGCCCGCCCTATCAGGGGCGGGCTTTTTGGCATCCGCACATGCTCAGGACGGATCGGAACTTGGCGCGTCGAGCACTTCGCGCAACTTGCGCGCCAGCTCGTCGCGCCGGTAGGGCTTGCGCAACAGCGGCGTGGCGCCATCGCTCCGCTCCTGGACGAAGGCGGCGCCGTCCGCATAGCCGGTGGTGAAGAGCACACGCAGGTTCGGGCGCAGACTGCGCGCCTGCGCCGCCAATTGCGCGCCGTTGATGCCGCCCGGCATCGCCATGTCAGTGAACAGCAGGTCGTAGTCGTCCGAGCGGCGCAGCGCTTCGACGGCGGCCGCGCCATGGCCGACGCTGACGACGCGATAGCCGAGCCCGCGCAGCTGCGCGGCGACATGTGCGCGTACCAGATCGTCATCCTCGACCATCAGAATTTTCTCGTTGCCGCGCGGCGCCGCGCTGCGCGCCTGCGTCATATCGGCGAAAGTTTCGCCGACAGCGCGCGGCAGATAGAGCCGCACGACCGTGCCGCGGCCGGGCTCGGACTGGATCTTCACATGGCCTTTCGACTGCTTGGCGAAACCATAGACCATGGAGAGGCCGAGGCCGCTGCCCTTACCCACTTCCTTGGTGGTGAAGAACGGCTCGAAGGCGCGGGCTGCTGTCTGCGCGTCCATGCCGACGCCGCTGTCCGACACCGCCACCATGACATATTCGCCCGGCGCGACCTCGCCATGCTCGGCCGCATAGCGCTCGTCGAGCGTGGCATTGGCGGTCTCGATGACGACGCGCCCCCCATCGGGCATGGCGTCGCGCGCGTTGAGGCAAAGATTGAGTATTGCGCTTTCCATCTGGCCGGCATCGAGCAGGCCGCGCCACAAGCCGCCGGCGAGCGCCGTCTCGACCGTTACATGAGTGCCGAGCGTACGGCGCAGCAGGGCATCCATGCCGTCGACCAGGCGATTGACGTCCACCGGCTTGGGATCGAGCGTCTGCTTGCGCGCGAAAGACAGCAAGCGGTGCGTCAGCTCCGCGCCGCGCTCGGCGGCCGAACGGGACATTTCCGCCATGGCGCGCAGTTCCGGCCGATCTACCAGCTCTTCGACCAGCAGATCGTTGTTGCCGAGGATGACCTGCAGGAGATTATTGAAATCGTGCGCGACGCCGCCGGTCAAATGGCCGATCGCTTCCATCTTCTGCGCCTGCGCCAGCTTGCGTTCGGCTTCCACCATCGTCTCAGCCGCTTGGCGGCGCTCGATCAGCATGCGGCGCAGTAGCAACGTGAGGACGAAGAGGATCAGGCTGACCAAGCCGCCGCCGACCAGGATGGCTTGCGGATCCAACGAATCGTTGGCGTCGCGAAACGCCGCCGAATCGGTGAAGCGCAGCGTCCAGTCGCGCCCGCCGAAAGAAAGGCTGCGCACCGCTTCGCGCGATCCTTCATCCGCGCCGGGCAAAGCGCGGTCGTACATCAGCCGGTCGGGCGTCGCCCCGCCGTCATATATCGTGAAGCTCGCCAATGCGCGCTCGCCAGCGAGAATGCCGTTCATCAGATCGTACATGCGGAACGGCGCATAGACGAAGCCGGCGATGCGCGCGCGCCGCTCCTCCAGCGTTGCGGCCACGCCGCCTCGGAAGAACGGCAAGAACATGGAGAATCCAGGCTGCGGCGCGTCCTGCGGCTCCTGCACTAGGCGGATGCGCGCCGTGATGGACGCCTCTCCGCTATCGCGCGCGCGCACAAGCGCGGCGCGGCGCGTTTCCTCGGACAGCACGTCATACCCCAGGGCGCGGCGGGTGCGTTGGTTCAACGGCTCGATATAGAGGATCGGCGCGTAGGTTTCCCGCGCGCCGGGGGGATAGACGACATATTCGGGAAAGCCTTCGGCGCGCGTCTCGCGCTCCAGCGTCGCTTTGCCGTCCGCCGTCACCAATTGGATGTAGCCGAAGGCCTGCACACCCGGATAGTTCTGCTGCAGGCTGAGAATATCGACATAGGATTTGAATTCGCCGCGCGTCACATCGTCCGAGCCGATGAAAAGCCCGAGGCCGCCGCGCAGCATCAATTCATAGGCGCGCAGCCGAGTCTCGATGGCGCGCGTCGTCGCGTCGGCTTCCTCGCTGAAGCGCTGGCCGACGCGTTCATCCACCACCCGGTCGATCGCCACCCAGCCGAGCGCAGTCGCCGCGAGCGACAGCGCCAGCACCAGATAAGGCGCCAGCGACAGATAGTAGCTTTTCCAATTTCTCATCGCGTCTTCCCCGGCGCGCGCGAATCTTCGTCCGCGCGCGGCTTGCGCGCCATCATAGCGCAAGCCCGGCTCATCCAGGAGGGACGAAAACGGCCCGTCCCTCGCGGGGCGGGCCGTGTCGCCGAAGGCGCGACTGGACGAAATCAATCCATCCAGTAGGTCGGCACCTTGTAATAGCTGTCGACGCCGCGGCCGTAAGTCGGCGTCCACTCGACATCGTCGTCGTAACCCGGCGCCTCCTCGAGCTGCTTCTTGTCGAGGTTCACGACATAGCCTTCCTTCTGCTTGTCGTAGGTCAGCACCGACCAGGGCAGCGGGTGGTGCTTGTGCCCGAGGCCGAGAAAGCCGCCGAACGCCATAACGGCGTAGAGCGAACGACCGCTCACCTTGTCAATGATGATGTCTTCGATGCTGCCCAGCTTTTCGCCCGCCGCATTATAGACATCCGTGTCGATAACCTTCTCGGCGGGAATCGCCGAGCCGCTGGTGACCTGAGTGATCTCCGTCATGGCATCCTCCTGTTTGCGAGGTTCCGCGGAACGCGCGTGGCGCGACCGTGGGGATGAAGGAGCAACGAGAAGAAGTGCCCGCCGTTCCGATGGAACGGCGGGCGCAGTCGAAGATCAGCGTTTGGGACGCGCGGCGAGCCAGTTCTTGAGAAATGCGATCTCGCGTTCCTGCGCCTCGATGATCTCGCGCGACAGTTTGGCGATTGCCGGATCGTTCTCGCCGCTGGCGAGATAGGCCTTGGCCATGTCGATGGCCGCCTGATGATGCGGAATCATCATGGTCGCGAAATCCACCCCGGGCGCGCCGCTCATCGGCATGGCCGCCATGTCGCGATCCATTTTCTTCATGGCGTCCATGTAGGACATCGAGGCGGCGCTCATCACCGGCGCGCCCACCGTCGCGGAGCCGTGGCCGGCGCCATGTCCGGTCTGGGCCAGAGCGGGCGTGGCAGCAAGGCCGGTCGCGAGCAGGATGGCGGATAGGGTCAGGCGGGGGTGCATGGGTCATCTCCTCAGGGGGCAGTTCAGCTCAGGCTGCAGCTTCCCATAGGGGCAAGGTCAAGCTCCCTGCCCGGCCGCGCCCGGATCGCAAGCGTGCGATTTGCGCGGCGCGGCGAACAGGCTTATTGATGGCGCGACATGCCCGATTCCCTGCCCTCCAGCGGTTCGCCGGCCGAACCGCTTCCCCTTTCTGCGGCCGAACCGCCCCCGCATCCGCGCACCAGCATGGTGCCCTGGGTCGTCGCCACCGGCATGTTCATCAACCAGATGGACTCGACGATCCTCACCACCTCCCTGCCGCAGATCGCCGAGAGCTTGGGCGAGCCGCCGCTCAAACTGTCGCTCGCCATCACTAGCTACCTGATCACCCTGGCCGTCTTCATTCCGATCAGCGGCTGGATCGCCGACCGCTTCGGCCCGCGCCGCGTCTTCTGCTGGGCCATCGCCATCTTCACGCTGTCGTCCGCCGCCTGCGGTTTCGCCGACAGCCTCGGCATGCTGGTGTTCAATCGCGTCATCCAGGGCTTCGGCGGCGCGCTGATGACGCCGGTCGGCCGCATCATCCTCGGGCGCAGCTTCCCCAAGGACCAGCTTTATGCCGCCCTCGCCTTCGTCTCGATCCCGGCGCTGATCGGCCCGACCATCGGGCCTGTCGTCGGCGGCCTGATCACCACCTACCTGTCGTGGCATTGGGTGTTCTTCGTCAACATCCCCTTCGGCGTCGTCGGCATTGCGCTGGCGCTGAAATACGTGAAGAACTTCGACACGCCCAAGCCGCCGCCGTTCGATATCAAAGGCTTCGTCATGGTCGGCAGCGGCGTCGCTCTGCTCGAACTCGCCATCGACTTTCTCGGCCATCGCGTCATCCCGATGCCGTTCGTCGCGGCCATGTTCATCGGCGCCGCCGTGCTGCTCGGTGTCTATGCCGCCTACGCCCTGCGCCGCGAAAATCCGGTGCTCGATCTGACGCTGTTCCGCCTGCGCACCTTCCGCGCCTCGACGCTGTCGGGCAGCTTGTGCCGCTTCTCGATCGGCGCCGTGCCGTTCCTGCTGCCGCTGATGCTGCAGGTCGGCTTCGGCCTGTCGGCCCTCGCCTCGGGCCTCTTGACCTTCGTGATGAACATCGGCGCGATCTCGGTGAAATTCGTCGCCAAGCCGCTCGCCGCGCGCTTCGGCTTTCGCAACCTAGTGCTCTACAACGCCAGCGTGCTCGGCCTTTTCACCATGGGCATGGCCCTGTTCCAGCCCGACACGCCGCATTGGATCATCTTCTTCTATCTGATGTTCTACGGCGTCTCGCGCGCGGTGCAGTTCACCAACGTCAACGCCTTGTCCTTCGCCGACCTGACGCCGCAGAACCTCAGCCGCGGCACCAGCATGGCCAGCGTCATCCAGCAGGTCTCCAGCAGCTTCGGCGTGGCCTTGGCCGCCACCATCATCAGCCTGGTCGCCGGCGGCAGCGACGTCCTGACGTCCGAGGACTTCCACTGGGCCTTCGTCATCGTCGCGCTGTTTCCGATACTGTCGGTGATCGGCTTCGCCCAGTTGCGCCCGACCGACGGCGCGGAAATGACGGGCCGGCGCGGCCGGGGCTGACGCCCGCCATTTGACGGAGATCAAGGCCGGGCCGGCGCGGAGCCGCTAACCTTCGAATAGAAATCGGAGGTTCGCATGTCCATCCGCGTGATCGACGCCCATCTGAACGGCACCCCGCAGGACGAGAAAGTTCTCGCCAGCGCTCTGGCGCTGGCGCAGCGCTTCGGCGGCCATGTCTATGCCACCTACGCTCTGCCGAGCCCGACGCTGACGCCGCCGCCGACCGGCCTCGGCCTGTTTCCCGGCGTCTACAAAGCGCTCGCCGCTTCAGCGAAAAGCGAATGGCAGGAGCGCGCCGACAAAGCCGAGGCCCGCTTCAAGGCTTGGTGCGCCAAGAACAAGCTGCTGCAAAGCGACGGACCCGACAAATTCTCGCCGCCGACGATCGAATGGCGCCAGGCCGGCAAGCATGAAAGCCTGGCGCTCGCCAGCCCGCTGGCCGATCTGCTGGTCACCGTGCCGCCGCCCTTGACCGACGAGACCGCCTTCCAGCTCGGCTTCGAGCTGCCGCTGCTGCGCGAAGGCCGCCCGGTGCTGTTCGTGCCCAAGGGCGTCACGGCGACGCGTTACGAGACGCCGCTGATCGGCTGGAACGGCAGTTCCGAAGCCTTCCATGCCGTGCAGGCCGCTCTGCCGATCCTGCAGAAGGCGGCGACCGTCCATGTCTGCACCGTGGCGGAGAAGGACTTCACCGAAAGCCTGTCGGACAAGCTGATCGCCTATCTTGCTTGGCACGGCATCCAAGCCGTCGCTGCCAAGCCGGCCAAAGCGGCAGGCGTGGAGGCCTCCTTGGAAGCCACCGCGCACCGCGTCGGCGCCGATCTCTTGGTCATGGGCGCTTATACCCATGGCCGTCTGCGCCAGCTGGTGTTCGGCGGCATGACGCGCCACATCCTCAATCGCGGAAAAATTCCGACATTGATGGCGCACTAATTCTCAGGCAGGCGGCGCCCTCTCTCCCGCTGTCCCGGCGCGCTGCCGCCTGAGAGTGACGCGGACGGATCCCCTCCCGGTTCCGTCCGCGTCTTTGTTTGCGCCGGAACCGGCACGCGCCGCATCACGCCGTCATAACGCAAGCGTGAGATGTTCTGAATTGTGCGAAGCGGCGCGCGCTCCAAGATGCTGGTCATGATCAACCATAGGAGCCTGCCGATGAAATGCCCGATCGACCAAAGCGATCTCGTGATGGCCGACCGCCAAGGAATCGAGATCGACTACTGCCCCAAATGCCGCGGCGTGTGGCTGGATCGCGGCGAGCTCGATAAGATCATCGAACGCACAACGCCGGCAACGGCGCCGGCTGAAGCCTACCGCGGCGATGAGCGGCGCCATGAAAAAGATCGTTACGAGAAGGACCGCTACGAAAAAGAACGCATGTACGGCAAGCCGCACAAGAAGCGCGAGTCCTTCCTCAGCGACATCTTCGACTTCTGACGCGCCGCTCACGCCTCGTCGAAACGGTAAGCCAACAGCCGCAGGGCGTTAAGCGTGACGATCACCGTCGCGCCGGTGTCGGCGAGAATGGCGATCCACATGCCGGTGAGGCCGAGCACGGTCGTCGCCAGGAAGATCGCCTTCGAGCCGAGCGCCAGCGCGACGTTGGTGCGGACGTTGCCGAGCGTGGCGCGCGACAGCGCGACCAGCTCGGCGACGCCGGTCACGCGGTTCTTCAGCAATGCCGCATCGGCGGTCTCCAGCGCCACGTCCGTGCCGCCGCCCATGGCGATGCCGACGCTGGCCGCCGCCAAGGCGGGCGCGTCGTTGATGCCGTCGCCGACCTTGCCGACCGGCCCCTGACCCAAAGCGGCCAATTCCTGCACGATGCGGGCTTTGTCTTCGGGCAGCAATTGCGCATACGCTTCGATGCCGAGATCTTGCGCCACGGCGGCCGCCGCGCGGGCGTTGTCGCCGGTGAGCATCACGCCGCGCACGCCGAGCCGCGACAAGGCCGCCAAGCCGCGCTTGGCGTCCTCGCGCGCCGCATCGCGCAGAGCGATCAGGCCGAGCAGGGTCGCCCCCTCGGCCAGCACCACCACCGTCTTGCCTTCGCCCTCCAGCCGCGCCACGGCGGCGCTCGCCGCATCGCTCAGGCCATGGCGGTCGGCGACGCTGCGCGGATTGCCGAGGAACATCATGCGCTTTTCGGCGCGCCCGGTGAGGCCGTGGCCGCCGAGCGCCATCACGCCCTGCGCCTGCGGCGCGACAACACCGCTTTCCGTCTGCTTGGCCAGGATCGCCTTGGCGAGCGGATGGTTCGAGCCGGCTTCGAGCGCGGCGGCGAGGCGCAGCGTGTCTTCGGCAGTGGCCGCCAAAGCAACGATGTCGGTCACCTGCGGGCTGCCTTCGGTGAGCGTGCCGGTCTTGTCGAAGGCGATGGTCTTGAGGCGGCCCGCCGCTTCAAGCACCGCGCCGCCCTTGACCAGCAGGCCGCGCTTGGCGCCGGCGGCGAGGCCGGCGGCGATGGCGGCCGGCGTCGAGATGACCAGCGCGCAGGGGCAGGCGATCAGCAGCAGCGCCAGGGCGCGATAGATCCATTCCGACCAGGACTGGCCGGCCAGCAGCGGCGGCAGGACCGCGACGAGAATGGCGAGGACGACGACGACCGGCATATAGAGTCGCGCGAAGCGGTCGATATAGCGCTCGACTGGGGCTTTCGATTCCTGCGCCTCTTCGACCAGGCGCAGGATGCGCGCGATGGTGTTGTCGGCGGCCGCCTTGGTGACGCGCAGCGTCAGCGCCGCGCTTTGGTTGATGGTGCCGGCATAGACCGTCTCGCCTGCCCCTTTGGCGCGCGGCAGCGATTCTCCGGTGATCGGCGCCTCGTCGATGTCGGAGCGGCCCTCGACGATCTCGCCGTCGCAGGCGATGCGGTCGCCCGGCCGCGCCAGCACGAACTGGCCGGGCCGCAGGCTATCGGCGGCGACTTCGCGGCGCGCCTCGCCCTCGATCAGCAGCGCCGTTTTCGGCGTCAGATCGCCGAGCGCGGTGATGCTCTTGCGCGCGCGCATGGCGGCGACGCCTTCCAACAACTCGCCGACGCAGAACAGAAAGACGACAACCGCGGCCTCTTCCGCCGCGCCGATCACCAGCGCGCCCGCAGCTGCGATGACCATCAGCATCTCGATGGTGAAGACTGAGCCGAAGCGCGCGGCGACGAAAGCGCGGCGCGCGATCGGCAGGGCGGCGACCAGCGTGGCGGCGATGAAGGGCCAAGCCCCAAGCGCCGGCCATATTGTATCGGCGATGAAGGCGAGGCTCAGCAGCAGGCCGGAGACGATGACAAGGCGGCCTTTCGGGGTCGTCCACCAGCCGCGATCCGCCGGCAAAGCCTCATGGCTATGACCGTGATCGTGGCCC
>DASTMO010000054.1:0-6349 GCA_035714115.1 Alphaproteobacteria bacterium
ATAACCACAGTTTTTGTAAGGGGTCGGCGCGGCAAAGGCAAGCCGACGCGACATGACAAAGCCCGCGCGCCATTTTTGGCACGGCTTGTTTCACTGTCCGGTAAGGCGAGTTTACTTTTTTGGCGAATCGCGCGGCTAAGCCCACTCGCGCGAGTCGGCTATTTGCCGTTCAGCGCGCGAGCGTCAATATGCCCTGGAAGCGCGCATTGCGCTGACCCGCGACCATCTCGAGGAGAATGCGGCCGTCGCCCGTCGGCGTCAGACGCGCTTGGCCGTTGATCTGCATATCGCAGAACGCGCCGCCATACTGGTTCTGGCGCATCGTATAGACGGTCGTGCCGTTCTGCTCGCCGACGAAGGCGAATGGCACATCGCAGTTGGCGGGCGCAGCGGCCTGCAGGGATGCGCGTTGGCCGTCCTGGACCGTGAGGCGGACCGGAATGCGGCTGGTCCCCTGTTGGATGTCGCCCGACCATTGGCCCGGCTGCGGCGCGGCGTTGGCGTTATGCGAGAGGACGGCGGCAAGTGCGGCCAAGGCGATCGAGGAACGCTTTACGCTGAGCAAGGGATAATCCTGAAGCGGGATACTGATTATTCGAGCGGCTTCTGGCCGGCGAGCGTGATGCCGTAGCCGTCGAGCCCGACGATGCTGCGCTTGGTGTTGGACAGCAGCGTGATGTTCTTCACGCCGAGATCCAGCAGGATCTGAGCGCCGATGCCGTACTGGCGCAGTTCGGCGATCGGCTTCTTCAGCGTCTGGCCCTCGCGCTCCTTGATGAAGCGCGAAAGGCTCGTCGGCGTCGGCTCGCGAATCATCACGATGACGCCGCGGCCCTTCTCGCCGATCATTTTCATCGCCGACTCCAGCTCGGAGCCGCGCGCGCGCGCGTCGCCGGCGAAGAACTGGCCGACCGTCATGTCGCCGAGCGCATCGGCCAGCACGTTGAGCTGGTGCATGCGCACATAGACCGGCTCCTCACCGGACGGGTCGCCCTTCACCAGGGCGATATGCTCGGCATATTCGACCTTGTTGGCATAGACGATGAGCTTGAACTCGCCGCCGTGGCGGCTGTTGATCTTGCTTTCCACCACGCGCTCGATGACGCGTTCGGTGCGGCGGCGGTAGGCGATCAGGTCGGCGATGGTGGCGACCTTGAGGCCGTGCATCTGGGCGAACTTCACCAGGTCCGGCAGGCGGGCCATGGTGCCGTCGTCATTCATGATCTCGCAGATCACGCCGGCCGGATTGAGGCCGGCCATGCGCGCGACGTCGACCGCCGCTTCGGTATGGCCGGCGCGCACCAGCACGCCGCCGTCCTGGGCGACCAGCGGGAAGATATGGCCGGGCGTGACGATGTCGTTGCGGCCCTTGGCCGGATCGATGGCGACGCGGATCGTTTCGGCGCGGTCGGCGGCGGAGATGCCGGTGGTGACGCCCTCGCGCGCTTCGATCGAGACGGTGAAGGCGGTCTGATGCCGTGCCTCATTTTTGGGCGACATCAGCGACAGGCCGAGCGTGTCGACGCGCTCGCGCGGCAGCGTCAGGCAGATCAGGCCGCGGCCGTGCTTGGCCATGAAATTGATGGCGGCGGCGTCGGCCTTCTCGGCCGGCATGACGAGGTCGCCCTCGTTCTCGCGGCCCTCGTCGTCCACGAGGATGAACATCCGACCGTTGCGGGCGTCTTCGATGACGTCCTCAATCGACGAGAGAAAATCGCTATAGGGGCCAGACACGCCACGACCTTTCGGGGCTAAAGGGCGGCCGGAGCCGCCTGAAGTGAAGGCGCGCAAGGTATCGCGCCCACAGGGGCGGTTCAAGGCGCCGGTTCGAGGCCCGCGCCGGACGGCGATGCGTCCCGGGGCGGGGTGGGCGGAGGGAGGAATAACCCTGGTTTATCTGCGGATTGTCCGCTTTCCGAAGACGCCGGCTCTCGCCGCGTTTCGTTGACGGGCCAGGGGGGCAATGATAGTCAAAGTCTCAAGTGCACCGCCCAGTGAAACGGCGACGGTCGCACAGCAATAATACGAACGGACCGCGTCCGCGGATCCGGCTCATAACAGGACGGAGGCTTAAATGCGGGATTTCCGCAAGACGGCGGCGTGCGCCGCTTTGGCTCTTGGCGGCATCGCTTTGAGCGGCGCGGCGGCCGCGCAAAGCCCGGCTGATTTCTACTCGGGCAAGCGCATCAATGTCGTCATCGGCTACAGCGGCGGCGCAGGCTACGACCAGTATGCGCGCGTGCTGGCCCGCTACATGGGCGAGCATATTCCCGGTAAGCCGACGCTCATCCCGCAGAACATGCCCGGCGCCGGCAGCCGCAAGGCCGCCAACTGGCTTTATAACGTCGCGCCGAAGGACGGCACGACCATCGCTATGCTCGGCCAGAACACCGCGACCGACCAGGCGCTGAAGGCCGAAGGCGTGCAGTTCGACGTGCGCAAGTTCAACTGGATCGGCAACATGGTCGTGGTCAACAACGTGCTCTCGACCTGGGCCGCCTCAGGCGTGAAGACCGTCGAGGACGCGACCAAGAAGGTCGCCACCATCGGCGGCACCGGCGCCGCCTCGCCCTCGGTGATCTATCCGCAGGTCGCCAACAATCTGCTCGGCACCAAGTTCAAGATCATCGCCGGCTATCCCGGCGGCGGCGACGTCAACCTCGCCATGGAGCGCGGCGAGGTCGACGGGCGCGGCAGCAACAGCTGGGCCTCCTACAAGTCGACCAAGAGCGACTGGCTGCGCGACAAGAAGGTCTACATGCTGTTCCAGGTCGGCCCCAAGCGCGAGGACGACCTGCCGGACGTGCCGCTGCTCACCGAGCTGGCCAAGACGCCGGAGCAGAAGAAGGTGTTCGAGGTGCTGTCGGCCGACGTGTCGGTCGGCCGCCCGATCCTGACCACGCCGGGCGTGCCGCAGGACCGCGTCGCGGCGCTGCGCAAGGCCTTCGACGACACCTTCAAGGACAAGGCCTTCCTGGCCGAGGCGGAAAAGCAGAAGATGGACATCTCGCCGATGACCGGCGCCGAGCTGCAGAAGATCGTCAGCGCCACGGTGGAGATGCCGGACGAGATCATCGCGATGGTGAAGGCCGCCATCGAGATCAAGGACATGGAAGCGCTCGCGCCTGAAAAGGGCGGCGTCAATCCGAACGCCGAATAAGCGGATCGCCGCCTCCCGATGCCGGGGGCGGCGACGCTTGAACAACGTGCCGAATTTCATTCGTTTGAACTGAGGGGACTATGAAAAAAACACTCGCGAAACTGCCGCCGAAGGCGACCGAGCTGGGCATCGACAAGCCCGCCCGCGTCAAGAAGAGCAACAAGCCGGAATGGGCGTCCGACGCCATCGCCGATACCATCCGCTCACTGGGCTTCCAGTACTGCTTCCTGAACCCCGGCTCGAGCTATCGCGGCCTGCACGACTCCTTCGTGAACTATCTCGGCAACCGCGAGCCGCTCGCCGTGCTTTGCAACCATGAAGACATCGCCGTCGCCATGGGCCACGGCTACGCCAACGCCACCCAAGGCCCGGCGCTAGTCGCGCTGCACGATCTCGTCGGCCTGATGCACGGCGTCATGGGCATCTACGACGCCTATGCCGCGCATGCCCCGGTCGTCATCATCGGCGGCTCCGGCCCGGCCGATCCGGCGCTGCGCCGCGCCATCGACTACATCCACTCGGCCAACGCCCAGGGCTCGCTGATCCGTCCGTTCGTCAAATGGGACGACGAGGCGATCACCGCCGAAGGCATCTGCGAATCCATCGTGCGCGCCAACAAGATCGCCAACACCGCGCCGCGCGGCCCGGTCTATGTCGCGATCGATGCCGGCGTGCAGGAAGAGAAGCTCGACAAGCCGTTCGCGCTGCCGGACGTCACTTCCTCCTACAATCAGGCGCCGCCGCCGCCGGCCGCCAACAAGGACGCGCTCGATGAAGCCGTCGACATCCTGCTCAAGGCGAAGAACGCGGTCATCACCTGCGGCCGTGTCAGCATGAACCCGGCGATCACCGCGCCGCTGGTCCAGCTCGTCGAGATGCTCGGCGCGACCTATCATGAAGACCGCAACTCGGTCGCTTTCCCGTCGAAGCATCCGCAGAACCTGACCGGCGACAAGGCCGTGATCAAGGAAGCGGACGTCGTGCTCTGCATCGACTCCTATGACACCAGCACCGTTGTCGATGCCTATTCGGGCAAGGTGCGCGGCATGAAGGGCGAAGGCGCGGCGAACAAGAAGGTCATCGACCTCTCGCTCAACGACTACGCCCACCGCTCGTGGCAGCGCCTCGGCGGCATGATCGCCCCGACCAGCGTGCAGCTCCTGGCCGACCCGCTCGAGGGCACCAAGCAGCTCGTCGCCGCGGTGAAGACCCGTCTCGCCAAGGACAAGTCGCTCAGCAAGGGCGTCGACGCGCGCAAGGCCAAGATCGCCAAGCGCAAGACGGAATTCCTCGCCAAGCAGGACGCCACCACCAAGAAGCGTTGGGCCGAAAGCCCGATGTCGCCGAACCGCTTCGTGTCGGACATCTGGGCGGCGGTGAAGGGCAAGCCCTGGTTCCTCACCATCCGCAACCACCGCAACTGGCCGGAAGGCATTTGGGACTTCACCGGCGGCGGCCAGTATGTCGGCCATTCGGCCGGCGGCGGCGTCGGTCACGGTCCGGGCGCGATGGTCGGCGCGGCCTTCGCCGCGCGCGATCGCGGCCAGTTCCCGATTGGCATCCTCGGCGACGGCGACTTCATGATGGCGTCGGGCGCGTTGTGGACGGCCGTGCACTACAAGGTGCCGCTGCTCGTCATCATCAACAACAACTGCTCTTGGTATAACGACGAAGAGCATCAGGGCGAAGTGGCGCACATGCGCAAGCGTCCGCCCGAGAACGCCTGGATCGGCACGACGACCAACAACCCGGACGTCGACCACTGCGCGCTGGCGCGCGGCTGGGGCTGCTGGGCGGAAGAGGCGGTCATCGACCCGGACGACTTCCTGCCGGCGCTCAAGCGCGCCATCAAGCAGGTCGAGGCCGGCAAGGTCGCCGTCATCGACGCCCGCACGAAACCTCGGTAATACGCAGGTTATATAGCCGCGCTAAATGGGGCCCGGCCAATGAAGAAGGGGAAGCTTCGGCTTCCCCTTTTTTATGCGCTAGACTTGGCCAAAACCGGGAGGGCGTCATGGACCGCCTCAAGGCGATGGAGACCTTCGTGCGCGTGGTGAAGGAAGGCAGCTTCGCCGCCGCCGCCGATGCCATGGGCGTCAGCCGCGCCATCGTCACCAAGCATGTGATGCAGCTTGAGAACGAGCTCGGCGCGCGTCTGATCAACCGCACCACGCGGCGTTTCAACGTCACTGAGATCGGCCAGGATTATGTCGCCTTCTGCCAGCGCGTGCTGGAGGAGATGAGCGAGCAGGACGCTTTGATCGGCCGCTTACAGGCGGAGCCGCGCGGCGAGCTGAAGGTGCTGACGCCGAAATCCTTCGGCAGCCTTTATCTCGGCAATATCGTCTCGGATTTCATGGCGCTCTATCCGGACATCCATGTGACGCTGATCTTGAGCGACACATCGATGCGCTCGCTCGATCTGATCGAGAACGGCTTCGATCTCGCCATCCGCCTCACCTCGCATGTCGATTCGAGCCTGATGACCAAGCGCATCGGGCGCTTGAGCTGGGTGCCCTGCGCCGCGCCCGATTATCTCGCGGCGCATCCGGCGCCGCGCAGCCCAAGCGATCTCGCCGATCATGTCTGCCTGCTTCATACCAAGCACGGCGACGGCGTCTGGCGGCTGCGCGAGAGCGGCGGCAAGGGCCGTGAGACGGCGGTGAAAGTGGCGGGTCCGATCGCCACCAATAGCGTCATGGTGCTGCGCCAGGTGGCGCTCAACGCCCAGGGCATCGCCCTGTTGCCGACCTATTGCATCGGGCCGGACTTGGCGAGCGGGAGCTTGCGCCGCGTGCTGCCCGACCATAGCGGGCCGGACGAGGCGATCCAGGTGATGTTCCCCCATCGCCAGTTGGTGGCGGCGAAGATCCGTCTGTTCATCGACTTCCTCGCCGAGCGCATCAGCGCCGCGCCCTGGGAGAGCAGGCAGGGGGACATGCCCGAAGAGCGCAAGGCGCGCGCCTCGGCCAGCATCAGTTCGCTGGCCAGCCGGCGGCGTAAAGCCAAGTCCAAATAGGCGACAAGCGGACAAGCAAAAGGGGAGCCAATTGGCTCCCCTTTCGTCCTTGCGAGAGGATCGGCTTTGAGGGCCGCTTACTTCCAGGCCGGCTTGCCCAGATTCACGTCGTCCTTGTCGGTCAGGTAACCGCCGGCCGCGCCGGCCGCGCCGCCGAGCACCGCGCCGCC
>DASTMO010000055.1:0-22496 GCA_035714115.1 Alphaproteobacteria bacterium
AAGGATGGCGGAGGAGGGGGAGGACAGCCATGATCGAGGTCAATCAGCGCCCGAGATAGCGCTCGATGACGACCGGGTTCTGGCTGACCTGGTCGAGCGTGCCTTCGGCGAGCACGGAGCCCTCGGCGAGGCAGGTGACACGGGTGCCCAGTTCGCGCACGAAGCTCATGTCGTGCTCGACAACCACGACCGAGTGCTTCTGGGCGATCTGCTTGAGCAGCTTGGCGGTTTCCACCGTCTCGGCATCGGTCATGCCGGCGACGGGTTCGTCGACGAGCAGGAGTTTTGGGTCCTGGGCCAGCAGCATGCCGATCTCGAGCCATTGCTTCTGGCCATGCGACAGTTCGCCGGCCATGCGGCCAATCTGGTCCTTCAGGCCGATGGTCGTCAGCGTCTCGCCGATGGCGTCCTTCTGCTCGCCGTTCATCTTGAACAAGAGCGAGGCGAGAACGCCGCGCTGGCCCTTCAAGGCCAATTCGAGATTCTCGAACACCGTATGCTTCTCGAATACGGTCGGGCGCTGGAACTTGCGGCCGATGCCGAGATTGGCGATGCGCGCCTCGTCCAGCTTGCGCAAATCGATGTCGCCGCGAAAGAAGACGTCGCCCTCGTCCGGCCGAGTCTTGCCGGTGATGACGTCCATCATCGTCGTCTTGCCGGCGCCATTGGGGCCGATGAAGGCGCGCAACTCGCCGGCCATCATGTAGAGGCTGAGGCTTTTCAGGGCGCGGAAACCGTCGAAGCTGACGTTGACGCCGTTGAGATAGAGCAGCGTCGATTCGCGGCTCGTCATCGACATGTCGGCCGTATCCATCACGCTGCTCATGGCCGTCCCTCCTCCGCCTTTTCAGGCGGCGTTTTGAGCGACCGCCAGCCTTTCGGCATGCTCGGCATGGCGGGCAGCGCGCCGACGATGCCGCGCGGCAGGAACAAGGTGACGACGATGAACAGCGTGCCCAGCATGTAAAGCCAGATGTCCGGGAAGGCCGTGGTGAAGTAGCTCTTGCCGAAATTGACCAGCAGTGCGCCGAGGATCGCGCCGTGCAATGAGCCGCGCCCGCCGACGGCGACCCAGATCACCGCCTCGATGGAGTTGGCCGGCGAGAACTCGCTCGGATTGATGATGCCGACCTGCGGCACATAAAGCGCGCCGGCGCCCCCCGCCAGCATGGCCGACAGGATGAAGACGAAGAGCTTGTAGTATTCCACGCGGTAGCCGAGAAAACGCACGCGGCTTTCGGCATCGCGAATGGCGATCAGCACCCGGCCGAGGCGCGAGGCGATGATCCAGCGGCAAAGCAGATAGGCCAGCGCCAATGCGATAGCGGTGATCGAGAACAGCGCCACGCGCGTCGAGGAGGCCTGCAGGTTGAAACCGAGCAGATCCTTGAAGTCGGTCATGCCGTTGTTGCCGCCGAAGCCCATGTCGTTGCGGAAGAAGGCGAGCAGCAGCGCGAAGGTCATCGCCTGTGTGATGATCGAGAGATAGACGCCGGTGACGCGCGAGCGGAAAGCGAACCAGCCGAAGGCGAAGGCCAGAATGCCCGGCACCAGCACCACCATGATCATCGCGAACCAGAACATGTCGAAGCCGTGCCAATACCAGGGCAGCGCCTTCCAGTTCAGGAAGACCATGAAGTCCGGCAGGATCGGATCGCGATAGACGCCGCGCGGGCCGATCTGGCGCATCAGATACATGCCCATGGCGTAGCCGCCGAGCGAGAAAAACGCGCCATGGCCGAGGCTCAGAATGCCGCAGTAACCCCAGATCAGATCGACGCTGAGCGCCAGCAAGGCGTAGCAGAGATATTTACCGAGCAGGCTGACCAGATAGGTCGGCACATGGAACGGCGAGCTCGCCGGCAGGAGCTGGTTGAGCAGCGGCACCAGGATGGCCGCCGCGACCAAGAGGCCGACGGTGATGAGCGCCGCTTTCGGCGAGCGCAGCAGCATGGTGGCGAACAGCGGCTTCGGACCTGTCGTCATGTCACGCCTCCACCGAGCGGCCCTTGAGCGCGAACAGGCCGCGCGGCCGCTTCTGGATGAAGAGGATGATGGCGATCAACACGAAGATCTTGCCGAGCACCGCGCCGGCGTAAGGCTCGAGGAACTTGTTCACCAGGCCGAGGCTGAAAGCGCCGACCAGCGTGCCCCACAGATTGCCGACGCCGCCGAACACCACGACCATGAAGCTGTCGATGATGAAGCTCTGGCCGAGGTTGGGGCTGACGTTGGAGATCTGGCTGAGCGCCACGCCGGCAATGCCGGCGATGCCCGAGCCGAGGCCGAAGGTGAGCGCATCGACCTTGCCGGTGCGGATGCCGAGCGATGAGGCCATGCGGCGGTTCTGCGTCACCGCGCGCATATGCAGACCGAAGCTCGAATAGCGCATCAACAGCGCGATCATCGCCAGCACGACCAAGCTGAAAATGACGATGGCCATGCGGTTGTAGGTCAAGGTCAGGCCGCCGACAACCTCCCACGCGCCGCTCATCCAAGGCGGCGTCGCCACCTCGCGGTTGGTCGGGCCGAAGATCGTGCGCACGCCCTGTTGCAGGATCAGGCTGATGCCCCAAGTGGCTAGCAGGGTCTCCAGCGCGCGGCCATAGAGGAAACGGATGACGCCGCGCTCGATGATGACGCCGATCGCGCCGGTGACCAGGAAGGCCGCCGGCACCGAGAACATCATCGACCAGCTGGTGTAGCCAGGCAGATAGGCGCGAAACAGCTCCTGCACCATGTAGGTGGTATAGGCGCCGATCATGATCATCTCGCCATGCGCCATATTGATGACGCCCATCACGCCGAAGGTGATGGCGAGACCGATGGCGGCGAGCAGCAGCACCGAACCGAGGCTGACGCCCTGGAAGATGTTGTTGAACACGCCCCAGAAGGCGAGCGAACGCTCGACCTTGGCGAGCGCCGAAGCGACAGTGGCTTTCAGCGCCGGGCTCATCTCCTGCGATTGCAGGCTGGTGAGAAGCGCACGCGTTTCCGGATCGGCGTAATTGCCGAGCAGCGCGGCGGCGGCGATGCGCTGAGCCTCGTCGCCGGGATTGGCGAGCCGAATGGCGGCGAGCGAATGTTCCATCTCCCGCTTGGCGGCGGGATCGGTTTCCTTGGCCAAAGCGGCGGCGAGCGGCTCCGCCATTTCGGCCGGGCGCGAGCGGAACAGCGCCGCCGCGCCGCTGGCGCGCTGTGCCGGATCGGGGCTGAACAAAGTCAGCGCGCCGAGCGCGCCGCGCAGGATGCCGCGCAAGCGGTTATTCACGGTGACGCGGCTGGCGCCGGAGGCGGTGATGGTCGCCGCCTCGCCGGTGATCGCGTCCTTCAGCTTCGCGTCGCGCGCGCCGCTTTCGGCGATATAGACCTTATCTTCTTGCGTGTAGAGATTGCCGTCCATCATGGCTTGCAGCGCGGCGACCGCGCGCGCATCGCCGGTGGCGGTGAGCGTCTCGACGGCTTTGATCTTGTCGTCGAAACCGCCGAGGCCGAGCTGCTGCACGAGCCGCTCGAAGCTCGGCGCGGCTTGAGAGGCAGGCGCTTCGACGGCGGCCTCGGGAGGCGCGGCCTCTTGGGCGCGGAGAATGGCGGGGGAATATGCGACGGCGGCCAGGGCCATCGCGGCAATCAAGCGACGGATCGAATAAGCGGGCATGATCGAAACCTCTCGTCTGCCGGGGGAAGACGCCACGCCCGCCGCTCGCCGCGATATGCGGTGAACGACGGGCGGGAACGCCTAAGTCAAGTTGGCAGCCGGCCGATTAGTACTTCGGCTTTTCGCAGTTGCCGCAGACCCACGGATAGGTCCAATCGGCGGTCAGCTTGGCGCTTTCCGGGATGTAATCCGACCAAGCGTCGCCCGGGACGAGATCCTTCGTCTGGGACACGATGTCGAACTGGCCGTTGGCCTGCACTTCGCCGATCAGCACCGGCTTGGTGATGTGGTGGTTGGCCAGCATGACCGAGGTGCCGCCCGAAAGGTTCTTCGCCTTCTGGCCGATGATCGCCTGACGCACCGCGTCGACGTTCGTCGTGCCCGACTGCTTCACCGCCTGCGCCCACATGTTGAAGCCGATATAGGTCGCTTCCATCGGGTCGTTGGTGACGCGCTTCGGGTTCTTGGTGAAAGCCTGCCACTTCTTGATGAAGGCGTCGTTCTCGGGCGCCTTCACGCTCATGAAGTAGTTCCAGGCAGCCAGATGGCCGACCAGCGGACCGGTGTCGAGGCCGGCCAGCTCTTCCTCGCCGACCGAGAAGGCGACGACCGGGATCTGGTCGGCCTTGATGCCCTGGTTGGCGAGCTCTTTATAGAACGGGACGTTGGCGTCGCCATTGATGGTCGAGACGACGGCGGTCTTCTTGCCGGCGGAGGCGAACTTTTTGACGTCGGAAACGATGGTCTGCCAGTCGGAGTGGCCGAACGGCGTGTAGTTCTCCATGATGTCGGCGGGCGCGACGCCCTTCGACTTCAGATAGGCCTGGAGAATCTTATTGGTGGTGCGCGGATAGACGTAGTCGGTGCCGAGCAGCACCCAACGCTTCGCTTCGCCGCCATCCTTGCTCATCAGATAGTCGACGGCCGGGATCGCCTGCTGGTTCGGCGCGGCGCCGGTGTAGAAGATGTTGCGCGAGCTTTCCTCGCCTTCGTACTGCACCGGATAGAACAGGAGGCCGTTGAGCTCCTCGAACACCGGCAGCACGGACTTGCGCGACACCGACGTCCAGCAGCCGAACACCGCCGCGACCTTTTCCTTCGCGAGCAGGTCGCGCGCCTTTTCCGCGAACAGCGGCCAGTCGGATGCCGGATCGACGACGACGGCCTCGACCTTCTTGCCGAGCAGGCCGCCCTTGCTGTTCAGGTCGTCGACCATCATCAGCACGGTGTCCTTCAGCGTGGTTTCGCTGATGGCCATGGTGCCGGACAGCGAGTGCAGTACGCCGACCTTGATGGTTTCCTGAGCTTGGGCGGAAACGGCGGTGAGAGCCGTAGACGCGACGAAGGCGGCCGCGATCGCGGCAGCCCGGACGAATTTAGACATTAAGACCTCTCCCCAATGAGGTGTTGTGATGGGCACTTCGGGGAGGGGTTTCGCAAGAAGCAGGCCAGTAGCCGGAGAAATAATCGGCCACTGTCATAAAAATAACCGGAGGGCGGAAAGCCTAAGGTTTCGCGCGGCGAATAATCGGATTTACCTATATATAATATTCAATATGAATAGTTTAGAGCAGAGACACACGATCAAAGGCGCATCAATCGGGCCCATGAAGCCAATTTAATGGGCTAAATAGCCCATTAAATATTCATTTGTAATTTTTGCACCAGAAACGTGCAAAAATAACATCGGTTGTTTCTATGGCAGAGGGCCAAGCTGGCAGGAGCTTATTCCGCCGCCGCCTCAACGCTTTGCGGCAGACCGTATCCAGCCTGGGTCAAGCGCCGCACCAGCCCTTCGAGGTGCTCAATATAAGCGCGGAAGCTTTCGCGCCCTTGGGTGGTAAGCGCGATCACCATGCGCCGGCGGTCGCTTTGGGCGCGGTGCAGCTCCACCAGCCCGAGCGCCTCCAGATCGCGCACGATGTATTGCAGCGTGCGATGCGGGCGGGCGATCATCGTTTCCAGCGCCGAATAGTTCATGCGGGCGTCGGGCGAACGGGCGACGGCAACCAGCACGTCCCAACGGATGGAGGAGCCGCGCGTCTGCAGGTTGGCGTGGCCCCAGCCGCGCGCCTGCCACATCAAATCGGCGAACATCCGAACCTTTTCCGCCGCACCTGCGAAAGCGTCCAGCCCCGCCAATGACGGCGGCATGGCGATCGGCGCCGTGACTATAGACGAGCTGGGCGACAGTTGGCTGGACATGCAGAGTTCCCCCGACGACGGTGATCCGGCGGCCTCAGCGAGGCCCGCCGCACCGCTGTTTTCCACAAGCGGCAGGGTCATCGTCGCGATTTCCACGCGATTACGCTGCCTGTGCTTAGGAAGTAATCCAAAGGCGTTAGCCAGATTGTCGGGGCCTCGAAAAGCGTGTTACCGTTCTGACGCCGCCGAATTGCGGCCAACTCATCGGGTTTTCACTTGGGGGATAACACTATGAAGTCTCGCAACCTTATCGCGGCCCTGGGCCTCGCTTGCGGCGTCGCCGCCGCCCTGCCCGCTCATGCTGGTCCGACGCTCGATGCGGTGAAAGCCCGCGGCGAGATTCTCTGCGGCGTGAACACCGGCGTCGCCGGCTTCTCCGCGCCCGACAGCCGCGGCGAATGGAAGGGCATCGACGTCGACGTCTGTCGCGCCACCGCCGCCGCGCTCTTCGGCGACTCCAAGAAGGTGAAGTATGTCGGCCTTACCGCCGCGCAGCGCTTTACCGCCCTGCAATCCGGCGAAGTCGACCTGCTGTCGCGCAACACCACCGGCACGCTGAGCCGCGATACCTCGCTCGGCCTCAACTTCGTCGCCGTGAACTACTACGACGGCCAGGGCTTCATCGTCGCCAAGAAGCTCGGCGTGAAAAGCGCCAAGGAACTGAACGGCGCCACGGTCTGCGTGCAGCAAGGCACCACCACCGAGCTGAACATGGCCGACTACGGCCGCGCCAATAAGATCAACTTCAAGCCGGTCGTGATCGAGAAGGTCGAAGAAACCGTAGCGACCTTCTTCTCGGGCCGCTGCGACGCCTTCACCTCCGACGCCTCGCAGCTGGCCGCCACGCGCGCCACCGCCGCGAGCAATCCGGACGATTACGTGATCCTGCCGGAGATCATCTCCAAGGAGCCGCTCGGCCCGATGGTCCGCCATGGCGACGATCAGTGGTTCGATCTGGTGAAGTGGTCTTTCATGGCCATGCTGGAAGCCGAGGAATACGGCATCACCACCGCCAATGTCGATGAGATGCTCAAGAGCGACAACCCGAACGTGAAGCGCATCCTCGGCGTGACCGAAGGCATGGGCAAGGCGCTCGGCGTCAGCGAGAAGTGGGCCTACAACATCGTCAAACAGGTCGGCAATTACGGCGAAAGCTTCGAGCGCAACGTCGGCTCGGGCAGCCCGCTCAAGCTCGAGCGCGGCCTCAACGCCCTGTGGACCAAGGGCGGCCTGATGTACGGCTGGCCGATCCGCTAAACGGATAAAGACGCCGGCGGGACCGCCCCGCCGGCGTCGTTCGTTTCGGTCCCTCATCATCGTTCCGCGGGAGTAAGCGCATGGCGTCCCAACCGGCGAAAACCGGCAGCGGCTCCGCCGCGCCGATTCCGAAAGCGCCGCCGAAAAAAATCAGGGGCGTGTTCTGGAACGATCCGCAGGTCCGCGGCATCTTCTATCAGATTCTCGCCGTCGGCCTGATCGCCGCCGCCGTCTGGTGGCTCGCTTCCAACACCATCGCCAATCTCAATTCGCGCAACATCGCGACGGGTTTCCACTTCCTCAGCCGCGAAGCCGGCTTCGAGATCGGCGAGAACCTCGTCGAATATTCGCCGGCCGACACCTACTTCAAAGCGCTGCTGGTCGGCGTGCTCAACACGCTGCGCATCGCCGTCATCGGCATCATCCTCGCGACCATCATCGG
Source organism: Alphaproteobacteria bacterium (assembly GCA_035714115.1). Classification (GTDB taxonomy): domain Bacteria; phylum Pseudomonadota; class Alphaproteobacteria; order SMXQ01; family SMXQ01; genus CAMAVH01. Next base: position 7,563 of record DASTMO010000055.1, read on the forward strand.
CACCATCGTCGGCATCTGCCGCCTGTCGAAGAACTGGCTCGTTGCCAAGCTCGCCTCGATCTATGTCGAGGTCGTGCGCAACATCCCGCTGCTGCTGCAGCTGTTCTTCTGGTACTCGATGATCACCGAATTCCTGCCGGGCCCGCGCGACGCGCTCAAGCCCCTGCCCGGCTTCTTCCTGTCCAATCGCGGCCTGAAGTTTCCGCTGCCGGCCCAGGAATTCGCCTACGACCTGGCGATGGTGCTCTTCGCCGTCGGCTTGATCGCCGCCGTCGCCGTCTCGCGCTGGGCCAAGAAGCGTCAGAACGCCACAGGCCAACCTTTCCCCACGCTCTGGGCAAGCATCGGCCTGATCCTCGGCCTGCCGATCGCCGGCTGGCTGATCGGCGGCGCGCCGCTCACCTTCAACGCGCCCGTGCTGCAAGGCTTCAACTTCGTCGGCGGCGCGACGCTGACGCCGGAATTCACCGCCCTGCTGCTCGGCCTCGTCATCTACACCGCCTGCTTCATCGCCGAGATCGTGCGTTCGGGCATCCAGGCGGTCGGCAAAGGCCAAACGGAAGCCTCCATGTCGCTCGGCCTGAGTAAAGGCCAGACGCTGCGCCTCATCATCATGCCGCAGGCCTTGCGCGTGATCGTGCCGCCGATGACCAGCCAATATTTGAACATCACCAAGAACAGCTCGCTGGCCGTCGCCATCGGCTATCCCGACATCGTCTCGGTCGCCAACACGACGCTGAACCAGACCGGTCAGGCCATCGAGGGCGTCGCCATCATCATGGCGGTGTTCTTGACGATCTCGCTCTCCATCGCCGCCTTCATGGGCTGGTACAACAAGCATATCGCCTTGGTGGAGCGCTGAGATGACGGACGCCACCATGACCGCCGCTCCGCTCAAGCCCGCCACCGGCCCCATCCAGTGGCTGCGTGACAACCTGTTCGCCAGCCCGTTCCACGCGCTAGTGACGGTGCTGATCGCCTGGTTCCTCTTCATGAGCCTACCGGGGCTGTTGGACTGGCTGCTGTTCGATGCGGTGTTCCACGCCAACAATGTGCGCGAATGCCGCGCCGCCGGTTCGGGCGCTTGCTGGGCCTTCATCGGCGAGAAGCACCGGCTGATCCTGTTCGGCCTCTATCCTTACGACGAGCAATGGCGCCCCATGCTGGTCGTCCTGCTGCTTCTCGCCATGGTCGGCGTGAGCTGCATGCGCCGCTTCTGGACCAAATGGCTGGCGCCGATGTGGGCCGCGACGCTGGTTCTCGTCGGCATTCTCATGTGGGGCGGCGTGTTGGGCCTGACCTACGTTGAGAACGCCAAATGGGGCGGCCTGCCGCTCACCATGATCCTCGCCTTCGTCGCCATCGCCGTCGCCATGCCGCTCGGCGTGCTGCTGGCGCTCGGCCGCCGCTCCGACCTGCCGGCGATCCGCGCCATCTGCACGATCTACATCGAGCTGGTGCGCGGCGTGCCCGCCGTCTCCCTGCTGTTCATGGCCTCGGTCATGCTGCCGCTGCTGCTGCCCGAAGGCATGAGCATCGACAAACTGCTGCGCGCGCAGATCGCCCTCATCGTCTATGCTTCCGCATATCTCGCCGAAGTGGTGCGCGGCGGCCTGCAATCGCTCTCCAAGGGCCAGTATGAAGCGGCCGACGCGCTCGGCCTCAGCTACTGGCAAAAGCAGCGCCTCGTCATCCTGCCGCAGGCGTTGCGCATCACCATCCCGCCGTTGGTCAACACGATCATCACCGTGTTCAAGGACACCTCGCTGGTCGTCATCATCGGCCTTTACGATCTGATGAACGCCGCCAAGGCCTCGATCGTCGATCCCGCCTGGCGCGGCAGCTCTATCGAAGCCTATGCCTTCGTCTCTGTGATCTACTTCGCCTTCTGCTACTTCATGTCGAAATACAGCCAGGGCATCGAACGACGCCTGGCCAAAGCCCAGCAGCGCTAAGGAACTCCGCATGGCCGACGCCGCTCCGCAAGCCGACACCGCGCCGATGATCATCCTCGACAAGGTCAACAAGTGGTACGGCGACTTCCACGTGCTGACCGACATCAACCTGAACGTGGCGCGCGGCGAACGCATCGTCATCTGCGGCCCGTCGGGCTCCGGCAAGTCGACGATGATCCGCTGCATCAACCGCCTGGAAGAGCATCAGGCCGGCCGTATCGTGGTCGACGGCGTCGAACTGACCAACGACGTCCGCCAGGTCGAAGCCGTCCGCCGCAAGGTCGGCATGGTGTTCCAGCACTTCAACCTGTTCCCGCATCTGACGATCCTCGAGAACCTCACGCTGGCGCCGATCTGGGTGCGCAAGACGCCGAAGGCCGAAGCCGAGGCGACGGCGATGAAATATCTCGAGCGTGTGCGCATTCCCGAACAGGCCAACAAATATCCTGGCCAGCTTTCGGGCGGCCAGCAGCAGCGCGTCGCCATCGCCCGCGCGCTCTGCGTCAATCCGTCAATCATGCTGTTTGACGAGCCGACCAGCGCCCTCGATCCCGAGATGGTCGCTGAAGTGCTCGACGTGATGATCAAGCTGGCGGACGAATCCAACGTCACCATGCTGTGCGTCACGCACGAAATGGGTTTCGCGCGGTCCGTCGCAGACCGCGTGATCTTCATGGACCGGGGGCAGATCGTCGAGCAGAACACGCCCGACGAATTCTTCAACCATCCACAGAACGAGCGCACCAAGCTGTTCTTGAGCCAGATTCTGGATCACTGAACGGCGCGCCGTCCGATACAGGGAGAGACTGATGCAAGGCCGTAAAGTTGCGGTGCCGACCCGCGACGGGAAATCCATGTCCGCCGAATATTTCGCCGCGCCCGGCGCCTATGGTCCCGCCATCGTCATGGTGCCGGCGATCTTCGGGCTGCACGATCCGGAACGCGCCGTGGCAGCGAGCTATGCCGAACTCGGCTTCTCGGTCTTGGTGCCCGACATGTTCTTTCGCACTATTCCAGGCGCGCTCGCCCGCGAAGGCGCCGAGCGTGATCAAGCGCAGAAACGCTACGCCGAATATGACGCCGCTCAGGGCGCGCTCGATATCGGCGACGCCATCGCCTTCCTGAAGACCCAGGAAGAGTGCAGCGGCAAGGTCGCCGCCTTCGGCTACTGTTTCGGTGGGCGCCTCGCCTTTCTCGCTGCCGCCACGGGCGCGGCCGATGGAGCCGTGACGTTCCACGGGACCAAGCTCGGCGATGAGGTCGCGCGGGCGAACGGCGTGAACTGCCCCCTGCAGATCCATGTCGGCGACGCCGATCCGCAAATTCCCATGGAAGAGACGCGGCGCGTGCAGGCGGCGCTCGCCGGCAAGAAGGACATCGGCGTGTTCGTCTATCCCGGCATCGGCCATGGCTTCACCAATCAGGGCAAGCCGTCCTACAGCCTGCTGGCCGACAGCATGGCGCGCGCCGGCGCGCTCGCCATGATGGCGAGCTTGGCGGATTAGCTAATCCACCTTCTCCGGCTTGCCGCTCTTGGCCGACGTGGCCATGGCCTCCAGCACCGCGACGGCGTTGACGGCGCTTTCCACCGAATAGGGAAAGGCCGCCGCGCCGGTCACGGCATCGGCGAAGGCCTCCATTTCAGCGCGCTCAGCGTCGATCTCATCGATCTCCAAGGCTTGCGGCTCGCACTTCCTGCCTTTGAACTGAAAATAGTCCTGCTCGCGAATCTCGGCCCAGCCCTCGCTGCCGAAGACATGCAGGCGCGTCAGCTCCGGCGTCACGCCGTTGGCTTGCAGGGTGCCGGTCTGGCCGCCTTTGAACTTGAGCAGCACGGCGGTGACGTCGGCGAGCGGAATATGTCTGGCGACCTGCGTCGTCGCCGCGACATAGACCTCCGCGACCGGCCCTAAAAACTCGATCATCAGATAGAGCGGATGATCGGCAAGACTGCCCGGCGGCGCCTGCTCCGGATCGGCCTTCCAACTGCCGGCCTGCACCTTGCCGTAGCGATCGACGCAGAAGTTGCCTTCGGCATGGGTGAGCTGGCCGAGCTCGCCGGCTTTAATGCGGCGGCGCAGCTCGGCGACGTTGGGATAGAAGCAGCGGTTGAAGCCCATCGCTAGAAGCTTGCCGGTGGCGCTGCTGGCCTGCGCCAGCCTATCGGCTTCGGCCTTGCTGGTGGCCATCGGCTTCACAGCCAGCACATGCTTGCCCGCCTTCAATGCCTGCAACGAATGGACGGCGTGCAGCCCGCCGGGTCCGGCGCTGACGACGGCCGAGATCGATGGATCGGCCAACAAGGCTGAGACGTCGGGATAAAGCTTGATGCCGTGCTGTTCGCAGAACGGCGCGGCCTTGCCGGACGTGCCGCTGGCTGCCGCGGCGAAGCGGACCTTGCTGCTCTTGCCCTGCACCGATTCCACAAGCCGGCGGCCCCAACCGCCGAGTCCGATGATCCCGATATCCAGCATCGTCCCCTCCCCGGGTTCTATTTATTGAACTTCACAGTCTCAAGCCGGCGCAGCGCTTCATCCAGCGTCTCATCGCGCTTGGCGAAGCAGAAGCGCAGCACGTTGCACACATGATCGCGGTCATAGAAGGCGCTCACCGGAATGGTCGCCACGCCCGCCTCGCGCACTAGGCGCTGGCTGAAAGCGACGTCATCGGTCTCGCCCAAGGGCGCGATATCCACGGTGAGGAAATAGGTGCCTTCGGCCGGCAGCACGGTGAAGCCGCGGTCCGCCAAGCCTGCCGCAAAGCGGTCGCGCTTGGCGGCGAAGCCGGCACGCATCTCGGTGAAATAGCTGTCATCCTTGCCGAGGCCATAAGCCACCGCGACCTGCAAATTCGGCGGCGTGGTGAAGGTGAGGAATTGGTGCGACTTGGCCAGCACTTTCAGGATCGGCTCGGCGGCGCAGACGAAGCCGACCTTCCAGCCGGTGAGCGAGAAGATCTTGCCGGCCGAGCCGATCTTCACAGCGTGTTCGCGCAAGGCCGGAATCGATAGCACCGACACATGCTCGCGCCCGTCGAACACAACATGTTCCCACACCTCATCCGACACCACGATGGCGCCCGAGTTGGCGACGAAGCGCGCCAGCAGCTCCAAATCTTCGCGCGCGAAGACCGTCGCGGTCGGATTGATCGGGTTGTTGAGCAGCACCAGTTTCGTCTTCGGCGTGAAGGCGGCGGCGAGTTGCTCCTCGCTGAAGCGCCAGCGCGGCGGCTGCAAGGTGACGAACTTCGGCACGCCGCCCGCCAATTTCACCAGCGGCAGATAGGCGTCATACATCGGCTGGAACAGCACCACCTCGTCGCCCGGCTCGATCAGGCCGAGGATCGCGCCGGCAAGCGCTTCGGTGCCGCCCGATGTGACCATCACCTCGCGCTGCCAGTCGAGATCGAGGCCTTGGAAGCGTTTGTAATGCGCGGCGATGGCCTGACGCAGCTCGGGCAGGCCGAGCATCGGCGGATATTGGTTGTAGCCGTCCACCGCCGCCTCGGCCGCCTTGCGCCGCACGTCTTCCGGTCCCGCATCTTCGGGAAACCCCTGGCCGAGATTGATCGCGCCGGTCTCGCGCGCGAGGCCGGACATGACCTCGAAAATGGTGGTCGGCAGATTGGCGAACAGCGGATTCACGATAACCCCGGACGATGACGCAAGCGGCCCGGAAGGCTAACCCAGTTGACCCGCCGGGCAAAGCCGCCTTCACTAGGCAAAACAGCGTTCAGGAGAGCTCCATGCGCGTCGCCGTGATCGACGATTTCCTCAAGGTCGCGCTCAAGACCGCCGATTGGTCCCCCGTGCAGGCCAAGGCCGAGGTGACGGTCTTCACCGACCATCTGGCCGATCCCGCCCAATTGGTCGAGCGGCTCAAGCCCTACGAGGTTGTCGCCGTGATGCGCGAGCGCACGCCCTTCCCGCGCGCCGTGTTGGAAAAGCTGCCGAACCTGAAATTCCTCGCCACCACCGGTCGCGCCAACCGCAGCCTCGACATGACGGCCGCCACCGAACAGGGCGTGATCGTGTCCGGCACCGAAAGCATCGGCAACTCGACCTGCGAGCTGGCCTGGGGATTGATCCTGGCGGTGGCGCGCAACATTCCCGTCAACGATGCCGATGTGCGCCAAGGCGGCTGGCAGCTCGGCACCGGCATGGCCCTGCAGGACAAGACGCTCGGGATTCTGGGGCTCGGCAAGATCGGCGCGCGCTCCGCCCAGGTGGCGCAGGCCTTCGGCATGAAGGTGATCGCCTGGAGCCAGAATCTGACCGAGGAACGCTGCCGCGAAATCGGCGTCGAGAAGGCCGCGAGCAAAGAAGACTTGCTGGCGCGCGCCGACGTGGTGACGATCCATCTCGTGCTCGGCGACCGCACCCGCGGGCTAATCGGGCCGAAGGAATTCGCGCTGATGAAGCCGACCGCGATCCTGGTGAACACCTCGCGCGGGCCCATCGTCCAGCAAGACGCGCTGCTCGAAGCGTTGCGGAACGGCCGCATCGCCGGCGCGGGGCTGGACGTCTACGACATCGAGCCGCTGCCGGCGGACCATCCGATGCGGAGCGCCCCGCGCACCGTGCTCACGCCGCATCTCGGCTATGTCTCGGATAGCAGCTTCGACGCCTTCTACGGCCAGACGGTGGAGAACATCGCCGCCTGGCTCGACGGCAAGCCGATCCGCGTCGTCAATCCCGAGGTTTTGCAGAAGAAGGCCTAGGCGGCCTTCGTCTGCCTTATAAGACCGCGGCTCACGCCACGCGGCCCTTCTGGATGATGCGCCAGATGCGCTCCGGCGTGGCCGGCATCTCCATATTGACCACGCCGTAATCGCTGAGCGCATCGACCAAGGCGTTGGCGATGGTCGGCATCGCACCGACGCAGCCCGCCTCGCCGGCGCCCTTGACGCCGAGCGGATTGGTCGCGGTCGGCACCGGGTTGCTCTTCACCTGAATCATGGAGAAATGCTCGGCGCGCGGCATGGCGTAATCCTGGAACGAGCCGGACAGCAGCTGGCCCTCCTCGTCGTAACGCATATCCTCCATGAGGATCTGGCCCAGCCCCTGGCCGATGCCGCCGATGATCTGGCCATGCAGCATTAGCGGGTTCAACACGTTGCCGACGTCGTCGACCACGTTGTAACGCAGGATCTCGACGGTGCCGGTCTCCGGGTCGATCTCCAGCTCGCAGATATGCGTGCCGTTGGGGTAGTTGATCGCCGTGGTGTGGAACACCGCATTGGCGATCAAGCCCATCTCTTCGCCCGGCGGCAGATTTTTGGGGCTCAAGGACTCGCGGGCAATCTCATGCAGGTTCATCGTCCGGTTGCTGGCCTTGGATGAGAAGATGCCGTCCTTGAACTGCACGTCCTCCGCCGCCACGCCGAACATATGCGCGGCGATGCGCGTCGCCTTGGCGACGATCTTGTCGGTCGCCATCTTCATGGCGCCGCCGCCGATGGTCGCCGTGCGCGAGCCGCCGGTGCCTTCACCGAAGAACACCTTGTCGGTGTCGCCCTGGACGTACTGCACCTTCATCGGATCGAGGCCGAGCCGGTCGCAGACGAGCTGCTTGAAGGTCGTCTCATGGCCCTGTCCCTGCGCCACCGCGCCGGACAGGATCGTCACTTCGCCGGAGCGGTCGAAGCGAATCTCCGCGCCCTCAAAGCCGGGCGAAGCGGCGCGCTCGATGCTGTTGGAGATGCCGAGGCCGCGCAGCTTGCCGCGCGCCTTGGATTCTTCGCGGCGCTTGGCGAAGCCGGCGTAATCGGCCATCTGCATCGCCATGTCCATGTTCTGCTCGAACTCGCCGCAATCGTAGAGGCTGCCGAGCGCCGTCTTGAACGGCATGGCCGAGGACGGAATGAGATTGCGCCGGCGGATCTCCGCCGGATCGATCTTCATCTCGTCGGCAGCGATGTCGATCAGACGCTCGATGACGAAAGCCGCCTCTGGACGGCCATTGCCGCGATAGGGACGCACGGGGTGGGTGTTGGTCAGCACCGCCGTCACGTCGACATGGATCGCCGGCAGGATATAGACCCCGGCGAGCGAACCGAGATTCGCCACCGGCGAGGAATCGCCGCCGGTCTGCACGTAAGCGCCGACATTGGCGATGTTGCGCACGCGCAGCGCCAGAAACTTGCCATCCTTATCGAGCGCCAGTTCGCCGTCCGAGACGAGGTCGCGCGCATTGGCGTCCGACAGGAAGGATTCGGAGCGCGTCGCCGTCCATTTCACCGGACGGCCGATCAGCTTGGCCGCCAGCAGCACCATGCCGACCTCGTTATAGACCGGCGACTTCATGCCGAAGCTGCCGCCGATATCGCCGGCGATCACGCGGATCTTGCTCTCCGGCATGCCCAGCACTTCGGACAGCTCTTCGCGGAAGGAATGGGCGCGCTGCAAGGTGGTGTAAACGGTGAAATGGTCTTCGGTCGGGCTGTAGACGCCGATCGAGCCGCGCGGCTCCATCGTCGCCGCGGTGACGCGGTTGATGACGAGGCGATGCTTGACCACGCGGTCGGCCTTGGCGAAAGCCTCGTCGGTCGCCGCCTTGTCGCCCTGGACATGGACGAAACTGATGTTGTCGCCGCATGCATCCCAGACTTTGGGCGCGCCCGGCTCCAGCGCCTTCACGGCGTTGGTCACGGCGCGCAGCGGCTGGTAGTCGACTTCGATCAGCTCGGCGGCGTCCATCGCCTGCGCCAGAGTCTCGGCAACGACGAAGGCGACCGGATCGCCGACATGGCGCACCTGGCCGTCGACCAGCGGCGGATAGGGCGGACTGAACATCGGCTTGCCGTCGCGCAGCTTGCGGCTCAAGCCGCGTGGCAGATCGCCGAAACCGGAGGCTTTCCAGTCCTCGCCGGTCAGCACCGCCAGCACACCGGGCGCCTTCAGCGCGGCCGCCGTGTCGAGCTTGACGATCTTGGCGGCGGCATGCGGCGAGCGCAGGACATAGCCATAGGCCATGTAAGGCAGGACCATGTCGGAGACATAGCGTCCGCCGCCGCGCAGCAGTCGCAGATCCTCGAAACGCGGCACGGCCTGGCCCAAGGCGAACTCGCCCATTCGCAACCCCTCTATGTTCTTGGAGCCGATCCGGGCTGAACTCCGGCCGGCGATTGGGGTAAACTTTACGGCGTGAGCCCCGCCCTTTCAAATGCCCATATGCCGCATCTCGGACGCCGGAATGGTTGACAATTCGCCTCTCGACAGGACGCGCGGCGCGATCCTAGGCGCCATCCTCGCGGGGGGCGCGGCCACGCGTCTCGGCGATGCGGCGCGCGGCGGCGACAAATGCCTGATCGAGATCGGCGGCGCCAGTTTGCTCACTTATGTCGTGGCGCGCCTACGCCCCCAGGTGGCGACCTTGCTGCTCAACGCCAACGGCGATGCGGCGCGTTTCGAGACCTATGGATTGGATGTGGCGGGCGATGCCGAGCCTGGCCAAGGCCCGCTCGGCGGCGTCATCGCCGCGCTTGGCGAAGCGCGTCGTCGCGGTTTCGCCTTTTGTCTGACCGTGCCGGGCGATGCGCCGCTCCTGCCCCTCGATCTGGCGGCGCGGCTGCACAGCGCGATCGGTGACGATGCCCCTTGCGCCGTGGCGACGAGCGCAGGCCAGCGCCAAAGCGTGTTCGCGCTCTGGCGCAGCAGCGCGCTCGGCGATTTACAGCAGATCTATGATGGCGGCACGCGCGCCCTGTGGCGCGCGCAGGAGAAGCTCGGCGCCGTCGCCGTTCCGTTTGAAACGGCGGCGGCTTTTCAAGGGCTCAACCGGCCCGAAGACCGAACAGCTCTTGCCACAGCCCTGACCCGCGCCAAAGCCTGACGCGGATCCGGCTCCAGACGCCGTCACGCGGCGCGGATACTGGTGAGGAATCCATCGACTTCTCCGCGCAGAGTGTCGGAATGCTGAACCAGGGCGTTGGAGCTTTCCTGCATCTGCTTGGCCGTCGCGCCGGTCTGCCGGGCGGTCTCCGTCACGTGCAGGATGTTGCTCGACACCTCGCTGGTGCCGGCGGAGGCTTCCTGGACGTTGCGCGCGATCTCGCGCGTCGCCGCACCTTGCTCCTCGACGGCCGAGGCGATCGCGGTCGAGATTTCGTTGATCGTGCTGATCGTATTGCCGATGCGCTGGATGGCCTCAACAGCACCTTTGGTCTCCGCCTGGATCGCCGTGACCTGGGAGATGATGTCCTCGGTCGCCTTGGCCGTCTGATTGGCGAGATTCTTCACTTCAGATGCGACCACCGCGAAGCCTTTGCCCGCTTCGCCGGCACGCGCCGCCTCGATGGTCGCGTTGAGCGCCAGAAGATTGGTCTGGCCGGCAATGTCGCTGATCAGCTTCACCACTTCGCCGATCTTCTGCGCCGCCTTGGCCAAGCCTTCGACCTGCATGTTTGTCGCATGGGCCTCGTCAACCGCTTGATTGGTGATCTTGGTTGAAGCGGCAACCTGACGGGTAATCTCGGCGACGGATGCGTTGAGCTCTTCGGCCGCGCTGGCGACGGTCTGCACGTTGACTGAGGCTTCTTCGGAAGCGGCAGCAACCGTGGTCGCCTGCTGCGTCGTCTGCTCGGCCTTCAACGTCATGTCCTCGGCCGCGCCGCGCATGTCGATGGCGGATTCGGAGACCTGACTTGCGACGGTCTTGACGCTAGCTTCCAGGCTGTCGGCCAGCGTGTTGAGACGCTGATTGAAGTTCTTCTTGCCCTCGTCGATATAGACCGAGATGGCGTAATCCATATCGAGCAGAACGGCCTTGATCATGGCCTGCTGCACCTCAATCAGCCTCTCGGGCTTCTTGCGATAGGTCTGGACGGCGACCGCCATCAGTTCGCCCAGCGCCATGGCATAACCGCCGATGTACCAGCGCGGCTCGAGACCGATGCGCTCATGGGTCATGCCGATGCGCTTCACGCGCTCGACATAACTATCGTCGAACTTGCCTTCGAACAGGCCCATCCAGTGGACCTTCTGAGCATCGCGCGCATGTTTTTTGATCGCGTCGGTCGTGAAGAGCGCGGCGAGATTAGGAAGCGTGCCGATGTAATCGTAAAAACGCGTGAGAACGCCTTCGAGCGCTTCAGCGATCTTAGGCTTGAACTCCGCCAGCGTGGCGCTGGTGGTGCTGTCAATTTTCAAGAAGCTCAGACGCTCTTGATGTGCGGCGCGTTCGTCGGTCATGGATTCCTCGCTGGGCGATAGTGGTTCTCTCCCCGCGAGAAAATATAAATGTCTTAGGTAAAAAGCCCCTTAATTCCAATACTAAGGTAGTAGGTCATAGTAGTTATTCGCAATCCGCCCCCAATCAGGGGGCGGATCGGAATCTGCGTTATTAATCAGTGGCGTCTTCGATGGCGCGCTTGGTGTCATTGACGCCTTCGTCGATGCGCTCGCCGATCTGGCTGCCGCCCTTGTCGCCATCGTCACAGGCGGCGAGCGGAACGGCGGTCGACAGAACCATGGCGGTCATCGCGGCTTTGATCAAAGTGCTGGCGTTCATGACGCTCTCCTTTTTAGTGAGAATGATGTCAGCGAAACGCCTCACGCCGGCGTGTGGTTCCAGGAACCCCGAGACTTGCAAGCCGTTGTGCTTCCATGCGCTGCGCCATCCTCATCAACCGCAAGGCCGGCACCGTGCTTTCGCGCGGCGCGCGCGCCGTCGTCGAAAGTCTCCGTCGCCAAGCGAAAGACGCCGGCGCTGCGGTCGAGATTCGCCTCTTGCATCCAGCCTCGATGGAGCTCGCGCTCGAGCGTGCGCGAAGCGACGCTTCTTATGATGCCGTGATCGTCGGCGGCGGCGACGGCAGCATCTCCAGCGCCGCCGCACTGTTCGCCGACAGCGACAAGCCGCTCGGCATTTTGCCGCTCGGCACGATGAACCTGTTCGCGCGCTCGCTGCGCATCCCCATCGATCTCGACAAGGCGCTCACCGCCTTGCTGACGGCCGAACCGGCCGCCGTCGATCTCTGCTGCGTCAACGGCCGCGTCTTCACCCATCATGTGGCGCTCGGCCTGCATCCGACGATCTTGCGCAAGCGCGAGACTCTTCCCTATCGCGGCCGCATCGGCAAGATCTGGGCGAGCCTGCGCGCCTACTTCCATGCGCTGCGCCGCCCGCCGACGCTCAGCCTGGCCACCAAGATCGACGGCAAGACCAGCCACCGGCGCACCAGCACCCTGGTGGTGAGCAACAACAGCTTCATCGAAGGGCTCGGCCATCTGCCCTATGCGGAGAACCCGCAAGGCGGGCATCTCGCCATCTATGTCGCCAATTCGCGCAATCGCCGCGACCTGCTGCGCCTGTCCAGCGCGGTGGCGATGGGCGCCTGGGTCAAGAACCCGCTGCTCGAAAGCCATATCGCCGAAGAGGCCGAGATCGCCCTGCGCCGCCGACGCAGCGTCCTCGCCTCGGTGGATGGCGAACTGATCGGCCTTGCCTCGCCGCTGCATATCGCCATCCGCAAGGGGGCGCTCATCGCGCTCATGCCCAAAGCGGCCGAAGACGCGCGCGCCGAGAATCGCAAAATCGCCTAAGCCCCGCCCGCAGGCATCCCCATTGCCCAGCCATCCATGAGGCGCGCGACTGCCATGGCGTAAATTCATGGCTGGAGCGGCGCAACATGATTAATCTGGCGAGCCGTTTCACCTCTGGACATCCCCCGTGTCCTCTTCCTCGCCGATCTCCCTCTCCGCCCGCGCGAGCGCCAACGCGCCCTATTCCCTATTCGCCGGGCTGTGCGCCAGTTTCGTCGGCGTCGGGCTCGCGCGCTTCGCTTACACGCCGCTGATCCCCGCTCTGGTGGGTGCCGCCTGGCTGTCGCCGGCCGGCGCGGTCTATCTCGGCGCGACCAATTTCGCCGGCTATCTCCTCGGCGCGATTGTCTCGCAGGCCGTCGGCCGCCGCCTCGGCATCCCCACCGCGCTGCGCGCCGCAATGCTGCTGACCGCCGCCAGCTTCATCGCCTGCGGCTTTCCGCTCAGCGAGGCCTGGCTCTCAGTCTGGCGCTTCCTCGCCGGCTTCACCGGCGCGCTGCTGATGGTGCTGGCCGCGCCGGGCATCGTCTCGCGCCTGCCCGCGGCCAAACGCGGCATCGCCAGCGGCGTGATCTTCACCGGCATCGGCCTCGGCGTCGCCGTGGCAGGCATCCTCTTGCCGCCGCTGCTGCATTACGGCCTGCGCGAAGTCTGGATCGGCTTCGGCGCGGTGACATTGCTGCTCGCCATCTTTTCCTGGTTCGGCTGGCATTCGCCCCTGGCCACGCAAAACGCGCCTGCCCTGCCGCTCACGCATGAACGGCGCCGCCCGCTCTATGCGCTCTATGGCGAATATGGCCTCAACGCTTTCGGGCTGGTGCCGCATTTCGTCTTCTTCGTCGATTACATCGCGCGCGGCCTCGGCCAGGGCGTGACGACCGGCGCGAATTACTGGATCGCCTTTGGCATCGGCGCGAGCCTGGGGCCGATCCTCGGCGGCCTGCTGGCCGACCGCATCGGCTTTCGCGACGCCTTGCGCTCTGCCTACATCCTGCAAACCGGCGCGGTGCTGCTGCCGATCCTCAACACCAGCGTCATCGCGCTCAGCCTGTCGGCGCTGATCGCCGGCGCCTCGGCGCCCGGCGTCGTCGCCCTGACGATCGGCCGCACGCAGGAACTGCTGCCGAACGATGCCGCGCGCCGCGTCGCTTGGCGCAATTGCACCTTGATGTTCGCCGTGGCCCAGGCCGGCGGCGCTTACCTATTGTCTTTCATCTTCGCGCGGAGCCACGATTACGGCATCCTCTTCGCCATCGGCACGGCAGCTATCGCCCTCGCCTTGCTGATCGATCTGATCGTCGTGCGCGACAAACGGCCCGGCTGACAGGAGCGCTGCATGAAGCTCTATTACAACACCACCTCGCCCTATACCCGCAAAGTGCTCATCGTCCTGCACGAGAAAGGCTTGTTCGAGAAGACCGAACGCATCCTGGTCGATCCCTGGTCCGATCCCGCCGCCTTCCACGGCGCGGCGCCGGTCGGCAAGGTGCCAGCCCTGATCACCGAGGACGGACTAGCGCTCGCCGAGAGCACGACGATCTGCGATTACCTGGACACGCTGGGCCAGCCGTCGCTGATCGGGCCGAACCGCTGGGAGGTGATGGCCCGCGTGGCATTGGCGCAGGGCGTGATCGACGCCGGCTTTTCCGCCATGCTGGAAAAGAAGCGCCCCGAGGAGAACCGCTCTGCTGTCACGCTGGAACGCCACAAGCGCGCGCTGCTGCGCATCGCAGGCATCGCCGAAGTGCGGGACGGCCGCTTCGATCTCGGCGACATCTCCCTCGCCGCCGGCCTCGGCTATGCCGACTTCCGGCTACCCGAGGTGGATTGGCGCGCGGCTAGGCCAGATCTCGGCGACTGGCTCGCCAAAGTCAGCGAACGGCCCTCGATGGCCGCAACGAAGCCGGCCTGAAACGAAAAAGCCCGCCTCCTGCGAGGCGGGCTTTTACACGACAGGGACAGGCGCTTAAGGCTCGCCGAAAAAGCGAACCGGATTGTCCCACATCATCTTCTTCATCGCCGCCGCGCCGATGGATTTTTCCCATGGCAAGACGCGCTCGACGGATTCCGGGAAGCGCGATTCGGCGTGCGGATAGTCCGAACCGAACATCAGAATGTGATCGCCGAGCAACTCGTTGAGATGCTTGGCCATCAGCGGGCCTTCATGCTGCTCGATCGAGGCGAAGAACCGCCCGCCGGTCACATAGTCGCTGATCTTATGCTTGAGATCGGCGACATAGCCGACATAGATCGCCTGGTCGTCCATGCGGTTGGTCCAGAACGGCAGCCAGCCAAAGCCCGATTCCAGCACGCCGTAGCGCAGCTCGGGATAGCGGTCCATCAAGCCGCCGCCGATGAAAGCGGCCATGGCGCGCATCGCCGCCCAGGGATGGCTGCCGCTGCGTCCGATGAAGGGATTGCCCCACATGTCGCGAT
>DASTMO010000056.1:0-5547 GCA_035714115.1 Alphaproteobacteria bacterium
CGCTATGGCGACGACGCGGTGACGCGGGCGTGCAAGACGCTGGTGACTGCCTGGCCGAAGGACAATGGCGCGCTCAACGGCGTGATGATCCAGGCGCTGGCGCGGCTCTACCGCAACAACAAGGCGGCGATCAGCGAGGAGAGGATGATCGCTAAGCTGCACGGCAAGGATCGCAAGATCCTGACGGCCGACGCCGAGGCACTGCGCAAGATGGGCGGCGGCGACGCGCCGCTCGCCGTCGCGAAGGCCCTGGTCGAGATCTACAACAAGCAGCTCACCGCCAACCTGATCCAGCTGGGGGCGAAGGCATGATTGCAGGCGAAAAAGATATTCATCCCTGCTTTTCGTGCCCGCTGCCGGATTGTGATGACAAGTCGTCGCTGTGCCCGCTTCGGCAGATCCTGTCGAGGGAAAGCACCATGCGACGGCAGGGCGCGACAGTTTCGCAGACGTTGCGCCGGCAACGGTCCATTGCCTACCGCGAAATCTACTATTGGGAGAGGCGCGTGCGCCGCGAGGAGGCAAGAGCATGAACAATCCGCTTGTCGACGAGATCCAGGCGCTGGCCGACTGCCGGTCGGATGCCGAGCGGGCGGACTGGCTTTTGACCGTGCCGCTTTCGGTGCTGTCGCACTACGAGATGACCATTCGCAACCGGCTGCAGATCTCCGGCTTTCATGCGGGCGTGACCTATCTCGAGCAGGAGCTGCGGGTTTTTCGCCGGCCCCGCAAGGCCGGGCTGCTGGCCTATGACGCGGCATGGGCCGAGGCGAAGGCCCCTGTCATCGATGCGGCCGTCGCTCCATACATGCTGGCGGCCGAGACGCCGCCCGTGCCCGATCCGACGCTGACCGATCTCTGACTGAATTTCCCATGCCGCTTTTGTTTTGCGTACGGCCCCTTTTGAGGATGGCCATGGACGAGCTTTTATCCCGCGACCTGATGACCGAGCTGGAAAAGACGCTGGACGGTCTGAGCGGCAGTCAGTCGGAGGTTTTACGGCTGGCCAATCTGCCGTCGAACTATCTGCACAGGCTGCTGAACGACCAGGTGCGCCTCACACGGGCGGCTTTGCAGCGCATCCGGCTGGCGGCCGCCCGGGCGCGTCGCCGGGATCTGGCGCCGGACGGCCAACGCGCCGCCTCGGCCTATCGTCTGGCGGTCGCGATCGTCGGGCATCAGCTCGGCGTGTCGCCGGCGGAGATCCTGTCGGCCGATCCGGCCAAGCGCGCCACCGCCGATCCGGCCTGGCTGGCGGTGGCGCGGCAAAGGCGGCTGGCGCTCTATGTGGCGCATATCTATCTCGGCATTCCGCAGGCCGAGCTGGCCCGCGCGGCCGGAATGAGCAAGGCAGCCGTGTCGATCGCCATGAACGATGTCGAGGATCTGCGCGGCGAGCCGGAGACGGAAGCGCTGCTGGGCGCCATCGAGGAGGCGTTTCGATGAGCGGAGACAGCCACGCCATGCGTCCTGTCGCCGCCGTCATCCTGCCGGCCGGCATTGCCTCGGCCGCGCTGAATTTCTGGAAAACCGGGCGCTACGACACGTTTTCGATCGCGCGCATCCTCGGATGCAGCGAGGCGGCCGTTTGCGCGGCGATCGACGATGCGCGGAGGGGCAAGAAGTGATCTCCCGCGAGACCGATACGGCGCAGATCAAGGAGGGCCTAAAGGCCCGGATCGAGGCGCTGTGTGTCAAGCTTTTGCCCGACGGACGGCGGCAGGGGCGGCTGTGGGTCGCGCATAATCCCGTCACCTGCGACCATGCGCAGAGCGCGGAATTCAAGGTGGCGCTGACGCGCGATGTCGGCGCGTGGAAGGACTGGCGAAGCGGCGACAAGGGCGATGTGATCGGGCTGATCCAGTATTGCCAGGCGACCGACTTCAAGCAAGCGCTCGATTGGGCGCGCGATTTCCTCGGGCTGCGGTCGATGTCCTGGAGCGAACGCAAGCGCTTTGCCGAGCAGGCGGAGGCGGCCCGCGCCCGCGCCCAGCAGGATGCCGAGGCGATCCGGCTGAAACGCATGGCCTCGGCCGAGCGGCTGTTCATGAGCGGCTTTCAGGACGGGGCTGGCTCGACGGCCGAGGCGCATGCGCGGCTCTATTTCGCCGCGCGCGGCTGCCCGATCGACGGGATCGTCAACCGCGATCGCGCGACGTTCCGCTTTGCGGCCGATGCCGAATACTGGAAGCGGGCGGAATATCGCCACGAGGACGGTCGCCGGCGCAAGATCAAGGATGGGCCGCGGTTTCCGGCCGTGCTCTCGGCCATGCGCGCGCCGACGGGGCAGGTCACGGCCGTGCACTGCACCTTTCTCGATCCGCTCGGCCCGCGAAAGCTGCCGGTCGGCGCGGAAGAAAACGCCAAGATGATGTTCGGCGAGGCCAAGGGGTCGATGATCCGGATCAGCCACGGGCCGGAAGGCGAACCGCCGGAAACGGCGCGCGCCGGCCATCCGCTGGTCTTGTGCGAGGGGGTCGAGGACGGGTTGAGCCTGGCGCTCGCCTTGCCGGACGCCCGCGTCTGGGCAGCCGGCTCGCTGTCGGCCATGGCGTCTGCGCCGGTGTGGCTGCCCTGCGTCTCGCTGATCGTGGTGGCGCAGGACAATGACTGGCATTCGAAGACGGCAGAAAAGCAGTTCGACCAGGTGATCGCGGCACTCGCCACCGCCGGCAAGCCGCTGACGACGATTTCCAGCCATGTGGGCAAGGATTTTAACGACCTGATCAAGGGAGAAGAGTGATGCAGCGGCGTGGCTTTCTCGGAATGCTTTCAGGCGCGCTCGCCGCCGGGCCGAACGCGGTCAAGGCGGCGCTCGACAACAAGGTTCTGGCGCAGGCCGGATTTCCCTCGGGCGCTGCCGGCGCGGTCGCGAGCTGCGCGCCGTCCGAACCGATCATGCCGACAAAAGGAGCCGAGGCGCGGGTACTGCGCTGGATCCGCAAGAACGGCGTCCCCGACTGGAAAATGAACGAGATCAAGATGCGCGCCAATGCCGAGCGCGCGCTCGGCCTCGATCCGGATCTTGCTTGCCTGATTTCGGTTTCGGCCGGCTGGAAGGCGCGCGAGCAGCGCCGCCGCACGCTCGAGCGCATGACGGATATGTCGATCGCGAACGCCTTGGGTCGGCGCCAGCGGCGCAACTTCTTCGATTTCGCCTTCAAGAAATTCGGCTTCGATGTCGAATGGTACGACTGACAAAGGAGAAAAGTGATGAGCTACGAGGCATGGGGCGACGGCGACGACGATCCTTTCGAAAATGCAATAGAGGCCGGATGGCTAGACCCCGCCGATCTGTCGAAGGCGCTTATCGACGTGATGAACGAGCGCGATCGCCAGCACAACGAAGAAGGCTGGACGCCGGAGCACGACGACCAGCACGACGATTTCAGTTTGGCAAAGGCCGCAAGCGTGTATGCGGCTTGCGCGTCGGTGGGCGCAGCTGACCGCGCGGTTATGGATCAGCACGGTCTGCGCGGCGCCCCCGCCAAACTTCAGGAATTGTGGCCGCTCAGCTGGGACATTTCGTGGCTGAAGCCTACCAGTCGGCGCCGTGACCTGGTCAAGGCCGCGGCCCTGATCATCGCCGAGATCGAGCGGCTGGATCGCGCCGAGGCGGCCAAACCATGACCTATCCCAACAACACCAGCGACGCCGTGCACGGCATCGCCCGCGACCAGCTGCGCGCCTTCGTCGAGTGCATCGAGCGGCTGGAAGAGGAAGGCAAGGCGCTCAACCAGGACAAGGCCGAGAAGTATCGCGAGGCAAAGTCCATGGGCTACGACACCAAGATTTTGAAAAAGGTGATCGCGCTCCGACGCAAGGACCAGCAGGAACGCATGGAAGAGGATCTGATCCTCGACACCTATCTGCACGCGCTCGGCATGATCGATGCGCCGCCGCAGGACTGACTTCAACCAGGAGAGAAGAGCATGGCGAAGAAAGGCGAAAGCGATGAAAAAGTGCAGGCAGGGACTGGACCGGAAACGCTCGGCGAAAATGTTCCGGGCGAACCGGATCAACGTGAAGCGGCGGCGCTGGTGGCGGGCGGTGATCCTGGCGCCATTGAAGGCGAGGGGGCAGAGCTGCCACCGGGCGAGCCGGCGGATGCGGCTGGGCAAGGTGCTGGGGTGGTGAGCGATGCAGACGAGCAGCCCGCGCCCGTGGTTCCGGCTGGAGATCCGCCGGCCGGAGAGCCTGACGCTCAAGGAACGGATCAAGCTGCAGCGGGCCTTGCGCCAGATGGAGAAGGCCATGTGGAAGACGGCGGGGATCTCGCCGCCGGTGCGCCGGCTGCCGTGACGGATGCCGTTGTTCCAAGCCCCGCGGACGTCTTTGTCGCCGCGCTTCTGGAGGCGGCCGGGAGACCGCCCGCCGGCACCCCTGAAAAGCTCGACGGCGGCGAGCTGGACGATGGCCCGATAGTTTTTGGCGACCTGGCGCTCGGCGCCGCGGTCGAGACCTATCAGGCGGTGCTGATGGCCGGCGCTATTCTCGGCGCGTCGATCGCCGGCACGGACGCGCTGGACGCCGACATGAGCGACCTGGCCTATGACGACATGGCCGCCTTTGTCCGCAAGATCGGAAAGCGGGCGACGCCGGAGGTCATGGGCCAGCAGCTCAAGATCCTCGGCCACCGCGCCTCTGCCGAGATCTCCGAACCGGAGCGCATGGCGCTTTCGGCTTTCGTCACGGCGCTGGTGGATCTCGACGCGTTCGCGGCGGCCGAGGCGGCGCGGATCGCGGCCGAGACAAACCCGCCGGCGCCGGCGCCGGCCGTGCCGATCGACGAGACCACGCTCGAGCCGGTCGACGACTATTTCGATACGTGGGCGTGAGGCGATGGACTGGCTTGGCGCCGGCGTTGTCCTTGTCGCGCTGATCGCGCTCGGCGTTGGCCTGGTCGCGCTGTTCGTGCTCGGCTTTTCCTGCACCAGCCTTTCGTTTGTGTGTTTTCCGCAGAAATACCCGCCGGCAATGGTGCCGGCGGCCAGCAACAAGAGGAGAAGAATGATGAAACACGAAATGGCGATCGAGGCCGAGCTCGCCGGCAAAGGTCTGAATGCACCGCGGCTGACGCCCAGCGACATCGATGCCTGCATCATTGGCGAAGACTACCACGTGTTTCCGGGCACGACCCTGACTGTCTGCTGCCTGATGCTGCGCAACGGTTTCAACGTCACCGGAGAAAGCGCCGCCGCAAGCCCGGAGAATTTCGACGTCGCCATCGGCCGCAAGATTGCTCGCGACAATGCGCGCAACAAGATCTGGTCGCTCGAAGGCTATCGCCTGAAACAGTCTCTCTACGAGCTGGCCGCGCCGCTCGAAGGTCGCGTGTAAGCGCCTGACCCATGCCCGCGCCGGCGGCCTCGATCGCCGGCGCGGTTCCTGAAATTTCATGAAGAAAATGCGCGGCGGACATGGCGAAAAAAACAAAGATACAGGGCGGGATCGAAGGCATTCGCGCGCATTTTCAGGACGCCCTGGTCGTGCTCGAGGAACAGGCCGGCATCGTCGACCCGGACCCGAACACGCCGCGCGACGGCA
>DASTMO010000057.1:0-12684 GCA_035714115.1 Alphaproteobacteria bacterium
CGGGCGCGGGCGCGGCGGCGCTGTCGCTCGGCGTCTCAGGCAATTCGGAAGGAGGCGGCGGCGCGAGTTCGGCGATCTCCGGCGGCAGGTTCGCCGTGTCATTGGCGCTCACGCCGGCCATGTCGGACGGCGCCGGCGGCACCATGTCGGCCACCGTCATGTCGCGCGTCGAGAGATAGTACCAGCCGCCATAAGCGGCGACGGCGAGCAGGATGGCGATGACGACGAGGCCGCCGCGCGGCACGCGGCTTTCCGACATCGGCTCGGGGAAGGTCAGTTCGGCCGGCGCGTCGATGCCCGCCGCTTCGATCTTGAAGCGGGCGATCATCTCCTCGGCGTTGAGGCGCAGGTAGCGGGCATAGGCGCGCACGAAACCGATCGCGTAAGTCGGGCCGGGCAGCGCGTCGAAGCTGCCGTTCTCGATGGCTTCGAGATAGGCGAAACGGATGCGCAATTGGGCGGCGATGTCGCGCAAATCCTCGCCGCGCGCTTCGCGCGCCGCGCGCAGGTCGTCGCCGATGGTCGCCTGATGGCCGGCGCCGATCGTCATGCGCTCGGCCAGATCGGACTCGTCGCGACGGCTGATGGGTTTGCGGGGCATGGCTTCTCGCCTCGGGAAAAGATGCCTTGTGGTAGCAAAAGAAAGCCAAGCCGCGCAAGGGGTTACCGACCCCTTCCCGGCGCTTAAATGGCTGAATTTCGCGATAAATTGCCGATAGCGGCAAAAGCCGCCGCTTCGTTAAAGCACGACGCCGTGATCGCGGGCGAAGGCGCGCAGCTTGTCGCGCAGGCTCGCGTCCGGCAGGTCCAGGAGGCTGTCGAGGTACGGCCCGAGGGCGGAGACCTGGAGGCTGCGGATCATTGTTTTGACAGGGCCGATGGCCAACGGCGACATGGACAAGGCCCGGTAGCCGATGCCGATCAGGGCCATGGCCTCGAGCGGCCGGCCGGCCATTTCGCCGCACAGCGAGAGCGGCACCTTGGCGCGGGCGCAAGCGGTCGCCAGATGGCGGAACATGCGCAACGCCGCCGGCGACAAAACATCGTAACGCTCGGCGATGCGCGGGTTGCCGCGGTCGGTGGCGAACATGAACTGCATCAGGTCGTTCGAGCCGACCGACAGGAAATCGACGCGCGCCAGAAGATTGTCGAGCTGCCAGAGAAGCGCCGGCACTTCGACCATGGCGCCGACGCGCAGAGTCTCGGGCAGCTTGTTGCCGCGCTGACGCTCGCGCGCCAGCTCCATATCGATGATGCGGCGCGCCTTAACGAATTCGGCGACCTCCGCCACCATCGGCAGCATGACCGAGAGCGGGCGGCCGTCGGCGGCGCGCATCAAGGCGCGCATCTGCTGGCGCAGCATGGCCGGGCGGTCGAGCGCGATGCGGATGGCGCGCCAGCCCATCGCCGGATTCTCGTCGGTCACGTCGTCGAAGTAAGGCAGCAGCTTGTCGCCGCCGACATCGAGGGTGCGGAAGGTGACGGGCTTGTCCTTCACGCGATCGAAGATGCGGGCGTAAAGCTCGGTCTGCGCTTCGACGCCGGGATATTCGACGCGCACCATGAAAGGAATCTCGGTGCGATAGAGGCCGATGCCGTCGGCGCCGACCTCATGCAGATGCGCGGCGTCGATCTCCAGCCCGGCGTTGATGTTGAGCGAGATGCGGTGGCCGTCGCGCGTCTCCGCCGGCTTGTCGCGCAAGGCGGCATAGGCCTGGCGGCGCTGGGCGCGCACGCGCATGTTCTCGGCGAAGGTCTGCTGGATGTCTTCGCCGGGACGCACGTAAAGCGCGCCGGAATCGGCGTCGACGATTACCGGATCGCCCGGTTCGACGCGATGCAGCGCGTCCTTCACCAGGCCGAGCACGGGGATGTCGAGGGCGCGCGCCACAACGGCGACATGAGAGGTGGGCGAGCCCTCCTCCATCACCAGGGCGCGCACCTTGCGCGCGTCGTAATCGAGCAGTTCCGCCGGCCCCATGCTGCGCGCGATCAGCACCACATCGTCCGGCAGGCTCGCCGCGACCGGGCTGTCCATCTCGCCGGTCAGATGCATCAGCAAGCGCACCGCCAGCGCCTCGAAATCATCGAGCCGCTCGCGCAGGTAAGGATCGGTCACTTGATTCATGCGGGCGCGCGTCGATTCGCGCGTCTGCTGCACGGCCGCCTCGGCGGTCAAACCGCCGCGAATGGCATCCTCGATCTTGTCGAGCCAGCCGGCGTCGCCGGCGATCATGCGGTAAGTCTCGAGGATGTCGCGCTCCTCGCCGCCGTCGGCGAGCTGGCTCGATTCGAGCATGTCGTCGAGCGCGCGATGCATGCTGGCGACCGCATGCTCCAGCCGCTTGAGCTCCGCTTCGGTATCTTCGGCGACGAATTGGCGGATCGTGATGTTCGGCTGATGCAGCACCGCCTGGCCCATGGCGATGCCGAGATTGAGCCGCACGCCTTCCAGGCGCACGGGCAGGAGCGCGATGCCTTCCGATGGCGCGCGCTCTTCCGCGGTGATCAGATCGCCCGACGCCACCAGCTCGGCCAGGATCATGGCGATGGTCTGCAGCGCCTCGGCTTCTTCTTCGTCATAGACGCGCTGGTTCTTGTGCTGAATGACCAGCACGCCGATGACGCGGCCGCCGCGCAGGATCGGCACACCGAGCAGCGAGTGGAAGACCTCTTCGCCCGTTTCCGGGCGATAAGCGAAATCGGGATGGGCTTGCGCGTCGGCCAAGCTCAAAGGCTCGGCATGGGCGGCGATGTTGCCGACGAGACCTTCGCCGAGCCGCAAACGCGTGCGGTGCACGGCGTTCGGGTTCAAGCCGACGGTGGCGAAGAGTTCGAGCAGATCGCCGGCGCGCCGCACATAGATCGAGCACACGTCGGCATGCAGGTCGGCGGCGATGGCAACGACGAGTTGGTCGAGCCGCTCCTGCGCCGAGGCCTTGCCGGCCATCAAATCGCGCAGACGGCGAAGCAGTTGGCGCGGCCCGCCGGGGCTATGTTCGGCGGGAACGGCGGCCATCAGACCCTTGCCTCGGCGCGCGCGTCGCGCTGATCGAGCGCGGCGACCGCCTGATCGATCATTTCGGCGATGATCTCGGCCGTCGGCTGCTCGCGCGTGACCATGCCGACGCTCTGGCCGGCCATCAGCGAGCCATTCTCGACATCGCCGTCGACCACGGCGCGGCGCAAGGCGCCGGCCCAGAAATGCTCGATCTTGAGCTGGGCTTCCTTCTGGCCGAGGCCGCCGGCGCGGAATTCCTCGATCACCGCGCGCTGCGTCTCGGCGAAGCGCTCGGTGGCGTTGTTCTGGATCGCGCGCACGGGGATGACCGGGAAGCGCGGGTCGATCTGCACCGAGGGCATGGCATCGCGCGCGTTGGCGTTGATGAACGCCTTCTTGAAGGCCGGATGGGCGACCGATTCAGTGGCGCAGACGAAGCGTGTGCCGAGCTGCACGCCGGCCGCGCCCATCTCGAGATAGGACAGGATCGCCTCGCCGCGCCCGATGCCGCCGGCGACGAACACCGGCACATCGCGCAGGGCCGGCAAGATCTCCTGCGCCAGCACGCTGGTCGAGACCGGACCGATATGGCCACCCGCTTCCGCGCCCTCGATCACGATGGCGTCGGCACCGAGCTTGACCAGGCGCTTGGCCATGACGAGGGCCGGCGCGAAAGCGATCACCTTGCGGTTCGCCTCTTTCAGACGCGCGATCGACTGCGAGCTCGGCACGCCGCCCGCCAGCACGACATGGCTGACGTTCTCCGCGATGCAGACCTCGATCAGCTCGGCCAGGCGCGGATGCATGGTGATGAGATTGACGCCGAACGGCTTGTCCGTCAGCGCGAAGGTCGCTTTGATCTCTTCGCGCAGACGGTCCGGCTCCATCGCGCCGCAGGCGATGACGCCGAAGCCGCCGCCGTTGGAAATGGCCGCGACGAGATTGCGTTCCGACACCCAGGTCATGGCGCCGCCGAGGATGGCGGTGGGCGCGCCGAGGAATTCGGCGCCGCGCCGCCACAGCTCGTCGAGCTGACGCCGTGCCTGAACGCTCATGCCTCAGGCCGCATCCAGCTTGTAGGCGCTATGCAGGGCGCGCAGCGCCAGCTCGGTATATTCCTCGGCAATCAGCACGCTCACCTTGATCTCGGAAGTGGAGATGACCTGGATGTTGATGCCCTTCTCGGCCAGCGTCTGGAACATCAGTTGGGCGACGCCGGCGTGGCTGCGCATGCCGACGCCGACGACCGAGACCTTGACCACGTTGGAGTCGGGCTTGAGCGCGGCATAGGCCAGCTCGCCCTTCTTGCCTTCGAGCACCTGCATGGCGCGCGGCAGATCGGTGCGCGCGACGGTGAAGGTGAGGTCGGTGGCCTTGCCGTCTTCCGACACGTTCTGCACGATCATGTCGACGTTGATGCTGGCCTCGGCGAGCGAGCCGAAGACATGGGCGGCGACGCCGGGACGGTCGGGCACGCGGATCAGCGTGACCTTGGCTTCGTCGCGCGAGTAGGCGATGCCGCTGACGAGTTCTTTTTCCACGATCTCTTCCTCATCGACCACGAGCGTGCCGGGCTGGTCATTGAAGCTGTTGAGCACCTGCAGACGCACGCGCTCCTTCATGGCCAGTTCGACCGAACGGGTATGCAAAACTTTGGCGCCGAGGGACGCCATTTCCAGCATCTCCTCGTAGGTGATTTTATCGAGCTTGCGGGCCTTGGCAACGATGCGCGGGTCCGTGGTGTAGACGCCGTCGACGTCGGTGTAGATGTCGCAACGGTCGGCCTTCAGCGCCGCCGCGAGGGCCACCGCCGAGATGTCGGAACCGCCGCGCCCCAATGTGGTGATGCGGTTTTCCTGGCCGAGGCCTTGGAAACCGGCGAGCACGGGCACGAAGCCTTCGGCCATGCTCTTGGCAAGCGCGCCGGTCTCGATGCCTTCGATGCGGGCGCGGCCATGCACGCCGTCGGTATAGACAGGCACCTGCCAACCGAGCCAGGAGCGCGACTTGATGCCGACTTCCTGCAAGGCCAGCGCGGTGAGGCCGCAGGTGACCTGCTCGCCGGACGCGACGACGGTGTCGTATTCGCGCGCGTCGTAGAGCTTGGAGATCTCGTTGACCCAGGCAACCAGCTGATTGGTCGCGCCGGACATGGCGGAGACGACGACGGCGACCTCGTGGCCGCGGTCGACTTCCATCTTCACCTTCTGGGCGACGGCGCGAATGCGCTCGATGTTGCCGACCGAGGTGCCGCCGAATTTCTGAACGATACGGAGTTTCTGCACGTTGCCCGCGTGACTTGGCTGTGAATCGAACGCCAAGCCGGCAGGGCTGGCGCGCGCTGAGGCCGCGGCCGGACCGATCCGATAGGGCGTTTCCCTTGTTCCCCCGAGAGGGCGGCTATACATACTCTAGGTAACATGACCGCCGCAAGGACGGCGGGCGGCCCGAACGAGGCGGTAACCGCTTGGTTTAGGCCGATTTTTCGCCGCCCCTTTACGCTGCAACGCACAGAAACGGCCGCCTTCCGCCATGACCGACGCCGCCAGCCCCGTCACAGCCGCAAACGGCACCGTCGACGATGCCGAAATCGCCCGTTTTTCGGCCATGGCGGCCGAATGGTGGAACCCCCACGGCAAGTTCAAGCCGCTGCATCGCTTCAACCCGGTGCGCGTCGGCTATTTGCGCGACCGCATCGCCGGCCATTATGGACGCGATCCGCTTTCGCCCAAGCCGCTCAGCAACCTCAAGCTGCTCGACGTCGGCTGCGGCGGCGGCCTCCTGGCCGAGCCGCTGACGCGCCTCGGCGCCGAGGTCACCGGCATCGACGCCAGCGGCCCCGGCCTGATGGCCGCCAAGCTGCACGCCGAGCAAATGGGCCTGGGCATCGACTATCGCGAGACCACCGTCGAGGCATTGGCCGCATCCGGCGCGCAGTACGATGTCGTGCTGAACATGGAAGTGATCGAACATGTCGCCGACCGCCCGGCCTTCTTGAGCGCATCCGTCGCCGCGCTCAAGCCCGGCGGGCTGATGGTCGTGGCGACGCTGAACCGCAGCGCCAAGGCCTACGCGCTGGCCATCGTCGGCGCCGAATATATCCTCGGCTGGCTGCCGCGCGGCACCCATGACTGGAAGAAGTTCGTGCGGCCCGACGAATTGCGCGCCGAGATGAGCGGCGCCGGGCTGACGATCGAAGAGACGATGGGAGTGGCGTACAATCCGATCAGCGATCGCTGGTCTCTGTCGCGCGACACTGGCGTCAATTACATGATCTCTGGCGTGAAGCCGCGCTGAACGCAGCCTCTTTTAAAAAAACGTCATGCTCGGGCCTGACCCGAGCATCCATGTTTCAAGCGTCTGAGCGTCGACGAGATGGACCCTCGGATCAAGTCCAAGGGTGACGATTCTTTTTTACTAGGCTTTGGCGCTGAGCGCTGCTCGCCGGGCCTTCAGAACAGGGCGCAGTTTGAGCGGCAGCTCGGTGTTGAAATCCATCGCCTGCCACTGCGTCACTTCCAGCGTGCGCTCGATCAGCGCGATATGCTGCTGGAAGCGCTGCTCGACGAAATCTTCGCGCACTTTCGGCACGACGAAATTCACGATCACCTGCTGATCCTTCACCTCGCCTTCGGCCTGATGGACCGAAAAGACGTTGGGGCGCATGGTCAAAAGCTGCGGCGGACCCTGGAAGGGAATGGCGATGGTGATGGATTTGAGCACCGTGTCGGGCGACAGCGGATTGCCGCCGACGGGCTGGCCTTCGAGCGGCAGATTGGCCTCCGCCACCGTCAATTCGCTCTCTTCGACGAAATGCGCCTGATCGACGAAGAGATGCGTCTCGGGCACGCGATAGCGCGACATCACCGCCGATTCGAGCGCCATGTCGCTGTAGGCGGCGAAGTTCTCCGCGGTGAAGCTGTCGATATAGGCGAAAGCCTCCTTCAGGCGCGCCTCCAGCCAGTCCTTCAAGTCGCCGTCGTTGAACAGCTGCTCGCCCGCGAGATACATCGGCGTTTCCTTTAAGCGTCTTCTTGCGGCGGACGCGGCAGGGACATCACCTCGACGCCCTCTTCGCGCAACTCGCGGGCTTCGTCCGGCGTCGCTTCGCCGTAGATGCCGCGCGGATCGGTCTCGCCGTAATGAATCTTGCGCGCCTCTTCGGCGAAATTCTCGCCGACATAGTCGCAGTTCTTCTCGATGTCCTTGTGCAGCGCGCGCAGCGCCTTCATGGCGGCGGCGAACAGTTCGGGCGACGGCCCCTCGCCCGGTGAGAGAGCCGGCGTCGAGGCCATCGTCTCGCTGGCATATTCGACGCCCGCATCGCCCGTCTCGACATGCGCCACCGGCGCGCGCTCGGACTTGGTGTTGCTCTTGGCCGAAATGTTCGGCGCCATCAGCGCCTTGGCGATGTCATGGCTGCCGCACACCGGGCAGGTCAGATCGCCGGCGGCGGTCTGCGCCTCGAAGGCGGCGCTGTCGCGGAACCAGCCCTCGAAAACATGGCTCTCGGGGCAACGCAGGTCGAAAACGATCATGGGCGTATCTGAGGAAACAGGAGGGGCAAAAACCGGCCCTATAAATGGCCGTTCGGCGGGATTGCGCAAGTTTTCCCCGCGCCAATATAAACAAATTAATTATGTTATTTATAATATTTCACATTGTTCAATTGATAAACCTAAAGCGCAGGCTTACTCTCCGCCCCAACAGCCGCTTTCCCCAGAATAGGAGACCGATCCCATGACCCTTCGTCTCGGCGACATCGCCCCCGATTTCGCGGCCGACACCAGCGCCGGCCCGATCAAGTTCCACGACTGGGCTGGCGACAGCTGGGTCGTGCTGTTCTCGCACCCCAAGGATTTCACCCCCGTCTGCACCACGGAGCTCGGCGCCGTCGGCAAGCTGACCCCCGAGTTCAAGAAGCGCAACGTCAAGGCGCTCGCCCTGTCGGTCGATCCGGTCGAATCGCACAAGGGCTGGATCGGCGACATCGAAGAGACCCAGAGCAGCAAGATCGAATTCCCGATCGTCGCCGACCCGGACCGCAAGGTCGCCAACCTCTACGGCATGGTCCATCCGGCCCATGACGAGGTCTACACGGTTCGCACCGTCTTCATCATCGATCCGAAGAAGAAGGTGCGCCTGATGATCGTCTATCCGCAGACCACGGGCCGCAACTTCAACGAGATTCTGCGCGTGATCGATTCGATGCAGCTGACCGACCAGTACAAGGTCGCGACGCCGGCCAATTGGCAGCAGGGCCAGGATGTCATCATCGTTCCCGCCGTGTCGGACGCCGACGCCGAGAAGGCCTTCCCCAAGGGTTTCAAGAAAATTAAGCCCTATCTGCGCACGACGCCGCAACCGCCTCAGGGCTGAGCGAAAACGCACAAACGAAAAGCCCGGCAGCGATGCCGGGCCTTTTTGTTTCAGGGCGTCTCGGGTTTTGGGATCGGCCTGCCATGTTTCAGCGACGGCACCATGGCGCGCACCTCGGCGACGCGGTCGAGATCCAGCTCCGCCGCAACGATGCCGACATCCTCGCCGCCGTCCGCCAGCACGACGCCCCACGGATCGACGATCAGCGAATGGCCGTAGGTCTTGCGGCCCTCGGCATGTTCGCCGGTCTGCGCCGGGGCGATGACGAAGCTGCCCGTTTCGATGGCGCGGGCGCGCAGCAGGACATGCCAATGGGCCTGCCCCGTGGGCCGCGTGAAGGCCGACGGCACCGACAGCATGGTCGCGCCGGCTTCGGCCAGCGCGCGATAGAGCGCGGAAAAGCGCAGGTCGTAGCACACCGTCATGCCGAGCTTGCCCCAGGGCGTCGGCGCGACCACGGCTCGATCGCCGGGCCGGAAGGTCGAGGATTCGCGGTAGCTTTCGCCCGATGGCAGATCGACATCGAACATGTGCAGCTTGTCGTAAGAGGCGACGATGCCGCCGGTCGGGTCGAGCAGGAAGCTGCGATTGGCCACCTTGTCCGCCGACAGCTTCACCGCCAACGAGCCGACCAGCAACGTCACGCCGGTCTCGGCGGCCAGCGCGCGCAAACCGGCGAGCGCGCTGTGGCTCTCCTGCGGCTCGACCTTCTCCAGCAGCTTCGCCTTGCGCGGCTCGAGCATGGCGCAATTTTCCGGCATGGCGACGAATTCGGCGCCGCCATCGACGGCGCGACGCGTCAGATCGCCGATGATCTTCAAGTTCGGCGCGATCTCCGGCCCGCTATTGATCTGCAGGCAGGCGAGCTTCAACTTGGCCATGCGCGCCCCCGGACTTGCGCTTAAGCCAGCAGCGGATCGAGCTGGCCGTTGCGCTCAAGCGCGTGCAGATCGTCCGAGCCGCCGACATGCTTGCCGTCGATGAAGATCTGCGGAACCGTGCGCAAGCCGTTCGCCCGCTCGATCATCTTGTCGCGCGCTCCGGCCACCATCGTGATGTCGGTCTCTTCATAGGAGACGCCCTTGCGCTCCAACAGCGACTTGGCGCGGGCGCAATAGCCGCAGAGCGGCGTGGTGTAGATTTCGACTTTGGCCATGACAATTCCTCTCAAACTTACCCGCGGACCGCAGGTCCGGCTTTTACCGACGCACCAGCAGATCGCGCCAAGTTTCGCGCGCCTGCCAGCCGGCGCGCTCCAATTCGGGCGCCGAATGTTCCTCGGCAGGATAGCCGATACAAAGATAGGCGATCAGCCGCCAATTCTCAGGAGTTTCCAGCGCGTGACCGACCGCAGCGGGGTCGAGAATCGACAGCCAGCCGACGCCGATCCCGGCCGCCCGCGCCGCCAGCCACAACAAGATAACGGCGCCGACGGCCGAATATTCCAGGGTTTCCGGCATAGTGCGACGCCCGAGGCCATGGCCCTGATCGGTGCCCAGATCGGCGAAGACCGCCAAATGAGCCGGCGCTTCGTCCAACCCGGCCAATTTGAGCGAGGCGTAAAGCTTGGCTCTTTCGCCGTCGTAACCGGTGAGCGCGGCGGCGTTGCAGCGCTGAAAGTCGGCGCGCACGGCGGCGCGGCGGGCGGCCTCTTCCACCAGCACGAAGCGCCAGGGCTGGCTGTTGCCGACCGACGGCGCCTTATGGGCGGCGTCGAGCAACGCCTCCAACTCGCCGGGCGGCAAGGGATCGCGCTTGAAGCGGCGCACATCGCGCCGCCAGGTCATGAGATCATCCAAGGCGGCGCGAAATGCGTCGTCAAAGAGCGGCGGTTTGTCGCTGCGGATGTCCATTATTCGGGCCTCAACACGCGCGCGAGCGTGAGCACCGACACCTTCGCCGCGCCGGCGCGCGTCAGCGCCTTGGCGCAGGCCTCGACGGTCGCGCCGGTGGTCAGCACATCGTCGATCAGCAGGATGGCCTTGTCTTGAATTAGGTCGCGGTGGCGCGGATTGAGCGAAAAAGCGCCGGCGACATTGCGAAAACGCGCGCTGAGTCCCAAGCCGCCTTGCGACGGCGTGCGCCGTCGGCGGCGCAAAAGATCGGGCACGGTACGTTTGCCGCCGAGCTTGGCCAGCGCGTTGGCGAGCAGCGCCGACTGGTTGTAGCGCCGCGCCAAAAGGCGCGACCAATGAAGCGGCACCGGCGCGACGATCTCCGCTTCGGCCAGCAGATCGCTGCCGGCGCGCGCCATCCAGCGGGCGAAGGCGGGCGCGCCATGGGTGCGATCGGCGCGTTTGAAGCCGAGGATGAGCGAGCGGCTGGCATCGTCATAGGCCAGCGCCGAACGCGCCGCCGCATAATCGGGCGCACGGGCGAGACAGCCGCCGCAGGTCATATCGTCGGCCCCGGCCTCCGCGACTTCAAAGGGCCGCCCGCAGACGCGGCAAAACGGCGCGGCGATGAAGCCGAGGCCCGACCAGCAGGGGCCGCAGAGCGCGCCCGGCTCGCCGACGATCTCGCCGCAGCCAAGACATTGCGGCGGCAGCAAAGCGTCCAGTCCCATGCGCCCCAGAGGGCGTAGGACGGCGGCGAAGATGTTGCGGCGGGGCGCGGGCGCATGAAGCGACATGCAGCCATCTGAGCCGCGCGCGCCGCGCCTGTCAACGGACGGCGCGATATGCGATAAAACCGTCATGAGCGACGAAATTCTCCGCCCGTTCGACCGCGCCAGCGTGCGCCGGCACCGCGACCGCGCCGCGCCGCGCTTGGCGCAGCACGACTTCCTGTTGCGTGAGGTCGGAGAGCGGCTCGGCGAGCGCATCGGCGACATCCGCCGCAGCTTCACGCTCGCGCTAGACCTTGGCGCCCATGACGGCTCAATGGCCGACCATCTCGGCGCGGCCGGCGCGGAGCTCGTCGTGCAATGCGACCTCTCCGAAGCGATGACGCGCGCCAACGGCCGCCCCACCGCGCAGCTGGTGGCGGACGAGGAGTTCTTGCCCTTCGCGCCGGGCAGCTTCGATCTGGCGGTGAGCAATCTCAGCCTGCATTGGGTCAACGATCTGCCCGGCGCGCTGGCACAGGTGCGCCGGGCGCTCAGGCCCGACGGCTTTTTTCTCGCCAGCCTGCTCGGCGGCGACAGCCTGTTCGAACTGCGCCGCTGCCTGATGGACGCCGAATTGCGGATCGAGGGCGGCGTGTCGCCGCGCGTCTCGCCGATGGCCGACGTGCGCGATGCGGGAAACCTTCTCACGCGCGCCGGCTTCGCTTTGCCGGTGGCAGACAGCGACACGATCACCGTCTCCTACGCCAACGCCTTCGAGCTGATGAAGGAATTGCGCGGCATGGGCGAGAGCAACGCCGTGGCCGAGCGGCGCAAGAGCTTCGCGCGCCGCCAGACCCTGCTCGAAGCGGCAGCGATGTACGCCAAGGAATACGCGGATGATGATGGCCGCGTGACCGTCACCTTTCAGGTGCTCTATCTCGGCGGCTGGGCGCCGCACGAGAGCCAGCAAAAGCCGCTGCGCCCCGGCAGCGCCGCCCATCGCCTGGCCGATGCGCTCGGCAGCACCGAACACTCGGCCGGCAATAAGGCGGAGCCTTAATCCTTCAGGCGCGCCGCAGTTGGCGCGCGGGGCGGAGTCTTGACTGGCAAAGCCCGCCGCTTTTCTTTCACGGGATTTTCCAGTAAATCCCCGCCCGACAGGTTCATCGTGAACCTGCTTGAGGGGGAGATACATTCATGTCCGCGTCCATCGAGCGCGCCTTTCTGCGCGCCGCCGTTCTCTATGCTTTGATCGGCTTGTGCGGCGGCATCTACATGAGCGCCAGCCACGACCACACCTTAATGCCCGCGCATGCCCATTGGCTGCTGCTCGGCTGGGTCTCGATGTTCCTTTACGGCCTGTTTTACAGCGTTTATCCAGCCGCCAAGGGTAAGCTGGCAGCAACGCAGTTCTGGCTCGCCAATATCGGTTTCATCGTGATGTGCGTGGCCGTGGGATTCATCGTCAGCGGCAAGCCGCAGGCCGAGCCGGGCGCCGCCATCGGTTCGCTGCTCGTGCTCGCCGGCATGATCCTTTTCGCGATCAACGTGTTCCGCGGCACGAAGGCTTAAGCCTTACAGAAAATCCCGCAGCATCGTCACCAGCGGCTTGTCCGCTGGCGGCATGGGATGATCAGCGAGCTGGCTAGGCTTCACCCATTTGAGCGCCTGGCCCTCGCGGCCGTCCGCCGTGCCCTGCCAGACGCGGCATAGGTAAAGCGGCATGAACAGGTGGAATTTCTCGTACCCATGCGAG
>DASTMO010000058.1:0-43301 GCA_035714115.1 Alphaproteobacteria bacterium
CGCTTTGCGCGTCATCTTCGAGCAGGGCGCCAAACTGGTGGCCGACGATCGGGTGCTGCTGACCCGTCAGGGGTCTCGTCTGATCGCCGCCGCGCCGGGCGAAGCCGCCAAGGTCGGCCTGACCGGGGCGCTCGAAGCGCGCGGCCTCGGCATCCTCGGCCTGCCAGCCGCCCGCCGCCGCGCCCGCGCGCCCGTGGTTCTGGCGGTGGCGCTGGTGCCGCCGGACGAGGTGGAACGTCTGCCGGGCGACTGGCAGGGCGCCGCAGCCATCGAAAAAACCGAAGGATTAGAACAGCTTGGTGTCGTCCTGCCGCTTCTGCGGCTGGCTCCTTTCGAGGTTTCGGCAGCGCTCAAGCTACGTCTTGCGCTGCACAATGTTCAACTTGCGGGGAAAGGGCGGTCGGGGTCTATTAAGCGCCTCGCATGACCAGCCGAAGCGCCCCCTCCGCCGCGCGTAAGTCCAAAGCGGCCGCCGCTCGACCCACTCCCCCCGCCTTATCGCCGCGTCTCGGGGGAGCGCGTGTCGTTTTCGTCACCGGCATGTCCGGCGCGGGCCGTTCCTCCGCTCTTAAGGCGCTCGAAGACATCGGCTACGAGGCGGTCGACAACCTGCCGCTGTCGCTCGTCGCCGGCCTGGTCGCGCCGCTCTCCAAGAAGGCCGTTCGTCACACCCCGCCGCTCGCCATCGGCGTCGACATCCGCACCCGAGACTTCGCCGTCGCCCCGCTGCTCGAAACCCTCGACGCCCTCATGGCGCGCCGCGACCTCGACGCGCATCTGCTCTTCCTCGATGCCAGCGACGACGTGCTGCTGCGCCGCTACACCGAGACGCGCCGCCGCCATCCGCTCGCCGTCGACCGGCCGGTGCGCGACGGCATCGCCCATGAGCGCCGCATGCTCGGCAAGCTGCGCCTGCGCGCCGACCGCGTGATCGACACCAGCGATTTCGCGCCGGGCGATTTGCGCCGAATCGTCGAAGGGCTTTATGGCCTCAACCGTCAGGGCCAGCTTGCCGTCTGCGTCACCTCCTTTTCCTATCGTTTGGGCGTGCCGCGCGAGGCCGATCTGGTGTTCGATGCGCGCTTCCTGCGCAACCCGCATTACGTGCCGGCGCTCAAGCCCGGCACGGGGCTCGATGCGGACGTCGGCGCTTATGTCGCCGCCGATGCCGGCTTCGACGAATTCTTCGAATCGCTGACCCATCTCTTGGGCCTGCTGCTGCCGCGCTTCGCCCAGGAAGGCAAAAGCTATCTGACCATCGCCGTGGGCTGCACCGGCGGGCGCCATCGTTCGGTCTATGTCACCGAACGGCTCGCCGATTGGCTGCGCCGCAAGCGTTTCGAGGGCACGACGGATGTGCTCACTCTGCATCGTGATATTCAAGGCGGCGGCTCCGGAGCCGAACCCGCTGGTGGCGTGAATGGGCGTAAAACGCCGGCGCAAATCGGGTCGGCGCGGCGCAAGCCCGCGGCCTCGCGCGCCGGCCAAGTAAGGGGACGATGATGATCGGATTGGTGTTGGTGACTCACGGCCGTCTGGCTGAAGAGTTCGTCGCCGCATTGGAGCATGTGGTCGGGCCGCAGAAGGACGTGGCATCCATCTGCATCGGGCCGGATGACGACATGGAGCGGCGCCGCTCCGACATCGTGGCGGCCGTGGCGCGCGTCAACAGCGGCTCAGGCGTCATCCTGATGACCGACATGTTCGGCGGCACGCCGTCGAACCTCGCCATCTCGGTGATGAGCGAATCGAACGTCGAAGTCGTCGCCGGCGTGAACCTGCCGATGCTGATCAAGTTCGCCAGCGTGCGCGACGGCCTGCCGCTCGTCCAGGCGGTGACCGCCGTGCAGGAGGCGGGGCGCAAATACATCAACGTGGCCTCGAGCCTGCTGGCCGACGCGCCGGCCGAGCGCGAGAAGGGCCGTCGATGAGCGACGCGGGCGTCCAACAGATGCCGGACGGCAAGCTGCAGCGCACCGTCCAGGTCATCAACAAGCGCGGCCTGCATGCCCGCGCCGCCGCCAAGTTCGTGAAAACGGCCGGCGGCTTCGATGCCACCGTGCGCGTTTCGGCGCAGCGCTGCATGGCGGTGAGCGACGGCACCGCCGTTTCGGGCCGCTCGATCATGGGTCTGATGATGCTGGCCGCCGGTCCCGGCAGCGAGCTTTGCATCCAGACCGAGGGCCGCCAGGCCAAAGAGGCGCTCGAAGCGCTCACGACCCTCGTGGAGAACCGGTTCGACGAGGGCGAGTGACGCGCCCCCGCCGCTCCGGCCACGGCCTATAGCCCGTTGAAAAAACGGGCTTTTATTAAGCCTTGCTGCATCGCTAAACCTTTATATATAAATATAAATCTCGATTTATATATAACCGTCCGGCGTCGCGCCGGAGCGGTCCGGGCGTCTTTGCCCTTCCATCCCATCCCCAGGAGCTTTCCGTGAGCAGTAAGACGACCTTGAGCGCGAGCGAATACAAAGTGGCCGACATGGGCCTCGCCGAATGGGGCCGCCGCGAGCTCAACATCGCCGAAACCGAAATGCCCGGCCTGATGGCGCTGCGCGCCGAATACGGCGACAAGAAGCCGCTCAAGGGCGCGCGCATCGCCGGCTCGCTGCACATGACCATCCAGACCGCCGTGCTGATCGAGACGCTGGCTCATCTCGGCGCCGACATCCGCTGGGCGTCCTGCAACATCTTCTCGACCCAGGACCATGCCGCCGCCGCCATCGCCGCCGCCGGCATCCCCGTCTTCGCCGTGAAGGGCGAGAGCCTGGTCGATTACTGGGAATACACCCACCGCATCTTCGAATGGGCCGATGGCGGCGCGCCGAACATGATCCTCGATGACGGCGGCGACGCCACGCTGCTCGTCCATCTCGGCATGCGCGCCGAGAGCGATCTGTCGCTGGTCTCCAAGCCGACCAACGAAGAGGAAGAAGTGCTGTATGCCGCGATCACGAAGCGCGTGAAGGAACAGCCGGGCTATTACACGAAGCTCGCCCAGTCGATCCGCGGCGTCACCGAGGAAACGACGACCGGCGTGCATCGTCTTTACCAAATGGAAAAGGACGGCAAGCTGCTGTGGCCGGCCATCAACGTCAACGACTCGGTCACCAAGTCGAAGTTCGACAATCTCTACGGCTGCCGCGAAAGCCTGGTCGACGGCATCCGCCGCGCCACCGACGTCATGATGTCGGGCAAGGTTGCCGTGGTCGCCGGCTTCGGCGACGTGGGCAAGGGCTCGGCCGCCAGCCTGCGCAGCTCTGGCGCGCGCGTGCTCGTCACCGAAATCGATCCGATCTGCGCGCTGCAGGCGGCGATGGAAGGCTATGAAGTCGTCACCATGGAAGAGGCCGCGCCGAAGGGCGACATCTTCGTCACCGCGACCGGCAACCTCGACGTCATCACCGTCGATCACATGCGGGCGATGAAGGACCGCGCCATCGTCTGCAACATCGGCCATTTCGACAGCGAGATTCAGGTCGCCGGCCTGAAGAACCTGCAGTGGCATGAAGTGAAGCCGCAGGTCGACGAGGTCGAGTTTCCCGACGGCCACCGCATCATCCTGCTGGCCCAGGGCCGCTTGGTGAACCTCGGTTGCGCCACCGGCCATCCGAGCTTCGTGATGAGCGCTTCTTTCACCAACCAGACGCTGGCGCAGCTCGAGCTGTGGACCAATCCGAAGAAGTACGAGAAGAAAGTCTACACCCTGCCCAAGCATCTCGACGAGAAGGTCGCGGCGCTGCATCTGGCCAAGGTCGGCGCCAAGCTGACCAAGCTGACGCCCAAGCAGGCCGAATATCTTGGCTTGCCGGCGAACGGCCCGTTCAAGCCCGATCAGTATCGCTACTAAGCTTGTTCCGACCCCGGCGCGCTCTTAAACTGCGCGTCGGGGGAACAGGCATGAAACGTCTCGTTTCATCATCATCGGCCGACCTCGGCCGTTTGCAATCATCGGCTAAGACCGGCCGTCTGCAGCGCGTCGCCCGGCGCGCCGCGCTCCCCCTTGTCCTTGTCCCCGCCGCATCCGCCACGCCGGCCGCCGCGCAAAGCATGAGCGGCGTCGGCGAACTGTTGTCCAGCGTCGCGCCTTGGGCGCTGCTGGCGGTCTGCGCCGGCGCGGTGATCGCCGAAGGCTTGGCCTGGCGGCGCCAGCGCCAGCGCGCCAGCGAACTGGCCAGCGAGGCGGCGGATCTGCGTGTGGCGCTGGCCGCGCGCGAAGACGCGCTCAATGTCGCTCCGGGCGCCCATGCTGGCTGGACGGCGAACGGCGATTGGATCGCCGGACCCGAATTGGCCAATGTCGTCGGCCTGTTTCTCGAGGAAGAAGCGCCGACCTACGGCGTGCTGCTGCGCCTGACGGCGGAGGCCGACCGCGAGCGGCTCGCCCAGGCTGTCGATCGGTTGCGCCAGGAGCATGTCGGCTTCTCGCTGACTTTGCGCGTCAACGGCAAGACCTGCGAGATCACCGGCAGCCCGGCGCCGGCCGGCGGCACGCTGGCCTCCGTGCTGTGGGTGCATGACGTCGATCAGCGCGAGCAGGAGCGCGCGCGTCAGTCGGCCGGCATGGCCGCCGCCGAAGGCCAGGCGCGGCTCTTCGCCGAGATGTTCGACGCGCTCGATCAGCCGGTCTGGCTGCGCCGCGCCGACGGCGTGCTGCTCGCCTGCAACAAAGCCTATGCCCGCGCTGTGGAGGCCGAGACGCCGGACATCGCCATCGCCGCGCAACGCGAACTGGTCGGCGCGCGCGTCGAATGGATCCGCGAGCTCTCCGCCAGCGCCGCCAGCACCAACAAAGCCCATAGCGGCCTGCTGCATGTGGTGATCGGCGGCGCGCGCCGTCTGCTGGAGATCACCGAGACACCGATCGGCGGCGGCCATCTCGCCGGCTTCGCGCTGGACCGCACCAGCGCTGAGGAATCGCAAAGCGAGCTGGCGCGCCATATGGCCGCCCACGAAGACGTGCTGGAGAAGCTCGGCACCGCCATCATCATCTACGGGCCGGACCAGCGCATTCTCTTCGCCAATTCCGCCTTCACGCGCTTGTGGGGCCTGGAAGAAGGCTGGATCGCCGCGGCGCCGACCCATGGCGCCCTGCTCGAGGAATTGCGCGCTCGCCGCCGCCTGCCCGAGCAGGCCGATTTCCAGGCCTACAAGAAAGAGCGGCTGTCGCTCTACACCTCGCTGATCGACACGCGCGAGGAGCTGGTCTATCTGCCGGACGAGCGCGTGCTGCGCATGGTGATCTATCCGCATCCGCTCGGCGGTCTTCTCTACACGGTGGAAGACGTCACCGATCGCCTGACGCTCGAGCGCTCCTACAACACGCTGATCGCCGTGCAGCGCGAGACGCTCGACAATCTGCATGCCGCCGTCGCCGTGTTCGGCGCGGACGGCCGCTTGAAGCTGCACAACCAGGCTTTCGCCCGCATGTGGCGCATGTCGCCCGCGTTCCTCGCCGGCGAGCCGCGCGTCGTCGACATCGTCGAGGCGGCGAAGGACCAGTTCCCCCATGCCGAAGGCGAGTGGGAGGACTACAAGCGTCTGCTCGCCTCGCGCGCGACCGACCATGTGGCGCGCAGCGGCGCGTTCCGCCGCGCCGACGGGTCCGTGCTCGATTACAACAGCGTGCCGCTGCCCGACGGCGCGACCATGTTCAGCTATCTCGACGTCACCGACAGCGCCAATGTCGAGCGCGCCCTGCGCGAGCGCAACGAAGCGCTCGAAGCCGCCGACCATCTCAAGTCGGAGTTCATCACCAACGTCTCCTACGAGCTGCGCACGCCGCTCAACACGATCATCGGCTTCACCGAGATTCTTGCGAACCAGTATTTCGGCGCGATGAACGAGCGCCAGACCGAATATTCGCGCGGCATTCTCGAATCCTCGCGCCAGCTCTTGGCCTTGATCGACGACATCCTCGATCTGGCCTTGATCGAAGCCGGCCGTCTGTCGCTCGATCTCAAGCCGGTGAATATCCATTCGGTGCTGTTCAGCGTCTTCACCCTGGCGCGCGATCGCGCGCGCAAGCAGGGGGTGGCGTTGACGCTCGATTGCCCCGCCACCATCGGCGTGGTGATGGCGGACGAGCGCCGCTTGCGCCAGGCCTTGTTCAACCTCGTCAGCAATTCGCTGAAATACATGGCGGGCGAGGGCGAGATCGTGCTCGGCGCGCGTTGGGATGAAGGCGAGCTCTTGCTCTCCGTCAGCGACAGCGGGGCCGGCATCGCGCCGGAGGATCAAGCGCGCGTGTTCGAGAAATTCGAGCGCGGGGGCAACGCCAATCGCGCGTCGGGCCTCGGCATCGGGCTCTCATTGGTGAAAAGCTTCATCGAGCTGCACGGCGGGCGCATCGAGCTGGTCTCCGCGCCGGGCCAAGGCACGGTGGTCACCTGCCATCTGCCGGCCCAGCCGGTGCCGCAGATGATTCAGCCAGCCGGCGCGTCCGAGCCTGCGGCGGAATAACGCGGGCTTACGGCCTCGCTTAAGCGGAGCCGGGGACGCCGCTGGTCGTCGAATATTCGAAATGCAGCGTTTCGCCCGGATGGGCGACGGCATGGGCGCCGTGCGCCGCGGCGGCGGCTTCGGCGAAGCCCGACAGGATCAGCTTCAGCTTGCCCGGATAATGCGCGATGTCGCCGATCGCGAAGATGCCGGGTACCGAGGTCTGGCAGGTCGCCTGCTCGACATTGATATGGTTCTTCTCGACGCCGAGTCCCCAGTTGGCGATCGGGCCAAGGTTCATCGCCAGGCCGAAGAAGGGCAGCAGCACGTCGGCTTCGAGGGTGCGGGCCTTGTCGTCGAGATCCTTCACGATGACGCCGGTGAGCTGGCCGTTCGCGCCTTCGAGCGAAGAGAGCTGATAAGGCACGACCAGTTCGATCTCGCCGCTGTCCGCCAGCGATTTCAGGCGCGCGGCCATTTCGGGGGCGGCGCGGAATTTGTCGCGCCGATGCACCACCATCACCTTGGCGGCGACGCCGGCCAGCGCGATGGCCCAGTCGACGGCGGAGTCGCCGCCGCCGGCGATCACCACGCGCTTGCCGCGCAATTCCTCGCGGCGCTTGACCATGTAGAAGACGCTCTTGCCCTCGTAAGATTCGAGGTTCTCGAGCGGCGGGCGGTTGGGGCCGAAGGCGCCGCAGCCGCCGGCGACGATCACCGCCTTGGCCTTGATCGTCTTGCCGCCCGACAGGCCGAGCGCGAACGAGTCGCCGCTCTTGCTCAGCGTCATCACCTGCTGGCCGAGATGGAACGTCGGCTTGAACGGCGCGGCCTGTTCGGACAGGCGGTCGATTAGGTCGGCGGCGTCGATCGCGGGATGGCCGGGGATGTCGTAGATCGGCTTTTCCGGATAGAGCGCCGTGCACTGGCCGCCGACCATGTCGAGCGCGTCGATCACGTGGCATTTCAGCTTGAGCATGCCGCATTCGAAGATGGCGAATAGGCCGACGGGGCCGGCGCCGATAATGGCGACATCGGTCTCTACGGTCTCGGCACTCACGGGCGTCTCCTGGAACGGGTCTGAAAGCGGCCATAACATGGCCTTCGCAGCGGCCAAATACAACCGGCTTGAGGGGCCGGGGCGAGGGGGGGATAATCGGAAAAACCCCGATTATCTGGCTGTTTGTCGAGGAGCTTCGGATGGACCGTTTGATCAAGTTTTGGGGCGGCGACTATGCCGAGCCGCCCTTCGTCCATGCCGAGGACGCCTTCTACGTCGAGAAGCCCCATCCGCTGCCGTTCGAGCTGATGCCCCAGCCCTGGCGCGGCGACATGTTCAACGCCAAGATTTTCCTGCTGCGCCTGGCGCCGCCCATGTCCAAGCCGATCGCCGACTACGAGACGGGTTCGGCGGCTTTCCGCAAGATGCTGAAGACCAATCTCCTCGGGCGCACGCCGCATTTCCTGCTCGACCCGGCCTTCAAGGACCATCCGGAAAGCGCCGGCTTCGCCGCTTCGCTCAAGGGGCTGGCGCCACGCGAGCGGCTGCAGGCTCAGGTCGCCGAAATTTTCCTGCTGCCCTATCATCAAAAGGATGCCGGCCAGAACGCCAAGGCGTTGGCATTGATCGAGGCCTTCCCGACTTGCGACGACATGCGCAATTTCGTGAACGGCAATCTGGCGCCGCGCGCGCGGGCCGGCGAGATCGCGGTGATCGTCCAGGAGGGCGCGGCGGTCTGGGGCTTCGCGGCGGCCGATGAATGCGCCGATATCGTCATCGCCAAAAGCGGCGATCTCGGCGGCAAGAGTCCGGCCGGCCAGGCGATCAAGCGCCAGCTCGCGGCGGCCGAGGCCGGCTGATTGCCGTTATTGCGGGCGCCCGCTACAACATGATCATGGCTTCGCCGTCGTCTCCCTTCAGCCTGTCCGTGCCGCTCGCCGATCTTGCCGCGACGCAAGCGCTGGCGCGCGGGCTGGCGGGTATCGTTCAGGCCGGCGACGTGATCGCCCTGCATGGCCCGCTTGGCGCCGGAAAAACCGCCTTCGCGCGCGCCTTCATCCTGGCGCGCGCGCCCGATGCGGGCGACGTGCCGAGCCCGACCTTCACCCTGGCGCAGCTTTACGACATGGCCGATCCGGCGATCTGGCATTTCGACCTCTATCGTTTGGACAAGCCCGACGACGCTTTGGAGCTTGGCATCGAGGAGGCCTTTGCCGATGGCGTCGCGCTGGTCGAATGGCCCGAGCGTCTCGGCGGCTATATGCCGCGCCGCGCGCTGCATCTGCATCTGTCTTTCGCCGATGCATCTGAAGGCGCGCGCCTGGCGGAACTGGCCGGCGGCGGCGATTGGTCGGCACGTTTGGAGAATTTCACGTGAGCCGCGACGCGATCATCGAAGCCTTCCTCGCCAAATGCGAATGGACCGGCGCGGCGCGCGACAAGCTGCCGGGCGACGCGTCGTTCCGCCGCTACGAACGCCTCAGCCTCGATGGCCGCCGCGCCATGCTGATGGACGCGCCGCCGCCCAAGGAAGACGTGCGGCCGTTCCTGCGCGTCGCGCGCCATCTCACCAAGCTCGGCTTCAGCGCGCCGCATGTCTTCGAGGCGGACGAGGCCAACGGCTTGCTGCTGCTCGAAGATTTCGGCGACGACACCTTCACGCGCCTGCTGGCCAAGGGCGCGGACGAAACGAAGCTCTACGAACTCGCCATCGACACGTTGATCGGCCTGCATCATGTGCCGATCGAGAAGGTGCTGCCGCTACACACGCCACCCTATGACGAGGCGAAGCTGCTGGAGGAGGCGCGGCTGCTGACCGACTGGTTCCTGCCCGCCATCGCCGGCCAGCCGGCGGTCGACATCGTCACGTCTTATGAAACCGCTTGGCGCGAGGCCTTCGCGGCGCTGGCGCGCCAGCCCTACACGCTGGTGCTGCGCGATTACCATGTCGACAATCTGATGCGCTTGCCGGCGCGCTCGGGCATCTCGGCCTGCGGCCTGCTGGATTTTCAGGACGCGTTGGTCGGCCCGACGGCCTACGATCTCGTCTCGCTGCTCGAAGACGCGCGGCGCGATCTGGCGCCCGGTCTCGCCGAAGCGATGATGGCGCGCTATCTCGACGCCTTTCCCAAGCTCGACCGCCAGGCCTTCGGCGCGGCCTGCGCCGTGCTGGCGGCGCAGCGCAACGCCAAGATCGTCGGCATCTTCACGCGCCTCTCGCGTAGGGATAACAAGCACCATTATCTGCGCCATGTGCCGCGCGTCTGGCGCTTGCTCGAGGGCGACCTGCGCCACCCGGCGCTCGGTGCCGTGCGCGCCTGGTTCGACGCCCATGTTCCGCCGGCGCTGCGGCGCGCGCCCGATGAGGTGGCGGCATGAAGATCGAGAGGGGCATGGTTCTCGCGGCGGGCTTCGGTCAACGCATGCGTCCGCTCACCCTGACCACGCCGAAGCCGCTGATTCCCGTGGCGGGCCGCTGCATGCTCGATCGCGTGCTCGATCATTTCATTGCCGCCGGCGTCGAGAGCTGCGCGGTGAACAGCCATTATCTGGCCGACCGTATCGCCATGCATGTGGCGCTGCGCATGAGCCAGAAGCGCGAGAAGCTCGGCATTCTCTTGTCGCACGAGGACGAGATACTCGATACCGGCGGCGGCGTGCTGCAGGCTTTGCCGGTGTTCCAGCCCGATCCCTTCTTCGTCGTCAACGGCGACATCCTGTGGCGCGACGGCGCGGTGCCGGCGCTCGAACGGCTCGCTGCCGCCTGGAACGACGAGACGATGGACGCGCTCTTGCTGGTGCACGACAGCGCGTCGGCGATCGGCTACGACGGGCCGGGCGATTTCGATCTCCTGCCGACCGGCAAGCTCAAGCGCCGCCAGGGCAACAGTGCGCCCTTCGTCTTCACCGGCGTGCAAGTTCTCCATCCGCGCCTGTTCGACGGCGTCGAGAAGGGCGTCTTCTCGCTCAACGTCCTCTACGACAAGGCGCTGGCGGCTGGCCGCCTGCATGGCTTGCTGCATGACGGCGAGTGGTATCACATCGGCACACCGGACGGCCTGAAGCTGGCCGAGAGCCATCTTAAGGCCCATCTGTCGTGACGGAAAAGCGCGTCGCCAATATCGCGGCAGGCGCGCCTTTCGTCGATGCGCTCGCCGCCGGCATTTGGAATATGGCGGGCAGGGACGACCCGCTGGCGCTGACGCGCGTCACCGTCCTCTTGCCGACGCGTCGCGCCATTCGCTCCCTGCGCGAGGCCTTTCTGCGTCTCGGCGACGGCGCGCCGGTGCTGCTGCCGCGCCTGATGCCGCTCGGCGAATTGGACGAGGAGGCGCTGCTGCTTGAAGAGCGGGCCAACGAAGGCCATGCCGATCTGCCGCCCGCCGTTCCCGGCCTGCGCCGCCAATTGCTGCTGGCGCAATTGGTGCAAAAGCTCGGCGCGCGCAATCTCGCCGAAGCGCCGGACGAGGCTCAAGCGGCACGGCTCGCCGAAGCGCTGGCGCGATTGCTCGACGAGATGCAGACCGAGCGCGCCGACCCGGCGAAGCTGAAATCGCTCGCGCCGGAGGCCTTCGCGCGCCATTGGCAGCAGACGCTCGAATTCCTCGCCATCCTCACCGAACATTGGCCGAAGATCCTGGAGGCCGAAGGCGCGCTCGATCCCGCCGCGCGGCGCAATGCCGTGCTGGCGGCGCAAGCCGAACTGTGGCGCGCGCAGCCGCCGGCGGGCCCGGTGATCGCCGCCGGTTCGACCGGCTCGATTCCCGCAACTGCCGAT
This sequence comes from Alphaproteobacteria bacterium, assembly GCA_035714115.1. Lineage (GTDB taxonomy): Bacteria > Pseudomonadota > Alphaproteobacteria > SMXQ01 > SMXQ01 > CAMAVH01. Next base: position 11,222 of record DASTMO010000058.1, read on the forward strand.
TTGCTGGATGTGATCGCCAGCCTGCCGCAGGGCCAAATCGTCTTGCCGGGCCTCGATCGCGACATGAGCGAGGATTGTTGGCGCGCGCTGCTCGAGGAGGGCGGCGTGCCGAGCCATCCGCAATATGGTCTGGCGCGATTGCTCGAACGCTTAGGCGTGGCGCGTTCGGAGGTCAAGGATTGGACCTCGTCCGTCGCGCCCGCTTCGCCGCCAGGGCGGGCTAAGCTGTTCGCCCGCGCGCTCGATCCGCAGGATGGCGAGGCGGCGCGTCCCGCCATGTCCGATCTCGCCGCTGCGCTGGATGGCGTGACGCGTCTTGACGCACCCGGCCCCATTGAAGAGGCCGGCGCCATCGCCTTGATGATGCGCGAAGCGGTCGAGCATGAAGCGCGCACCGCCGCGCTGGTGACGCCCGATCGCGGCTTGGCGCGCCGCGTCGCCGCCGAATTGCGCCGTTGGGACATCGAGGTCGACGATTCCGCCGGCCAGCCCTTGGCGGCAACGCCGGCCGGCGCTTTCGCGCGGCTCGCGCTCGCCATGCTGGCGGAGGATTGCGCGCCGGCGCCGCTGCTGGCGGCGCTGAAACATCCGCTCAGTTCGGGCGGCGAGAAGACCGTGGTCTTTCGCGACAAAGCGCGCGCGCTCGAATTGGCGGTTCTGCGCGGCGTGCGGCCCGCCCCGGGCTTCGCCGGGTTGCGTAGCGCCTTGGTCGGCGAAGGCGAAGCCGCGCTCGGCAGTTGGCTCGACGGTTTGGCCAAAGCTGCCGCACCGCTCTGCGACGCGCTCGCTGCGTCGGCTGTCGCCGCCGAAGACCTGCTGCGGGCCCATGCCGCCTGGCTCGAACATCTCGCCGCCGACGATGCCATGCCTGGCGCGGCGAGGTTGTGGCGCGGCGATGACGGCGAGGCGCTGGCCAATTTCTTCGCCGAGTTCGCCGGCGCGGCGCGCGATCTGCCGCCGATGGCGGGGCGCGCTTATCCGGCGCTCATCGAGGCGCTGCTCGCCGGGCGCGTCGTGCGCCCGCGCTATGGCGCGCATCCGCGCCTGTTCATCTGGGGCCCGCTCGAAGCGCGTCTGCAACACGCCCATCTCGTCATTCTCGGCGGGTTGAACGAAGGAACCTGGCCGGCCGATCCAGGCGCCGATCCGTGGATGAGCCGACCGATGCGCGAAGCCTTCGGCCTGCCCGCGCCGGAGCGCCGCATCGGCTTGGCCGCCCATGATGTCGCGCAGCTGTTCGCCGCGCCGCAAGTGGCCCTGACGCGCGCCGAACGCGTCGACGGCACGCCGACCGTGCCGGCGCGCTGGCTGCAGCGGCTCGACAATCTGCTGCTCGGGATGGATGCCGGCGCGCTGCCGAGCGGCGCGAAATGGCTTGCCTGGCAGCAGGCGCTCGATGCGCCGCAAGCGCCGCCCGTGCCGACGCCGCGGCCCGCGCCGCGCCCGCCCGTGGCTGCGCGGCCTCGCCGTCTCAGCGTCACCGAAATCGAGACCTGGATGCGCGATCCTTACGGCATTTATGCCAAGCATGTGCTGGGCTTGCGCGCGCTCGAACCGCTCGACGCCGATCCCGGCGCGGCGGATCGCGGCAGCTTCATCCATGACGCGCTGGATCGTTTCGTCAAAAGCTGGCGGCCGGGCGAGACGGCCGAAGCGGCCTATGAGCGCCTGCTCGGTTTCGGCCGTGAGGCATTTTCTTCGGCGCTCGATCGGCCCGGCGTCTGGGCCTTCTGGTGGCCGCGCTTCGAGCGCATCGCGCGCTGGTTCGCTGGAAACGAGATCGCGCGCCGGCGCGAATCGACACCGCTCGCGGTGGAAGGCTGGGGCGAGATGAAGCTGCCCGGACCGGCCGGCGAGTTCCTGCTCATCGCCAAAGCCGACCGCATCGATTCGCTTGGTAACGGCGGGCTCGCCGTCGTCGATTACAAGACCGGCCAACCGCCGGGCGAGAAAGAGCTGACCTTCGGCTTCTCGCCGCAATTGCCGCTCGAGGCCATGATGGCGGCGGCGGGCGCCTTCAAGGGCGTGCCGCCAGCGGAAGTTTCGCGCATAGAGTTCTGGCGGTTGAGCGGCGGCCGTCCGGTGGCGAAGATCAGCGCCCATGACGCCGGCCTGTTCGCAACTGAGGCCTATCGCGGCCTCACCGGCTTGATTGCCGCCTTCGACGATCCGGCGACGCCCTATCTGGCGCGCCCGCGCGCCGCCCATGCGCCGCGCTTCAGCGATTACGAGCATCTCGCGCGCGTCAGGGAATGGGCGGCCTCCGGCGAGGAAGGCGAGGAGGCATGAGCACTCTGCCTCTCTCTGTCGCGACTGACGAGACGGACGACGCTTTGCGCCCCGACCGCACCGTCTGGGTCGCGGCCTCCGCCGGTGCCGGCAAGACGACCATTCTGACGCGCCGCGTGCTCAGCCTGCTGGTCCACGGCACGCCGCCGGGCCGCATCCTGTGCCTCACCTTTACCAAGGCGGCGGCGGCGGAGATGCAGAATCGCATCAACGCGCGCCTCAGCGGCTGGGCGGCGGCGGACGCGACGAAGCTGGATGCGGAGCTGCGCGACCTGCTCGGCCGCGCGGCCAGCGCGGCGGAACGGCGCATCGCCCGCCGCCTGTTCGCGCAAGTGCTCGACGTGCCGGGCGGTATGAAGATCCAGACGATCCATGCCTTCTGCCAATCGCTGCTGCGCCGCTTCCCGGTCGAATCGGGTTTGGCGCCTCATTTCGAGGTGATGGACGAACGCACCGCCGCCGAGTTGATGCTCGCCGCGCGCGACGATCTGTTGCGTCATGCGCGGCGCGATCCCGGCGGGCTCGTCGGGCGCGCCTGGGCAACAGTGACGGCCGAGACCAACGAAGAAGATTTTTCCAAACTCATGCAGGGGCTGGCGGCCAAGCGCGGCCGCCTCAAGCGCTTGTTCGAGAATCGCGGCATCGCTGGCGCGCAAGGCGTCTTGCGCGCGCGCCTCGGTCTGCAGGACGGCGAGACGAGTGAAACGATTCTCGCGGCCGGCGTCGCCGATACGGCGTTCGATCTCGCCGGATTGCGCGGCGTGACGGCGCGCTTGGCGGGCGGCTCGGACCCGGAGCAGCAGCGCGCGGCGATCCTGGCCGATTATCTTGCGGCGCCGGAACAGCGCGCCGCCAAGTTCGGCGATTATTGCCAAGTCTTCCTGACCAAGGAGGGCGCGACACGCGCCCGCCTGATCAACAAAGGCACCGCCGGCAACACGGATGCGCCGGAGGTTCTTCAGCGTGAGGCCGAGCGCCTCGTCGCGCTGTGCGAACGCCTGCGCGCCGCCAAGCTGGCGGATGTCGGCGCGGCCTTGCTCACCCTGGCCGGCGATCAGCTCGCCGCCTATGAGCGCCATAAGGCGCGCCGCGCCGCGCTCGATTACGACGATCTGATTCTCAAGACCCGCGACCTGCTGCGCGGCGACGGCGATCTGGCGGCCGGCGCGGCAGCCTGGGTACTGTTCAAGCTCGATGGCGGCCTCGATCACATCCTGGTCGACGAGGCGCAGGACACCAGCCCAGAGCAATGGGAGGTGGTCTCCGCCCTGGCCGAGGAGTTTTTCGCCGGCGAAGGTGCCCGCGAGCGTCCGCGCACGGTCTTCGTCGTCGGTGATCTCAAACAGTCGATCTACAGCTTCCAAGGCGCCGATCCGGACGCCTTCCTGCGCATGCGCGGCCATTTCCAGGATCGCGCGCAGCGCGCCGCCGCCTGGCGCGAGACGGATCTCTTGATGTCCTACCGCTCGACCGGCGCGGTGCTGCGCGCCGTCGATGCCGTGTTCGCGGGCGATCCGGCGCGCGTCGGCGTCGCCGAGAACGGCCAGACCATCAAGCACAATCTCAAGCGCATCGGCCAGGCGGGCCTCGTCGAGCTCTGGCCATCGGTCATGCCCGAACCGCCCGCCGAGGTGACGCCCTGGGCCTCGCCGACCGAGACGCAAGCCGGCGATTCGCCGCAGAGCCGGCTGGCCTCCGTCATCGCCGCGCAGATCGCCGCCTGGATCGGACGCGAGCAATTGCCGAGCTATGGCCGCAGCATGCGCGCCGGCGACATCATGATCTTGGTGCGCCGCCGCACCGGCTTCGTCAGCGAGCTAGTGCGCGATCTCAAATCGCGCGGCGTGCCGGTGGCCGGCGTCGACCGCATGGTGCTGACCGAGCAGCTCGCGGTGATGGATCTTGTCGCCTTCGGCCAGTTTCTGCTGTTGCCCGAGGACGACCTGACGCTGGCCACTGTGCTGAAAAGCCCGCTGGTGGGTCTCAGTGAGGATCAGCTGTTCGAGATCGCTCACGGCCGCAGCCGCGCCAGCCTGTGGGAGGCGCTGTCGCGCCGCGCGGCACGGGACAAAGGTGCGTTCAAGGACGCGCATGATTTGCTGGCGCGCTATCTCGGCCTCGCCGATTACGCGCGGCCCTACGAGCTTTACGGCGAGTTGCTCGGGCGCGACGGCGGCCGGCGCAAGATCCTCGCCCGCCTCGGCGCGGAAGCCGAAGATGCCGTGGCCGAATTCCTCAATCGCGCGCTCGGCTATGAGCGCGAGGCCGCGCCGTCGCTGCAGGGCTTCCTGCATTGGTTTGCCGCCGGCGAAGCCGAGATCAAGCGCGATCTGGAGCAGAGCCTGCGCGATGAAGTGCGCATCATGACCGTGCATGGCGCCAAGGGTCTGCAGGCGCCGGTCGTCATCCTGCCCGACACCATGCAGGTGCCGAGCAAGCAGGATGCGCTGCTGTGGACCGTGCTCGCCGGCGAGGAGGACGCGCCCGGCGCGCGCATCCTGCCGCTGTGGCCGCCGCGCACCGCCGACGATGAAGCCGTCGCCGCCGCCGAGCGCGCCGAGGCCAAGCGCCGCGCCCAGGAAGAATATCGCCGCCTGCTTTATGTCGCGCTCACGCGCGCCGAAGACCGGCTCTATGTCTGCGGTTGGCAGGGCAAGACCGCGCCCTCGCCGGACTGTTGGTACAATCTGGTGCAGAGCGGCTTGCAGGCTTTGGTCGAAGAGGGCGAAGCCGCCGCTGCCGAGTTCGACTTCACCGCCTTGACGCCGGACGGCTGGTCGGGCGCCGGTTTGCGCTTGGCCCATGAGCAATCGCGCGAGCCGGACAAGGCCCAGCAGAATGCGGGCGAAGCGCCGATGGCCCCGGCGCCGCTCGAAGACTGGGCGCGCCTTGCGGCCAAGCCCGAGGAACGTCCGTCGCGTCCGCTCGCGCCCTCCAAGCCCGAGGCCGGCGAAGCCGAGCCGGCGATGCTGTCGCCCTTCGCGCAAGAGGATGACGGCGCGCGCTTCCTGCGCGGCGTGTTGATCCATCGCCTGCTGCAAAGCCTGCCCGAGCTCGCGTTCGATCTGCGCGCCGACGCGGCGGCGCGCTATCTTGCGCGGCCTCTATGGAACTTGAACGAGTCGCAGCAGCGGGTCATCGCGGCGGAAGCCTTGCGCGTGCTCGGCGATGCGCGCTTCGCCGAATTGTTCGGCCCCGGCAGCCGCGCCGAGGTGTCGATCACCGGCCGCGTCGGCGAGCGTGCCGTCAGCGGCCAGATCGACCGTCTGGTCGCGCTCGAAGATCGCGTGCTGATCGTCGATTACAAGAGCAATCGGCCGCCGCCGACGCGCGTTGAAGACGTGCCGCTCGCCTATCTGCGTCAGCTCGCCGCCTATCGCGCGCTGCTCGCGCAGATTTATGCCGGCAAGCGGATCGATTGCGCGCTCTTGTGGACCGATGGTCCGCTGTGGATGGAAATTCCCGCGGAACTGCTGGACGCGCAGGTTCTGCCGGGCTGAAAGCCTTATATCGCGCGGGTTTCACGCCGGTCACCGGAGGGTGCCTTGACGGCGCTGGGGCCGCCTCCTAGATTCTATCCATCCCTGCGGGTGAAGCCCGCCTCCAATTCCATCCACAGCTTTCAAGGATTCAACATGGGTTTGAAACAGGTTTCCGACGCCTCGTTCGAAGCCGACGTGCTCAAGGCAGACAAGCCCGTGCTGGTCGACTTCTGGGCCGAATGGTGCGGCCCCTGCAAGCAGATCGCCCCGTCGCTCGACGAGATCGCCAAGGAGATGGACGGTCAGGTGACGATCGCCAAGATCAACGTCGACCAGAACGGCGGCACGCCGAGCAAGTACGGCGTGCGCGGCATCCCGACGCTGATGCTGTTCAAGAACGGCCAGGTCGCTGCGACCAAGGTCGGCGCGCTGTCGAAGACGGCGCTGCAGGACTGGATCAAGTCGGCGCTCTAAGCGCGGCTTGATCGCCTAATAAAAAAGCCCCGCTGGAAACAGCGGGGCTTTTTATTTGTCGGTGTGAAAGCGACGTAGTTAAATCATGACAGCAATCCGGGGGGATTCATGACACAGAAGACCGGCGAAGAGCTGATCGCCGCCGATATGGCGGTGAACGTGGAGAGCCTGAGCGCTTTCATCGGGCCGCGCGCACAAACCTATGTGCGGCACTGGCAAAACACGACGGCGGGCGCGAGAAAATTCTATAGTGGCATCGTTTGGCAGGTGCTGCTCGTGCCGGTACCCTGGCTGCTCTACCGCAAGATGTATCTCGCGGCTGCAGTCGTTTTCTTTTTGCCGATCGCCTTTGAATTATTATTCCCAGGCAATAAGGTTTTTGGCATTCCGTTTGCGGTCGCGATAGCTATTAGCGCTAAGGATTATTATCTGTATCACGCTAAAACCAAGATCAAGAAGATCGCGGCGAGATATCCAGATACCGAACAGCAGCGCGAAAAAATCGCGCGCACAGGCGGCGTGTCGTGGCCGGCCGCGATCATCGGCGTCGTTGTCATGGCGGTGCAAGTCAGCTTTGCCATTTCAGCGATTATGCAAAAGACCCATTAGCACATGGATCTAGCGCTCCGCTTCGCCGCCCTCGTTTCCGCCCTCGCGCCCATCTGTTTGCTGGCGCTCTTTTTTTATGCGCGCGCCGGTGGCCGAGTAAGTGCCGAATTGATCGGCCTCGGGATGATGTTCGGCGCTATCAGCACGTTCTTCCCTTTGGGATTCGCTCTGCTGCTCCAGCTGGCGGGGTGGGATGTCTCCGGTATTGGCAATGTTTACTTGCGTGGGATCGCACGCGCTTTCTTGATGGCGGCCCTGCCGGAGGAACTTGCCAAACTCTGTGTATTGCTGCTCGTCGTCATGCGTCACGAGTTCTGTGACCGGCCAGAGGACGTATTGGTCGGCTCGATCGCCGTCGCGCTTGGTTTCGCCGCCTGCGAAAATGTTTTTTATCTCTTTACGGCCTTGGAAAACGGTCGGTTGGCCATCATTGGGTCGGCCCGCGCGGCGATTACGGTACCTATGCATGCCATAGATGGCGTGTTTATGGGGCTGTTCGTCAGCGGCTTAGTGAAGTCTGGCAGCCCCGCACGCCAAATCCTCACAGGCTTGGGCGTCGTCATCTTGCTGCATGGCCTTTACGATGCGCCGTTAATGATTGCCGGCAATTTTTCAAATCTGCGGACATGGCAAGAACTGATCCTGCCGGGGGGCCTCCTGGCCTTCTTTCTGCTGTTCACGATAGTTGTTGGCGCGCTTGGCCTGCGATGGCTGCGTTTTGTTACTGAAGCCATGCCGTCGTCATCGCAGGATGCAGATTTTTGGCATCGCCTCTTGTTGTCGCGCTGGCTTTGGCGTGTGATCGGCGTGTGCCTTCTGCTCTTCGGGGTAGGCGCTTTCGCCTATGCCGGCTGGAGTTTCGCCCATAAGGACGCGCAGGGGGCCATCTTCCTGATTCACGGCTTCGTGCCGATCCTATTCGGCCTCGCTATGCTGCGGCTGACGCCGCGCGGCGCAAAAGCGGCTTAACCGTTCTCCGCCAGCACATGCCCTGCGAGATAGAGCGAGCCGCAGATCAGGATGCGGGCCGGGCCTTCGATGCTCGGCAAGAGCGAGCGGATGGCCTCGGCGAGCGAGGGCATGGGCGGCGCGTCCATGCCGGCGCGCTTGGCGGCTTCGGCAGTTTCTTCGGCGCTTAAAGTGGCGGTGGCGTCCGGGATGGCGACGCTGCGCGCCTCCTGCACATAGATCGCCAGCGGCTTGAAGAAACCCGCCGCGTCCTTGGTGCGCAGCAAGCCGCTGACGATGAACAGCGGCTCGTTGTGCCATTGCTGGGCCTGTTTCGCGAGCGCTTCGCCGGCTGAGGGATTGTGGCCGCCGTCGAGCCACAGCTCGACATGGCGCGGCAGCATCTCCACCAGCGGGCCTTTGGTCAGGCGCTGCAGCCGCGCCGGCCATTGCGCCTGCGTCAGCCCGCCAGCCAGAGCGCTCTCCGGCACTTTCAGCTGGGGCAAGGATTGCAGCGTCGCCACCGCCGCGCCGGCATTGGCGATCTGATGCGCGCCCAGAAGATTGGGCAGCGGCAGGTTGAGCTGCTTGGCGCCGCTCTTGAAGCGCAGGCCGCGCGCGGTGGCGGCCGCCGTCCAGTCCTCGTTCATGCGGAACAAGGGCGCGCCGATCTCGGCCGCGCGCGCTTCGATCACCTTCAGCGCTTCGGGCGCCTGCGCGCCGATGATGCCCGGCACGCCGGCTTTGAGGATGCCGGCCTTCTCGAAGGCGATCTGGGCCAGGGTGTCGCCGAGATATTGCTCATGGTCCATCGAGACCGGCGTGATCACCGTGGCCATCGGCTTGTCGATCACGTTGGTGGCGTCGAAGCGGCCGCCGAGGCCCACTTCGAGCAGCGTCACGTCGGCCGGCACTTCCGAGAAGGCGAGGAAAGCGGCGGCGGTGGTGATCTCGAAGTAGGTGATGTTGTCGCCGCCGTTGGCCTGCTCGCAGCGATCGAGCATCTCCAGCAGCGCGTCTTCGGAAATCAATTCGCCGGCCAAACGGATGCGCTCATGAAAGCGCACCAGATGCGGCGAAGTATAGACATGCACGCGCTTGCCGGCGGCTTCCAGCATGGCGCGCAGGAAGGCGACCGTGGAGCCTTTGCCGTTGGTGCCGGCCACATGGATGACCGGCGGCATCTTCAATTGCGGATTGCCGAGCCGACCGAGCAGGCGGACGGTGCGGTCGAGCGACAGGTCGATGATCTTCGGATGCAGACCCTGCAGCCGTTCGAGAACGGCGTCGCTCTTCGCAGCCATGGCGCGTTAGCGCGCCGGGGGACGAGGGCGGCTCTTGCCAGACGCGGGAATGGCCAAGTCGCTCGGCAGCGAGACGACCGAGGCGGCCGGCGTGCGGTTGAGCAGCAGGGCGAGGATGCGGCTCAGCGTCTCGCGCAGCTCCTTACGCGGCACAACCATGTCGACCATGCCGTGCTCCAGCAGATATTCGGCGCGCTGGAAGCCTGGCGGCAGCTTTTCGCGGATCGTTTCCTCGATCACGCGCGCGCCGGCGAAGCCGATGATCGCGCCCGGCTCGGCCAGGGCGATGTCGCCGAGCATGGCGAAGGAGGCGGTGACGCCGCCGGTGGTCGGATCGGTCAGCACGACGATGTAGGGCAGGCCGGCGTCGCGCACCATCTCGACGGCGACGGTCGTGCGCGGCATCTGCATCAGCGAGATCGCGCCTTCCTGCATGCGCGCGCCGCCCGAGGACGGGAAGACGATCAGCGGCGCGTCCTGCAGCACGGCGAGCTTCGCCGCGGCGACGAGGCCTTCGCCGACGCCCGAGCCCATCGAGCCGCCCATGAAGCGGAAGTCGAAGGCGGCCATGACGGCGTTGATGCCGCCGACCTTGCCGTGCGCCACGACGATGGCGTCCTTCAGGCCGGTCTTGTTCTGCGCTTCCTTGAAGCGGTCGGCGTATTTCTTCTGGTCGCGGAACTTCAGCGGGTCGACGACGATATCGGGCAGTTCGATCTTGGTATACTTGCCGTCGTCGAACAGCATGGCGAGGCGCTGGTCGCCGCCGATGCGCATGTGATGGCCGCAATGGGTGCAGACGAAGAGGTTCGCCGCCAGATCGCGGTGGAAGACCATCTGCTCGCAGGCCGGGCATTTCTGCCAGAGGTTCTCCGGCACATCCTCTTTCTTGACGAGGGCGCGGATCTTCGGGCGGACGAAGTTGGTCAGCCAATTCATCGCGGATTCTCCGGTGCTCATGCCACCGCTCCTTTTACGCGTGCGCCACGCACCCCGTCCGCCAATTGGCGGACGAAGGCGAGGGCTTTCGCAGCTGTGTCTTTGGTCGCTTTGCCGTCGGCGAGGCTGTCGGCGACGATTTGAACGAGGGCGGAGCCGACCACGGCGGCATCGGCGACGCGCGCGACATCCGCGGCCATGGCCGGCGTCTTGATGCCGAAACCGACGGCGACCGGCAGCTTGGTGTTGGCGCGCAGGCGCGCGACGGCGGCGGCCACCGCGTTGTTGTCGGCGGAGGCCGCGCCGGTGATGCCAGCGATCGAGACGTAGTAAATGAAGCCCGAGGTGTTGGCGAGCACGGCGGGCAGGCGCGCCTGATCCGTCGTCGGCGTGGCGAGGCGGATGAAATGCAGCCCGGCCTTCAGCGCGGGGATGCAGAATTCCTCGTCTTCCTCGGGCGGCAGATCGACGACGATCATGCCGTCGACGCCGGCGGCCAGCGCGTCGGCGATGAACTTGTCGACGCCGTAGATGTAGATCGGGTTGTAGTAGCCCATCAGCACGATCGGCGTCGCCGCGTCCGTATTGCGGAAGTCGCGCACCATCTCGAGCGTGCGCGTCATGCGCCCGCCCGCGGCCAGCGCGCGCAGGCCGGCGGCCTGGATCGCCGGGCCGTCGGCCATCGGGTCGGTGAAGGGCATGCCGAGCTCGATCACATCGGCGCCGGCGGCGGGCAGGCCTTTGAGGATGGCGAGCGCCGTGTCGTAATCGGGATCGCAGGCCATGGTGAAGGTGACGAGGCCGGCGCGGCCTTCGTCCTTCAGTGCGGCGAAGCGAGCCGTCATGCGGTCAGGCGCAGCGCTCACAGCTTCACCCCGAGATAGCCGGCGACAGCGAAGACGTCCTTGTCGCCGCGGCCCGAGATGTTCACGACCATCAGATGGTCTTTGGGCAGCGTCGGCGCCAGCTTGCTGACATAGGCCAGGGCATGCGACGGCTCGAGCGCCGGGATGATGCCTTCGAGGCGGCTGCACAGCTGCAGCGCTTCCAGCGTCTCGTCGTCGGTCGAGGAGACGAATTTGACGCGGCCGACGTCATGCAGCCAGGCATGTTCGGGGCCGAGGCCGGGATAGTCGAGGCCGGCGGAGATCGAATGGGCTTCGGTGATCTGGCCGTCGTCGTCCTGCAGCAGGAAGGTGCGGTTGCCGTGCAGCACACCCGGCTTGCCGGCGCTGATCGAGGCGGCGTGCTGGCCGGTCTCGATGCCCTTGCCGGCGGCTTCGACGGCGTAGATGTCGACGCCGGGATCGTCGAGGAAGGGATGGAACAGGCCGATGGCGTTCGAGCCGCCGCCGACGCAGGCGACCAACGAATCCGGCAAACGCCCTTCGGCCTCCATCATCTGCGCGCGCGTCTCGTTGCCGATGACGCATTGGAAATCGCGCACCATGGAGGGATAGGGATGCGGGCCGGCGGCGGTGCCGATGAGGTAGAACGTGTCGGCGACGTTGGTGACCCAGTCGCGCAGCGCCTCGTTCATCGCGTCCTTCAGCGTGCGCGAGCCGGAGGTGACGGGCACTACTTCCGCGCCGAGCAGCTTCATGCGGAACACGTTGGGCTGCTGGCGGGCGATGTCGACCTCGCCCATATAGACGACGCATTTGAGGCCGAACAACGCGCAGACTGTGGCGGTCGCCACACCATGCTGGCCGGCGCCGGTCTCGGCGATGATGCGCGTCTTGCCCATGCGCTTGGCGAGCAGGATCTGGCCGAGCGTGTTGTTGATCTTGTGGGAGCCGGTGTGGTTCAGTTCTTCGCGCTTGAAGTAGATCTTCGCGCCGCCGAAATGCTCGGTCAGGCGCGAGGCGTAATAGAGCGGGCTCGGCCGGCCGGCGTAATGCGTGAAGTAATACGCCAGCTGCTTGGCGAACTCGGGGTCCGCCTTGGCCGCCTCGTATGCCTTGTCCAATTCGAGGATCAGCGGCATCAGCGTTTCGGCGACGTAGCGGCCGCCGAAAATGCCGAAATGGCCATGCTCGTCGGCGCCGCTGCGATAGCTGTTGCGGCCTTCAGGGAGTTTTGACGCGGTGCGAGATGCGGTCATGGGGGTAACGGGATAGCCCTTGGTTGGAGGCTTGGCAAGAGGGGGTTTCCCCTGGGCCGCCAAGGGGTTACAGCGCCTTGGCGGCGGCCAGGAAAGCCGTGATCTTGTCTACGTCCTTGACGCCCGGGCGGACCTCCACCCCGGAGGAGACATCGACCATTTTCGCGCCGGTCGCGCGCACGGCGTCCGCCAGATTTTCCGGCGTCAGCCCGCCCGACAGGAACCAGGGGGTTTTCCACTCCGTGCCGGCCAGCAGGCGCCAATCGAAGCTGACGGCATTGCCGCCGGGCAGGGCGTTCGGCAGGTCCGCCGGCGGCTTGGCGTCGAACATCAGATAGTCGGCCTCGCCTTCGAAGGCGCGGGCGCGCGCGATGTCCTCGGGCGAGCCGACCTTGATCGCCTTGATGACCGGCAGCCGGAAAGTGATCTTCAGCTCATAGATGTTGCGCGGGCTTTCGGTACCGTGGAACTGCAGCACGTCGAGCGGCGTCTCGAGCATTGTGGCGTCGATCTCGTCGATGTCGGCATCGACGAAGACGCCGACCTTCTTGATATGGGGCGGCACCAGCTTGGCGAGCTGGCCGGCGTCTTCCGGCGCGATGTAGCGCGGGCTCGGCGGATAGAAGATGAAGCCGATGAAGTCCGCGCCGCCGGCGATCGCCGCTTCGAGCGCGTAGCGCGAATTGATGCCGCAGATCTTGGCGGAAACCGGCATGCGATCAGCCCAGCATCTCTTTGGCGATAGCGCGCGCCGCATCGGCGGGCACCTCGGCCCCGGTGATCGGGCGGCCGACGACGAGATCGCTGGCGCCGGCGAGGATCGCTTCGCGCGGCGTCATGACGCGCTTCTGATCGCCGACATCGGCGCCGGCGGGACGGATGCCCGGCACGACGAGGCGGAAGTCGGCGCCGCAAAGCGCGCGCAAAGCGGCTGCTTCATGCGAGGAGCAGACAACGCCGTCGAGGCCGCAAGATTGCGTCAAAGCCGCGAGGCGCTTGACCTGATCGGCGGCGGGCGGCGTCTGGCCGACGGCGGCGAGATCGCTGTCATCGAGGCTGGTCAGCACGGTGACGGCGATGACCAAAGGCCGCTTGAGGCCGCGCTTGGCGGCTTCATCGTCGGCGGCGTCTTTCGCCGCGCGCAGCATGGCGGGGCCGCCGGCGGCATGGACATTGAGGATCGTCGGCTCGACGGCCATCGCGGCGCGCACGGCGGAGGCGACCGTGTTGGGAATGTCGTGGAACTTCAGATCGAGGAACAGGTTCGACGTCGGCGCTTTCGCCTTCACCTTCATCACGCCGGCCGGGCCGTGCGCCGAGAAGAATTCGAGGCCGAGCTTGAGGCTCGCGCCGGAGGGCGCGATGGCGGCGGCGAGCGCTTCGGCGCGCGCGAGATCCTGCGTGTCGAGCGCGACGTAAAGCCGCGCGGCCATGTCTGTCATGTCGGTCATCCGTCAGTCGCCGTTGGCGATATTGAGGCGGCGGGCGATCTCGTCTTGCGAGGCGCCGAGCGCCGCGCGGTCGGGCCCATGCCCAATTCCGTGCTGCGCTTGCGCCAGTTCGCCGCGCAGGCGCGCTTCCTCGGTTTCCAGGTCGCGGATGCGGCGGGCGAGGCGGCGCGCTTCGCTGCGCGGGCGCAGGCTGTCGATCCAGGCGATCAGCCCGCCGACGATCAGGCCGAAGAACAGCGCGATGGCGACGGCGGCATAGAGCGGCATCTCGACGCTGTTGACCAGCGGCCAGAGACGCAGCGAGACGGTCTGCGGATTGGAGACGCCGAACGACATGGCGACGGCCAAAGCCGGAACCGCGACGAGCCAGAACAGGAATTTCATGGGGCTGCTTATAGCGCGTTTCGGCCGGAAAGGCGAAAGCGCGGGCGACGATTAATCGAGCAGATTAACCGGCGCGATCAATCGTCGTTGTCGTCGCCGCCGGTCGGCGTCTCGCCGTTCAGGCGCTCGCGCAGCTGCTTGCCGGTCTTGAAAAACGGCACGGACTTCTCGGCGACCTGGACGGCGCTGCCGGTGCGCGGGTTGCGGCCCACGCGCGAATCGCGGCGCTTCACGGAAAAAGCCCCGAAACCGCGCAGTTCCACGCGGTCGCCGCGCGCCAGCGCGGTGGTGATCTCGTCGAAAATGGCCGTAACGATCCGCTCGACGTCGCGGTGGTACAGGTGCGGGTTAAGCTCGGCCAGACGCAAGATCAATTCGGACTTGGTCATCGGTCCCCTCGTTCCTTACCGGACTTTTTCCCGCCTTTCCTAGGCGGTGCCGGGCCTTAGCGAAGGTCAGGGTGCCAAAGGGAAACCAGTCCGTCAAGGGTAAGTCGTTCAGAAAACAGCGCTTTTCCGGCTGCCTTGCCCAAAATCCCGGGCAGATCGTCGTCCGGACGGTCGATTTTGACCTCCCGGACCGGGGTGGAGCGGGCGATTCCCTTGGCTTCGGCCAGCCAATCGCGGGCTTCGGCCTCGCCGCCGATGGCGTCGACCAGCTTGTTTTCCACCGCCTGACGGCCGGTATAGACCCGTCCGTCGCCCAGCTTGCGGGCCACGTCCGGCGCCAGATGGCGGCGCTCGGCGACCATACCGACGAACATGTCGTACATGTCCATCACCACCTCGCGGGTCGCTTCGCGGCCCGCCGGGGTCAGCTTCTCGAAGGGCGAGGGGACGGCTTTCAGCGGCGCGCTCTTGATCGCCTCGGCCTCGACGCCGAGCTTGCCGAGAAGACCAGTCACGTCGGTCGTCTGCATCAAGACGCCGATCGAGCCGGTGACGGTGCCGTTGCGCGCCAGGATGTAGTCGGCACCGATGGCGGTCATATAGCCGCCCGACGCGGCCAGCGTGCCGAGCGTCGCGACGACCGGCTTCTTTTCGGCGATCTCGCGCAGCCGCGTGTAGAGATTCTCGCCGCCGACCACGGTGCCGCCGGGGCTGTCGATATAGACGATCAGCGCTTTCACGTTCGGATCGTCGGCGATGGATTTCAGCGCTTCGTCGCGCAGCCGGTCGTCGGCGATCACGCCTTCGACCGAAAGGCGGGCGATATGGCTCTTGGCCCAGGGCGCTTCGCCGCGCCGGCCGACGGCGATCAGCGCCACGCCGAGCAGCGCGATCACGGCGATGACGCGCCAGGCGGTGAGGCGGCGCTTGAGGCGGCGGCGGTCAATCAGCGCGTCGGTGTCGAGCGACATGGCGAAACCCTCATGATCCTTGATGGCCGAAGTTTAGGCCGAAACGCGAAACGCCGCACCGGTTTCCCGATGCGGCGTTTTTCATCTTCGCGAAGCGAGAAGAATTACTTCTTCTCGTCCTTGGCGCGGTTCAGAGCGGCGCCGAGGATGTCGCCGAGGCTGGCGCCCGAGTCGGACGAGCCGTACTGAGCCATCGCCTGCTTCTCGTCGGCGATTTCCTGCGCCTTGACCGACAGCGTCAGCTTGTGGCTCACGCGGTCCATCGTCAGCACCTGAGCGTCGAGCTTCTCGCCGACGGCGAAACGCTCCGGACGCTGGCCGTCGCGGTCCTTGGCGAGGTCGGCCTTGCGGATGAAGCCGGGCGCGCCGTCCACTTCCACGTCGAGACCCTTGTCGCTCACGCCGGTGACGACGCAAGTGACGATGTCGCCGCGCTTCAGCTCGCCGGCCTGGCCTTCGAACGGATCGGCGCCGAGCTGCTTGATGCCGAGCGAGATGCGTTCCTTGTCGCTGTCGATGTCGAGCACCTTCACCTTGACCATGTCGCCCTTCTTGTAGTCGGCGATGGCTTCATCGCCCGAGCGCTTCCAGTCGAGGTCCGACAGATGGACCATGCCGTCGATGTCGCCGGGCAGGCCGACGAACAGGCCGAACTCGGTGATGTTGCGGATCTCGCCTTCGATCTCAGTGCCCGGCGGGAACTTGTCGGCGAAGGTCGCCCACGGATTGTCCATGCACTGCTTGAGGCCCAGCGAGATGCGGCGCTTCACCGGATCGACGTCGAGGATCTGAACTTCGACTTCCTGGCTGGTGGAGACGATCTTGCCCGGATGGACGTTCTTCTTGGTCCAGCTCATTTCGGAGACGTGAACGAGGGCTTCGACACCCGGCTCCAGCTCCACGAAGGCGCCGTAGTCGGTGATGTTGGTGACGCGACCCTTGAACTTCGTGCCGGTCGGGTACTTCGCGGCGATGCCGTCCCACGGATCGGCTTCGAGCTGCTTCATGCCCAGGCTGATGCGCTGCGTCTCTGGGTTGAAGCGGATGACCTGGACCTTCACGGTCTGGCCGATGTGCAGAGCTTCCGTCGGGTGGTTGATGCGCTTCCACGAGATGTCGGTGATGTGGAGCAGGCCGTCCACGCCGCCGAGATCGATGAAGGCGCCGTAGTCGGTGATGTTCTTGACCACGCCTTCGAGGATCTGGCCTTCCTTGAGGTTGGCGACCAGTTCGGTGCGGGCCTCGGCGCGGCTCTCTTCGAGCACGGCGCGGCGCGAGACGACGATGTTGCCGCGCGCGCGATCCATCTTGAGGATCTGGAACGGCTGCGGGCTGCCCATCAGCGGGCCGACGTCGCGCACCGGGCGGATGTCGACCTGGCTGCCGGGCAGGAAGGCCACGGCGCCGGAGAGATCGACGGTGAAGCCGCCTTTGACGCGGCCGAAGATCACGCCGTTGACGCGCTGGTTGTCCTTGAAGGAGCGTTCGAGCAGCGTCCAAGCCTCTTCGCGCTTCGCCTTCTCGCGCGAGAGCATCGCCTCGCCGTTGCGGTCTTCATAGCGCTCGAGATAGACGTCGACCTTGTCGCCGACCTTGACGTCGGCCTTCATGCCGGGGGCGGCGAATTCCTTGAGCTCGACGCGACCGGCCGACTTCAGGCCGACGTCGATGATGGCGGTGTCGTTCTCGATGGCGACGATGGTGCCCTGGAGCACGGAGCCTTCGACGGGCTCGTCGGCGCGGAACACTTCGTTCAGCAGGTCGGCGAAGTTCTCGCCCGTCGAGAAGTTCTCGATGGCGGTCTCGGTATATTGCTTGGCAGCCATGTAAATGGGTTCGCTTTCTGGCCGGGCGTCCTTAAGGATGCCGTCGGCGGGGTCTCCCTCATTCCGTTGTCATTCCGCGCGCTTCATGGAAGCGAGACGGTGCCGTTCACCGGAACGGCCGGACCGAGGACCAAACTTACGCTTGGGTTTTCCAGTCAGCGCGATGAGCTGATGATCGACAGCGCGGCGGCGAACACCTGATCGGCGGTCATGTCGCTCGTGTCCAGCAAGTGGGCATCGGGCGCTTGGCGCAGGGGGGCGTTCGTCCGCTGGGTATCCATGGCATCGCGATCCTGGATGTCCCTGAGGACGGCGGCATATATAGCCGCCGAACCCCGCTTCTGCAACTGCGCGAAGCGCCGTTGGGCCCGTATTTCCGGGCTCGCCGTGACGAACAGCTTGTGCGGCGCATCGGGGCAGATGACCGTGCCGATATCGCGCCCGTCGATCACCGCGCCGGATTTATTCCCAGGCGGGCGGGCGGCGAAATCGCGCTGAAATTGCAGCAGAGCGGCGCGCACCGGGCCGAGGGCGGAGACCTTGGAGGCCATCAGGCCGGTCGCCTCTGCATAGAGGTGGGGGCTATTCAGGTCGGCATCCCCCAGATGCTGCGCGGCTTCTGCGGCCTCTGCCTCGGTCGGGGCGGTCAAGCCGGCGGCCAGCAGCTTGGCCGCGACGGCCCGGTAAAGCCGGCCGGTCTCCAGATGGGCATAGCCGAAATGGGCCGCCAGGCGCTCCGACAGGGTGCCTTTGCCCGAGGCGGCCGGTCCGTCGATGGCGATAACGGTGGGGGCCATCAGGCGGGGGAAATCTGCGCGCCGAGGCCGGCCATGAGCGGCCCGAAGTCCGGGAAACTCGTCGCAATGGGTCCGCCGTCGTCCACCGTCACCGGCTTTTCGGCGGCCAGACCGAGCACCAGGAAACTCATGGCGATGCGGTGGTCGAGCTTGGTCGAGATCAGGCCGCCGCCGGGAATGCTGCCGCCGCTTCCGAACACCGTCAGCGTATCGCCGTCCACTTCGGCCTTCACGCCGCAGGCGGCCAGCCCGTCGGCGATGGCGGCGAGGCGATCGCTTTCTTTGACGCGCAGTTCGGCGAGGCCGCGCATCACCGTCTTGCCCTCGGCGCAGGCGGCGGCGATGGCGAGGATCGGATATTCGTCGATCATCGACGGCGCGCGGCCCGCCGGCACATCGACGCCCTTGAGCTTGCTGAAGCTGACGACGAGATCGGCGACCGGCTCGCCGGCTTCGTCGCGCGCGTTCTCGTAGGCGATGTCGGCGCCCATCTCTTTGAGCGTGCGGTAAAGCCCGTCACGCAATGGATTCAAGCCGACATGGCGCAAGGTGATGCGCGAGCCGGGCACGATCAGCGCGGCCACCGCAGGGAAGGCGGCCGACGACGGATCGCCGGCGACTTTCACCTCGCGTCCCATCAATTCGGGCTGGCCGGTCAGCGCGATGCGGCGCGCGCCGTCGGGCTGGTCTTCGACGGTGATGTCCGCGCCGAAGTGGCGCAGCATCAGCTCGGAATGATCACGCGTCGGCTCTGGCTCGATCACGGTGGTGATGCCCGGCGCGCAGAGGCCGGCGAACAGGATCGCCGATTTCACCTGCGCCGAAGGCACCGGCAATTTGTAAGTGACGGGCATCGGCTCGCGCGTGCCGATCACCGTCATCGGCAGCTTGCCGCCGTCGCGCGTCACGAAGCGCGCGCCGAAGCCTTCGAGCGGCTTGGTCACGCGCGCCATCGGGCGCGAGCGCAGCGAAGCGTCGCCGGTGAACTGGGCGGTGACAGGATGGCCGGCGACCAGGCCGGAGAGCAGGCGCGCGCCGGTGCCGCTGTTGCCCATGTCGATGACGTTGTCGGGCTCCTTCAGGGCGCCGAGGCCGACGCCATGCACATGCCACACGCCCTGCGCGTCGCGGTTCACCGTCGCGCCGAGCGCGGCCATGGCCTTGGCGGTGTTGATGACGTCCTCGCCTTCGAGCAGGCCGTGGATCGTCGTTTCGCCGACGGCGACGGCGCCGATCATCAGCGCGCGATGCGAAATCGACTTGTCGCCGGGGATGCGGGCCTCGCCCTTGAGCGCCCCGGCCTTTTGGGCCGTCAGGGGCTTGGCCGGGCCGTGGCCGCTTTGCGCGGCGAGGGGGGCGGATGCGGGGGATGCGGGGGCGTTCGCCATCGGAAAGCTCTTATATGAAACCAGCTGCCCGGCGAACGGACCGGCGGGCCGGAACCGGATTGGCGGGGCGGAAGGGGTTATCGCATGGGGATGCGGGGGCTGGAAAATTTGTTTTTGACAGCCGTCGCCGCGCATGGCAATTGGCACCGCTGCCGTCGCCTTCAAAGCGAGACCGGCAGTTTGTAAGGCTTACGGCTGTTTCGCGGCAATCGCGGCGACGGCATCAAGACGGTGGAGATCGAGCGCATGGTGAAGCCTGAGTTGGGCGTGAAGCGCGTCTGCGGAAGCTGCGGCGCCAAGTTCTACGACCTCAACCGCGATCCGATCCTTTGCCCCAAGTGCGGCACCGTGTTCGACGTGCAGGCTGCGCTGAAGCCGCGCCGCGCCAAGCCGATCGCCGAGGAAAAGCCGGTCAAGGCCAAGAAGGGCAAGCCCGTGGCGGATGACGCCGACGAGGCGGATCTGCCCGAGGATCTGGTCGATGACGACGCCGACTCCGACGATGAGGAGGAAGAGGGCGTCATGGAGGACACCTCCGAACTCGGCGAGGACGACGACGACGTGGCCGAGGTCATCGAGAAGGTCGACGAGGACGGCGACCGCTAACCGGTCCGGCTCCCCGGCCCGCGGTTCAAGCCGTTGGCCGGGCAGGGTTTTCCCTCGGTTCAGGCGATGCGTTTTTCCGCTGGACCGGCCCGGGCCGTCCCTCTATGTTCACCGCCCATCGCGCTGCCAGCCCGCCGATCCCAACCGGCGAAACGAGAACATGGCGCAGCGCAACCCGTTTCGGGGCCATAGCTCAGCTGGGAGAGCGCTACAATGGCATTGTAGAGGTCAGCGGTTCGATCCCGCTTGGCTCCACCAAAATGAGAAGGCCCGGTCAGCGATGACCGGGCCTTTTCGTTTCTCGCGGCGCTTGCGCAGCCGGCTTATGCGCCGCGGGGCGCCCGCATGGTGCGGATCTGCGCGGCCTCTTCCGGCTTCATGACGCCAACTTCGGCCATCAGCCGATCGAACTCCGGGAAGTCGCGGGTCGGCTTGCAATAGATCACGTTCATCACGGTGTCGGGCGAGCCGCGCTCGTTGGTGTAAGAGCTCAGCATGCCGAAGCGGAATGCGGCGCGCGCGACGAAGCAATAACCCTTGTTGTCGACCAGCGTCGCCACCGTCTTGTAGCCGGCGGTGCGATAGGACTTCTTGTTGTCGATCTTGACCGGCGCTTGCTGCGACGCGACGCCCAAGCTTTTCAAGCGCTGTTCGACCAGCGTTTTGAATTGCTCCACGTTATCGATGTCTTCGGCGGTGCGCAGCGAGAAGAAGCCATCGGGCACGCGCTGCGTGCTGATGTTGCCGGTGCCCGAACCGAGCAGCAGGCGCAAGTTCATGCGTTCGTTGATGCCGTCATTGTCGCGAATGGTGCGCTGGATGTCGGCCATCAGCCGCTGATCGATCCAGAGCGCGATATTGAGGTCCGTTTGATCGGTGGCGAGCGATTTGGGATCGCTCAGCGACATGACGGTGCCGCCGGCATCCTTCGGCCCATCGGTCACGCAGGCCGATAGGCCCAGCGCGGCCACGATAAAAAACATGCTCAAAATGCGCGTCATTTGATCCCCCCGGTGATGACGCGCCAGTGTTCCTCATGCGCCGCTGTCTCGCAAGGCGCGGCTCATGCGGCCCGGTTCATATCGGGCGCACACGCTCGCCGGGATGCATGGTGAGCGTGACGCGCTCCAGCCCTTTGCCGAGATTGCGCAGCGCGTCGATGCGCGTCGCCTGACCGATGCGCTCGGCGGTGAGCCAGCGATGCAGATCGTCGAGCCCGCCGACGCCTTCGCCTTCGAAGGCGACGATGACGTCGCCGAGCTTGAGGCCCGCCTTGGCCGCGGGGCTGTTCTCTTCGAGCGCGGCGACGCGCACGCCGCCTTCTTTCGCCAGATCGAACGAGCGCGCGACGCGGCGCGGCAGCTGCACGTTCTGGCCGGCGATGCCGAGATGGCCGCGCCGCACCTTGCCGTGGCGCAGGATTTCGCCGAGCACGAAGCGCGCCGTGTTGCTGGCGATGGCGAAGCACAGCCCTTGCGCGCCGCGAATGACGGCGGTGTTGATGCCGATCACCGTGCCATCCGCCGTCACCAGCGGGCCGCCGGAATTGCCGGGGTTGAGCGCCGCGTCGGTCTGCAGCACGTCGTCGATCAGCCGGCCCGATTGCGCGCGCAAGGAGCGGCCGAGCGCGCTGACGACGCCGGCGGTGACGGTGCATTCGAAGCCGAGCGGATTGCCGATGGCGACGACGAGTTGGCCGACCTTGAGCGCCTGCGAATCGCCGAGCGGCGCCCAGCTCGCGCCCTTGAGGTCTCCGTGAATGCGTAGCACGGCGAGATCGGTGTCGGGATCGTCGCCGACGAGATAGGCCGGCAGCACACGGCCGTCATGCAGCGTCGCGCTGATGCTGGTCGCGCCGCTCGCCACATGGCTGTTGGTCAGCACGAAGCCGTCGGGCGTGAAGATCACGCCCGAGCCGGAGCCGGCGAGCACGTCCGCTTCAGGCCCGCCGTTCTGGTTCGCCATCCTCTTGGCGATCTGCAGATGCACCACGGCGGGCGCGGTGCGTTCGACCGCGCCGATCACGGCGCGCGAATAGGCGTCGAGCAAAGCGCCGTCGTCCGCCGGCGCGGCGCTGGCGATGCGGCTGGCCGCGCCGGTCTCGCGCGGCTCGGCTGAGAGGAATTGGCGGGTCGGCAATTGGGTCATGGCTATGCCTCCGGACAGGCGTCCATCCGCGGGGACTGGACGTAGGAAGCTATATGGGAAAGCTTGAGGCCCAGCGCGAGAGCGGTTTCTGAGAGGTTCCTAATGGGTTGCTTGTGAGTTCCTAGGGGACTTGTTTCGCTGCCGCCGGCCCCTACATATTGCTACGACGGCGCCGGTAAACGGGTCGTCCGGCCTAGGGCCAGCCCCGCGGCGCCAGCAAGGCGCGCGAGGGTCGCCCAAGGTCCAAAATTCGATCTCGCTCATCTGAGGAGTCGCCGATGTCCCGCCTCTCTCTGTTCAACAGCCCTCTTGTTCTCGGGTTCGACCATTTCGAACGCGTGCTCGACCGCGTGTCGCGCAGCGCCGCCGACGGCTATCCGCCCTACAACGTGGAGCAGACCGGCGAAAACCGGCTCCGCATCACCTTGGCGGTCGCCGGCTTCACGCTCGACGAACTGACCGTCGGCATCGAAGACAACGAGCTTGTCGTGCGCGGCAAGCAGGTCGACGACGAGAACCGCGTCTATCTCCATCGCGGCATCGCCGCGCGCCAGTTTCAGCGCCGGTTCGTGCTCGCCGAGGGCATCGAAGTGACCGGCGCGAACCTCGCCAACGGTCTGCTCAGCGTCGATCTGCAGCGGCCCGAACCCGAGGCGCGCACCCGCAATGTGGAGATCAAAAACGGCGAAAGCCGCGGCCGCAACGGCGCCGCCGACCATGGCGCCGTGCCGGTGGAGACGCATCCCAAAGGCTGAGCCGGGTTCCCGGCAGTGAACTTAACCGGCCGTAAACCGTTCTATTTATGGCCAGATGCCGCTTTAAGGCCCGCTTAAGCAATGCAGCGTATCCTGCAGGGGCATCCAGGAAGGAGGCAGTTATGAATAGCGTGCAACAGCATATCTCGCCGATCATGTCGGACACCGACTTGGCCGCGCTCGGGCTGCAGGAAGTGGCTTACGTGAAACCCGTGAAGGTCGAAGGCAACAGCGTCTTCGCGATCTACGCGGCTGACGGCACCGAAATCGCCATTCTCGATGACCGCGACGTCGCCATGGCGGCGATCCGCCAGCATGACCTCGCCCCCGTGAGCGTCCACTAAGCTCACGACGCCTGCGCGCGATCTCGCGCGCGGCTGCTGAACCTAACGCCCTAAACGCAGCGGGCGCGCCTTCATCCGAGGGCGCGCCCGCTTTGCGTTTATGGCTTTGGCTGATTAGGCCGCGTGACTTGTCCCTGTGCGGCGTTAAGCCGCGTGACTCGTCGACGTGTCGCTGAGCAGCGCGTAGATGGCGTCGACGGTGTCCGAACCGCGCAGCTTCTCGCACATCTCGCGGTCGCGC
Source organism: Alphaproteobacteria bacterium (assembly GCA_035714115.1). Classification (GTDB taxonomy): domain Bacteria; phylum Pseudomonadota; class Alphaproteobacteria; order SMXQ01; family SMXQ01; genus CAMAVH01. The sequence goes on from DASTMO010000058.1 coordinate 34,671, forward strand.
AGCAGGCGCGAAACGCGCGCCAGCGCCTTGAGATGGTCGGCGCCGGCGGATTCAGGCGCGAGCAGCAGGAAGATCAGATCGACGGGCTGCTCGTCGACCGATTCGAAATCGATCGGCGTTTCCAGGCGCGCGAAAACGCCATGCAGGCGCTTGAGGCCCGGCAGCTTGCCGTGCGGGATGGCGACGCCGGCGCCGACGCCGGTGGTGCCGAGGCGCTCGCGCTCCAGCAGCACGTCGAAAATCGCGCGCTCCTGCTCGCCGGTGAGATTGGCGGCGAAGCGGGCGAGTTCTTGCAGCGCCTGCTTCTTGCTCGTGACGCGAAGGTTCGCGATCACGCTCTTAGGGGTAATCAAATCGATGATCTCCATGCCCGCCCCTGGCGTTCGTTAATCTTCCGCCACTTCCTTCGCGCCTTCGGCGCGATGGTGGTCGCGCAGCTTGCGCTTGTGGCGGCGTAGCTGCTTGGCGGTGCGCTCCAGAGCGATGTCGAAGGCGGCGTAGGGGGCGTCCGCCTCGCCTTGGCCCTGGAACTGGATGTCGTGGCCGACATGAACCATCATGTCGACGCGATAAAGATGCGCCTCGCGCGAGAACACGACATTGCCTTCGATGGCCTTGTCGAAATATTTCCCGACGGACGTGGTCATGTGCTCTTCGACATGGCTGCGCAGCGCGTCGCCGATGTCGATCTGCTTACCAGAAACTGAGATTTGCATGGTCCCCGCGATGGTCGTTCGAACTGACTTTTTGCATCCCGCCCGGTCATGCGCAGGCGGGAAAAAGAGGGGATTTGAAAGATGCGCGCACCTTAGAACCGACCCCTTTTCAAGTCAACGAAAAGCGGTCTCTGGCGTTCCTGAAAATCTTCTAAGTCTCTATAAAGACGACATTTTTTCGCGCCGACGCTGGACCGACGAGGGGATTTTCATGGCCTCGCGATACTTCGCCACGGTGCGCCGGGCGATGTCGACGCCTTCGCCCTTCAAGATCTCGACGATGCGGTCGTCAGACAGCACCTCGGCGGGCTTCTCATCGTCGATCAGTCCCTTGATGCGGAACCGCACCGCCTCGGCCGAATGGGCGTCGGCGCCGCCGACCGAGGAGGCGATGGCCGAGGTGAAGAAATACTTCATCTCGTAGATGCCGCGCGGCGTGTTCATATACTTGTTGGTGGTGACGCGGCTGACCGTGCTCTCGTGCATGTCGATCACCGCGGCGATGTCGCGCAAGGTGAGCGGCTTGAGATGCTGCACGCCATGCTGGAAGAAGCCCTCCTGACGGCGAACGATTTCGCTGGCGACTTTCAGGATCGTCGTGGCGCGCTGATGCAGCGAGCGCACCAGCCAGTTGGCCGACTGCAGGCGGTCGTTGATGTAATCGCGGTCCTGCTTCGTGCGGACGTCCTTGGTCACCTTGGCATAGTAGGTCTGGTTGACCAGCACGCGCGGCAGGGTCTCGGCGTTGAGCTCGACCTGCCAGCCGCCCTTGGGATGCGGCTTGACCAGCACGTCGGGGGTGACGGGTTGGGCGATCTGCGAATCGAAGGCGAGGCCGGGCTTGGGATCGAGCGCGCGGATCTCGTCGATCATTTGCACCAGATCTTCCTGATCGACGTTGCAGATCTTGCGCAGCGCGGCGATGTCGCGCTTGGCGAGCAGATCGAGGTTGTCGAGCAGCGCCTGGATCGCCGGATCGAGGCGGTTGCGTTCGCGTAGCTGCAGCGCCAGGCATTCGGCGAGCGAGCGGGCGAAGACGCCGGGCGGATCGAACTTCTGCACCTTGGCCAGCGTGCGCTCGACCAGCGCGACGTCGCAGCCGAGGCGTTCGGCCAATTCGGGCAGCTCGCCGGTCAGATAGCCCGCTTCGTCGAGCATCTCGATGAGATCGAGCGCGATCAGCCGGTCGGCTGGATCGTCGAGCTCGATGTTGACCTGGGCGAGCAGATGATCGCGCAGGCTGACGTCCTTGGTCAGCGTATGTTCGAGATTGTATTCGCCGTCCTCGAAATCGCCGCCGCCGCCATGCCCCGAGCCGCCGCTCCAATTGGCGAAAGCTTCCGGGTCGCCGGCCGCGCCGTCCTCGTTCCAGACATTGCCGAAATCGGTGTCGAGCGGGCTTTCGCCCTCGCTCGGCATGGATTCGTTGCCGGTCATCTCGGCGGTGTCGCGCACCTCGCCCGGCTCTTCGCCGACGCTGGCTTTCACTTCGCCGTCGCCGGCATCGCTGCGCGCGACTTCCTCGCGCTCGGAATCCTCGCGTTCGAGCAGCGGGTTCTGCTCGAGCTCCTGCTCGACGTAGGCGGACAATTCGAGATTGGAGAGCTGCAACAGCTTGATCGCCTGCTGCAGCTGGGGGGTCATGACCAGCGAGGTGGTCTGACGCATCGTAAGTTTTGGGCCGATCGCCATGATGGCCCCTTACAGGCTGAACCGTTCCCCGAGATAGACGCGCCGCACATCCTCGTGCGCCACGATCTCCGAGGGGGCGCCCTCCATCAGCACGCGTCCGTCATGCAGGATGTAGGCGCGATCGACGATGTCGAGGGTCTCGCGGACGTTGTGGTCGGTGATCAGCACGCCGATGCCGCGATCCTTCAGATGCAGCACCAGATCGCGAATGTCGCCGATGGCGATGGGGTCGATGCCGGCGAGCGGCTCGTCGAGCAGCATGAACTGCGGACGCGAGGCGAGCGCGCGGGCGATCTCGACGCGGCGGCGCTCGCCGCCCGACAGCGCCAGGGCCGGCGTGCGCGCCAGATGGCTGATGGAGAATTCGGCGAGCAGCTCTTCGAGCTCGGCTTCGCGCTTGTCGGCGGCCGGCTCGACGGCCTCGAGCACGGCGCGGATGTTGTTGGCGACCGACATGCCGCGGAAGATCGAGGCTTCCTGCGGCAGATAGCCGATGCCCATGCGCGAACGGCGATACATCGGCAGATCGGTGACGTCGGCGCCGTCGAGCGTGATGGTGCCGTACTCGGCCGGGATCAGGCCGGTCATGATGTAGAAGCAGGTGGTCTTGCCGGCGCCGTTGGGACCGAGCAGGCCGACGACCTCGCCGCGCTGCACATGCATCGAGACGTCGCGCAGCACCGGACGCTTCTTGAAATGCTTGCCGAGGTTGTGCGCGGCCAGCCCCTTGTTGTCGCGCACGAGCTGCGGACCGGAACGGCTGTTGTCGGCTTCCGGGGCGGCGCTGCGAAGAGGCGTGGGGGCTGCCATCAGATCACCGGCCTGTCGGCGGTTTGGCAGTGGAAGCCGGCTCGTCGCGCTTCTCCGGCACGAGCAAAGCGCGTACCGGGCCTTGGTTGTTGCCCGGCAACATGCGACTGATTCCGGTGCGCAGGTTCACTTCGGCGGCGTTCCCGTTGAGCTGATTCTGTCCACGGGTGATCTTAACGGAGCCTGTCAGGGTGGCGATACCGGTATTCTCGAAATAAACGCCGCGCTCGCCGCGCGCGACTTCTTCGGGCGTGGTGATGACGACATTGCCGGTCGCGTCCATGCGATCGAGTCGCGAATCGCCGCGCGGCTGCTGGCGGCCGCTGGTGGTGGTCGCGGCGACGCGGGTCGGCGGCTGCGCGGGTTTCGCCCCGGCCTGATTGCCGCTCGGTTTGAACAACGCCGTCAGCATGTCGGCGCGGATACGACGGCCGTCTTCGGTGACGGTGAGGGCGTCGCCGCGCGCCACGGCGAGGTTTTTCTTGTCCCAATATTCCAGCCGGTCGCGCGCCGTGATCGTCTCGCGCGGCGTCACCAGCTTGAGATTGCCGCCGGTCATGATCAGCGCGCCGTCGTCGATGGTGTAGACGGCCTTCTCGCCGTAAGCCGTCTCATCGGTGGAGACGATGCGCACGTTGCCGTCGGCCTCGACCTTCCACACTTCCGAGCCGCCCGCCGTGGCGGACTTGCGGTAATGGGCGACGAGCGTGTCAGCATAGACGGTGGTCGTGCCCTTGATCGCTTTGGCGTTGCCGCGCGCGACATAGGTGTTGTCGTTCTGGCGCCATTCGATGCCGTTGTCGGCATAGACCTCGAGAGGCACGTCATCATTGCCGCCGAAGCCGAGCCCTTGGGCTATGGCGTCCGGCGAGGCCATGGCGACGATCAGCGCGAAGCCGGCGGCGAACAGGCGCTTCATGGCGTTTTGCTCGCGGGCTTGGCGGGAGCGGATTTGTCTTCCGCTTCCGGATAGAGCACCATCTTCGACTTGCCGGTGAAGACGATGGTCTTGCCTTTGTCCAAGAGGCGGAAGCCTTCGCCCTCGGCATCGCCGAACGGGCCGTGGCCGACGATGCGCTCGCTGCCTTCGGCGACGCCCTTGGAAAGATCGATGCGCGCCGACGGGCTGGAGAATTCGTAGCCCGAATCGTGGAACAGGTTCACGCCGCCGGTCAGATCGAGCATCTGCGTCTTCTGGCCGTAATTGCCGAGGGGCGCCTCGATGGCGATCCAGGTGCCGTCCGACAGCGTCATGTCGGCCTTGGGCTTCTCCAGGCCGATGTCGTCGGCCTTGGGCGAATCCTGGTTCGCCGCTTCGGCGGTCAGCTCATAGGGCAGGTTGTTCTGATCGAGGCCAGTATAGCGCGGATTGACCATGCGCAGGCGTTCGGCGTCGCCGATGCGCAAGTCCGCGAACCCCAGGCTGAAGCCGCCGTCGCGCGTCTGCAGCTGCGGCCAGATCATCACGGCGGCGACCAGCGTCACCGCGGCCGCCGGCAGCACGACTTTGGCCAACGTCACGAAGCGCGAATAGCGGCCGCGCGATCCCGCCGCCGCGCGACGGCGCGCGCGATGCACTTTGCGCGCGGTCTTGCCGATCTCCCCGGCGGGGAGCCGTTCTTCGGCGGTGCTGGCGTCCTGTGCGGTCATGCGGGTTTTGTGCAAAGGCTCAGGCGACGCCCGAGCGCAGGCAGTCGTGGATATGGAGGATGCCGACGGTCTTGCCTTTGTCGACGACGAACAGCGTGGTGATGGAGCGCGCGTTCATCACGCCGAGCGCTTCGTCGGCGAGCGCTTGCGGGCGGATGGTCACCGGCGAGGCGGTCATCACTTCGCCGGCGGTCTTGCTCAAGAGCTTGGGCGACATGTTGCGGCGCAAGTCGCCGTCGGTGACGACGCCGAGCAGCTTGCCGCTCTTGTCGGTCACGCCGACGCAGCCGAAGCGCTTGGCGCTGATCTCGATGAGCGCCTTGTCCATCGTCGTCTTGGGCGAGACGAGCGGCAACTCGTTGCCGCCGTGCATGATGTCGGACACTTTGAGCAACTGGCGGCCGAGCTTGCCGCCGGGATGACGCATCTGAAAATCGTCGGCGGTGAAACCGCGGCGCTCCATCAACGCCACCGCGATGGCATCGCCGAGCGCCAGCGTCATGGTCGTCGAGGTGGTCGGCGCCAAGCCCATCGGGCAAGCTTCGGCGGCGGCCGGCAGCACCAACGCGACATCGGCGTTGTCGGCGAGCGAGCTCGGCTTGCGCCCGGTGATGGCGATCAGCGGAATGCGAAAGCGCCGCGTGTGAGCGACGAGATCGGAGAGCTCGGCGGTCTCGCCGGAGTTCGACAGCGCCAGCACGACGTCGCCGCGCGTGATCATGCCGAGATCGCCATGGCTGGCTTCGGCGGGATGGACGAAGAAGGACGGTGTGCCGGTCGAGGCCATGGTCGCGGCGATCTTGTGCGCCACATGGCCGCTCTTGCCCATGCCGGAGACGATGACGCGGCCCTGGCAGGCCATGATCAGATCGAGGGCGCGGCTGAAATCGGCGTTGAGCGCGCCGGCGAGCGCGGCGATGCCGTCGGCTTCCAGGCTGAAGACGCGCTGGGCGGCTGCCATGTCGCCTTGCTTCTTGGTGGCGACGCGCAAGGGACGGCGTGTTTTCAGGGCGATGACCTTATCGGTCACTCTGCCGGTCGTCTTCGCCGCGCGGGGTTTGGCCGTCCGAGCTTTCATGTCTCTCGCCGAGGCGTCAAAGGGGTCTGGCGGGGCAAGCCGGCGGGCGGCCCTCCGCTATATGTGTTTACTCCCTTCGCCCTGATCAATCAAAGAATTGCGGCGCGAGAGAGCGGCCTAAATCGGTGGAATCGTTAAAGATTCCAGGGCGCAGCGGACTTAATGGGCGAAGATGTCGTCGTCCGCCCAGCCCGAAATGTCGAGCGTGGCGCGCGACGGCAGGAAGCGGAAGCAGGCCTCGGCCAATTCCATGCGGCCTTCGCGCAGCAGCATGGCGTCGAGCTTGGCTTTGATGGCGTGCAGATAGAGCACGTCCGAGGCGGCGTAATCGAGCTGTTCCGGGGTCAGCTTGGCGGCGCCCCAGTCGGAGCTTTGCTGCTGTTTGGACAGATCGACGCCGACCAGTTCGCGGCAGAGATCTTTGAGCGAATGGCGGTCGGTGAAGGTGCGCACCAGACGCGAGGCGATCTTGGTGCAGTAAACCGACTGGCAATCGACGCCGAGGTAATATTTGACCGCGGCGACGTCGAAACGGGCGAAGTGGAAAATCTTGGTGACGGCCGGATCGGCCATCAAACGCGCCAGATTCGGCGCATTGTAAGGCCGCTCGATGGGGCCGGGAAACTGCACCAGATGGCAGTTGCCGTCGCCGGCGGAGAGCTGCACCAGGCAGAGCCGGTCGCGCATGTGGCGCAGGCCCATGGTTTCGGAATCGACCGCGACGCTGGAGCCGAAGCTCAGATCGTCGGGCAGGTCGTTCTGATAGAGAAAATTGGCCAATGCGTCCGCCGCTGATGATCTTCCGACGATCGGAAGAGAGTTGGTGCCCAGGAGAAGACTCGAACTTCCACGAGGTTGCCCCCGCTAGCACCTGAAGCTAGTGCGTCTACCAATTCCGCCACCTGGGCACACAGGCTCGGACACGCGGCGGCGAGGTAGGGCCAGCCGCGAGCGGGTCTGGATAGACGGGGGCGGGACGAAAGTCAACGGGCGGCAGGGGCCGGGGCATGGAAAATCGGTTCCGGGCGGCCAGGGAAAAGCGAATCGCCAGAAGGGCTTGGCCGGCCGGCGGGGCGGCTTTGCGGCGCGGTTGACGCTGCCCGCGCGGCGGCCTATTCACCCAGAAGTTCGTTCGCAGCCCGCCATATCCAATGGATCGGCCGCTCTTTAGGGGAAAAGTCATGGCGATCAAGCGCGTCACGGTGTTCGGCGGCTCGGGTTTCGTCGGCCGTCATTTGGTGCAGCGCCTGGCGCGCGCCGGGGTGCGCGTGACCATCGCCGTGCGTTCGCCGCGCCATGCCGATTTCCTGCGTCCGCGCGGCGATGTCGGCCAGATCGTCCCGGTCGCCGCCGACATCCTCGACGAGGCGGCGGTCGCCGCTGCCGTGGCCGGCGCCGACGGCGTGGTCAATCTCTGCGGCATCATGTATCCGCGCGGCCGCCATGGTTTCGACGCGGTCCATGTCGAGGGCGCCGAGATCGTCGCCAAGGCCGCCGCGGCGGCCGGCGTGCGCCATCTCGTGCATATGTCGGCGCTCGGCGTCGATGCCGAATCGCCCTCGGCTTACGCCCGCTCCAAGGCGGCCGGCGAGGCCGCCGTGCGCGCCGCTTTTGCGCAGGCGGTGATCCTGCGCCCGAGCGTGATGTTCGGGCCGGAGGACGATTTCTTCAACCGCTTCGCCGGCATGGCGCGCCTTTCGCCGGTGCTGCCGCTGTTCGGCGGCGGCCAGCAGAAATTTCAGCCGGTCTATGTCGGCGATGTCGCCGACGCGATCGTCAAAGGCCTGACCGAGCCGAGCGCCGCCGGCAAGACCTACGAACTCGGCGGACCGGGCGTCTATACGTTCGAAGAATTGATGCGCCTGGTGCTGGCCGAGACCGGCCGCGAGGCGATCCTCTTGCCGCTGCCTTATCTCGCCGCCGATCTGATCGGCACCTTCGCGCCGCTGTTCCCGCTCGGCGATCCGCTGCTGACGCGCGATCAGGCCAAGCTGTTGCGCATCGACAATGTGGTGAATGCGGGCGCGCCGGGCTTCGCCCAACTCGGCCTTGTGCCGACCGCGCCGGAAGCGATTCTGCCGACCTATCTCGCGCGTTTCCGCAAGGGCGGCGGCGTCTACGCGAACTAACGAAAATTAGTGCATCGGTCCCGGCAGGCCGCCTTTGGCGGCCTGTTTTTTGATTGCGCGCCTATGGCGCGACTTGCGGGCCGCCGAAACCGTAGACCCAGATCAGCAGGCCGATGCCGAGCGCCACGCGATAGACCACGAAGGGCGTGAAGCTCGCCGTGCGCAGCCAGTTCATCAAGAAGGCCACCGTCGCCAGCGAAGCGAGGAATGCGCCGCCCGCCGCGAGCGCGGCGTCGTGCAGATGCGCGCCGCCGTCGGCGCCCTTGGAAATCTCATAGACGCCGAGCAGGCCCGCGCCGAGGGTGACCGGCAGCGAGACGAGGAACGAGAAGCGCGCCGCGTCGCGACGCTCGAAGCCCATGGCCCGGCCGGCGGTCATGGTGATGCCCGAGCGGCTGGTGCCGGGGATCAGCGCCAGGCATTGCGCCAAGCCGACGATCAGCGCGCCTTGCCAGGTCATATGCTCGACGCGCTTGAGGCGCACGCCCCAGCGGTCGGCGATGAACAGCAGAATGCCGAAGATGGTCGCGGTCCAGCCGATGATGGCGACCGAGCG
>DASTMO010000059.1:0-10738 GCA_035714115.1 Alphaproteobacteria bacterium
TCTATCGCCCGGCCGCTTGAGACTTCAGGCGCGGGCCAGGAGTTTCCCGATGCGCCTGATCTCTCGCTTCGCGCTTCTCGCCGCTCTCGCTCTCGCGCCCCTAGTCGCAAGCGCGCACGACTACAGCGTCGGCGCTCTGAAGATCGATCATCCCTGGGCGCGCGCGACGCCGGGCGCCATCACCACCGGCGCGGTCTATCTGTCGGTGACAGCGACGGGCGATGCGCCCGATCGCCTGATCGGCGCCGCCACGCCGCGCGCCGCCAAGGCCGAGCTGCACACGCAGATCATGGACGGCGACGTGATGAAGATGCGCACGCTCTCTGCCATCGAGATCAATCCGGGCGAGCCGGCGGTGCTCAAGCCCGGCAGCCTGCACATCATGCTCGTCGGCCTCACCGCGCCGCTGCGCGAGAAGGACCGCTTCCCGTTGACACTGACCTTCGAGAAGGCCGGCAAGGTCGATGTGGACGTGCTGGTGGAATCGGCCGGCGCGCGCGACGCCGGCCATGACGGCAAGGGGATGCCTGGCAACCATATGGGCCACTGAGCGGGCCGCTGGCCGGGTTAGGTCGAGGGCGCGCAGAGACGATCGCTTCTAAATGACCGGGGGGTCTTACGATGATCACGCGTCTTGTCATTCTCGCGCTTGGCAGCCTGCTGGCGCTGTTTGCCCCTAACGCGCCGGCACAAGCGCAAGCCGCCTGCCCGATCGGCACGACGCGATCCGGCGATCGCTGCCTCACCGCTTTCGAAATGTTGACCAAGCAGCTCAACGACGCGGCGGCGAAGATGTCCCAGTCCGTCGCCTGGCTTAATTGCCCGCAAGGCCAGACGACGCTGTTCGACAGGCAGCGCTGCGTCGCCGTCGAGCCTTGGGCCACGCGCACGCCGCTGCCGGACGGCACGGTCATCGCCATCCGCCTGCGCCATGTCATGACCAACCGCCAGGGCAACAGCGCCCCTTACCCCAACTGGATCGGCCTGTCTTCCAGCGACAACACGATCATGTCGGTCGGCACGATGCTGACCACCGCCGGGCTGTTCACGGTCAAGACCGTAACGCCGCCCGCCGGAGCCGACGCCGCCCGGTTCGACTTGCCCTGGTACATCCTACGCGCCGCGAACGGCAAATATCTGCGGGTCGATTCGCAGTTGGTGGCCGACCGCGACGAGCCGAACGCCTCGGTGTTCTCGCGCGGCTGGGGCGGCGGCAAGGAAGCCGACTTTCGCGCCATCGGCGTCACCTGGAGCCAAGCGGTCGACCATATCCGCAGATACAGCCTGGTGAACGCTGTGTTCCCGAGCTTCTGCCTCGCCGCGATGGGGGCTGCGGACAGCGCAGTCGTCGGCTTTTCCAGCGATTGTTTCTACAGCCGGTCCGTCGATTACTTCATCGTCAAGATGTGACGCGCGCTCAGCCTGCATCGGAGGCGCGGCGGCGCGGGCTAAGGCGCTGACGCAGCTCGACCAGATCGAGCAATTCGGCGAGCAGCGCGATGTCGTCCTCGCCCTTGCGCCCCGCGAAGGTCGCGCCGACGGCTAAAGCCGCTTTCAGGTAAATGTCGGACACGTCGCCGACGCGCGCCAGCGCGAGGATCGGCGTGCTGTCGTGGCGCTGGCGCAGCGCCCGCGTCAGTTCGATCCCATCCATATCCGGCATGACGATGGCGGTGACGACGGCGGCGATGGGCTTCTGACGGAGATGGCGCAAGGCGAAGCGCGCGCTGGTGGCGGTGGCATAGCTGGCGCCGAAACGCGCGAGAGCCACGCGCAAATAATCGCGATAGTCGCTGTCGTCATCGACGATGAGGATGGGGTGCATGTCCGGCTCCCGAGTGGGCGGACCGGATACCTAATGTCGCAGGAACTCAAAAACGAGCGGCGCGAAGGCTAGCGGGCGGCGAGCAAAGGGTTAGCGGGGATAGTATCCCGCGTCACAATCCGCAGCCTGAAATCGCGGGGCGGAAAAACCAGCGCTTTGAAACATCGTCTCAAAGCCTTGGAGGCTCTCAGGCCGATTCCGTCAGCACGCCGCTGTCGCGCGCCTTCACCACCGCGTCGGTGCGGTTTTTCGCGCCAAGCTTGCGCAGGATGCGGCGCGTATGCAGCTTCACCGTCACCTCTTGCAAACCGAGCAGGCGGCCGATCTCCTTGTTGGTCGCGCCGGTGGCAAGCTGACGCAACACTTCCGCCTCGCGCATCGTCAACGGCGGACCGCCGTCGGCCTCCGCGCGCAACGGGCCGTTCATCGCCAGGCGCAAGGCGATCTCCGCCGGTACGCTTGTGCCGCCGGCCAGCACCAGCTGTATTGCCGCGACGATCGCGTCGCGCGGTAAGGTTTTCGGCAGGAAGGCGCGCGCGCCTTGGGTCAATGCGCGCAGGGCGGCGCGGTCGTCGGTGTCGCCCGACAGCACGATCACCGGGGCGGCGATGCCGCGCGCGGCGAGACGCTCGAGCCCATCGCCGCCCTCGCCGCTCGGCAGATGCCAGTCGAGCAGCACGAGATCGACGGCGGGCGACAAGGGCAACGCGGCCAACTCTTCGAGCGAGGCGGCGAACAGCAGCGTCGCCTCCGGCATGGCGCGGGCGACGTAAAGCTCGAGCGCGTCGCGAAAGGCGGGATGATCGTCGGCGATGAGAATCCGCATCTTCGGCAGGTTCGACGGAGAAAGCTGGAAAGGCGCGAGAAACCAAGTTTCGCGCCCTTTCCCGCCATCGTCCATGGCAAACGGGCCGCAAAACATCGCTTTTGCGCGAGCAAGCGCCGTTTCGGCCGATCAGTAAGTCACTGTGACGACGATATTGTCCTGATAGCCGCCGCCGCGCACGTTCTGGCGTGCCGGGATGTGGCCGAAGACCGTGTAATTGGTGGTCGCGCCGCCAAGACCGAGCAGATAGCCGTCATAGATCATCTGCGTGCTGCCGCTGCCGTCGCCCCAAACGATGTTGCGCGCGCCCGAGGTGTAGAGGTTGTAGCTCATATAATCGGTCAGATAGCTCATCTGCCGGGTCGTGTAGCTGCCGACGCCGGTGGATAGGCCGATCGAATAAGCGACGAGAAGGGATATGCCCGAAACCAGGCTGCAGGACACCGTCACCGTGCCGGTGCTGTCGTTCGCCGCAGCAGCGATTGGGTCATAGACGCCGAATGCGACCGCCGTTGCCGATACGGTGCATGTGCCGAGCGCCGCTTCCGCCGGCCGCGGCAAGGCGCCGAGCAGCCAGGCGGCGAGTGCCAGAATGATTGGATAGGATCGGCGCGCCCGGCTCATGACGCCCTCCGGCAAACGATCTTGTCGGAATCGTCGAACGCGCGGAACATGCAGGCGCCGCCAGCCCAATCGACGTCGAACACATCGCCGTCTTTCGCGCCGCTGCCCTTCAGGAAGGCCTCGCCGTCGAAGCCGACATAGAAGATCGCTTTGTCGGCCCGGCGGATAACGCGGCTGCCCGCGGGCAGAGGTTCGCCCGCGTCGTCCTCGATATGCATCAACAAGGCAACGTCACGGTTGACCTCGAACAGCACATGCATCGGCTGACGGTAGTTGGCGACAACGATGCGGTTGTGCTGAGCCACGTCGGCGTCCATCGGCAAATCGCCGGTATCGATGTCGAGACGGACCGGGAGGTTCGATGTCAGCTTGGGAATGAACAGATCGCCGTCTTCGTCGGTCTTGCCGATCTGGCGATTTTCCTGCAGCACGGTGACGTCGGCATAGCCCGGCACGGAGACCAGCGCGAAGGAATCATCGATACGGCGCGAGACGAAACTGCGCCCGCCGACGAACGCCAGGCCGCCGCTGGCGCCGATGCGGCCATTGAGACGCCCATCGAACTGCTCGCCTGCCGCGCTGAAATCGCCGACAGAGGTGCGATAAAGCGCGTCGCCGCCGTAGCGCTCGGTCTGGCCGCGCGCCGCCGTGATGCCGTAGCCGAGCCCATCATCGACGCCAGCCGAATGGCGCGCCTGGACGGTGCCGCCGAGGCGGCCGTCCTGGGTCTGCAATTCGCTGGTGATGCTGTTCGAATTGCCGAGCATCACCGTCAGGCCGCAACCGAGCGTGTATTGGATATCGGTCTGGCGCGCCGCCAGGCCGTAGCAGCCGGCGAAGACGCTGCGCGTCACCGGCTTGGACCAGAACAGCGAGCCGATCAGCGCGTCGTCCTGCGTCTCGTAGGTCAGGCGCGTCGCCGAGACGGTGAATGCGCCGAGGCCGAAGGGCGAGAAGCTGACGCCGGCGACGGTTTCCGACGTCGGGTTGCTGAGACGGCCGACGATGTCGGGGTTCTGAAATTCGCCGCTGTACCAGCGCTGGCGAAAGTTGAAGCTCCAATCCTGCTGCGCGCGCGTCCAGCCATAGCCGAACAGGCTGCCGGCCTCGCCGCTGCCGTTCGCCCCGGCCGCTTCCATCGTCAGCTCTCCGATATCGACGAGCGCGGTGGTGGCGCTGGCACCGAGCGATTGATGGCTGTCGGTCACGTCGCTATGGCCTTCGACGGTCCAGCTTTCGCTCAAGCCATAGCGATGCGTGGCGGAGAAGGACGGATGCTCATAGTCGTTGCTGCGCGACTGATAGTTCTGGCGAAGCATGCCGGCTTCGTATGAAAAGCTCGACGTTCCCTGGCGCAGCAATTTCGTGCTGACGTAATAGGGCAGCCGCACGGTCTCCTGGCGGCCGAGCGGATCGGTGAGCACGACGATCGCCTCGCCGCCGCCGTTGACCGCCGGAATCTGGTTCACTGCGAACGGGCCTTGCTCCACCGCGCCGCGATATTGCAGCGAATTATTGACGAAGACGTCGACGGTGGAGGGCAGCGCCGCCTGTCCGGTCAGGCCCGGCACGGGAAACGGCACATAGCCGGGCTGGATGTCGAAGTTGGTGGCGAGTTGCACGCCGCCGAAACGGTAAGGACGGCCCCAATCGCCGCCGCGCGAAATGCCATCGCCGATCTTGAGGCGGATTTTGTCCTCGGGGAAATCGTAGAGGTAAGCCGTGTCGAGCCGGGTGAAGGCGCTGGCGTCTTCCTGGCTGTTGGCCAGGCCGGTGGCGAGCAGCATGCCGCCGCCGAGGGTCATGCCGCCGTCGAGATAGCTGGCGATATAATCGGCGATTCCGCTCTGGCCGATCATGTCGTAATTGAGAAAGCCGCCGGACGCGCCCTGCCGGCGGGCGTCGCGATAGTTCGGCGCGCCGATCGTCAGATTCTGCGCTTCGACCGCGTCCGCGCCGGCGGTGATCATCAGTTCTTGCTGCTCTTCGTCAAACGTCACGCGGACCGAGGGCAGACTGTCGAGCGCGACATAATCGGCGCCGGGGCCGGCGATGAATTTCGGCTGGCCGCTGATGATGATGCCGGCGGCGGCAAGCGCCGGACGCGCGACGTAATAGCCATCGGGGCGGCGCAGCATCAGCGCCGCGTCGTCCACCAGCTTGCCGTTGACGCGCAAGCCGACGACATAGCGCTCCTCGGCGAACATGGGAAAGGGCGGACGAGCTTGCGCGACATCGTTCTGGGCCAGCTCGCTTTGCGCCGATGCGCCGGGCGCGATAATGCTCGCGCCTATGAGGGCGAGAGCCGCGGCGCCGCAAAAACGGAAACCGGCGCCGCCGGTTTTATGGCACGGCCTAGGCACGTCTTACCGCGCGTTCGCGATACGGCGGATCGGCAGCTGGATCGGGCCGTCGTCGGTGGTGATGGTCAGGCTATCGGCGCGCTCACGGCTGTCGTTGTCGAACAGCACCGGCAAGGCTACCTCGGATCCCGGCAGCACATATTGCAGGCGCTTGTTCTCGAAGCCGATGTCCTTGCCCTGCGCCGTCAGCTTGTAGGCGATCATGCGCAAATGCGCCGCGCCGCTGTTGGCGACGCGAAGCTGCGGTCCCTGCGGGCCGTCGACCAAGGTCAGCGCGTAATCCTTAAGCGAGCCTCGCGCGTCGCCGACGAACACCGGCAGATTGATATGCAGATAGGTTTCGATCGCCTGAACCTGTTCGCGATTGTTCATCGGCACTTCCTCGATGAACATGCGGTAAGCGCCTTCGCTGGCACTCGCGCCTTTCGGCCCGTTGTAGCCGACACGCACGAGCTGACGGCCCTCGGGCTTGATCTGGATGATCGGCGGATTGACGACGATCTCCGGCGCCGGCTCGAAATGATCCTTGCCGTCCGTCTGGGACCAGCGCTGCACGCGGACATGGACCAGGGTCGGCAAAGCGCCGGCATTGGTCAGCGTCAGCGAGGAACGCGGCTGCGAATCGGTCAGGCGCAGCTGCACGGTGCTGATCTTGAGCTGCCCCGCCTGTGCGCCGCCGACATGGCTTGCGAACAGCGCGGCGAGCAACAGCCAGAGCAATGTCAGCGTCCAGGAACCGGCGCGCAGGCGCGACGAAGGTTCGCTCATGATCACGATCAACCGTCGGCTTAGTAGGTGACGGTGACGGTGATCGTGTCGGTATAGGCGCCTTGCACCGCCGCCTGCAAAGCCGGGATGCGGCCATAAACGGTCAGGCTCTGCGCCAGACCCGTGCCGGTGCCGGCGACGGTATCGGTGCCGATGGTGGTGCCCCACAGCGTGCTGCGCGCGCCGTTCTGATAGAGCGAATAGTTGAGCGTGTTGCCGCCGTTCGTCAGCTTGCGCGTCGCCACCGTCGCGCCGGTGCCGCCGCCGGCGCTGAGGCCGACTGTGTAGGGCGTGGCGTTGGTGCAGGTGACGAGCAGCGTCGTCGAACCGTCGGTCGGCGTCGCCGAGGTCGGATCGTAGTTGCCGAACGCGAGCGGCGTGGCGGCGACCAGACAGGTCTGCAGGACGCTGGCGGTGACGGCGAAGGTGGTGGTGGCGGTGGCCGCCAAAGCCGGGCTGGCTGCGCCGGCGGCAATCAGGGTCGCCATCGTGGCGGCAAGGGAGCGCTTGGAGAGATTGAGCATGATACTTCCTTTGATCTATGTGATCTCGATGGAAGTATGTCTAAGGGTGTAGTTCTTAAGGCTGTATGAATCCTTGATCTAGGTCAAAGCGCTTCAACCGCTATCGAATCTCAAGATGAGCAATACCGCTTTTTGGCGGGAATCCGCCATCGCCGGTATTTGATAAGTATTTGATTTAATTTGTAAAACTATACCTCGAGATACACGCCTTTTGGATAGATAATATAGCTGAGTCCGATAAAACGCGCTAAAATGACCCCTATAAGCGGCGCCTTATAGGAAGTGTCTATGGCCGGGCTCGATCTCATCTCCAGTTTCGCCGTCTCTGTTCAAGTCGTGGCGGCCGCGCCCGCTCTGCCCGTCCAGCAGCCCTGGCAGAGCGCCGCCAACGAAAATTTTTCTACCATCGTCGAAAAATGGTCGGCCCAAGCCGGCATGAGCCAGGTCGAGATCGCCCCTGAGCTCGGCGCGCTCGCGGTCGGCGGCGTGCAGGTGAAGGCCCAGGACATCTGCGCCGCGGTGGGTCGCCTGGTCGCCAGCCTGCGCTATGCCGCCGCGCCGCCGCGCCTCGCCCAGTGCGACGCCCAAGCCGGCGTGCTGCGCGTCACCGCCGATCCGATCATCGCCAGCCTGTCGCGCTGACAAGCAAACGCGCGAACGAAACCGCCGGGCTCGCGCCGCGGCGGTTTTTTCATGCGCGCCTTTGCGGCGAAGACTTTTAGATGATGCCTTTACGGGGACCGGCGACGAGCCAGATCAGGAAGCCGACCACCGGCAGAACGATGATCAGCACGATCCAGAAGACTTTCGCGCCCTGGCTGGCCGAGCTGCCGGCGACATGGAGGATCGCCCAAATGTCGAGAGCGAGAACGACGAGGCCGAGCAGACCGGACAGTTCGAACATTGCGGCGATACCCCTAACTGAAATGCACGAGCCTGAAACGCGCTCACGCGAAAGCGGCCGTGATGGCGCGGCCCTCTTATAACGCAAGTTAAAGCCGTCGGTTCCCGAGATTGCCAGCGGCGCGGCCTTGCGACAAGATCGCCCACGAGATCAGTCTTCTTCGCGCCGTTCACCGCTTGGCCGCCGGCCAAGCCCGTCGCCGGACATCGCGCCATGACCGAATCGGCTACCATCATCCTGTGGCTCGCCGGGCTGTACGCCGGCGCCGGCCTCGTCATCGCTTTGCCCTTCGTGCTGCGCGGCGCGCCGAGCCTGGTGCATCAGGTGCCGGTGTCGTGGGGCGCGCGCCTGCTACTCATTCCCGGCGCGATCCTGCTGTGGCCCTTCGTGCTCAAGCGTTGGCTCGGGGAGCCACTATGAGAACCCTAAGATGAAACGGGCCCATCGCGCCGCCCATCGCCGCATCTGGCCGCTACTCGCCGTGACGATCGGCGCGGCGCTGATTCTCGCCATCGTGCTGCGCCCCGCGCCGCCGGCGGAAGCCGAGAGCTTCACCGTGCTGGAGATCCTCGAATGAGCGCCGGCTTTCGCGCCGTGCAGTGGAACGGGGCCAAACTGCGCTACGACGCGATCCTGCTCGGCCTCGTCGCGCTTTATCTCATCGGCTTCATCGCCATCTCGGCGACGCTGTGGCCGCCGGGCAACCGCTCGGCCTGGATCGATCTGCGCATCAAGGCTTTCGGCTCTTGCGCTTTCTTGATGCTGAGCGCCGTGCTCGCCATCGGCCCCTTAGCGAGATTGAACGCGCGCTTCCTGCCGCTGCTCTACAACCGCCGCCATCTCGGCGTCGCCACCTTCTGCGTCGCGCTGCTGCACGCCGGCTTCATGATCGAGTGGTATCTGCTCGAAAGCGAGATCACCAATCTGGCCGGCGAGCTGACGAGCTGGGGCGATTATCTCAACTTCCCGGCCGGCTTCCCCTTCAAAGCGCTCGGCCTGATCGCGCTCCTCTGCATGATGGTGATGGCCGCCACCAGCCACGACTATTGGCTCGCCGTGTTGACGCCGCCGGTGTGGAAGGCGCTGCATATGGCGGTCTATGTCGGCTACGGCGCGGCGGTGCTGCATATCGCGCTCGGCGCCATGCAGAGCAACCGCCATCCGCTGATCCCGATCCTGCTGTTCGGCTTGTTCGCCGCCGTCTCGACGCTGCATCTGCTGGCGGCGCGCAAAAGCGAAGCGCTCGACAAAGGCGATGAGACGGCCGAAGGCTGGCTGCCGGTCTGCGCGCCGATGGACATTGCCGATGGCCGCGCGCGCATCGTCTCGGCCATCGGCGGCGAGCGCATCGCCGTATTTCGCGACGGCAAGCTGCTTTCGGCGGTGAGCAATCTCTGCGCCCATCAGAACGGCCCCGTCGGCGAAGGCCGCGTGATCGACGGCTGCATCACCTGCCCGTGGCACGGCTATGAATATCGCGTGGAAGACGGCTGCGCCCCGCCACCCTTCAGCGAAAAGCTGACGACCTATCCCCTGCGCTTGCGCGGCAGCATGATCGAAGTGGCGCTGACACCCCTGCCGCCGGGGACCAAGGCGTCGATCACCTTGCAATAAGAGAGAGAGCATCATGGCCGACAAGACGCCCAATTGGATCGATGTCGGCGATGCCGGCGAACTAGCGAAGCAGACGCTGCAACCGATCACGGCGGGCCGCGCCGCCATCGCGCTGTCGTTCAAGGACGGCCAATGGGGCGCCGTCTCCAATCTCTGCAATCATGTCGGCGGGCCGCTCGGCGAGGGCACGCTCGACGGCGATTATCTCGTCTGCCCCTGGCACTATTGGAAATTCCACCGCGCCAGCGGCAAGGGCGAGCCGGGCTTCGAAGCCGACTGCGTGCCGGCCTATCAGGTGAAGGTGGAAGGCGGGCGCGTGCTCGTCGATGTCGCCAACGCGACCAAGCGCGGGCTGTTGCCGCATCCGCCACATCCCTTGGAGCGCGAACCGAAGCGCGAACCCGGCCCGCTGCGCGTCGCCGGCATCTCGACCACGGCGATGGACGGCAATCATCCGCGTTTCTCCGGCTCGGATCATCTATTGGTCGCCGCGCTCGACGCCGCCAAAGCCGAGGGCGCCGAGACGAAACTGATCACGCTCAACGAGCTGAAATTCCGCGCCTGCGAGGGCTTCTATTCCAAGGCGGCGCAGGCCTGCACCTGGCCCTGCTCGATCACGCAGATGGACAAGAGCGACGAGATGGACCAGGTCTACGAGGCGCTGGTCCATTGGGCCGATGCGGTGATCGTCGCTACGCCGATCCGCTGGGGCACCGCCTCATCGCTCTATTTCAAGATGGCCGAGCGGCTCAACTGCGTGCAGAACGCGCAGACCATCGCCAACAAGGTGCTGATCCGCGACAAGGTGGCGGGCTTCATCATCGTCGGCGGGCAGGACAATGTGCAGATGGTGGCGGGCCAGATGCTCGGCTTCTTCGCCGAGCTGGGCTTCCTCTTTCCGCAGTTTCCCTACATCGCCCATTCGCGCGGCTGGTCGCACGAGGATATGGAGAAGAACGTGTCCATTGTGCGCGACTCGGCGGAGCTGGCGGAAGGTGCGGCGGAATTGGCCAAGCGTTGCCTTGCCCTAGCGAAGCGCCTGATCACCACCGACGAGACGCTGCACAGCGTCGAAGGCGGCGGCCGCAAAGCCCATCCGATCGAGACGACGAATGGGGAGCGGGCTTGAATGAACAGCAATCAACTTGGACACATTCCTAATTTCTTAGATTTTATACAGACAGGTCAATACAACCTAATGGCGACGATGATTAATTGCCGTGAGGAATTTGATTTTTTTACAAATATTGATGGCTTGTTTAGAGCCGCTATGGCTCAACGTCAAATTTC
>DASTMO010000060.1:0-46843 GCA_035714115.1 Alphaproteobacteria bacterium
GGAAGAGGCCGCCCAGGTCGCCGGCGTGCCCTGGCGCAAGAACTTCATGCGAATCTTCCTGCCGCTCCTCCAGCCCGGCCTGCTCGCCGCTTGGTTCTGGGTGATGGTCCACGCCTATCGCGAATTGACGGTCGCGCTGATGCTCGCGCGCTCGCAGAACCGCACGGCGTCGGTCGTCATCTACTACCTGTGGGAGAACGGCTCCTTCATGCAACTCAGCGCCTTCGGCGTGCTGATCTTCATCCTGCTGATCGCCCTCGTGTCGGTCTCGCACTGGATCAGCAAGCATTACGGCGTCAAAGAACAGTATTGATCGGGACACCGCCATGATTCGCGTCGAGAACCTGCGCAAATCCTTCGAGACCAAAAGCGAGACGGTCCACGCCATCGACGACGTCAGCTTCGAGGTCGCCGCCGGCGAGATGGTGACGCTGCTCGGCCCTTCGGGCTGCGGCAAGACGACGACGCTGCGTTGCGTCGCCGGCCTCGAGCGCCCGACCGGCGGACGCATCGTGGTCGGCGATCAGGCCGTGGTGAACATGGAGAAAGGCGTCTTCGTGCCGCCGCATCTGCGCAATCTCGGCATGGTGTTCCAGTCCTACGCCATCTGGCCGCATATGACGGTCTTCGAGAATGTCGCCTACGCCCTGGAGGGGCGCAAAATCTCCAAGGCCGATGCCAAGAAGCTGACCATGGAAGCGCTGGAGACGGTACAGCTCGCCGGCCATGCCGACCGCCCCGCGCCGCGCCTGTCGGGCGGTCAGCAGCAGCGCGTCGCCATCGCCCGCGCCATCGTCGGCAAGCCGCAGGCGTTGCTGTTCGACGAGCCGCTCTCGAACTTGGACGCCAAGCTGCGCGTCGAGATGCGCACCGAACTGCGCCGGTTGCAAAAGCAGATCGGCCTGACCTCGATCTACGTCACCCATGATCAGGCCGAAGCGCTGGCGATCTCCGATTGGATCATCGTCATGAAGGACGGGAAGATCGTCGAACGCGGCCGCCCGACGCAGATTTACCGCTATCCCGAGAACGCCTTCACGGCGCAGTTCATCGGCACCACCAACCTGATCCCGGGTACCGCCAAGTCGGTCGACGGGGAGCAGATCGGCGTCGAAACCGCGCTCGGCCTGTTCATCGGCGTCGACAAGACGCGCCGCCTGCGCGCCGGCGATAAGGTTTCGCTCAGCATCCGGCCTGAGGATTTGATGGTCGGCGGCCCCGGCCCGAACAAACTCAACGGCAATCTCGATTTCGCCATCTTCGCCGGCGCGGCGGTGGAGGCCGAAGTCGCCTGCGGCGGGCAGAAGCTGTTCTGCCTGATGGGTCGCGACGCGCCGATGACGCCGGGCACACCGGTCAGCCTCGGCTTCGCCGCCGATGCCGCCGTGGTTCTGCCCAGGGACTAAAGCGCCTTACATGCCGCCGCAGGCGATGCAGCGCATGTTCTTCTTGTCGAAGATGGCGTCGAGGTCGCCATCCTGGACGGCATAGTCGAGCAGGACGCGCAGGGCCTTGCCCTCGTCCTTAATGCCGTACTTGCCCATCATGTCGCGCAGAAACTCGATCTGGTAATCGCGCGCGTCGAACGTCAGCGCGCTTTTGTTGCCGGCCATTCTTGTTGCTCCCCGTTGTCATAAAAAAGGCCGCCCCGGCGAACCGGAGCGGCCTTTTCATTGATTGGCCGATCAGGCGACCTTGCGCTGTTGCGCCAGGCCTTCGAGATGGGCCAGCACGTCCTCGATATGCATCACGTCGGCATATTTGTGGTGCAGGTCGAACAGGTTAACCTTGTGGTTGAGCATCGAGCGGTCGTAAGTGCATTCCTCGACCAGCACGTTGTGGAAGGCGTTGGAGTAAGCATCGACCGTCGAGGCGCGCACGCAACCCGAGGTGCTCTCGCCGCAGATGATCAGGCTGTCGATGCCCATCATGCGCAGATGCGCCACCAGCGGCGTGCCGAAGAAGGCCGAGGCGCGCTCCTTGTAGATGACCAACTCGCCGGCTTCCGGTTTCAGCTCTTCCTTGATGTCGTAAACGTCGGAGGCCAGCTTGGTCATGTTGCGGTTGGTCGACTGCACGCCCTGCGTGTCAACATGGCGCGTCGTGTAGATCACGGGCACGCCGGCGCGCCGCGCGGCGGCGAACAGCTTCTGCGTCGGCTCGATGGCCTTCCAGGCGTTCTCGCCGCAGGAGCCGGAATGCTCGCGGTTGACTTCGCGCACTGGACGATTGCCGCCGAGATAAGCTTTGTTGTAGAGGTCGATCGCCAGCACGGCCGGATTCTTGCCGACATAAAGCTTGCGCTTGTAGGCCTCGTAAATCTCGAGGGTTTCCTCGTCGACGATATCTTTCCAGCAGTAGTCTTCGAAATCGCGGGCCATATATCCCTCCTCGGATGTCATCTGTCGGTGGCGGACAGCCGCAGAATAGCCGGTTCGGCCAGCCTTGCAAAAGCTTCGAGCCGCGTTCGCCGAGCGAAATGCCGCATCGCAGCGGCCATTCACAAGACGAAATTTTTAATGCGGTAAGGCGCGGAAGCCATTTGGCAAAGCGCCTTCCAAGCGAGTAGGTTCCGGCCAGCAAAAAGCGGGGCGCCGGCGGTTCGGATGGCCTCGGCATTGACGGCTTGACGATGGATAAAAAAGACAGACCTCCCGTTCACCTTCTCCCCCTGCTGATTTCGTTTTTTCGCGTCGGCATGACCGCATTCGGCGGCGGCACCGCGTCCTGGACCTATCGCGAACTCGCCGACAAGCGCGGCTGGATCGATCAGAACGACTTCATCACCGGCCTGACATTTTCCCAGGTCATGCCCGGCGCCAACCCGGTCAACCTCGCGCTGTATCTCGGCATGGAGCTGCGCGGCGGCATCGGCGGCTTTATCGCCGTCTTCGGCCTTGTCGCCCCGGCCTTCTGCTTGGTCATCCTGCTCGGCCTCTTCTACAACTGGCTGAGCACCTTTCCGATCACCAGCGTGCTCTTGAGCGGCGTTGCCGCCGTCGGCGTCGGCGCGACCCTGTCCGTCGGCGCCAAGCTGGCGCAAGTGATGCTCAAGCGCGGCGAGATCGCTTCGCGCGTGGCGCAAGCCATCATCGCGCTCGCCACCTTCGCCGCCATCGGCCTCATGCAATGGCCGACCATCCCCGTGGTCGCCGTCGCCGCGCCCTTGAGCGTGCTCACCGCGTTGGTCATTCGGCGGATTCACGGCCATGGATAGCCGCCTTCTCGCTCTCGTCATGGTATTCGCGCCGCTGTCGCTGGTGTCCTTCGGCGGCGGCCAGGCCATCGTCGCCGACATCCAGTATCAGACCGTCGAGGTCCACAGCTGGCTGAGCAATCAGGAATTCGCCAACCTGTTCGCCGTGGCGCGCGCCGCGCCGGGGCCGAGCACGATGATCGTCGCCCTCCTCGGCTGGCATGTGGCCGGCTTCTGGGGCGCGTTGATCGCCACCATCGCGATCTTCCTGCCGTCATCTCTGGTGATGTACTTCAGCGCCAGCTGGTGGCACCGCAATGCCAACAGCCCGTGGCGCGTCGCCATCGAGCGCGGCCTGACTCCGGTCGCCGTCGGCCTGGTCTTCGCCGGCGCGGTCGCCGTCATGCGCGCCATGCACATGCATCCCGTCGGCCTCGCTGTCGCCGTCGTCTGCGCCGCGCTGATCTACTACACCAAGATCAGCGCCTACCTGATGTTCGGCTGCGTCATGACGCTCTATGCGGCGCTATTCTATTTCCAGCTGATTTAAGGGACATTTTAGCGATCATTTACCCTGCGGTAAGCCGCCGCCATTAAAGTCATGCGTCATCCGCCCATGAAGGGCGATCCGCATGAGGCTTGCCCGATGTCGCCGATCCGCTTCCGCTCTCTGCCGTTGTTTCGCGCCGCGCTGCTCGCCGGCGTCGCCTTCTCTCTGGCGGCCTGCGCCGACGATTCGCTGTTCGGCGGTTCGTTGCGCGGCGCCGCCGGCAATGAGCAAAGCCTGATCGCCACGTCGCTCGCGCGCAGCGCCAAGGCGTCGCGCGATTCCGGCGATCTCTCCAACGCCGTCGGGCTTTATAAAAACGCCTACGAGCTGGCGCCCGGCCGCGCCGACATCGCCGCCGAATTGGCCCAGACCTTGAGCGCGCTCGGCGCGCACAACGAAGCCGCCGCCGTTTACAAAGACGCGCTGAAGAACGATCCTAAGAACGTCGAAGCCCTGCGCGGCCTCGGCAACACGCTCATCGCGCTCAACCAGCCGCGTTTGGCGTTGGAAAATTTCCAGGCCGCGCTCGCCCTCAAGCCGGACGCCAAGCTGCACAACAGCATCGGCGTGGCGCAGGACATGAGCGGCGAGAACGACGAAGCGCAGGCCAGCTATCGCAGCGGCCTCGGCCTCGCGCCCAACGATCCGTCCCTGCGCAACAATCTGGCTTTGTCGCTGGCCCTGGCCGGCGATTACGATCAGTCCATCGCGCTTCTAGCCAAATTGGTCGATGAGCCGCGCGCCGGCGCCCGTCCTCGCCAGAACCTGGCGCTGGTCTACGGCCTCGCCGGCCGCATCGGCGAAGCGGCCAAGCTGATCCGCGTCGATTTTGACGAGCGCACGGTGCAGAACAATCTGGCTTATTATGAAACCCTGCGCGGCATGGGCCAAACCCGCCGCGCCGCGACGATCTTCGGCGTCGCCACCCTGCCGCCGATGCCGCCGCCCAAGAAGCCGGTTGAACCGACCAGCCAAGCGGCGCTTTAGGCCTTACATCTTTCGCAAGGCGTCGAGCACGTGCAGGACCGCCGGTCCGATCAGCACGATGAACAGACTCGGCAGAATGAACACCACCATCGGCACGGTCAGCGTCGCCGGCAGGCGCGCCGCCTTCTCCTCGGCACGCAGCATGCGCTCGGTGCGGAACTCGCCTGCCAGCACGCGCAGCGATTGCGCCAGCGGCGTGCCGTACTTCTCCGTCTGCTGCAGCGAGCCGACCAACGCGCGGATCGCCGGCAAATCGACGCGCTTGGCAAGATTGTCGAGCGCCATGCGCCGCTCAGGCAGGAAGCTAAGCTCAAGCGCGGTCAGCCGCAGCTCATCGGCCAATTCCGGCGCGCCCGCCCCGAACTCGCGCGCCACGCGGCCGAGCGCGGCATCGAGACTCAGGCCCGCCTCGACGCAGATGACCAGCAGATCCAGGGCGTCGGGCACGCCCTTGCGGATCAGCTGGTAACGCTTGTCGATCTTGTTCTTGAGCCATATGCCGGGGCCGACGGAGCCGAACAGCACCGCGCCGAGGCAGGTCAGCAGTTCGCCGTTGGGCGGCAGCTTGAACATCCCCAGCCCCTTGATCAGCACCAGCGCGACGACGCCGAAGCCGAGCGGCAGTATCAGCTTGGCGAACAGGAAGGCGATCAGCGCCTCGCGCGAACGCAGCCCCGCCTTGGCGAGCTTCTCGCGCATCTCCTGGGTCTTCTGGCCTTGCATGAGCCGCAGCCGCTGGACCACGCGGGCCATCAGGCTATGGGCGCTTTCCGCCGGCTTGCGCCGCTCCTGACGCAAATATTGCGAAAGCAGTTCGTTGCGCCGAGCCAGCAGCGTCTTGGTGCGCGCCACGATCGGCGCGCGCGCCCGCAAGCCCTGCCAGACCGCGAGCATCACCGCAAAGGCGGCGAGGCCCGACAAGGCGGTCAGCAGATCGATGACGCCAATGCCAGGCGGCAGCATGGAGAGCAGCACGTTCATATCTCGAACTTCACCATCTTGGCCATCACCAGGGCGCCGATGAAAATGGTGCCGAGGCCGGAGCCGACCAGCATCATGCCGCGCGGATCGGTGAACAGCGTCAGGATGTAGTCGGGGTTCATCAGCAGAAGGATGCCGAACATGATGAAGGGCAGCGAACCGATGATATAGGCGCTGGCCTTGGCCTCCGACGACATGGCCTTGATCTTCATGCGCATCTGCAGCCGCTTGCGCAGCACGTCGGAGAGATTCTCCAAGGTCTCGGCGAGATTGCCGCCGGTCTCGCGCTGCACCGACAAGCTGATGACGAAGAATTTGAATTCGGCCGTGTCGAGACGCGAAGCGACATCCCACAGCGCCTCTTCGAAGGGCTGGCCGAGCTTGACGGCGTCGGCGATGCGTCGAAATTCGGGGCCGACCGGATCGGCCAGCTCCTGGCCGATGGAGGCGATGGTCTCGGTGATGGGCAGACCCGAGCGGATGCCGCGCACCATCAAATCGATGGTTTCGGGGAAAAGCTGGCCGAAGCGCTTCAAGCGTTTGTCGGTCAAGCGCGCGATCATCAGATGAGGCAGACCGAGGCCGCCGGCGACGCCGATCAAGCCGGCGAACAACAGCGGCATATGGAAGCCCCAATGCGCCGCGCTGCCGACGATCACGCCGACGACGAGATTGATCAAAGCGTAACGTCCCGGCGACAGCGAGACGCCGGCTTTGGCCAAGCGATGGCGCAGCATATGGCTGCGCGGCATGACGCGCAGCAGCGCCGCGCCGAAGCGCGATTCCTCGCCGCCGCGTAGCAGGCTGGCGTTTTCGTCCGCTGCATCCGGCGCCACCGCCCATTTGCGGCGCAAGCCTTCGACCCGCGCGGCACGGCGCTTGCCCGCCGCCCCGCCCATGACCAGCCCGACGCAAGCCAGGCACAGCAAAGCGCCGCCGAAAACGGCGATGGTGATAAGGTCGGCCGTCGCCATCAGACCGTCGCCTCCGCGCCGCCCGAGATGGTTTCCAGCAGCGTCTTGCCGAGGCCGAAATATTCCGCCTTGGGCATGAAATGCGGCCGCAGGCCCGACGGCTTGTAAGCGCCCTTGAGCAGCCCATCGCTGCCTTCGCCCTGAAATTCATACTGAAACAGCGGTTGCGTCGTGATGACGTCGCCTTCCATGCCGACCACCTCGGTAACGCTGGTGATGCGGCGCACGCCGTCGCGCATGCGGCTGACCTGCACGATCATATGGACGGCAGAGGCGATCTGGGTGCGCACGGCATGGCTCGGTAAATTGACGCCGGCCATCGCCACCATGTTTTCCAAACGCGTGAGCGCCTCGCGCGGATTGTTGGCGTGCAAGGTGCACATGGAGCCGTCATGGCCGGTGTTCATCGCCTGCAACATGTCCAGAGCGGCGGCGTCGCGCACTTCGCCGAGGATGATGCGGTCGGGGCGCATGCGCAGGGCGTTCTTCAGGAGATCGCGCATGGTGATTTCGCCATGGCCTTCAAGATTGGCCGGCCGGGTCTCCAGGCGCACCACATGGGGCTGCTGAAGCTGCAGTTCCGCCGCGTCTTCGATGGTGACGATGCGCTCGCCATGATCGATCAGCTGCGACATGGCGTTGAGCAACGTCGTCTTGCCCGAGCCCGTGCCGCCGGAGATCAAAAGGTTCAGCCGGCAGCGCGCGGCGATCTTGAGCGCCTTGGCCATTTCGTCGGACAGGTTCTTCTGGCGCGCCATCACGTCGAGCGTGATCGACTTCTTGGAGAATTTTCGGATCGAGATGCTCGGCCCGTCGATCGCCAGCGGCGGGCCGATGATGTTGACGCGGCTGCCGTCTTCCAGGCGCGCGTCGACCAGCGGGCTGGTCTCGTCGATGCGCCGGCCGATGCGCGTGACGATGCGCGTGGCGATGTTCATCACATGGGCGTCGTTGCGGAAGGTGACGTCAGTCAGTTCTAGCTTGCCTTTGCGCTCGACATAGACCTGCTTGGCGCCGTTGACCATGATGTCGGTCACCGCTTCGTCGGCGAGCAAAGGCTCGAGCGGGCCGAGACCGAGCATGTCGTCGATCAGCATCTGCACCAGATCGCGCTGCTCGATCAGGTTGAGCTGCAGCTTCAGCTCGCCGAGGATTTCGACGACGATATTGCTGATCTGGCGGGAAATCTCCTTGCGCGGCAGATGCGCCGCGGCGGTGACGTCGATGCGCTCCATCAAGATCGCCTGGATGCGCGCCTTGGCGCTTTCCAGATTCTCGCGCTCGGCGGTGGCCGCTGAAACGCGCGGGCTCGGCGCGGGCAAGGCCAGCTTGTCCTCCTCGCCGTTCTCCTGCGCTTTGGCGGGGCGCAAGCCCTGCGGATTGACGATGCCTTCGACCAGCTCGGCAATGAGCGCCTGGCGTTCGCCCTCCTCGAGCACCAGGCGGCGCTCGGCAAGGATCTCGCCGATCAGCACGCCGACCTGCTCGGCCAAGGCCGCCTTCGGCAAGCGCCCGAGCACGGCAAGATCGACCTGCTGCAAAAACAGCGACTGCGCCTTCAGGCGGCGTTTTTCCGGGCTGTCCTCCGCAATGGTGGCGAGCACGGCGGCCGGCTCTTCGCTTGCCGCGCCGCGCAAGGCCTCCAGGCGCGGCTGCAACGGGAAAGGCGTGACCGCCCCTTCCGCGCGGAGCACGCGGCGGCCGAACACCGCCGGCTTGCCCGGCGGCGACTTCATGATTTGAGCAGCCGGGCGAACAGCCCGCGCCGGCCCTTGGATTGTTTTTTCTGCGCGGCAAGACCCGCCGCCAGTTTGCGCAGGGCTTGCGCCGCCTTCGATGTCTTGGCCACGGCGACCAACGGCTTGCCGCTGCCGGCCGCCAGCATGGCGGCCTTGGGATCGAACGGCAGTTCGCCGCCGACCGGCGCTTCCAGCGTTTTGGCGAATTGCGCCGCCGGCACGTCGTTCTTGCCCATGGGACGCGGACGATTGAGCCAAAGGGCCGTGCGGGCGCTCGGCGCCTGCTCGTGCGTCAGGCTTTTCAGGCGCAAAACGTCGCGCAGCGCCGGCAACGAAAGATCGGCGACCATGATCACGCGATGGGCCGCCGCGAGCAATTCCGGATGTTCCAGCGCCATGGCGCGCGGCAAATCGAGCAGCACGATCTCATGCGCCTTGGTCAACTCTTCCAGCAACGGCTGGAACGCCCCGGGGTCCCAATGACGGGCGGCGGCCAGCGGTTCCTCGGTGCCCAGCACGATCAGCCTTTCGGCGGCGCGCAACGAAGCGCGTTCGAGAAACAGCGGATCGATACGTGACGGATTTTGCAGCACGTCGCGAAAGCCGTTGCCCGGTTCGAGATCGAGCGACAAAGCGATATTGCCGAAATGCAGATCGAGGTCGACCAGCGCCACTTTGCGGCCGCGCTCCTGCGACAAGATCCAAGCGAGATTGAGCGCGATCGTGGAGGCGCCGACGCCGCCGCGCGCGCCGATCACCGCGATCACCTGGCCCTGGCCGCTTTTGCCCTCGTCCGCTTTCGCGCCGTTGGCCTGATCGATGGCGCGGGCGAGATCGTCGGCAGACACCGGCTTGACCAGATAATCGGCGACGCCCGCTTCGATCAAGGTGCGGAACAGCTTCACGTCGTTGGCCGTGCCGAGCGCGATGACTCGCGTGCCAGGCTCGCAGACATCGGCCAGGCCATTGATCGCGCCGAGCGGATCGGCGCTGTCTGACAGATCGACGATCAGCAGATCGCAGGCCGCGCCCTTCTCGAAATGGCGATGCGCCGCCTCGATGCCGCCCAATTCCACCGACGTGTCGCGCCAGCGGCGCTCGGCAGCCAGACGGGTCAAGGTCAGGCGCGTCACATCGTCGGCGACAAAGGCGCTGAGCGAGAGGCCGTCCGCCGTCTCGTTCGGCGTGGCGATGCGGGCCGCGGCGGCGCTCATTCCGTGGTGCTCCCCTTCGGCAGCGGCTTGAGCTTGTCGGTCCTGTAGCGTTGCGTCGCGGATGCCGATGCCGTGGCGTCGACATCGCCGGCCATCCGGCCCTGAATCAAATCGCGCGGATTGGCCAGCATCATGCCGAGATTGGCGGCATTGGCGCAGCCGAGATTGCTGAGCGATGTATTGCCGTAATCTTCCGTCGCCGTTTTGCGCCAGTCAGGACAGTTCGGCGGCACCACGATGAAGCGCTCGACCTGCAGCCGGACCGCGCCCGATGGCAGAGCGCCGGAATCGGCGACGACCGCCGGCACGATGCCCTGGCGGCGCAGATGCGCCGAGACCGGCGAAAGATTGCGGCCCGCCGGGGCGACGAGCGAGACTTCGTCGCCGAAGCCGATCTCATGACGCGCCAGGAAGGCGTCGAGCCCCGCCGCCTCGGCCGGCGCAAGCACGCCGGACGACGGCAGGCGCAGATCGTAGGTCAGGCGCACGGCTTCGACCTTATTCTGTTTGGGCGACTGCGCTTCGGACCAGTAAGTGGGCTGCGGCGCGCAGGCGGCCATCAGCAAGACGGCAGTGAGCGAAAGGATGCGAAGGGTCGACATGGCGCGCTCCTAATCCAGCATGAAGCCGGTCGGTCCGATCAGGCGGCGCCCCGACGACAACGCCGGACCCGGCGGCGTCGCCTGGGCCTGCGGGCGATAGAGCGCGCCGCTGGCGATCCGCTCGCCGTCGGACGATGTGACGAGGCCATCGGTCGGCGCGGCAACCATGCGCGGATCGCTCACCGGCTTGACGATGTAAGGCGTGATGACGATGACGAGCTCGGTCTCGTTGCGGCGGAAGCCGTCCGAGCGGAACAGCGAGCCGAGGATCGGCAGGTCGCCGAGGCCGGGGAATTTGCGCACGTCGTGCGTCTGGTTATTCTGGATCAGACCGGCGATGGCGAAGCTCTGGCCCGAACCAAGCTCGACGGTCGTCTCGGCGCGCCGCGTGGTCAGGGCCGGGATGACGAAGTTGCTGATGCGCACTTCGCCGGTGCTGCTCAGTTGGCTGACTTCCGGACGCACCCGCATGCTGATGCGGCCGTCGTTCAAGAGCGTCGGCGTGAAGGCGAGGCCGACGCCGAACTTCTTGAACTCGATGGTGATCGTGTTGGCGTCCTGCGGCACCGGCACGGGGAATTCGCCGCCGGCCAGGAAACTGGCGGTTTCGCCGTTGGTGGTCGTCAGATTCGGTTCGGCCAGGATGCTGACAAGGCCGTTGTTCTCCAGCGCATCGATCACCGCGTTCAAATCCCAATTGCCGCCCTGATAGCCGGCGATCGCCGTGTCCGACGTGGTGTCGCGCAGGATCGTGCGCGTACCCGTCTCGATCACGTCGCGCCCGGTCGCCAGGCCGAACAGGAACGAGCCGCCGCGGAAGATCGCCTCCCAGTTGATGCCGAACTGCTTGACGACATTGCGCTGCACTTCGGCGATGCGCACGCGCAAGTTGATCTGATTGGGGCCGCGCACGGCGAGGCGGTTGAGCACATTGGCGTCGCCGCCCGCCAGCCGCGCCGCCAAGCTGCGCGCGTCTTCGGCCTGGGCCGGCGAGGTGACGGTGCCGGTCAGCACCACGGCATCGCCGAGCGAGGAGACGTTGATCGCCGCATCCGGGATATAGCGGCGCAGCGCCTGATCGAGCGCGCTCAGATTGTGCGTCACGGTGACGCGGAAATTCGCGAGGATCTGATCTTCGCCATCGACGGCGAACAGCGAGGTTTCGCCCGACTTCTTGCCGAAGACATAGACCAGCGTCGGCGATTTCACCTGCACGTCGGCGACCGTGGGGTCGGCGAGGAACACGCTGCTCACGGGCTGCTCAAGACGCACAAGGCGGCCCTTGTTGACCTCGACGGCGACGGCCGTCGCTTGGGTGGAGACCACCATGGCGCCCGGCTGCGCGGCATGGGCCGCCAGCGGCGACAGCAGCGCGGCCGTCAGCAGGCTGAGAGCGAACAGCGGGCGGATCATGGCGTCAGCTCCTCGGGCATGTCGGCCTGAGCCGCGGCGGTTTCAGGGTTGGCCGGATCGGCGGAGGGCGTCGCCTCGGGCTGGCCGTTGCGGAAGGCTTTTTCCTCGCTCTTGGCGCCACGCATGACGACGACCTTCTGCGCGCCGCCCGGACCGTTGCCGCCGCCGAGCAGGCGGCTGACTTCATAATCGACGGTGAAGCGCCCCTCTTTCATTTCCGGCGGCACGCGGCTCTTCGGCTGGCCGGCGGCCGGCGGCAGCAAAGCCTTCTGGGCCGCGATCTCGTCTTCGGCGTCGCCTTGCTCGAGCGAGGCGACCAGGGCCGCAGGATCGAGAATCTCCTCCTGCGCCGCCTCATCGGCCAAGCTGCGCAGGGTCAACGAGAGGCTGCCGAGGCGCGCGGCGACGCGCACGATCTCCGCCTCCTTCGGCGTCACCTCGAAGGTCACGGTCTTGGCGAGCAGCGGCTTGTTGGTCTGGTCGTCCAGCGTCTGATCGACGGCGAGCACGCGCACGTCGATCAGCACCGTTTCGGTCGCCAGCGAATTCTTGCGCTTGCCCGGCCCTTCAACCTCGATCGTATGAGTGACCAGCAGATCGACGCGATCGCCGGGGAAGACGAAGCCGGAAATGCCGGTGGTGGCATTGATCGGCAGCGACAAAGCGCGCATGCCGGGCTGCATCACCGCCGCCATGAAACCGCGTTCGCCCGGCTTGACCAGGCGCGAATCCGCCACCGGCTCGCCGGCGGCGATGCCGGCGCGCAGCACCGCGCCCACCAGATCTTCCGGCTGGCGCTTGCCCTTGACGATATAGGTCGGCGCCAAAGTGCCGTCGGGCCAGGCCTGCCAGCGGAAATCGTCGGCTTTGACGAAACGACCTGCCGGCAGATTGGCCTTGGCGACCAGCACGAATTGCGAAGCCACGACCGGGGCCGGCTTCTGCTGGGCCGACATGGCGGCGCGCTCGGAGATCATCCAGCCTCGCGCGACCAGCGCGGTGCCGCCGGCGGCGGCGATGGCGAAGACGAGCAGGAGAATATTGCGCAGGCTCATGACGCGTCCTCAGGCCAGGCCGCCGAGGCGGGCGATAGAGACGAGGCCGCCGGCGGCGATGGCAACGCCGTAAGGCGCCGGCTGGCGCAGCACCGCGCGCCACATCGGCAGCCCTGCGGGGCGCGAAGCGGGTTGGCGGACATAAGAGAAGGTCTTGGCGCCGACCATGCCGAGCGCCATGACGCCGCCGGCCAGCGCGACGATGAAGACGAGTTGCGGCAAGCCGTCGAGGCCGCTCCACAGCGCGACCGCGCTGAACAGCTTGACGTCGCCGCCGCCGAGGAGGCCGCGGCTATAGAGCAGAAAGCCGGCGATGAAGACGCCGAGGCCGGCGGCAAGGCCGCTCAACGCGGCGACCGGCATGCCCCCGAGCCAGCCCGCTGTCGCATAAGCGCCGAACAGCGCGGCGACGGCCAGGGACAGGCGGTTGGCGATGCGGAAATGAATGATGTCGCCCACCGCCGCCCAAACAAGCAGCCCGGCGCAGCCGAGAAGCGCGATCTGTTGGGCGAACGTGGCGGTCATGGCGAAATGGTCCCTGGTAAAGCAATCGGCGGACGAAGCGAGGGTTCGGGGTCGGGCGGCCGTCTGGCGATCCGCGCCGGGGGGCCAAATGCGCCAGGCGGCGCCGCGACCCCGAATCTCGTAGGCGTTACGGAGCCGGCGTGGTGGTGCCGGAAGTCACGGCGGTGTCGAGCGCGTTCGACACGTTCGTGAACATCGTCTCGAGCGAGTTGCCCATGGCGGTCAGAGCGCCGATGGCGGCGACCGACACGAGCGCGGCGATCAGGCCGTATTCGATGGCAGTGGCGCCGGATTCGTCAGCGATGAGATTGCGCAGGTTGGCGATAAGCATGTGAGTCTCCTCCTTGAGAGTGGGATCGCAGTGAGGGGATGATGTCGCCCTGCTCTTAATGGATAGTAAATTTCCAAGAAAAACTTGCAGCAGAGACAAATAAAAAGCGCACATATCTTCGATTATTTTAGACAAACTCTGCGGCATGTTCTGTATTCGCTGTATAAATACTTGAATAATACAAAACAGATTTTTCTAAAAAGCCGGACACCTCGTCAAACCGCGCTTTTGCTATGCCGATTCGCATAGATTCGGCAGCATTTTATCGACTTCCTCTAGAAGACCGGCCGACGCGCCGACATTGAGTAAAAAGCGCGTTTTACTTGGTCTATTCTTCACGGCTTGGTAAGGCGAGCACGGCATCTTCTTCGGCAAGTTCATTCTCGCCGCGAGGTAATGGCGCCATGACTTCCGCTTTCACTTGCCGTCTTTGGCGCGCCCTGCGCCGCACGCTCGACTTGCTCGCGCGCGAAGAGCGCGGCGGCATCGCCATCTTCCTCGCCACCGCCATCGTGCCGCTGGTGGGATTTCTCGGCCTCGCCGTGGACACCACGCGCGGCTATCTGGTGAAAGCGCGCCTGTCGCAGGCGCTCGACGCGGCGGGCCTCGCCGGGGGACGCGTGATCTATTCGGCGACGCGCGACGCCGACATCCAGATGTATTTCGCCGCCAACTTCCCGCCGGACTATATGGGCGCGACGGTCACCGGCCCGACAGTCATCGTCGATCCGCAGAGCACGACGGTGACGCTGGAAGCGAGCGCCGTGGTCGGCACCACTTTCCTGCGCGTCCTCGGCATCAACGACATGACGGTGCACAGCTCCGTCGAAGTGACGCGCGAACAGCAACTGCTCGATCTGGTGTTGGCGATCGACGTGTCCGGCTCGATGAGCAGCTCCGCCGGTAGCGGCCAGACGCGCATCCAAGCGGCGCGCACCGCGGCGACCACGCTGGTCGACATTCTGTTCGGCACCGACGGCGTGAAGGATCTGCTGAAGATCGGGCTGGTGCCGTGGAACAGCAAGGTCAACGTCACGCGCAACGGCGTGACGTTCAACTCCGCCCTCACCACCTTCCAGACCGTGCCGGCCTTCAAGAACCCGCTCAACGGGACGACGCAGACGCGGCTCTATTACGCCAACAATTCGCCTGTGCCGCTGCTCAGCGCTCCGCCGTCAGGCTGGAAGGGCTGCGTCTACGATCGCTACAAGGCCGACGGCATCACCGGCAACGACGGCGACATCGTCGAAGCCGCGCTGACCCATTCGAGCGGCGATTGGATGGGCTGGGAGCCGATCGGCGCCGAAGGCGAGCCGACATCTTCGGGCAGCACACGCTGCTCCGCCGCGCCCTCGGGCCAGGAATGCACCGCTTGCTTCACGCGCGGCATTACATCGCTGCAGAACACCAAGACCGGCATCACCAACGCCATCAACCAGCTGATCACGCCGGACGGCAATACCAACGTGCCGGCGGGCCTCGCCTGGGCCTGGCGCACGCTCACCCCCGCCTCGCCCTGGACCGAAGCGGATCCCAATCCGCAGGGCCGCCGCCAACAGGCCATCGTGCTGTTGACGGACGGCGAGAATGTCGGCGGCTATGGCGACGGCTATAAAGCCGTGTTCGGCATCAATTCGGCGGCTCAATCTTCGATGGACGCGCGCACGCGCCTGCTGGCGCAGAATATCAAGGCGGCTGGCGTCACTGTTTACGTGATCCAATTCGCCAACAACAATTCCTCGATGCAGACGCTGCTGAAAGAGATCGCCACCAAGCCGGACAAGCCGTTCTACAACTATGCGCCCAACGCGGCCGCCTTGCAGACCGTGTTCAAGGAAGTGGCGAACAACCTGTCGGAGCTGCGGCTGTCGAAGTGAGCCGTGGCGTTTAGTTCAGCGTGCTGAGAACGCCGAAGCGCGGTCGGAACATCGCCCGGTGATAGAGCTGGCGCGGCGGCACCAGCGCCGGAATGAACATGGGCGAATAATTGTAATAGGTCTCGGCGATGATGACGTTCTCGCCGTCGCGCACGACGAAGCCGGCCGGCAAAACGGCGAGTTGGGAGACCGTCCCGACCTCGCTGGCTTGAACCATCGTGCCGCCGCCGCTGCGCTGCCAGGAGACGCGGGCGCCCGATCCGCTGGTGGCGCTCACCGAGGTGACGATGATCACCCCGTCGTCGGTGATGGCGAAGGGCGACATGACGGGGCCGGTCGCGGCGAAAATCTGCGTCAGCTGCGCGTTCGACATCGACGTCGCCTGCGACACCATGTCGGCCACCGTCGCCGCCAGACGATCGAGCTTTTGCTGAATCAGGCTGTAGCGGGCGATCTCGAAGCCGGCCAGCGCGATGGTGATGATGATCGGCATGGACATCGCCATTTCCGTCAGCACCACGGCACGCCGATCTGCGACGAAGGCGCGCCAGCATTGTGTCCAACCCGCGTTCACGGCAAAGCCCCCGTATTGGTCGGCGAATAGGGCTCGTTGCGCACGGCGATGGACGCGCCGAGCTTGATGATGCCGTTCTGGCCGATGAAGGGCGCCAGCAGCGGCGTCAGCAACGGCCAGTCGACGTTGAGATCGTAGACCACCACCTCGCTCGACAGGCCCGCCGAGCCGGTCTCGGCCATGTCCTCGTCCCACTGGCCGTTGCCGTTGAGGTCGGTGTAGCTGTCGCCCGGATCGTAGCGGCCGTTGCCGTTCAGATCGACGATCAGCGGTTCCGGCTGGCCGACCTGGTCGAAGCTCTGATAGACGCGCATCCGCACGTCCGCCGTCGTCAGATCCAAAAGGCCGAGCGTGCGGTCGTTGACGATGTTGACGATGGCCTGCTCGCGCGTACCGTTGTCGGGCAGCGCCCCGGTGATGGCGTAGCGCGAGGCATCGCGCAATCCGCCTTCCATCAAGGATGAGACGAACATGATCATCATCAACTCCAGCAAGCCGACGACGGCGAGCAGAATGACGGGAAAGGCGTAAGCGAATTCCAGCGCGGAGGATCCGTCGCGGTCCAGCGCGAAACGCCGCATATGCGTGATGAGGCCGATGGCGAGCATGACGCGCAGTGTCGCGCGGCCGGGTTAAGCCCTGTTTAAATATGCCGGCAATTCGCGGCGAATTGCACCTATCGCAGGCGCGCGCGGATCGCTTCGGCGATCTTGGCCGCCGTGCCCAGCGCGCTCGGCGCCGCGCCGTCAAGCGACGCGCCTTCAGCCAACGGACGCGCCAGCTTTGCGTCGTACAGCGCCTTGTGGAAGCCGGCGAAGGCCGGTTTGACCAAGGCGGAGGGCGCGTAAATGAACAGGGGCTTGCCCGCCTCGGCCGCTTCGGACGCCATGGAGACGGATTCGCCGGTGACGATCACCGCATCGGCGAGGCCGAGGAAGGCGTAATAGGGATTGCTGCCGCTCGGCGCCCAACGATGGACGTAAGACGGCACGGCGATGCTGTTGATGAGCAGACGCGCCTCGGCATCGCCAGTGCGCCGGCTCGTCGTCACCATCAGGCTGCCGCCGCGCGCCGCGGCGAGATGCGAGGCTTGGCGGCCGAGCTCGGACGCCATCGCCGCGTCGAAGCGGCGTCCACCCGCCGTGCCGCCGACCAGCAAGGCGATGCGCGGGCGCGGCAAATCCTCCAGCCGGTCGCGCCAAGCTTCGGCGGCTTCAGCCAGCCGCGCCGCCGTCACGCGCGTCGGCGCGCCGAGCGTGGCGATCACGTTCGCCGCCGGCGCCATATGGTCATGCTGGGGCGCGGCGATCAGGTCGAATTCCTCGCGGCCGCGGCGCGGATCCATCATCTGGGCTAGGAAGACTTTATGGCCGCCCTGCGCCGCCCGGCGCTTGATCCAACGCGCGGCCCCGCCGAGCCGTCCGCCCGTGGCGATGACGATGTCGGGCCAAGGCGATGCCAGCTTCGCGCGGCTTGCGCCGTCGAGGCCGCATAAATGGCGCGGGCCGGTAAACCCCGGCAAACGCGCCAGCGCGCCGTAGGCCAGCGTCCGCGTCTCGAACGGCCAGCCGAGCGCTTCGGCGACGCCGAGGCTTTGGCTGGCATGGCCGACGACCGGATCGGTCAAGACCCAGACGATTGGCGCGCCATGAGGCAGAACGGGCGGTTCCATGCCTCTCTCCTAGCACTTTGGCCATAGGACGCAATCACAAGCGCGCGCCGAGCGGCGATTTCATTCGGCAGCCTCGCGTTCTTTGCTACAGTTTACGCGCGCTTGCGAACGATGGAGGATTGAATGATCGCTTTACGACGCCTTGCTCTCGCCGCAACCGCCCTCGCCCTATTCTCCGGCATCATCGCCGCGCCGCGCCCTGCCGCCGCGGCCGGCAAAGACACGCTGGTGATCGGCTACACGCAATATCCGGCGACGCTGCACCCGAGCATCGAATCGATGCTGGCCAAGACCTACATCCTCGACATGGTGCGCCGGCCCTTCACTGCCTATGACAAGGACTGGCAGCTCGTCTGCATGCTTTGCGTGACCCTGCCGACCATCGAGAACGGCCTGGCTGTGCCGGAAGATTTGCCGGACGGCAAGAAGGGCATCGCCGTCACCTACACGATCCAGCCCAAAGCCGCCTGGGGCGACGGCGTGCCCGTCACCACCAAGGATGTGCTCTTCACTTACGAAGTGGGCAAGCATCCGCAGAGCGGCGTGACCTCCGGCGAAATGTACCGCCGCATTCTCAAGATCGACGTGAAGGACGACAAGACCTTCACTATGCATATGGATCGCGTCAGCTTCGAATTCGCGGCGATCAACGACTTCAATGTACTGCCCGAGCATCTCGAGCGCGCCCGCTTCGCCGACCCCGCCGCCTACCGGGCGCGCAACGGTTACGACACCGACACGCTCAACCCCGGCCTCTATTACGGCCCTTATAAAATCACCGAAAAAGCCGTCGGCTCGCATATCACGCTCGAACCCAACCCGACCTGGTGGGGCAAGCCGCCTTTTTTTAAGCGCATCACCGTGCGCGCCATCGAGAACACCTCGGCGCTGGAAGCCAATCTCTTGTCCGGCGGCGTCGACTATATCGCCGGCGAATTAGGCCTGACGCTCGATCAGGCGCTGGCCTTCGAGAAGCGCAACGGCAAGAATTTCGACATCTCCTACAAGCCGAGCCTCACTTACGAGCATATCGACTTCAACCTCGACAACCCGATCCTGCAGGACAAGCGGGTGCGCCAGGCGCTGATCTACGCCATCGACCGCGAGGCGATCAGCAAGCAGCTGTTCGATGGCCGCCAGGAAGTGGCCAAGAGCATGGTCAATCCGCTCGACTGGGTGTTCGATCCCAACACGCCGAGCTACAAGCGCGACGCGGCTAAGGCCGCCGCGCTGCTGGATGAGGCCGGCTG
This sequence comes from Alphaproteobacteria bacterium, assembly GCA_035714115.1. Taxonomy (GTDB): domain Bacteria; phylum Pseudomonadota; class Alphaproteobacteria; order SMXQ01; family SMXQ01; genus CAMAVH01. Next base: position 18,941 of record DASTMO010000060.1, read on the forward strand.
GACGGCGAAGAGCAAAGGCGCGATGCGGACCAACGCCAAGGGCGAGCCGCTGATCCTCGAGTTCATGACGACGGCGGGCAATAAGACGCGGGAGCAGGTGCAGCAGGTCCTCCAGAGCCAATGGCGCCAGGCCGGGGTCGACGTGCGCATCCGCAACGAGCCGGCGCGCGTATTCTTCGGCGAGACCATGACCAAGCGCAAATATCCCGCGCTCGGCATGTACGCCTGGTTCTCCGCCCCCGAGAGCGTGCCGCGCACCACCTTGCATTCCGACCAAATCACTCGGCCGGAAAACAACTATGCCGGCCAGAACTACACCGGCTTTTCCAACCCCGAAGTCGACAAGCTGCTCGACGATATCGAGGTGGAGCTCGACCGCGACAAGCGCAAGGCGCTATGGAGCCGTCTGCAGACCCTCTACGCCGAGGAATTGCCGGTGATCCCGCTGTTCTTCCGGGCCGATCCCTACATTTTCCCGAAATGGCTCAAAGGCGTGGAGCCGACCGGCCATCAGGACATTTCGACGCTGTGGGTCGAGAACTGGACCGCCCAGTGAACGGCGCGCTAATCTGATTGCGCCGACAACCACCCCCGGGGATGCCATGGACTACACCCGCCGCCTCAGCGACAAGATTATCCAAGCGCATGGCCAGGCCTGCGACGAAGGCCGGCTCGATGTCGCCGACGCCCTGTTGCGCGCTCTGGAGGTCGAACAGTCGGCGTTCGGCGGCGCGCAGTCAAAGGACCAGCGCCAGTCCAACCCGCTGCTCATCGCCGCCTATGCGCGCCACGAGCAGGCCAAGGCGCCCAAAAAGCATTGAGCGCCTCGGCGCCTGACGCAACAGCGGGCGCGTCATGACGCGATACATAAGCGCGCGTCTCGTCGAAGCGGCGGGACTGCTGCTGGTGATGTCCTTCGCCGTCTATCTGCTGATCGGCCTGATGCCGGGCGATCCGGCAGACATAATGATCGCCGCCGATCCGCGCGTCACCTCCGCCGATGTGGCCCGCATTAAGGCGCTCTATGGCCTCGATCAGCCGCTCTGGGCGCGCTACGTCTCCTGGCTCGGCGCGGCGCTGACCGGAGACTTCGGCAATTCGCGATTGCATCTGCGGCCGGTCCTCGAAGTGATGGGGCCGTTCCTCGCCAACAGCCTGTTGCTGATGGGCGCGAGCTTCGTCCTGTCGGTGATCATCGCCCTGCCCGCCGGCATCTATGCCGCGGTGAAGCCGCACTCGAAGCTCGACCACATCATCAATCTGCTCTGCTTCGCCGGCATTTCGCTGCCCGCCTTTTGGCTGGCGTTGATGCTGATGATGGCCTTCTCGGTCTGGCTCGGCTGGCTGCCGGCCGGCGGCATCGCCACGCCCGGCGGCGGCGGCTTCCTCGACCGCCTCGCGCATCTTGTGCTGCCCGTGGCGACGCTGACGCTCTCCAGCATCGGCCATTACACGCGCTTCGTGCGCGCCGCCATGATCGAGACGCTGCGCCAGGATTACATCCGCACCGCCCGCGCCAAAGGCGCGAGCCCCGCGCGCGTGCTATGGGGCCACGCGTTGCGTAACGCGCTGATCCCGGTGGTGACGATTCTGGCGCTCAGCTTCGGCAGCCTGTTCTCCGGCGCGCTGGTGACGGAGACGATGTTCGCCTATCCCGGCATGGGCAAGATGATCTACGACGCCATCATGGGCAACGACTACAACCTCGCCCTGGTCGGCCTTCTCTTCGCCACGCTGGTGACCCTGCTCGGCAATCTCGGCGCCGATGTCGCCTATGTCGGCCTGGATCCGCGCATCAAGCTGTCGACCGGCGAGGCGCGGCGATGACGCTACTCGCGCCGCTCGACATCGCGCCCGCTGAACGTCCCGCGCGCCGTTTCTGCAAGCGCTTCCTGCGTCATCGCCTCGCGGTCGGCAGCGCCGCGCTGCTGGCGTTGCTCGCGCTCTCGGCGCTCGCCGCGCCGCTCGCCGCCCATCTGCTCGGTCAGGATCCAAACGCCGCCGATCTCTTGAGCCGGCTGCTGCCCGCCTCCGCCATGCATCCGCTCGGCACCGACGAACTGGGTCGCGATCTGCTGTTGCGCCTCTTGTACGGCGGGCGCGTCTCGCTCGCCGTCGGTCTCGCCGCGGCGCTCGTCGCCGCCCTGATCGGCACGGCGCTCGGCCTGATCGCCGGCTATTTCGGCGGCTGGTTAGATGCCGCGCTGATGCGCCTGACCGACGGCGTCATCGCCTTGCCGCTCCTGCCGCTGCTGATCGTGCTCGCCGCCGTGGACCTGAACAAGCTCGGCCTGCCGGCCGGCATCGCCAACGACGAAAGCGTCAGCCTCTATCGCATGGTCGCCATCATCGCCCTGGTCGGCTGGACCACGGTGGCGCGCCTGGTGCGCGGCGCGACGCTATCTTTGCGCGAACGCGATTTCGTGCGCGCCGCGGTGGCCACCGGCGCCGGCCCCTGGCGCATCATGCTGGTTCATATCCTGCCCAATGCCGTCTCGCCCATCGTCGTCGCCACGACGCTGTCGGTCGGCAACGTGATCCTGCTGGAATCGGTGCTGAGCTTTCTCGGCCTCGGCATCCAGCCGCCGGCGGCGAGCTGGGGCAACATGCTGACCAACGCCCAGGAGCTGATCTGGAGCGCGCCGCTGCTCGCGGTCTATCCGGGCCTCTTGATCTTCGCGACGGTGATCGCCTTCAATTTCCTCGGCGACGGCCTGCAGGACGCGCTCGACCCGCGCGCTGATTGATTAGCGCGACATCAGCGTCGGAAGATTCATGTTGGCGAGCATGCTGCGGGTCATGCCGCCGAGGATCATTTCCTGCCAGCGGGCGCGGCCGAAAGCGCCCATCACCACCATGTCGGCGCCGAAGTCGCCGGCGATCTCGCGCATCGTCTTGCCGAGGGTGCCGCGTTCGGCCTTGGCGGTGCGCGCCTGCGCGTTGATGCCGTGGCGCGACAGATGGGTGACGACATCGCCCGCCGGATTGTCGCCCTGGCCGGAAATGCCCGACTCGGGATTGACCGCGACGACGCAAACATCTTTGGCTTTGAGCAGGAAGGGCAGCGCGTCGTTCACCGCGCGCGCCGCGCCACGGCTCGCCTTCCAGAAAATGATGATCTTCTCGCCGACGGTCGGGAAAACGCCGGCATGCGGCACGATGACGACCGGACGGCCGACGTCGAGAACGAGCTGCTCGGGCAGTTCCGGCGCGGTGCCGGGATCCAGACGCTCGGGATTGCGTTGGCCGGCGATCACCAGATCGGCATAGCGCGCATGCAGCATCACCAGATCGGGCAAAGCGCCCTCGACCTGACGCCACTCCGCCGCCACGCCCGCCGCGCGGGTGCGCTCGGTGAACAGCTTCTCGGCTTCGTGAGACGCCTCGCGCATATATTTGTCATGCGCCTCGACCAGCTCCGGCCCGAGATCGGCCTCGGCATATTGGTGCATCGGCGCCAGGCCGACGACATAAAGCCCGGTCAACCGCGCGCCGAACAGCTTGGCGTAGGTGATGGCGACGTCGATGCGCGCCGCGCATGACGGCGAGCTGTCGAGATGGACCAGGATGTCCTTGTAGCCCATGAAAGCCTCCGCAATGCCGCCGCTGGCGGCTGTAACCGACCGGTCCCTGAAGTCTTCCCCCGCCGGACCAAAAGCGGCTTTTTCCTGACTATACCGTAACATAGACCTGCTCGCCACCGCCCTCCGGCAGCGGTTTTTCCGTTTGGCGGACCACAGAATTTACGTTAGCTAATTTGACGGTTCGGGGAACGACCCACGCCTTTGTTCGTAGGAAGAAGCATGGCGACACAACAAAAGATACGGCCCGTCATCCTGGCCGGCGGCACCGGCACCCGGCTCTGGCCCATGTCCCGCCTGCTGTCGCCCAAGCAGTTCATGCCGCTGGCCGGCGCCAAGACCATGCTCGCCGACACGGCGCTGCGCGTCGGCGATGCCGCGCGCTTCCTGCCGCCGATCGTGCTGTGCAACGAAGAATACCGCTTCATCGTCGCCGAGCAGATGCGCGCTCTCGGCCTCAAGCCGGACGCCATCGTGCTCGAACCGATGGCGCGCAACACCGCGCCGGCGGTCGCCGTCGCCGCGCTGCTCGCCGCCAAGAACGATCCGTCCACGCCGCTTCTCCTGCTGCCCGCCGATCATGTCATCGCCAAGGGCGACAAATTCCTCGCCGCCATCGCCAGCGCGCTGCCCGCCGCGGCCGCCGGCAAGCTGATGACCTTCGGCATTCCGCCCTCGCGCGCCGAAACCGGCTACGGCTACATCAAGCGCGGATCCGCGCTCGGCGCGAGCACGCCCGACTGCCATGCTGTCGAGCGCTTCGTCGAGAAGCCCGATGCCGCCACCGCCGAGCGCTATCTCAAGGAAGGCGGCTACGACTGGAACAGCGGCATCTTCCTGTTCCGTGCCGACAAATACCTCGCCGAATTGCAGGCGCTGCAGCCCGCGATCCTGGAAGCTTGCGAGCAGGCCATCGCCAAAGGCGCCAACGATCTCGACTTCTTCCGCCTCGACAAGGAGGCCTTCGCCGCCGCCCCATCGATCTCCATCGACTATGCGGTGATGGAACATACGAAGGACGCCGGCGTAGTGCCGGCCGACATCGGCTGGAACGATGTCGGCGCCTGGGACGCGCTGTGGCAGATCGGCAAGAAAGACGACGACGGCAATGTCGCGCTCGGCGACGTCGTCGCCATCGACAGCAAGAACAGCTATCTGCGCAGCGAAAGCGGCAAGCTGCTCGCCACCGTCGGCATCGAGGATCTCGTCGTCGTCGTCACCGACGATGCCGTGCTGGTCAGCGAGATGGGCAAGGCGCAGGACGTCAAGAAGGTGGTGGACTGGCTCAACCAGCAAGGCCGCGAGGAACCGCGCAGCCACACCACGGTCTTCCGTCCGTGGGGCAGCTATCGCGGCATCGACATCGGCGAGCGCCACCAGGTCAAGCACATCATGGTCAAGCCGGGCGGCATATTGTCCCTGCAATGGCACCATCATCGCGCCGAGCATTGGGTGGTGGTGAGCGGCCGCGCCCAGGTGACCAAGGGCGACGAGATCATCATGCTAAACGAGAACGAATCGGTGTACATCCCGATCGGCACCAAGCATCGCCTGGAGAACCCGGGCAAGATGCCGCTGCATCTGATCGAGGTGCAGTCGGGCGGCTATCTCGGCGAGGACGACATCGTCCGCATCGAAGACACTTATGGGCGCTCTTGAGGGCAGCCGTTCTTAAACCGGTTTAAGAATCCTCGATTTCAATCGCCGGAACGTCCTTTTCGAGAATGGGCCTTCCGGCGATTTGCTTTTGCGGCGACACTGGCCCATCAGCAACGCGCTTCGCTTCAGGATATTCGATGGCCGATCAACAGACTCCGCCGCACGGCGTCAACAGCTTCGCCGCGCGCGACATCGCCGCCGTCCTGCATCCGTACACCAATCTCGAACTGCACGAGAAGATCGGCCCGCTGGTCATCACCGGCGGCGACGGCGTGCATGTGATCGACGAGCAGGGCAAACGCTACATCGAGGCGATGGCCGGCCTGTGGTGCGCCAGCCTCGGCTTCAGCGAGCGCCGCCTCGCCGACGCTGCCGCCAAGCAGATGACCAAGCTGCCTTACTACCATTTGTTCGGCGGCAAGTCGCACGACCGCGCCATCGAGCTGGCCGAGACGTTGATCGCCATGGCCCCGCTGCCGATGTCGCATGTCTTCTTCGCCGATTCGGGCTCCGAAGCCGTCGATACCGCGATCAAGTTCGTCTGGTACTACAACAACGCCGTCGGCCGCCCGGCGAAAAAGAAGATCATCAGCCGCCAGAAGGGCTATCACGGCGTCACCGTCGCCGCCGCCAGCCTCACCGCTTTGCCGGCCAACCATCGCAGCTTCGATCTGCCGCGCGAAGGCTTCCTGCAGACCGACTGCCCGCATTACTACCGCTACGGCCTGCCGGGCGAGAGCGAGGAGCAGTTCGCCGACCGGCTGATGGCCAATCTGGAAGCGCAGATCGTCAAGGAAGGCGCGGACACGGTCGCCGCCTTCATCGCCGAGCCGGTGCAGGGCGCCGGCGGCGTCATCGTGCCGCCGCGCACTTACTTCGCCAAGCTGCAGGCGCTGCTGAAGAAATACGACATCCTGTTCATCGCCGATGAGGTGATTACCGGCTTTGGACGCACCGGCAACATGTTCGGTTCAACGACCTTTGAACTGCAGCCGGACATGATCACCCTCGCCAAGGCGCTGTCCTCCGGCTACATGCCGATCTCGGCGGTGATGATCAACGAGAAGCTTTATAAAGCTTTCGTATCGGAGAGCGGCAAGATCGGCACCTTCGGTCACGGCTTCACCTATTCGGCCCACCCGGTGCCCGCCGCCGTCGCGCTCGAGACCCTGCGCATCTATCAGGAGCGCGACATCGTCTCGCACATCCGCAAGGTCGGCCCGCTGCTGCAGGACGGCCTGCGCAAATTCGCCGATCATCCGTTGGTCGGCGAAGTGCGCGGCATCGGCCTGGTGGCCGGTGTCGAACTGGTGGCCGACAAGGCGACCAAGGCGCCGTTCGAGCCCTACGGCAAAGCGGGCGCGACCTTGATCCGCCATGCCCAGGCGCATGGCCTGATCACGCGAGCACTCGGCGACACCATCGCCTTCTCGCCGCCCCTGATCATCCAGGACGGCGAAATCGCCGCCTTGCTCGAGCGGTTCGGCAAGGCGCTCGACGGGGCGCACGGCGAATTGACCGCTTCCTGAGCCGAATTTTCGGCTTAACCCTCGGGTTTCCTTAGAGAAACTTGCTCTAGCTCGAGCGGCGGAGAGGGTGGCGGCTGGGCCACCGCCCTGCTAATATTTCAAAAGCCTCGCCGTCTGGCGCCCGGCTTCCCCGTACAGCGTCCCGAGCGTCTCGCCGTCATGAATTACGATGCCTTCTTCGCCGATGCGATCGCCCGGCTGAAAGCCGAAGGGCGTTATCGCGTCTTCGCCGATCTGGAACGCCGCGCCGGCGCCTTTCCGGCCGCGCGCTATCATGGGGCGGGCAAAGACGAAGTCACCGTCTGGTGCAGCAACGACTATCTCGGCATGGGTCAGCACCCGGCCGTGCTCGCCGCCATGCGCGAGGCGATCGACAAATGCGGCGCCGGAGCCGGCGGCACGCGCAACATCTCCGGCACCAACCATTACCATGTGCTGCTGGAGCGCGAGCTGGCCGACTGGCACGGCAAGGACGCGGCCCTGATCTTCACGTCGGGCTATGTTTCCAATGAGGCGACGCTCAGCACCCTCGCCCGCCTGCTGCCCGGCTGCATCGTCTTCTCCGATGCGCTGAATCACGCCTCGATGATCCAGGGCATCAAGCATTCCGGCGCCGAAAAACGCATCTTCCGCCATAACGACGTCGCCCATCTCGAAGAGCTGCTGCGCGCCGCCGATCCGCAGGCGCCCAAGCTGATCGCTTTCGAGTCGGTTTATTCGATGGATGGCGACATCGCGCCCATCGCCAAGATTTGCGATCTGGCCGACAAATACGGCGCGATGACTTATCTCGACGAAGTTCATGCCGTCGGCATGTACGGCCCGCGCGGCGCCGGCATCTGCGACCGCGAGAGGCTATCGCAACGCCTCACCGTCATCGAAGGCACGCTGGCCAAGGCCGTCGGCGCGCATGGCGGCTATATCGCCGCCAGCGCCGCGCTGGTCGACACCGTGCGCAGCTACGCCCCCGGCTTCATCTTCACCTCGTCCATGCCGCCGGCCGTCGCCGCTGCCGCGCTCGCCAGCATCCGCCACATCAAGGCCGATGATGCCGAACGCCGCAGCCAGCAGGAGCGCGCCGCCCGCCTGAAGCGCCTGCTCGCCGAAGCCGGCCTGCCGGTCCTGCCGTCGGAAAGCCATATCGTGCCGGTGCTTGTCGGCGATGCGCGCCTGTGCAAGCTCGCCTCCGACGAGCTGATGGACCGCCACAACATCTACATCCAGCCGATCAATTATCCGACCGTGCCGCGCGGGGGCGAGCGTCTGCGCATCACGCCGACGCCGCAGCATAGCGACGCGATGATGGATCGTTTGGTCTCCGCTCTCGTTGATGTCTGGGCTCGCCTCGACATCAAGCGCGCGGCATAGCGAAGAAAGGGCTCCAGGAGATGTTTCCCGATCATTCCCTGATGCCCCGCGAAGCGCTGCGCTTGGCCGCGCTCGGCATGCTCGCCGAAACTCCCGCGACCTACGCCAACCTGGCGCGCGAGTTGCGCGCCTTCGTCTCGCACATCATGGGCCCGTCCCCCGAAGCCATGGGCGCTTCCCTCGAGCTGCTGCGCTACGAAGATCTCGTCGATCAGCAAGGCGACAAGCTCGCCATCACCGCGAAAGGCCGCGGCGAGTTCGACGCGCTGATGCAGGCAACGGTGCGTTCGCCGTTCAACGACCTCAACAAGCTCGTCGTCGCGCTCAAGATGCGCTTCCTGCCGCTGCTCGGCGCCGACGCTCAGCGCGACCAGGCCGTATTGCTGGCGGACGCCTGTCGCGCCGAATTGGCGCGCCTCGTCGCGCTGTGCAATCAGCAGGCCGCCGCCAAAGGCAGCGCCTTCGCCGATTGGCTCGACCATGACATCGCCCAGGCGGAGCAGAGACTCTCCTGGTTCGAGGAGCTTGGCAGCAAGCTCGCCGCACTTCCCAACCCGACGAGGTAGATCATGCGCATCAGCGGCATCGCTTTTTCTCTCGCGATGCTGGCCTTCGCAGGGCCGATGCTGACGCATTCCGCACTCAATTCGGCTCTGGCCGCCGACAAGCCCGTCGATCTCGAACTGGTGCTCAGCGCCGATGTCTCACGCAGCGTCGATGATCAGGAATTCATCCTGCAGCGGCGCGGCTACGCCCAGGCCTTCCGCGATAAGCGCGTGATCGACGCGATCCGCGGCGGCGGCATGCAGCGCATCGCCGTGGTCTTCGTCGAATGGGCGGCCGCCAGCATGCAGCAGATCGTCATCGACTGGACCCTGATCGACGGGGCCGACAGCGCCAACGCCTTCGCCGACAAGCTGGAGGCTTTGCCACGCGCCTATTTCTTCGGCGGCGGCACCGCCGTCGGCGAAGCGCTGCATTACAGCGCCAAGCTGTTCGACAATAACGGCTTCGAGGCCGAGCGCCGCGTCATCGACATGTCGGGCGACGGCCGCACCCGCAACGGCATGCCGGCCGCGCCGGCGCGCGATTTCGTCGTCGCCCAAGGCATCGTCATCAACGGCCTGCCGATCTTGGGCTCCGAGCCCGGGCTCGAAGCTTTCTACGAACGCGACGTGATCGGCGGCCCCGGCGCCTTCTCGCTGCCCGCCGAAGGCTTCGAGGATTTCGCCAACGCCGTGCGCGCCAAGCTGATCCGCGAGATCGCCGGCCTCAATTCCTTCCCCATGGACACGGCTCTGGCGACGCAGCCCGAGTGAGTCCGTTTTCCAGCCTGACAGTCAGGAGTACAACATGAAGCTCTATTACAGCCCCGGCGCTTGCTCGCTTTCGCCGCATATCGCCCTGTGCGAAGCCGGCCTGAAGCACGAGATGGTCAAAGTCGATCTGCGCGCGAAGAAGACCGAGGCCGATGCCGACTTCGGCTCCATCAACCCCAAGGGCTATGTGCCGACGCTGGAGCTCGACGACGGCTCGATCCTGACCGAAGGCCCGGCCATCGTGCAGTACATCGCCGACAAGGCGCCGACGAGCAATCTCGCGCCGGCCAACGGCAGCATGGAGCGCTATCGTCTGCAGGAATGGCTGACCTTCATCGGCACCGAGCTGCATAAGCAGTTCAGCAACCTGTTCAATCCGAACATGCCCGATGCCGTTAAAGCCGCGACCAAGGAAAAGATCTCCGGCCGCTTCGCCCTCATTGAGAAGAAGCTCGGCAGCCAGGACTATCTGATGGGCAAGACCTTCACGGTCGCCGACGGCTACATGTTCGTGGTGATGCGCTGGGCGAAAAAGTTTGAGGTCGCCCTGCCCGCCAGCCTACAAAAATACTTCGACCGCGTCGCGGCGCGTCCCGCCGTGCAGGAAGCCCTAAAGATGGAAGGACTTGCTTAAGCCTCAGTAGAGGTGCTGGCCGCCGGTGACGAAAATCTCCGCTCCGCTGACGTAAGCCGCGTCGGCGGAGCAGAGAAAGAAAATCACCGAGGCGACATCGCCGGGCGTGCCGAGCCTTTTGAGCGGAATGCGCGGCAGCAGCAATTCGGTCGCCGGTGACAGCATCACCGTTTCGATCTCGCCCGGCGCCACCGCGTTCACGCGTACGCCCAATTCCGCGAACTCCGCCGCCATCTCGCGCGTCAGCGACGACAGCGCCGCCTTGGAAATGCTGTAGGCCGATCCGGCGAAGGGATGGATGGCGTGGCCGGCGATCGAGGTCACGTTGACCACCGCGCCATTGCCCTTGTGCAAGGCGCTCGCCAAGCCGCGCGACAGGCGCAGCGGCGCGAATAGATTGAGCTCGAACACTTCGCGCCAAGCGCCCAGATCGCCGTTGAGCACGCCGAGCCGCTCCTGATAGGGCGTCTTGGGCGACACGCCGGCATTGTTCACCAGCGCGCCGAGCGGTCCGCCCTCCAGCACCGCCAATGCCTTGTCGATGAAACGCGACTGCTCGTCGGCTTCGGCCAGGTCGGCGGCGATGTGAGCGTGCCAATTGGGATCGCGCCGGCAATCGTCCGGCACCTCTTCGCGCGAACAGGTGATGACCCGCCAACCAGCGTCGCTGAAGCGCTTGACCGTGGCATGGCCGATCCCCCGGCTGGCGCCGGTCAGGATGACGGTGGGTTTTTCCGCAGAGCTGCTCATGGCGGCGACGTTAGCGAACGCCGCCGCCGAGCGCCAGCGTCAGAAATCGGCCTCAGGCCGCTTCGACGCTAACCACCTTGAACGGCCGCTGTTTGCCGTCGTGGCCGGTGATCGAGACATATTCGCCGGCCTTAAACTGGTGATGGTCGAGCTTGAACAGCGGCTCGTTGTCCTCCTCGCCCGGGCGGTAGGAAAAGGCCCAGACATTGCCCGGCCGGTGCAGCAGCACACCGGTTTCCACCGGACGGCCGGGCTGCAGATGGGCGACGCGGCATTTGTCGCGCTGCTGACGCCAAGCCTCCGCATCAAGATGGCCCGTGCGGTCGAGCGGCGCGACGATCTCGTAGGCCATCGAGGGATCGCCCTCGGGACGCTCGGGCGTGCGCCCGAGTTCCAAGCGGATCTTCTTCAGCATCTCCGCCCCCTCAATGCGCCATCAGCACAGGCAGATTGGTCTTGGCGATGACATGCTTGGTGACGCCGCCGAAGATCATCTCGCGCATACGGCTATGGCTGTAGGCGCCCATCACCATCATGTCGGCCCCGGCCTTGGCCGCGGCGGCCAGCAGCGACGCGCCGACATTCTCGCTGGCGCGCAGCTTGGTCACCGTCGCCTTGATGCCGTGCCAAGCGAGATAGTCCGCCAACTCGTCGGGGCGCTGGTCGTTGTCGCCTTCCTTCGCGGTGAGGATCGTCACCTTCTTCGCAGTCGGGAAGAACGCCTTGGCGGCTTCGATGGCGCGAGCCGCTTCGGCCCCTGCCTTCCAGGCGATGGCGATATTGACGCCGATCTTCGCCGGCAGTTTCGGCGGCGCGATCAGGATCGGCCGACCGGTTTCGATCAATGCCGTTTCGAGCGACAGCTTGGCCGCCAGATCGGCATCGGTCAGAGCGCGGCCGACGACGACGATGTCGGCGAAGCGTCCGTGAATCTGCAGCCAGCGGTCTTCATAGCCGGTCTCCTGCAACCAAGAGGCGCTGGCGCCCTTTGCGCCGGTCCCACGTTCGGCCATCGCCAAGCCGCCGGCGGCGATGCCGGCATCGAACAGCTTGCGGGCGCTTTTTTGATCGGCGGCGGCGCGCTCGTCGGCGGTCTTCATCATCTCTTCGACCATCGCGCCGGACACGGCCTCGCCGACATAGTCGACCGCGATAGCGCGCGGATCGGGCCGCACATGCAAGGCGGTCACGTGAGCGTCAAAGGTCTTGGCGAGACCGACCGCCGCCTTGAGGGCGTTCTTGCCCGTGCGCGCGTCCGACAGCGGAACGAGGATGCTTTTGATGGTCATGGGGTCTCTCCTTGCCAGCGGTTCCCGAACTAAACGGGCCGTTTGCGACCCTGTTCCCACTCTAGGCCTTTGGGCTTAGGAAGGAATTGCGCTGGATCAAGCTTGGCGAAAACGCTTCGCGCCCGCAATCTAGAGGCGCATCAGGGGTAGAGACGCCCCATCGACCACCCCTGGGCGTTGCGCGCGAAGGTGACGCGTTCGTGCAGGCGGAAAGGCCGATCCTGCCAGAATTCGAAATATTCGGGCGCGACTCGGTAGCCCGACCAATGGAGCGGACGCGGTACGGGCTTGCCTTCGAATTGCGCGGTGAAATTCGCCATGCGCCGTTCCAGTTCGAAGCGTTCGGCCATCGGCTCGGACTGCAGCGAGGCCCAGGCGCCGATCTGGCTGTCGCGCGGACGCGAGTGGAAATAATCGTCGGCTTCCGCCGCCGTCACTTCGCTGATGGCGCCCTCGATGCGGACCTGACGGCGCAGCGATTTCCAGTGAAAGAGCAGCGCGGCATGGCCGTTGGCAGCCAGCTCGCCGCCCTTGCGGCTGTGGAAATTCGTATAGAAAACGAACCCGCGCGCATCATGTCCCTTGAGCAGCACCATGCGTACCGAAGGCCGGCCATCGACGGTCGCCGTGGCCAGCGACATGGCGTTAGGATCGTTCATTTCGCCCGCTTGCGCCTCGGCGAACCAGGCGTCGAACAGGGCGAAAGGCTCATCGGCGTTCAAAGTGGTCATGGCAAACCGGCGGAACTTCTAGGAGCAGGCTGGCGTTAACACTTTGCTTTAGCACGACTTCGGCCCTTTTTTCGCCGCAAATCGGTATTATCTAATTGAGCGGCTGAAAGACGGCATGAGCCGGCTTCGGCAACGGCTTTCCGGGGGTCCGACGTAGAAACAAGGACGCTCGCCTGGCCACCAACCACAAGGTGAGGCAAATGACCTTTCCGAGCCCGACCCAGATCACCGTCGTCCAACCCGAAAAGAAGACCGCTATGACAAAGAAGATCGTCAGCCTTTCCCTGGTGGCCCTGATGGGCTTCTCGCTCGTCGCCTGCGAGAGCATGGGCGGCCAGAAGCAGACCGGCGGCACCCTGCTCGGCGGCGTCGGCGGCGCGGTGGCCGGCGCTCAGTTCGGCAAGGGTTCGGGCCAGCTGGCGGCCGTCGCCGTCGGCACCTTGCTCGGCGCCCTGGTCGGCAGCGAGGTCGGCAAATCGCTCGACAAGGCCGACATGGAATATGCCAATCGCGCCAATCAGCAGGCGCAGTCGGCGCCGATCGGCCAGAACATCCAGTGGAACAATCCGCAGAGCGGCAACTACGGCACCATCACGCCGGTCCGCGACGGCACTGCCGCGAACGGCGCGTACTGCCGCGAATTCCAGCAGACCGTGACGATCGGCGGCAAGGCCGAGAGCGCCTACGGCACCGCCTGCCGCCAGCCGGACGGCACTTGGCAGGTCGTTAAGTAATTCCCAAATAGGATAACGCCCCTGCGGCGGCATCCAGGCCCGGCAGGCGACTGCCGGGCCTTTCGCTTTTATGGCAGAATGAAGCTTCGACCGCCCGGATAAGGGTGGCAGTTGAGGATCGCGAGGCGATGAAAGACCCATATCAGGTGCTCGGCGTGACTAAGGCCGCCAGCGCCGACGACATCAAGAAGGCCTACCGCAAACTGGCCAAGACGCTGCACCCGGACCTCAATCCGGGCAATGCGAAGAAGGCCGAGCAATTCTCGGAAGTGTCGGCGGCTTACGACTTCCTGTCGGATGCCGACAAGCGCGCGCGCTTCGACCGCGGCGAGATCGACGCCAGCGGCGCCGAGATGCGGCGCGGCCCGTTCGGCGGCGGCGGCGCCGGCTGGGCTGGCGGCGGCGGCGCAGGCGGCAAGAAGTATGAAGGCCGCTTCAAGATGGACGACATGTTCTCCGGCGAGGACATTTTCTCGGAGCTGTTCGGCAGCCGGCGCGGTCGCGCCGCGCCCGGCTTCGCCGGCGCCGACGTGAACTACAAGCTGTCTGTCAGCTTTCGCGAGGCGGCCCTCGGCGCCAAGAAGAACGTGCGCCTGGCCAGCGGCAAGACGCTCGATCTCTCCATCCCGCCCGGCACCACCGATGGCCAGAAGCTGCGCCTGAAGGGCCAGGGTCAGCCGGGCCAGCGCGGCGGCGCGGCCGGCGACGCCTTCGTCGAGATCACCGTCGAGCCCGACGCGACGTTGACGCGCAAGGACAACGATATCCATTCCGAAGTGAAGGTGCCGCTGCGCGACGCCGTGCTCGGCGGCTCGGTCTCGGTCGATACGCTCGACGGGCCGGTCTCGATGAAAGTGCCGAAGGGCAGCAACAGCGGCACGACACTGCGCCTGAAGGGCAAAGGCGTCGCCTCACGCGGCGGCGCACGCGGCGATCATTTCGTGCGCCTGATGGTCAACGTGCCGGACGACGCCAGCTTGCGCAAAGTCCTCGAGGACTGGGCCAAGCAGGACGCGAAGTAAAGGAGCGAACCATGAGCTTCACCCTCGACGAAATCCTCGCGCGCGCCCGCATCGAACGTCAGACGCTTGAACTGTGGATTTCCGAAGGCTGGGTCGAGCCGGAGCGCGAGGGCGACAGCTACAGCTTCGACGACGCCGACGCCGCCCGCGTCGGCTTCATCGTCGAGTTGACGCGCGAACTCGCCATCGGCGAAGAAGCCGTGCCGGTCGTGCTGTCGCTGGTCGACCAGCTCAACGTCATGCATGTCACCCTGCGGCGGGTCATGCAGGCCGTCGAAGACCTGCCCGAGCCGGGGCGTTCGAATCTGACCGCCATCCTGGCCGATCTCGATCAGGCCTGACCGCCCAAGCGGGCGATTCAAGCGCTTTATCAGGGGCTTGAGCCCCTCTCCCAACCTTTTGATTTTCCGGCGGTTCGTGTAGCATACGGCCCGCCCAGGCAACCTCTCGTACCCACCCCGCCCGGGCACCGTTCCGCATGAGGATTCGATGAGCAGTACCGCAGGTTTGATGGCCGGCAAGAAAGGCCTGATCATGGGCGTCGCCAACGATCGATCGATCGCTTGGGGCATCGCCAAGGCCGTCGCCGACCATGGGGCCGAACTGGCCTTCACCTATCAGGGCGAAGCGCTCCAGAAGCGTGTGGCGCCCCTGGCCCAGAGCATCGGCTCCGACATCCTGCTGCCTTGCGACGTGACCGACAGCGCCAGCATCGATGCCACCTTTGCCGACCTGGAGAAGCGTTGGGGCAAGCTCGATTTCCTCGTCCACGCCATCGCTTACTCTGACAAGGAAGAACTGAAGGGCGGCTACATCGATACGTCGCCCAGCAACTTCGCCAACAGCCTGAACATCTCCTGCTATTCCTTCACCGCCATCGCGCAGAAGGCTGCGCCGCTGATGACCGAAGGCGGCAGCCTGGTCACCCTCAGCTACTACGGCGCCGAGAAAGTTACGCCGCATTACAACGTGATGGGCGTCGCCAAGGCCGCGCTCGAAGCCAGCGTGCGCTATCTCGCCGTCGATCTCGGCGGCCGCAACATCCGCGTCAACGCCATCTCGGCCGGCCCGATCAAGACGCTGGCCGCCTCCGGCATCGGCGACTTCCGCTACATCCTGAAGTGGAACGAGCACAACTCGCCGCTCAAACGCAATGTCACCATCGAGGACGTGGGCAAGTCCGGCCTGTTCCTGCTCAGCGATCTGGGCAGCGGCGTGACCGGCGAAGTGCTGCATGTCGATTGCGGCTACCATGTCGTCGGCATGAAGGCCGTCGACGCGCCCGACATCGCCACCGTCTAGCCCAGCCGGCCTAACTCATTATGTCGCACAACACCTTCGGCCATCTGTTCCGCGTCACCACCTGGGGCGAAAGCCACGGGCCGGCGATCGGCTGCGTGGTCGACGGCTGCCCGCCCGGCATCGCGCTGAAGGAAGAGGACATCCAGGTGTGGATGGAGGCGCGCAAGCCAGGCACTTCGCGCTTCGTCACTCAGCGCCAGGAGAGCGACACCGTCCAGATCATGTCCGGCGTGTTCGAGGGCAAGACCACCGGCACCTCCATCGGCCTGTTCATCCAGAACGAGGATCAGCGCTCGAAGGACTACGGGGACATCAAGGACAAGTTCCGCCCCGGCCATGCCGACCTGACCTATCACCAGAAGTACGGCATTCGCGATTATCGCGGCGGCGGACGCTCCTCGGCGCGCGAGACCGCCATGCGCGTGGCGGCCGGCGGCGTGGCGCGCCAGATTCTCCGCCAAGCCTTCGGCGACGCCTTCCAGATCCGCGGCGCCATGGTGCAGATGGGCACGCAAACCATCGACCGTTCGCGCTGGGATTGGGACGCGACGCAGGACAATCCCTTCTGGTGCCCCGACCGCCAGGCCGCGCAAAGCTGGGAAAGCTATCTCGACGGCATCCGCAAAGCCGGCAACAGCGTCGGCGCGATGATCGAGATCGTCGCCTCCGGCGTGCCGGCCGGCCTCGGCGCGCCGATCTACGGCAAGCTCGATGCCGAACTGGCCGCCGCGATGATGAGCATTAACGCCGTCAAGGGCGTGGAGATCGGCGCCGGCATGCATGCCGCCTCGCTGATGGGCGATGCGAACGCCGACGAGATGCGCATGAAGGCCGGCGAGATCGATTTCCTGTCGAACAATGCCGGCGGCATTCTCGGCGGCATTTCGACCGGCCAGGACATCGTCGTGCGCTTCGCGATCAAGCCGACCAGCTCGATCCTGACGCCGCGAAAGACCGTCGACATCCACGGCAACGATACCGAGGTTGTGACCAAGGGCCGCCACGATCCTTGCGTCGGCATTCGCGGCGTGCCGGTCGGCGAAGCCATGATGGCTTGCGTGCTGGCCGACCAATATCTGCGCCACCGCGCGCAGGTCGGCGAGCATGGCGGCGGCAAGATCGGTTAAAACCGCCTGACCGCGGAATCAAAAAGGGGAGCCCAGCGGCTCCCCTTTTTCTTTGGCCTTAATGGCCGATTATTTCACAGCGAAGCTCGCCAGCGATTTGCCGGCCTCGTCAGTGAGCATCATGGTCTTGCCGGCGATCTTGTAGCCCTTAGCGTCACGCAGCGCGTTGGCGTAGGCGCCTTCGACGGTCATACCCGGCGGCGGGCAGGCCATCCGCGTCATCGCCAGCGGGCCGAAGGTCAGCTTGTCGCCCGCGAGCTGGTAGGGACCGGCGAACATATTGCAGCCGGCGAAGCCGCTGGCGCGTTGATCCTTCGTATCCAGCAACAGGAAATATTCGCGCTCGGCCGGCGCGACCGCCGTATCGCCGAGTTTGGTCAGCACCCAACGCGTGTCGACCAGCGTCGCCGTTCCGCCGGAGGGCGCCTTATTGCCGGCTCCGGCGCAAGCGCCGAGCATGAGCAGCATGCCCAAGGAAATCGCGGTCTTCACGCCTGTCATGAGGCTCTCCTTCGCCGATGGGAGGAAAAGTCTAGCGGCTAATCATGGCAGGGCCAAGGCGGCCTTAGCCCATCACGTTGGACAACGTGCCGACGCCCTCGATGGCCACTTCGAACTTCGCGCCGGGCTTCATCGGCAGCGCGCCGAGGGTGGTGCCGCAAGCGATGATGTCGCCGGGCAGCAGGGTCAGATCACGCGAGATCAGGCTGACGAGCTGCGCCGGCGAGAAGAACATGTCTTCGGCGCTCTGGCTCTGCCGCTCACGGCCGTCGAGCAGCCCCTTCACGACGATGCCGGCCGGATCGAGGCCGGTGGCGATGGCCGGGCCGAACGGCCCGAAACCGTCGAAGTTCTTGGCCCGCGTCCATTGCGCGAAGGACGCGTCCTTGAACAGCAGTTCGAGCGCGGTGACGTCGTTGACGCAGGTGAAGCCGAAGATCGCGTCCTTGGCCGCCGCCTCGTCCGCGCCGGAGCAGCGCTTGCCGATGACGATGCCGAGCTCGGCTTCGTAGATCACCCGGCCATCATAGCTGGCGGGGCGCGGAATGGTCTGGCCGCTCGCCAGGTAGGCGGTCGGGCATTTCAGGAAATAGAGCGGCTCGGGCGGCTCGGCGAGGCTGTTCTTCGCCGCCACGGCGCGCGAATTGTTCCACAGGCAGACCATTTTCTGCGGTGTGCAAGGCGTCAGCAGCGCGACGTCCGCCAGCGCGAGGCTTTCACCGGTCGGCGTCGGCACGGCGAACATGTCGCCCTGATGGATCGAGATGGTCTCGCCGTCAAGCGTGCCAAAACCCTCGGTCGCGCCGCGCGCGAAGCGCACCCACAAAGCCATGACGGATCAGCGCTTGAGGAAGGGCACGACGAGGCGTTGCACGTCGTCGGCCGCGTCCCACGGCACGAGATGCTTGCAGCCATCGACGATATGCAGGTCGAGTTGCGGGCGGCGCTCCTTGAGCAGCGTCGCCTTCTCGAAGGCATTGGCGCGGTCGTTCTTGCCGTAGATCAGCAGCAGCGGCATCTTCAAATCCGTCAGCGTCTCCCACGGTTCGGGACCGGTCTTGTCCTTGGGCTTTTGCTTGTTGGACTCGCTGAGCTCGTTGCGCGCGACGAAGGCGGCGAAGTTCTTGCCGGTGCTGTGCTTATGGCGCAGCGCCAATTCCTCCGGCGTGATCAGCTCGTGATGGAAGAGATTCGCTTCCAAGAGCTTGCGCGTGTCGTCGATGGTCGGCTCGGAGGCGGCCATGCGGCGCTCCAGGCGCTGCTGCACGGCAGCCTGGCGATCGGCGCCGGCCTCCGGCTTGGCTTCGAGCGGAGGCAGCAAGCTGCCGGTGCCGAGCACGATCACATGGCTGACGCGCTCCGGCTCGGCAAGGGCGATCTGCGTCGCGGCATTGCCCGCCTGCGAATGAGCGAGGAAAGCGACCTTGCCGAGACCCAGCGCGTCGATGAGCTTCGTCACCATCTTCTTGCGCAGGCCCGCGCCATGATCTTCGGGATTGTCCGACAGGCCGAAGCCCGGCTGGTCGAAGGCGATGACGCGAAAGCCCGCGCGCGCCAGCGGACCCATGTTGCGGCGAAACACGTCCGCCGAGGAGCCGAGCGACGCGCCATGGAGGCAGACCACCGGTTTGCCCTGCCCTTCCTCGATGTAGCGGATGCGCAGCCCGTCGATGGTGACGAACTTGTCCTGCAACTCGGCGCGCAACGTGTCCTGAAGGGCGGTGGCCATGACGATCTCCCTGAAAAAATGACGCGCCGCTGGCGGCGTCTTGCTTGGGCCGATTTTAGCATGGCCAAGCGCGACCTCGCGAGTCTCGCGGGGGCGCGTTCCGCCAGTAAAAATCGCCTCGTTAGTGGCCGTAGAGCCCGGCAACCGTCGCGCGCTGGCGGATCAGCGCCAGCACGATGTCCACCGCCGGGGTCGGCACATCGACCATGCGGCCCATCTCCTGCACCGCGGTGACCAGCGCGTCGATCTCCATCGGGCGGGCGCGTTCCAGATCCTGCAGCATGGAGGTCTTGTGCGCGCCGACGGCGGCCGCGCCGGCGATGCGCTTGTCGACATCGATGCCGAACTTCACCCCGAGCTTCTCGCCGATGGCTTGGGCCTCCAGCATCATGGCGCGCGCGACGGCGCGGGTGCCCGGCTCGGTGGCGATGACGTCGAGCGTCGCGTGGGTGAGCGCACTGATCGGATTGAAGCAGAGGTTGCCCCACAGCTTGATCCATATCTCGTCGCGGATGCGCGGACGCACCGGCGCTTTCAGCCCGGCCTTGACCAGCGCTTCGGAGAGGGCGGTAACGCGCGCCGTCTTCTCGCCGCTCGGCTCGCCGAGGGTGAAGCGGTCGCCTTCGACATGGCGCACGACGCCCGGCGCATCCACTTCGCAAGCCGGATAAACGACGCAGCCAATCATGCGCTCGGGGCCGAAACCATCCCACTGCACATTGCCGGGATCGACGCTGGCGAGGCGCGCATCTTTCAGCGGCGAATCGAGGCCGTAGAAGTACCACCAGGGCACACCGTTGACGCCCCAGACGATGGCGGTGTCGGGGCCGAGCAGCGGCTGCATCGCCGGCACGACAGCCGGCACCGAATGGGCCTTCAGGGTAATGACGACGAAATCCTGCGGGCCGGCTTCGGCCGCGGTCTCGAAAGCGCGCACCTTGGCGACCTTCTCCTGGCCGTCGCGGATCAGCTTGAGGCCGTCCTTCTGCATGGCCGCGAGATGCGGGCCGCGCGCGATCAAGGTCACGTCCGCGCCGGCCAGGGCCAATTCCGCGCCCATGAAGCCGCCGATGGCTCCGGCGCCGAAAATGCAAATGCGCATAGCCCCTACTCCCTGCCCTTATTTCTTCGTTGCTTCGTGCATATAAGGCCCGGGCGAGCCCGTCAAGTCAGCGGCCCTTGCGGAACACGCCGACCACTTCGAGATGCGGCGTCCAGAGGAACTGGTCGACCGGCAGCACCCGCTCCAGGCGATAGCCGCCGTCCACCAGCAGCTTGGCGTCGCGCGCGAAGCTCGTCGGGTTGCACGACACCGCCACCACCAGCGGGATTTTCGAGGCGGCCAGACGGCCGGCCTGGGAGGCCGCGCCGGCGCGCGGCGGATCGAACACCACGGCGTCGAACTTCTTGAGATCGTCGGCGATCAGCGGGCGCTTCATCAGATCGCGCGTTTCGGTCGCGAGCTTGTTGCCGATGCCGGCCGCGTCGGCCGCCTTGCGCAAAGCGCCGACCAAGCCGGGGTCGCCGTCGATCGCCAGCACCGAGGCAAGCCCGACCAACGGAAAGCTGAACGCTCCCGCGCCGCAGAACAGATCGGCGATGCGCTTGGGCTTGGCACCGTCGAAGGCGGCGAGCACCGCTTCGACCAGCAAGGCCTCGCCCGCTTTGGTCGCCTGCAGGAACGCGCCGGGCGGCAGCGCGACTTGCGCCTTCCCGAAAGAGACCAGCGCTGAACGGCGCGTGACGATGGGTTCGGGCGTGCCCACCGGGCCGGAGGCATTGAGCGACTGCCAGCAGATGCGGAGCAGATTTCGCGCCGTGGCGAAGTCGGCCATCATCTGGCGGAACGGCACCGGCAGCTTGCCCGGCGTACGCAGCACGATGTCCAGTCCGTCGTCGAGCTGGTTGACCATCGCCTCGGCGCGTCCGTTCGGCGGCAGGAGGCGCGCCAAAAGATCGCGCAAAGGAGCGAGCAGCGCGATCAGCGCCGGCGACAAAGCGGCGCATTCGGTCAGATCGATCACGTCATGGCTGGCGCGCGCCTGAAAGCCGAGCTTCACCGCGCCAGCCCCCTTTTCGTTTTGCGGCGGGCGATGAGCGA
Source organism: Alphaproteobacteria bacterium (assembly GCA_035714115.1). Lineage (GTDB taxonomy): Bacteria > Pseudomonadota > Alphaproteobacteria > SMXQ01 > SMXQ01 > CAMAVH01. Next base: position 40,317 of record DASTMO010000060.1, read on the forward strand.
AAAACGTCGCGCGGCGGCGCGTGGCCGGCGGCACGGCGACGAGCGGCTCGACCGCCACATCCGGCAGGCCCACATGAGCCAAGGCTTCCACCAGAATGTCGCGCTTCCAGGCGGCATAGGGCGCAGGCGCCAGATGCTCCATGGCGCAGCCGCCGCATTTGGTGAAGTTCGGGCAGGCCGGCTCGATGCGGTCGGGCGAGCGCTGAAGAATTTCCACCACAGTGCCGCGCAGGCCGTCGGCCGTCGGCGTCACGCGGGCGCGGACCTTCTCGCCGGGCAGCGCGAAGGGCACATAGACGCGCGCGCCGCCCTCGCCGCCATGGGGCAAGGTGGCGATGCCATCGCCCTCGCCGCCGAGGGCTTGCACGGTCAGTTCGATCTCGTCGGCCATGGCCTATTCTACTCCGGCTTTGTTGCCGCGATGAGAAATTCGCGGTTGCCGTCCTGGCCGGTGATCGGGCTGTCGGTGATGCCGATGACCTGCCATTTCATCTCATTGGCGAGCCAATCCTGGATGCGCTCGCAGACCTCGGCGTGCAATTCCGGCTCGCGCACGATGCCGCCCTTGCCGACCCGGCCCTTGCCGACTTCGAACTGCGGCTTGATCAGCGCCACCAGCAGCGCGCCGGGCTTGGCCAGCGCCAGCACGGTCGGCAGCACAGTGGCGAGGCCGATGAAGCTGGCGTCGCAGACCACGGCGTCGAACGGCGTTTCGAAGTCTTCCGCCGTCACATGGCGGGCGTTGGTGCCTTCCATGACGGCGACGCGCGGATCGTTGCGCAAGGTCCAGGCCAGCTGGCCCTTGCCGACATCCACCGCATAGACCTTGGCCGCGCCGCGCGCGAGCAGCACTTCGGTGAAGCCGCCGGTCGAAGAGCCGACGTCAATAGCGACGCGGCCCGTCACATCGAGACCGAAATAATCGAGCGCGCCGACCAGCTTGAGCGCGCCGCGCGACACCCAGGGATGCGGCGCGCCGCGCAGCGTGATTTCCGTATCGGCGGCAATGCTGTTGCCCGGCTTGTCGAGCCGGCGCTCGCCGCTAAAGACTTGCCCGGCGAGGATCACCGCCTGCGCCTTGGTGCGCGTCTCGGCCAAGCCGCGATCCACCAGCAGCTGGTCGAGACGGATCTTGCCCGCTTTCTTCTCGCTCACAGCAACTTCCCCCGCGTCAGCCAGTGGAAGCGCCAGGTGAGCAGCACGGCGGTCACCGCCAAGCCGATGGCGAGGCCGATCCAGACGCCGATGGCCCCCACCTTCAGCGGGAAGCCGAACAGCACGCCGAGCGGAAAGGCGATCAGCCAATAGCCGACCAGCGCGATGACCAGCGGCCAGCGCGTGTCCTTCATGCCGCGCAGGCCGCCGGCGGCGACGCTCTGCGCGCCGTCAAACATCTGGAAGATGCCGGCGACGATCAGCAGTTGCGCGGCGAGCGTCGCGACCGGCAGCGTATCGGCGCGCGTCTCGTCGAGGAACAGGCCGACGAGGAACGGCCCGGCGAGCAGGAAGGTCAGGCAGCTCACCGCCATGAAGCCGACGCCGAGTCCCTGCGCGGTGAAGCCGGCGCGGCGCGCGGCCGCGATGTCGTCGCCGCCGATGGCCAAGCCGACGCGCACGGTCGAGGCCATGGCGAGGCCGAGCGGCACCATGAAGGTGATGGCGGCGCATTGGAGCGCGATCTGATGCGCGGCGATGGCGTTGGTGCCGATCAGTCCCATCAGCAGCAGCGCCGCCGAGAAAACGCCGACCTCCAGCACCCACATGATGCCGATGGGCAGGCCGATGCGGAAAATCTCTGCCAGGCGCGACCAATCGGGCCGCCACAGGCGGCCGAGAATGTAGTAGCGGCGGAAGCGCTTATCGATCAGCACATAGCCGAGCATGATGACGGTCATGCTGGTGTGGGTGATGGCCGAGCCGATGCCGGCGCCGAGCAGTTCGAGGCGCGGCAAACCGAAATGGCCGAAGATCAGGCCGTAATTGATCACCGCGTTCAGCACGATGCCGAACAGAGTGACGATCAGTACGGCGCGCGTGCGCTCGAAGGCCGAGACGAAGCAACGCAGCACGACGAACCATAGCGCCGGCATGGTCGCCCACATCAGCGCATGCAGGAACGGCGCGCCGGCGGCGGCCAAAGCGGGATCCTGGCCGAACAGTAGCAGGATCGGCTCGATGAACCAGCAGACGGCCATGAAAGGCACGGACAAAAGCGCCGCCGCCCAGAAGCCCTGGCGCACGACGCGGCGGATGGCGCGCACCTTACCGCGCTTCTCCGGCCGCCCGACGATCTGGGAGACGATGGGCGAGACGGCGCTCACCACGCCGAGCCCGAACAGGAACATGATGATCCAGACGTTGGTCGCCAGACCGGCGGCGGCGAGCGAATCGGGACCGAGCCAGCCGAGCAGCACCACGTCGGTGGTCTGAATGGCGATCTGCGCGAGCTGGCTCAGCGCGAGCGGCACGCCGAGGGACAGCATTGCCTTGATCTCGGCGCGCCACAGGCTCCAGCGCGAAACGGTGTGATCGGAAGGGACGAACATGAAGCGATCCGGAAAGAACGAACGCGCGCAGGTTAGCGCTGCGATGTAACAAATAGAGGACGGAGACTGCGGCTCTCTCGCGAGCCGAATGCGCGTTACGGTCGTTTCAGACCGCTGCCGCCAACTGCCACATCCAACGACGAGGCGAGATAGTCGGCGTTGCGCCCGAGGGCGGCCATGGCGGTCGCGACGATATGGCGCGCGTCCAGGCCGGCATCGGCATATTGCTTGATCGGCGAATCATGGTCGATGAAGCGGTCCGGCAGCGTCATCGGGCGGAATTTCACGCCGCCGTCGAGCTGGCCGTCGAGCGCCAGGAACTGCATCACCTGCGCGGCGAAGCCGCCGATGCTGCCTTCCTCGATGGTGATCATCACCTCGTGCTCGCGCGCCAGGCGGCGCATGAGATCCTCGTCGAGCGGCTTGGCGAAGCGGGCATCGACCACGGTCGCGGAAAGCCCGAAGGTTGCGAGCATGTCCGCCGCCGCCATGGCTTCGCGCAGGCGCGCCCCGAAGCTGACGATCGCGACGGAGGTGCCTTCACGAATGATGCGGCCCTTGCCGAGTTGCAAGGCTTGGCCGAGCGCCGGCAGCGGCACGCCGAAGCCCTCGCCGCGCGGATAGCGCAGCGCGCTCGGGCGGTCGTCGATGGCGACCTGGGTCGCGACCATGTGGAACAGCTCGGCCTCGTCGGCGGCGGCCATGATGACCATGCCCGGCAGGCAGCCGAGGAAGGAGATGTCGTAAGCGCCCGCGTGGGTCGCGCCGTCGGCGCCGACCAGACCGGCGCGGTCCATGGCGAAGCGCACCGGCAATTGCTGGATGGCGACGTCGTGCACCACCTGATCGTAGGCGCGCTGCAGGAAGGTCGAATAGATCGTCGCGAAGGGCTTGAAGCCTTCGGTGGCCAAGCCCGCCGCGAAGGTGACGGCATGCTGTTCGGCGATGCCGACGTCGAACGAACGATCCGGGAAGCGCTTGGCGAAGAGGTCGATGCCGGTGCCCGAGGGCATGGCGGCGGTCAGCGCGACGATGCGCTCGTCACGCTCGGCCTCGGCGATCAGCGCGTCGGCGAAGACGCGCGTATAGCTCGGCGCGGCGGCCTTCACCTTGGCCTGCGCGCCCGTCACCACGTCGAACTTGCCGACGCCGTGATACTTGTCTTCGGCGGCTTCAGCCGGCGCATAGCCGTGGCCCTTCTGCGTGACCACATGGATCAGCACCGGGCGGTCCTCGGCCATGTCGCGCACGTTCTTGAGCACCGGCAGGAGATGCTCGAGATTGTGGCCGTCGATCGGACCGACGTAATAGAAGCCGAGCTCCTCGAACAAAGTGCCGCCGGTGACCATGCCGCGCGCATATTCCTCGGCGCGCTTGGCCGCGGTCTTGAGCGGGCGCGGCAGATGCTCGGTCACCGCCTTGGCGGCATTGCGCGCCGCGCGGTAGGACTTCGACGAGATCAGCTTGGACAGATAAGCGCTCATGGCGCCGACCGGCGGCGCGATGGACATGTCGTTGTCGTTGAGCACGACGACGAGGCGCGACTTCATCGCGCCGGCGTTGTTCATCGCCTCATAGGCCATGCCGGCGCTCATGGCGCCGTCGCCGATCACGGCGATGACGTTGCGCTTCTCATGCTTCAGATCGCGCGCGACGGCCATGCCGAGCGCGGCGGAGATGGAGGTCGAGCTGTGCGCCGCGCCGAACGGGTCGTATTCGCTCTCGCTACGACGAGTGAAGCCCGACAGGCCTCCCCCCTGACGCAGGGTGCGGATGCGCTCGCGCCGACCGGTGAGAATCTTATGCGGATAGGCCTGATGGCCGACGTCCCAGATCAGCTTGTCGTCGGGCGTCTCGAAGACGTAATGCAGCGCCACGGTCAGCTCGACGACGCCGAGGCCCGCGCCGAGATGGCCGCCGGTGATGGCGACGGCCTCGATCATTTCCGCGCGCAGTTCGTCGGCGAGCTGGCGCAGATCCTTCTCGGGCAGTCGGCGCAGGTCCGCCGGCACATGGACCTGGTCCAGGAGCGGCGTCTTGCTGGCGGGAATCTCAGAAGTCATGGAACGCTAACGATCCGGGCCGTATTAGGTTCGGCGGCAGTTCAGGGGGTTTTTATTATATTCCAATCACTTACGCCGTTCGAGAACGAACCGCGTCAAGTGGCGCAGAAAGTCTGCCTTTTCCCCGAAGAAATCAAGGTTTTGCCCAGCCTCCCGGATGAGGCGGGCCGCCTCCTCATGGGCCCCCGAAAGCCCCATGGTCGCCACGAAGGTGGCCTTGCCGGCCGCCGCGTCCTTGCCGGCGGTCTTGCCGATCTCGGCGGAACCGCCCTCGGCGTCCAACAGATCGTCGGTCACCTGATAGGCCAAGCCGAGCGCCCGGGCATAGGCCGCGAGCTTGGCCCGCGCCTCCGGCGACGCCCCGGCGACGATGGCCGCCGTCTCGCAGGCCGCGGCGATCAGGGCAGCGGTCTTGAGCGTCTCCATGCGGGCGATGCCGGCGGCGTCCATATGGCGCGGCCCCTGCGTTTTTCCTTCAGCAGCCAAATCGATCATCTGGCCGGCGACCATGCCATGCGGCCCGGCGGCGCGCGCCAGCGACAGGATCAGCTCGGTGCGGCGCGCGGCGTCGGCGTGCGTCGCGGGATCGGCCAGCACCTCGAAGGCCAACGTCATCAGCGCATCGCCCGCTAGGATCGCCGTCGCCTCGCCGAACTTGGCGTGGCAGGACGGCTGGCCGCGACGCAGCAGGTCGTTGTCCATGGCCGGCAGATCGTCATGGACCAGCGAGTAGCAATGGACCAGCTCGACGGCGGCGGCGGCGCGCAGCACCGCTTCGGCCGGAAGATCGAACAATCGCGCGCAGGCGACGGCGAGCGCCGGACGGAAGCGCTTGCCGCCGTCCATCACGGCGTAACGCATGGCCTCGAACAGCACGTCCTCGGCCGAACCCGACGGGCGCGGCAGCGCAGTGTCGAGCACGGCGTCGACCGCCGTCGCGACGGACGTCAAAGCGCCGGCCATATCCTTGCTGCTGTCGGTCACGGAACGATGATCCAAGAGGTTCGATGCGCGGCGGAGAATAGTCCCGACGGCGCGGAACGTCTCGCACATTAGCGCGAGAAACGGGCCGAAAATGGGGCCGCAAACAAGACGGGCTAGTTCAGCTCGGTTTCTTCGGCTGCGAGGCTGCCGTCCTGGCGCACGACGATCTTCTCAACCTTGGCCTTGGCGGCGGCGAGCTTGGCCTCGCAATGCTTCTTGAGCTGCGCGCCGCGCGTGTAGGCGGCGATGGCGTCGTCGAGCTTGACCTTGCCGCGCTCCAGGTCGCCGACGATCTTCTCCAGCTCGGCCAAAGCCTCCTCGAAGGAAAGCGCGGCGATGTCGGGCGAGATGTCACTGTCGGTCTTGGCCATGAAAAGATGCTCAAATGCTTGATGTGACGCGGAGTTTAGGGTGAAGCAAGATTAAGGGCAAGCGGCGGCAGATTGGGATTAATAGGGATCAAATAGCACTTCTGTATCCACCACCTTAATTATAGCGTTGGTGAAGCAAATAGCCTCACGAGTGGACAATGAGCAGCCTAAATTCGATTGATATCTTTTTTCTAGAAAAGATTTTTGGGATGTCCGACGGATACGTTTTGGATTTTTCCAATCGTACTTTCGCCGAGTTTTTTGCAACAGAATTTAATATCGACATAGACGACGACGCTTACTGCGCAAATGGCCAATCCAAAGCCAAACGCTTGCGTTGTTTTTTTCAAAAATCAAATGATGCAGTCACTAGCAAAGTTCTAAAGGCATTGTGGAGTTATCGAGAGGCTACAAGAAATTTTAATGAACAGGCCGAGGATGTCCCGGACGCTGAAGCTAAATTCAACGAAATCATTCACCGACTCGAAGGCGGTTCATCCATATCAAAGCTAGATGCAATTGAGCGTTTCAAGAATGACGAAACACTCGAAGAGCTAATCTCA